>NZ_AUBR01000016.1 GCF_000429345.1 Desulfovirgula thermocuniculi DSM 16036 | reverse complement strand
GGCCGTGGTGTACAGGGAGAGGAAGGGACCGTTGCTGGAGCAGGCATCCCTGCTCGCACCCCGATTGGCGGCCATCGAGCGCAGGTGGGAAAAGCTGCGGGAAAACTTCCACCTGGAGATCCGCGGCCTCAAGGTGCTGGACAGTTCCTTGGCCGCTGAGGCGCCCGCCCTCTTTGAGGCTTTCGTACGGGACTGCAAGAAACTCCTGCAAGCGGGACGGCACCCGCGACCGGAGACCAGCACGAGAAGCCGAAAACAGCGGCTCTGAGGTTTTCGAACTGCAAGCTCGCCGGGGAGAGCAGCCTTCTCTCCGGCCTTTTTCTTTTGCGGAGGAGGTGATCGGTTGCGGAAGCAGATCAGGCGAGTCGCTACCACTTCTACCGCCGCGCTGGTACTGGCCGGGGTGCTGGCGTGGTCTTCCCTGGCGAAGGGCGGCGCCGAGTCCGCCGTAGCCCGAAGCGCGGTTACGCGTCCGCCCGCGGCAGAAATCTCCAGAGGTGGCGTCGCAAGGCCGCCCGCTCCAACCGCTCCCGCGGAGGCGAAGCCCGCCCGCGTGCTGGCCCACTACGGACTGGGCGAGAACGGGGCGTACAGGGACTCCGCGCTGGTGGAGTTCGGTAGCCCCGCGGTGGGCGCGGCGCTGGCGGGCACGGTGGAGGCCGTCGATGGCGGCAGGGTAACCGTTAGGTGCGGCGGCGGCCTGCTCCTGGAGTACGCGGGACTGGCGGAGGTGTTCGTTGAGCCGGGCGATATTGTTCGACCGGGCGATCTTTTGGGCGCCGCCGGGGGGCCGGTGGTCCTGCGGGCCGAGAGGGGCGGCATGACCCTCGACCCCGTGGCCCTGCTGTGGCCGGAGACGTCGCGGTTCGCCGCCGAGGCCGGAACCGTGGAGGAAGAGCGCGCCAGGCTGGCGGAGGCAATACGGCTGGCCAGGCTGGCGGAGGAAGAAGCGGCCGGGAGGGAAGCGGGGCAGGAGGACGGGGCTCCGGAGGCCCCCGGGAGCGGGGAAGCAGCACCCCCGCCGCACCTCGACCCGCTCTTCGAGGAGGCCTCCAGGGAGACGGGCCTCGACCCGCGGCTGCTGAAGGCCGTGGCGGCGGCGGAGTCCGGCTTCGACCCGCGGGCGGTGTCGCCGAAGGGCGCGCTCGGGTTGATGCAGCTCATGCCCGGCACGGCCAGAGAAGTGGGCGTCTCCGATCCCTTCGACCCGGCGCAGAGCGTGCGCGGCGGGGCCAGGTACCTGCGCAGCCTCCTGGACAGGTTCGGCGGCAGGCTGGACCTGGCCCTGGCGGCCTACAACGCCGGGCCGGGCGTAGTGGAGAGGCACGGCGGCGTGCCGCCCTACCGGGAGACCCGGGAGTACGTGCGGAGGGTGATCAAAATTTTCGGAAGGCTGGGGGGTGACAGCTCTTGAGGATCTACGACCTGACCGAGGTGTTGGAGGTGGGCGCGGTTAGATCCGGCCCGATCCCCGCACGCGGGACTTCGCAGCCGGAAGAGCGGGACGGCGGCGGGCGGCCCTACCGGGGCAGGAGCCTGGCCGACGACCTCCTGGCGCTGGCGGTGAGGTGCGGGGCATCGGACCTGCACCTGACGGTGGGCACGCCGCCGGTGCTGCGGTTGCACGGCAGGCTCTGGCGGCTGGACGAGCTGGCGGGGTCCGGCCCGCCGGAGGCGCGCGCCGAGGCGCTGGCGCTACTGGAGGTCTGGCCGGACGCAGGCCAGCCCATCGGTTCCGTCAGGGCCAAGGAACTGGCATTTTCTCTGGTGCGGGACGAGAGGCACGCGGAGAGGCTTAGCGCGAAGGGCAGCGCCGACCTGGCGTACTCCGTGCCTGGCCTCTCGCGCTTCCGGGTCAACGTCTACCGCCAGCGGGGCAACTACGCGGCGGCCTGCAGGGTGCTCTCCAGCAGGATACCCACGCTGGACGAGCTGTTCCCCCATGCGCCGGGCACGGCGGCGGTCATGCGCAGGTTCGCCGAACTCCCCAGGGGCCTAGTGCTTGTGACCGGCCCCACGGGCTCCGGCAAGTCCACCACGCTGGCGGCCATGGTCAACCACATCAACCTCACGTCCGAGCGGCACGTGATCACCCTGGAGGACCCGATAGAGTACATGCACCGCCACGCCAGGGGGGTGGTCAACCAGCGCGAGGTGGGCGAGGACGTGGAGAGCTTCGCCGAGGGCCTGCGGGCGGCCCTGCGGGAGGACCCGGACGTGATACTGGTGGGCGAGATGCGCGACCTGGAGACGATAGCCACGGCGATAACCGCCGCCGAGACGGGCCACCTGGTGCTCTCGACCCTGCACACCAACACCGCCGCGGAGACCGTGGAGCGCATCATCGACGTGTTCCCGCCGCACCAGCAGCAGCAGGTCAGGGTGCAGCTGGCCGGGGTGCTCCAGGGGGTGCTGTCCCAGCAACTCCTGCCGAGGAAGGACGGCAGGGGCAGGGTCTGCGCCGTGGAGGTGCTGGTGGCCACGCACGCCGTCAGGGCGCTCGTGCGCGAGGGCAAGCCGCACCAGATACCGTCGGCCATCCAGACGGGGGCCTCGGAGGGCATGGTGCTGATGGACAGGGCGCTGGCCGACCTGGTCCTGATGGGTCTGGTCGGCAGGGAAGACGCCGAGGAGCGGGCGGTCGACCCGAAGCTCTTCGCGCGGTACCTCGGGGGAGGCGGGCTGGCGTGAGGCCGAAAACCCTCTTACGCTGGTGGCTCTCCGCGCTGGCGGTCTTCGCCCTGGCGGCGCTGATCGGCGGCCCGTGGCTGGCCCGCCGCCCCGACCTCCTGGAACCCGTGCTGGAGGACGTGGCGGGCCTGGTGCGGCCCCTGGAGGGGAGGGACTTCCTGCTGGCGGCGTTCTTCTTAGCCAAAAACTCTTCGGTGGCGGCCATGGCCCTCTTCGCCGAGCAGATAGTAGACTTCCCCTGCAGGTTTGTCAGGAGGGTGTTGGAAAGATTGCGCCTGCCGGGAAGGCTCCTGCGGCTGCTCACGTGGCGGCCGCCGTGGGCGGGCAGGCTCCTGCCGCTGGCCGTGCTGGCGCTGAACGGCGCCGTGCTGGCTGGAGTGTGCGCGCACCTGCACGCCTCCGGCATAAGCACGCGGCTATTACTAGCCGGACTGATCCCCCACGGCGTGCCGGAGCTTTCGGCGCTGTTCATCGCCTGCGGGGCGGGCGTTGCGGGCGCCGCGGCGGGCGAGAAGAAGGACCTCTTCCTGCGGGTCGTCCTGCCGCTCCTGGCCGCTGCGGCGGTCCTGGAGGCGTGGGTGACGCCAGCGGTGATGAATTTGGCGGGTTAGGCCGGGGTGAAAAATTGCTGATAGAATCAGAAAAAGGGGGAAAGAACCTTGGAAACGTTCAAAGTTTCGACTAAGACCGACACCAAAAAGCTCGCGTGGGCAATCTATCACGTGCTCAAGGGGAGCGAGGGGGAAGTCACGCTCCGGGCGATAGGCGCCGGGGCGGTGAACCAGGCTGTGAAGGCCATGGCCGTGGCGAGGGGTCTGGTAGCCCCGCTGGGTTACGACCTCAAGATGGTACCCGCGTGGGAGACCCTGGCAAGGGAAGACGGCACCGAACTGACGGCCATAAAGTTCCACGTATTCCGGTAGGAAGGGAAGCACCAAGGCGGTGGCCCCCATCTTTTTCAGAAGGCGGTGGTCGGAGATGTCCCCGGAGAAGCGCGAGCTGGCCCTGGCGTCGGTACTCGGCCTCCTGGCGGGGCCGACGTACCTGGCCGCGGGGCCGGAGAGGTTTCTAACCTGGTACGCCGTCGTCCTGGGCGGCGGCGTCTTCTCCACGGCCCACTGGCTGCGGGAGATAAAACCCTCGCGGGCCGCGTGGCTCACCTGGCTGGCGTGGCCCTTCGCCCTGCTCTCCGGCGCGGCCGTCAGCCTCCTGGGTTGCGCCTGGCTGAAAGTCCTGGTGGAAAGGTGGTGAGAGAGAGTGGGCGATGTGTTCGGCCTCTCTGACCTTCTGGGTGCTTTCTACCAGCTCCAGAAGCTGGCCTTCGCCCTGCCGGTGCTGGCGCTGGCGTTCGCCGCGCTCCGGGCGCTACTGTGGGCGTTGCTGTCCCCCGTCTTCGGGCGCTTTGCGGGCTTCGCGGCCAACGCCGTCGCCGCCGCCGCGGCCTTCGCCTTCCTGTCCCAGCCCGGCGCCCTCTGGAAGGCCGTGGACTGGGGTTGCACCGTGGCATGCAAAGCCCTGGGCGTGCCCTGCGGCGGCCCCGGCAACATAGGCGCGCTGGACGCCCTGACTGGCGAGGCGGAGCGAGGCCTGCGGGAGCTCTCCCGTGCGCTGTCGGGCCTGTAGCGGGGCGGAGGAGCGGGGCGGCTACCGCGGTCGGCGGTCGGGCCGCCCCGCCTTTTTTTGCCTGTGTGCGTTGGAAAGGGGGGCCAAAAACCATGCGCAAAAAGGGTAGTGCCTTTTTCCTCGCCGTTCTCCTGGTCCTCGCCCTGGCCCGGCCAGCCTGCGGCGTCCCCGCCTACCCGGGGGCGGTGGAACTGGTCCAGCCCGACGGCGCGAAGTTCCTCGCCCGCCAGTGGGGCGACGAGCGGGCGCACGGGTGGGAGACGGTCGACGGTTACACCATCGTTAAGGACGAAATGAGCGACTACTGGTACTTTGCCAGAAAAGCCGGTGATGGGAGGCTCGTCAGCAGCGGCATCCGGGCGGACATGCCCCAGCTCCTCTCCGAGAACTATCCGAAGCACTTGCGACCGGGAAGGGATACTGCATCGCAGGAGTGGATTATAGGAGAGCCGGTCAAGCTGGTGGGCGTGGTGGTGCGTAGAGAAGCGATGGAGCCGAACTGGGAGCTGGTCACCTGGACGCGGATCTGCACGCTCGGAGATCCTCTTCCCTCCAGGTGCTACCTCGTCCGGAAGAGCTACGCGCTGGTTATGCCGGAGCACACCAAACTGCGTCCGGGATGGCTGTACCTGATCCGGGGGCACCGCCTGGAGGGCGGTCCCGGCACCCGGTGCGGACCGTACGTGTCTGTAGAAAGGGCGGTGGCGCTGTTACCAGCTTTCCGGATGTGAGTGCTTGTTGCTGTTTATCCTGGGGGGGGGAAAGTAAGGAGGGGGCATCAGTGCTCAAGAGAACAGCCTTGCCCTCCGATCGAAGGATGGCTAGGAATTCAGAAGGGGAAACTATTCTTACATTGCCCACGCTCTGGAGAGGATATATATGCTTTAGGTCGCTGGTGACCAGGTAGTCTACCCTGGCTTCCAGAGCACAAGCTAGTATCTCGTTGTCTGCCTTCTTGCTGGTGATTATCTCCGGAACCTCTGATGGCTCTACAATTACCGAGGCGATGCTTTCAACAAACCCTGCTACAGCTCCTGCCTCTTCAGCGGAGTATCCGAATTTCTCTTCGAGCACGCGGGCAAGTTCCTGGATGATGAAAGGGCTGACCACCAGCTCATAATGGCCCCTCAGGGCGGCCCTGAATACCCGGTCAGGGGCCCCGCCAGGGAACAGGAGGGCGGAGATCAGTACGTTCGTGTCCAGTACTGCCTTCATTGCCTTTGCCGTATTTCCTCAACAATCTCTTCTACTTTGGCTTCGTCCGTTATCCCCAGGGCCTGTGCCTTAAGGGAGGCCTTGGCCTGCATCTGCTCCCATTCCCGAAGGGCCATATACTGACGTAGCGCTTCTCGGACGAGCTCGCTTTTAGAGCGGTTCTCGAGTTTGGCTAGGGCCTTTGCTTTCTCCGCCATCTGAGGGGGCAGGGAGATAGTCCAGACTACTGTTTCCCGCATTCTAATCACCTTCCAAATTGTTAAAAGGGGTGTGTATTACTTAGTATTACTCTAGCACCAACACTGCGACGTGTCAAGAATTTGATGCTTGTTCTGATCCCACTCCTGGGAGTAGCGGCAGTTGGTATGCCGTACTGTGTATATGTACCGAGCCTGCAGGGCACGAAGAAGGCCATCGTCATCAGGGATGTGTCACTATACAGAAACGTTGAACCGGTGCCGCTAGAGAACTTGAAGTAGGGTTGGCGGCCGGAAGGCGCGGAGGGGGGCGGCAAGACCGCCTGGGTGCGGTGCCGCTCCCTTCTCTTTTTTCCCGGCACCGACGGGAAGTCTGCGGTGCCAGATTCTACGCACGCTGCATACGGAGGTGCTAATCGTGAGGCGTCACGATAGGGGGCACGTTTTTCACCACCGCCGCAGGGTGATAAGGCGGCGTCTGGGGCTGGCGAAGTTTGTGCTCTTCGGGTGGAGGTTCTTCAACGAATACCTGGAGTGGGCGAGGAAAAACTCCGGAAGGCTCTCCAAGTGGAACCTGGTCTGCTCGTGCCGCCTGTGCCGCGGCCCGAAGTACCGGGACGCCCGGGCCGAAGAGAAGCGGCGGTGGAGGAGAGAAGCCGGAATGGGAGAGGCGTAAAAAATATGCCATTTTTATGCAGGAACATCAAACACCAGTTCACAAAACGCATTTTCGATGGTATAATTTACCCCGGGCAGGTGATGAGCGTTGGAGTTGACCAGGCGGGAGGCGCAAATTCTTGAATACATCAAAGAGCATCTCAACGAAAAGGGTTACCCACCCACCGTCCGCGAAATCGGCAGGGCGGTAGGACTGAGCTCGACCTCCACCGTGCACTCGTACCTGAGGCGTCTTGAGCAGAAAGGTTACCTGCGCCGCGACCCCACACTACCGCGTGCGTTGGTCGTCGCAGAGGGAGCAGAAGAGCGATTGGTGAGCGTACCCCTTTTGGGAAGGGTGGCAGCGGGAGTTCCCGTGATGGCCGAAGAGAACTGGGAGGGCGTGCTGTTCCTTCCGGCTTCCCTCCTGGGCAGCGGCAAATTTTTCGCCCTCCGGGTTAGGGGCGACAGCATGGTGGAGGCCGGGATTTTGGAAGGGGACGTCGTAGTCGTCCGCAGGCAGCCGACCGCCGAGAACGGCGACATCGTGGTGGCCTTGGTAGACGGGGAAGCCACGGTCAAGCGCTTTTTCAGGGAAAACGGTCACATCAGGCTACAGCCCGAAAACCGCACAATGGAACCCATTATCACCGACAGTGCAGAAATTTTGGGCAAAGTCGTGTCCCTCCTCCGCAAGTACTAACCCCCTTGACAAGGAACATGTGTTTGGTCTAAGATAGTACCAAACACGCGTTCTCTGCCGAGGGGGTTTTCGCTTTGGAGAGGGCCATTCTCCTTGCCGACATGAACTCCTTCTTTGCCAGCGTCCACCAGGCCCTGGACCCTACTTTGAAGGGCAGGCCGGTCATTGTGGGCGGTGATCCAGAGAAGCGCCACGGGGTGGTACTGGCGGCCAGCTACGAGGCCAAGGCTAAGGGCGTAAAAACCGGTATGACCGTGCACGAGGCCCGTCGGCTTTGCCCGGAGGGTGTTTTCATCAAGCCCCAGCACCACCTCTACGTGCACTTTTCCACCCGCATCCTGCGCATCATGCGGGACTTCACGCCCCTGGTGGAGCCGTTTTCCATCGACGAGGCCTTCCTGGACGTCACCGGCTGCCAGAAGCTCTTCGGTTCCCCGGTGGATATAGCCCTGGCCCTCAAAAGGCGCATCCGCGAGGAAGTGGGCGTGACGTGCAGCGTCGGCATAGGGCCGAACAAGCTCCTGGCCAAGATGGCGGCGGAGCTGCAAAAACCCGACGGCCTCACGGTGCTGAGACACGAGGACGTGCCCGCACGCCTCTGGCCCCTGCCGGTGAGGGAGCTCTTCGGCGTCGGCCCCCGCTACGAGCGGCACTTAAAGTTCCTGAACATCCACACCATCGGCGACCTGGCCAACTTCCCGGTGAAAATCCTGCGGATGCGGTTCGGGGTTTACGGCGAAGTCCTCTGGCGGTGCGCCAACGGCATTGACGAGAGCCCCGTCGACCCCCACTCGCTGGAAAGGGTTAAGAGCATCGGGCAGCAGGTGACTTTGCCCCGGGACTACTACCGGCTTGCGGAGATAAAGGTGGTCATCCTGGAGCTGGCCGAGAAGGTGGCCGAAAGGGCCAGGGGCGGTGGTTACGCGGGAAGGACGGTGGTGCTGTCCTTAAAGGACGCTAATTTTGCTTACCTTTCGCGCATGAAGACCCTTCCCGCGTACACCGACCTGGCCGCGGACGTCTACCGGGCGGCGGTGGAATTGCTGGAACGGCACTGGCCGGAGGGCTGGCCCGTGCGCACGGTGGGGGTGGCCCTAGCCGGGCTGGCTGCTGGCCCCCCGCGGCAGCTCACCCTTTTTGAGGGAAGGGAGAAGTGGGAGAGTGTTGAGCGGGCCTGCGACTACATCCGCAGCAGGTTCGGGGAGAGGGCCATTTTCCGGGCGGCGTCTTTAACGGGGGCGGGGGTGCGGTATGCGGGATAACCGGCTGTGGGAAGGGCACCGCATCATCCTACCGGAGATGCGGGAAAAGGCAATAAAGCGGTGTGCCGACTGCCGCTTTTTGGTCAAAATCCGGGGGAGGGAAGAGGTGCAGTGGGGCTGTGTTGTTGGCCTTCCCCGTTACAGTACTCTGGAGAGGGCGGTTCCGGAGGAGCTGCACGCCGTAGAAGTGTTAAAGGAGGCAGGAAGAGAGGGCCTGGCGGAGGTGCTTTCCCACGGTGACCCGGAGGCCCGAGCGTGCGGGTTGTTCCTGCCGCGGTGCAGGAAAAAGGCGCTGGTGGCGTCGAAAACCAACAGGATGTATTCTGCGCGCTAAGGGGAAGTTTTTATGCTCAGAAGAACGAAGCACACCAGAGAGGAATGCCTGGCTGCACTCAGGCGGCTCTCGGAGATTCTTGGGGGGTCGCGGCCGACGGCAGCCGACCTGAGAGGAAAGGCTGGCAGGGAGGCGGGCTGCCCGCGGGAGCACGTGTACTACAGGCTCTTCGGTTCCCTCGAGGCCGCCGTGGAGGCCGCCGGGCTGAGCGATTTGCCCACGGCGAAGCAGAAGCGCCTGAGCGAAGCCCGCGCCGAAGTTCGCAGGCTCTTCGAGGAGGCCCTGGCGGGGAGGAAGTTCCTCCTGGAGAGGGAAGCGGTGGCGCTCGTCAGGGACCTTTCCGGGTGCGGCCTCCCGCCGGACACCAGGAAAGCCCTGCTCCGGGAGGTCTGCCAGGAGAAGGGCGTGCGTCTGGTGTCTCTTCCAACCAGCGTGGCGCTCTACGCGGCGGCTTCCTGGCTGGCGAGCCAGCCGTGCCGCGGCATGCTCCCGGAGAGGGTGGCGGTCAGGGTCGCCCTGGGGGAGGAGGCGGCGCGGCTCCTGGAGTTGGCGCTCGAACTGGGGAGCCTCGCGGCGGCGGCCCGCGCGGCGGGGTGCGAGGTGAACGAAGCGAACAAAATGGTAATAAAAGCCTCAAGGAGAGCGGTTAGGAGGCTTACGGGCAGGGCTTTCGTCCGGGAGCAACAAATTTAACATAAATTGAAGAAACCGCCCCTTCACTGGCCTGTTCCGCCTTACGTGGTGACGGTTAATAGGTGAGGAGGTTTGTTTATGGGATCAAATTTGGTATACCAGCTTAAGATAACTTTAGAGGAGATCAAGCCCCCCATTTGGAGGCGGGTTTTGGTGCCGGCAGGCATTACTTTTTACAAGCTCCACAAAATCATTCAGGCCGCCTTTGGCTGGCAGGACTACCACCTGTTTGAGTTTAACTTCGGTGACGTGGTAGTGCACGTTCCCGACCCCGATTACGCCCCGGGAGAACTTTACGGAGGGGCAAAAGAGCTGAATGCCAAAAGAACGAAAATCGACGCCCTCCTTTGCGAGCGAAAGAAGTGTGTCTATACTTACGACTTTGGGGACAACTGGCGGCATGAGGTAGTTCTGGAAAAGATACTCCCCGCCGAAGAAGGGCAGCGTTACCCGGTATGCATCGCTGGCGCCCGCCACAGGCCGCCGGAGGACGTGGGGGGAGTCTCGGGTTACGAAGATTTCCTGCGCGTCATCAACGACCCCGGGCACCCGGAGTACGACGATTACCTTGCCTGGGCGGAGAAAGATACGGGCGGGAAGAAGTTTGATCCGGAATATTTCTCCATTGAGGAAGTAAACCGGGCGCTGGCGAAGGTGATACGATCCCACAGCACCTGTGGTCGGGGCGTGCTTTAATTGAGCCCAAAAACGGTGAGCTGGCCCGCTGGCACGGGCTACGACGTGCCCGCTACTGGGGGCTGGTAAAACTAGGCTTCAGGCCATTTTCACCGCCCTGGCGGTAAACTTCAAGCGGTGGGTGTACTTAGCAGTTGCTGTCAAGCGGGCAGTTAAAGCCGCAGCAGCCTAGGAATAAGGGGTTTCTCTGCCTTTTTCAAGGGCTCGGTTACCTGATACTGGTACTAAAGATGGTGATTTGCTGTGGTAAGCTCTTCCATAAAAGCCTGATTTCCATATAATGTTAATTCTAGTTGGTTAAAGGGTTATGACTTACTATTTTCCTTCGGTTTTGCGACGGTCTCTTTTAAGCTAGCTTGCGCTTTTCCCACCAGGCTCTGGCATAGCTCCACAGACTGCCTCCGGCATTGGCTGTGACTACGGCCAAGGCAATTTTGGGCAGTAGCAGCGGGTTTGGATAAGCGAGGTAGCGCGGCTCCCAGCGGGGAGCAAATTTTTCTTTGAAGCGGCGCAGCCCCTTAAAGGCGTAAAGCTTATTGAAGTGGTGGTAGAAGAAGTGTGCGGTCTTTTCCTGCAGGCTGGCCCCGGGCTCCTCACCTACCCCTGCCAGGGGGCAGAGGCCCAAATTGAAGGTATCGTACCCCTGTTCTTTAAAGTGCTCGATCAGGCGCACAAACATCAGGTCCATCAGGCCGTTTTCTCCCCCTTTGCGGCGCATGAGGTCGATAGTTCCCTCTTTTTTCTGGTATTCGGGGATGATGTTGGCAAAAGCCATAATGCGACCTCCGGCGTCTCTGACCACTATAACCGGGTACTCCCTCAGGTATGCCGGATCAAACCAACCCAAGGAGAACCTCTTTTCCCCGCCCACCTGATTCCGTAACCACTGGTCGGAAACTTCTCTTAGCTGTTTTAATATCTCGTCGCTCAGGGGAGGGTGAATCAGTTCCGTAGTATAACCCTTGCGTACCATGCGGTTTACTGCCTGGCGGAGGCTCTTTTGCTTGTTGCCGCTTAAAGTAAAGTTGTGCAGGTCCACTACTGCTTCTTCGCCGATTTTGAGGATTTTGTAGCCACAGGCTTCGTAAGCGGACAGGTAATCCGGGAGAACCTGATAAAACGCCGGGTGCCAGTCGTTCCTGCCGCAGTAAGTGGTAAATTCAGCGATAACCTGAAGTATTTCCTCTTCCGGTCCAATGGGGTCGCCCAGCGCAAGAGCTATGTTCCCCACCAAGGTATAGGCTACAAAGCTATTTCCGGAACGGCTGAAGTAGTAAATTTTATCCGGTAACAGCGTCAAGTGGGCCAGTGAAGAGCGGCCGTATCTTTTGGCGATTTCGGCTGCTCTTTTCCTTTCCGCTGGGAGCACGGTGCGGCGGTAAATTACCGGGCGCAGGACCATGATCAACCCGTAGATCGTACCCAGAACCTGGATGGCGGCCAGGGAGTCCAGAAACCAGCGGGCCAGCCTGTTGGGCCTTTCCAGTGCCGGAGTGCTTGACCAGAGCAGAAAAGCAATGGTTTGGCGGGAGGCTTCGGCAAAGTCAAAATGCTGGTGAAAGTGTTTGTCCAAAAGGTAAAAGCCGAAAAGCCCGTAAAGGTAGGCGAAAAGCATTGTACCTGCCAGGGTGACCAGGCCGTGGCGGACCGAAGGCGGGTCACTGGCCGCGGTAAACTCGGTCCTTAGGGCCAGTAGGATCACCAGGATGGAGAAGTTAACTACTGCCTGGCCGTAGTTTAGCCCCCGCAAGAGGCTGGTTGCGGTAGAGACAAGTAACATAAGCACGACGATGCGCCAGGCCTGGGCTTTGCGGCGCCCCAGACTCCAGGAAAGAAACAGTTCCGCGCTCCCCGCAAACACGTTACCGAGCCAGCTACCCCGCAGCACTGCCCAGGGCAGATGATGCTTTAGCCAGAAAAGGCGGGTCGGGTGGTAAACGAGCCAGGCGGAAAGAATGTTACCCGTCCCCAGCAGGCCCACAAGAATAGCGGCCAAGTAGTGCTTGGGAAAGGAGGAAAAGCGGCTGCTCACCATCTCGCCACCACCTTTTTCATGCACGCGAAGCCCAAAACTACTGGGAGCCAGAGGCTCAGCACACGGTAGCTGAAAGTGACCAGAACGGCTTGCTCAGGCGGAACTCCAAGTGAGATGTAAGCCGTGGTCATGGCCCCTTCTACAATGCCTACCCCCTGCGGAGTAATGGATACAATCATGAATAACACGCCGATGGCGTAGCCGGCGATAAGGCAGCCCGGACCGGGGGCTTGACCAAAGGCAAGAAAGAAGGCCTGCACCTGCAACAGAGAGATCCCGTCCATCAAGAGAGCGTGAAGAACCGCCCGCAAGAGAACCGGACGGCAATAAGCAGCGGCTTTTAAAGCTTTGGATAGCTGCCAAACGGACTCTTCAGCCTTTTTATCGCAGTCCGAAAGTTTACGGGCAGTTGGAGGAAAGAGACGGCCGGCGAGGCGGCTTAGCTTGCCGCTCAAACTCAAAACGGTTGACGGTCTTGTAGCGGTGAAGAAAAGAATTAAAAACAGCCCGCACACCAGAAGCAGAAGAAAGGCGGTAGCTAAGAGTTCATACTGTTGCAGGCTGCCCCGCAAGAAAAGGTAAAGCAGGGCTACTGCCAGCAGCACCAGAAAAGCCAGGTAGTCAAAGAGGTAAAAGATGAGGTTGGCTATCAATACGCGAGAAAAATCCCAGCCCTGCTTCAGCCCGTCATAAATCATCACGCTCGCACCTGAGAGGGTGCCTCCCGGGATAACCGCAGAAACAAAGGCAGATGACGTTACCAGCATGAGGAGCTTCTTAAAGCCCTGGGGCAACCCGGCCATCTGATAGGCGGCTTTGTACAAGGCGCTCTGGTTTAACAAAAATGCCAGCTGCAAGAGGACAGCAACAGCCGTCCACCCCCAGGTACCGCGCCGGAATACCTGCCAGATCTCCCGGGCCCGGCCCAAGTGCGTGGCCGCAAAACCAGCAGCCAAAAAGAGGGCTACCGCGTATACCAGCCTGGACCAGGAAATGGCAAAGTCAGGACCTCTGAGATGGTTCATAGGTGGAGTACTCCTTATTAATCGACTGTGAACACATCCATTTCACTCCAGAGCCTTGCTGTTTGAGCCAAGGGAAAAACCTAATCCAGAAGCGGTGTTACCAGCGGCAAGTACCGGTACCGTTGAAGGGATTTCTCTATCGTGGCCTAATGCTTAGCTCCCTTTCCTTTGTTCTCCAGCGAGACAAAGTTCTTTTCATCTGCCCACATACGAGCAAACTCTTCCTGGCATATTTTGACAAATGCTGGATCTTTAATCACTACAAGCATTTCATCGTTCTTCTCGCTGGCTGACTTCGTGTAGTTATAGCTGCCCGTAGTGGCTATCGCCCCGTCAATAATACTCATCTTTAGGTGCATGAGCCCGGAGTGGGTGTTCTCCTTAACTGGGATGCCAGCCAGCAGGAGAGTGCTGATGGCGTGCTTTTGAACGGTACTTTCCGCTTGCTCGCGGTCAGTAATGACCCGCACCTTAACGCCCCGTTTATGAGCATCAACGATAGCCTTAACTATCTCTGGGTGGGTTAGCCCGTAAATGGCAACGTCTAGGGTCTGATTGGCTTTTCCGTAAAGTTCACAGAGAACGGGCGCCGGGTCTTGCCCCGCGCGGGGGAAATAAACACTGAAACTCGCAGCACTACCTGGTTGGGAACCAGCAGGTGGTGGGCTGGCACTGGTGGCAGCCTTCCCGGCGCAGCCTGCGACTGCAAGGATTACGAGAAGCACAACAAGCCAGAGGAATTTGGAGCGGGTCTTTCTCAAAGGCGTTCCCTCCCAAGATAAGTAGTAGATTACACTCAAGTATATATTACTCAGAACAGGTAACATATACCTTCTTAGCCTTTACTCTTTTTAGAAAAGTGGGAGAATGTGAGGGGGCTGTAATTCTCCTCAAATTCATTAAGGGGATACACGGGTCCCCTCACAGGGTGTAAGCCCGAAGCACAAAGTTTTTCAAATCTTTTTTGTCTTAGTGGCCAAGCTATGGTGCGGCCGGAAGGTCGTACCCGTGTACTGCATGCGGCGGGACACGCTACATGCAGGAACCTCAAGAGTACCTAATCACGGGCCCCGACGTTCCGGATGCCGTTTTCTCCGTGGACGCTCCCCAGTTCATTGGGGGAGGAGGTCACGGTAAGTGGATAGGTAAGCTACTTTTGTAGCCGGAAAGGTACCACACACACGGCCACGTCTTCGTGAAGAAGGAAGTAGGTGCGTAAAAACCAGGCTGTCTGGTTGTGCAGGAAGCGGTGCCACCACTTCCGGGGCTCAAATTCCGGGATCAACAGAGTAATGAAATCTCCTGGTTGGGCGTTCCTCCGCACCTGGTTCACATATTCAACGATGGGCTCGAGGATGGTTCGGTACGGCGAGTACCGCACCACCAGCTCAATCCCTGTCTCCCACCTCCGCCACTTTTCCTCCACTTCCCGGCTGCTTTCCTCATCGGTGCTCACGTAAAGGGCGGTAATATGAGGGGAGATGGTTTTAGCATAAGCCAGCGTGTTCTCCACCACCCGGTTTACCCCGGCAATGGGTACAATTACCAGGTTTCGCCCCATCGGCCGTTTAAAGCTGCCTCCCCTGTAACTTTCCGGCGGAAGCCTTAGTTGCTCCCGCATGTCCTGATAATGCTGGTGTACTTTTCTAAACATGGCTATTAGGAGAGGGATCAAAATCACCACTAGCCAGGCCCCGTAGATGAACTTGGTGATGACGATAACTCCTGCCACAAGGGTGGTCACTGCCGCCCCTATGCCGTTGATCAGCGCCTTTAACCGCCAGCCCCTGCCTTTTTCACGGCACCAGTGTACGACCATTCCCGCCTGGGAGATGGTAAAGGAAATGAATACGCCTAGGGCATAAAGGGCGATGAGGTGTTCGGTATTTCCCCGGAAGAAGAAAATGAAAGCAGCTGACACTATGGAGAGCAGGATAATGCCGTTGGAGAAGACCAGGCGGTCGCCGCGCGCCGCGAGATACCGCGGCATATAACCGTCCCTTGCCAGCAGGGAGAGAAGCGGCGGCAGGCCGTTGTAGGAGGTGTTGGCTGCCAGGTAGAGGATCAGCATGGTGGTGAACTGAATGTAGTAGTAAGGCCAAGTACGTGCAAAAACGGCTTGGGCGAGCTGCGAGAGCATGGTCTGCTCGCTCAGTGGCAGCAGCTGGTGGTAAACGTACAGGTAGGTGATGCCGCCAAACATAACGCCCAGCAGCATGGCCATCATGTAGGTTGTTTTGCGGGCGTTAGCAGTTTCCGGGGGCTTAAACATGGGCACACCGTTGGAGATGGCTTCTATCCCGGTCATTGAGCTACAGCCGCTGGCAAAGGCGCGCAAGACAATGAACAAGGCGGCGCTATTCCAGGCTACCTGCCCGGTGGGGAGGGTGAAGGGAGGTCTGTCGGCGATGATGAAGGCCTGATAGAAGCCGGCGACTATTAGAGCAAGCATGCCGGCTATAAAGCCGTAGGTGGGAAAGACGAAGACTGTGGAAGACTCACGCACGCCCCGTAGATTGATCAGCATGAGGATGCCGAAGAGGACAAAGAGGTCGATAGAGGTGCGGAAAGGGTAGAGGCAGGGGAAAGCCGAGGTAATGGCATCCGTTCCTGAAGAAACGCTTACCGCCACTGTTAGAATGTAGTCGATGAATAGTGAAGCTGCCGCAACCAGCGCAACCGTCTCGTTGAGGTTCTTTTTGGCTACGGAGTATGAACCCCCTCCACCCGGGTTGGCCTGGGCAACCTGGGCGTAAGACAGACTGACAATGCCGAGCAAGGCGATGATAGCCAGCGCGATAGGGATGGTAAAGCTGTAGAGGGCAAGACTTGCCGAGACAAGGACGAGCACTATCTGCTCCGGGCCGTAGGCAACGGAGGATAAGGCATCGGAGGAAAAGATGGCCAGTGCCTTCCACTTGGGAAGTCTCTCCCTGACCAGGGCCTGGTTTGGCAGGGGGGGACCTATCAGGAGCCTCTTTAAAAACCTGGGCATGGGCTTGCCTCCTGTAATGAAGTTTGCCACGATTAGTTTTTAAGACTCGCAGCTCTGGCAAGTCAAAGCCTTCCCAGGTGGAAATAATTCTGCCGGAACGCGTTGGTGTTATTTTTCTCCTTTCGGTATGTTCGGGCGCAAGGGTGCTTGATTTTTCTTTTTTTCCTGTTTTCCATGGAATTGTAACAAAAATCGCTTATAAGATTCGACCACATGGTGATTCCCCTTGAAGGGGAAAGTGGCATATGAAAAATACTCCAAATCCAATTTGCCAAAAGGGGAGGAACAGCTCGGTCTTCCAAGGTCTCTATATTAAAATGCTCAAATACAGGTTGTGCCAGGTCCTGCTCTACGTTTTCTGTCTGAGCTTGGTGCGCGACAGGGGGAATTCCCCGCTTTTGTGAAAGCAGATATGTTTTGAGGTACCGGGTTAAAAAAACGGCGGTTTGCCGGATGATTCCGGCAAAGATGCTTCTTCGCTCGGTTGCAGCGGACAGATAGCCTTTTCGCTGTACCCTATTGAGCAAGCAAGCTAATAGTGCCTCTGCCATTGTTATATGTGGCATATTACCACGGTCACTTCTTTCCTGGGCTGGCCATTGGTTAACGAGATATTTCTTTCGGAAGGAGAATTTAATCCAAATATAGCAGGAGTTTTAGGAGGCCAGGGAGAATAATTTCATTAGGAGCAGCTTGTAGCAATCGTGCCAAGGAGGCACGGGGGGTTTTTCTTCCAAGCCGCTTTTAAAGCAATACAATGGACAGCGGTGACCACGAAGGTCTCCAAAATTAGAATGGACCGGAGTGGTCACTTTTAATTTCCTTAACCTCACAAAAACTCCAGAGGAGGGCGGTATTGGTGCATATTCCCGACGGCTTTTTAGACCCAAAGGTATGGGTGGGTGCCAGCGCGTTAAGTGCTGGTGCGCTGGCCGGGGCGCTGGCTCAGACCAGGAAGGCGTTGGAGGAGCGCCAGGTACCGGTGCTTGGAGTGATGGGGGCCTTCATCTTTGCTGCGCAAATGGTTAACTTCCCCGTGGCGGGGGGCACTTCAGGCCACCTCCTGGGGGCAACTCTGGCAACTCTACTACTCGGGCCATGGAGCGCCATGCTTGTCATGACTGCTGTGCTGGTCATCCAAATGCTCTTCTTTTATGACGGCGGCCTCACCGCATTGGGGGCCAACGTGCTGAACATGGCCGTTATTGCGCCGTGGGTGGCTTATGGTGTTTACCGCTCGATTACGGGCCTTTTTAGGGGAAATACCAGTCGCGTGGTGGCTATTTTCCTGGCCTCTTGGGTTTCAGTGGTAGCCGCAGCGCTGGCATGCAGCCTTGAGCTTGCTTTTTCCGGCACGGTGCCCTTGGGAGTAGTCCTGCCGGCCATGATGGGATGGCATGCACTTATTGGCATTGGTGAGGGGGTAATTACTGTTGTAGCGGTTTCCTTTATATTCCGGGCCATTGGAGTAGAGCAGCCTGGACAGAGGCATTTCTTGGCGGGTGAGAAGAAATGAGAAAAAGCGTTCTCCTGGGGCTTCTAATTGCTCTTGTGGTGGCGGCATTACTTTCTCCATTTGCCTGTCCTTATCCTGACGGACTGGAGAGGGTAGCTGAGGATAAGGGGTTTCTCGATTTAGCGGAGGGCAAGGAACTAATTCATGTTCCGATGCCCGACTACAAGTTTCCTGGGGTTTCCAACGAAGGCCTGGCCACATCGCTTTCTGGCATAATTGGTACCGCTTTAGTTTTTGGAGTTATGTACTTTCTGGGAAGGGCCCTGGCGGGAACCCGCAGGTTAACCTCCTCTTCCTCCATGCAGGGGAAAGAAGAAAGGCGGGAGTGACTTTAAAAGCTATTGCGTGCAGACAATATTGGTACCTGGAGAGCGGGTGGCAAGGCTGCCAAAAATGGGTTCACAATTGAGCTCATTCCAGGTTGTGGTGGTTGGTGTGGAAGTAGAAGGTTTTGTTGTATCTGCCCCATGATTCCTTACCTCTGAGAAAAAGGGTCTTGCAACCGGTAAATAGGAAAAAGGCCACGAAGGCTGACTTTTTAGCCTCATGAAGGAGAGCCTTCGTGGCCTGAATTATCTGTGGAGGAATTTGCATGACATCTGTTAGTAGGTCTCGAAGGGGTAGGGCTTTCCCGCGGCGGTTTTGTAAACGGCAGGAGAAAGAAAAGATGGGTTAGAAAATATGGAAGTGCAAAGATTTACCGGCGCTCTTCCTTATAGCTGAAGCTAGGGGCCACCGCGCCGGAAAGTTTTGGTGTACGGGGAAGGTTGGTGCTTTTGCCGGCGTGCGTTGGGAAGGGTTAGGATTAGCAGCCAGCAAGGTTAGGCTGTCAGTAATTTTTTTAATCTTACCTGCACTCCTAATGCTGGCGGGGTGTGCGTTAACAATATCCGGAGCAAAAGGGGAAAAAGGGTTTTCTTCCGTACCCGTAACGGCTCAAAATGCCTTTAGGAAAGGAGTAGCGGTGTTACTGTTTCACGAAGTTGACCCGAAATCAGCGGGCAGCCCGGCTGTAATCACTCCCGAGGAGTTGGCAAAGCTTTTGGACTCTTTACAGCCAGCGGGGTTCCGCGTAGTTGCGCCTGCCGACTTTTTAGCCTACCTTGAAGGAAAAAAGGATCTTCCTCCTGGGGCTGTGGTTCTAAGCTTTGATGACGGCTATGAGGGGGTCTATAAGTACGCCTTTCCCGTTTTGCGCAAACGTAATATGGCGGCTTTTGTGTTCCCGATAGCGAAGTGGTACTCCAACCATCCCCGGCCGGAGCGGGCCAGGCCGCATTTGACTGCCAAGGAAACGCGCGAGTTGATTGAAAAAGGCTGGATTTTTGGCGGCCATACCTATGATGGCCACCGCTGGACGGAAAGCGGTTCCTGGATTGCCCGCCCTCTGCCGGGAGAGAGTCTAGAAGAATATCGTGCGCGTGTGTGGGCGGATATCCAGCTTATGAAGCTGGAACTGGAGAAGCTGGGCATTGAAGTTACCGAGTTTGCTCCTCCGTACGGGGACTCAACGCCGGAGCTGGAAGCGCTGTTGCGCGAGGCAGGTATACGGCGTTTTTGGATTCAAAAGGATCGCTTGAACTTACCAGGAGAGGTTTACGTAGCACGCATAGAGGTCTTTCCTGGGGAAAACCTCGTGGCGCGGCTCGGCGCCATATTTTCCCTGGAACGAAGTACCAAGCCCAGCGAAGGTAAGGTTCGAACGACGAAAAGGTAACTTGTGGCCCTTCATCTTGAGAGTATTTAACAGGAAGGCGCCGGGAAGCGGTGTCGTCCCGAGAAAAGTGGAAAATGAAGGTGGCGGCCCTTCAAGGGCTATCACAGGGGTTGCTGGTGAAAACACAGCTTAAAAATCGCGAAAAAAGGCGCTACCGAAATTCCATGAGGTTCAAGACTTATCAAGGTTACTGTTGTTTTTGACGGCTACGGGAGGCAAGAGCATGGTTATGCCTGTGATGTAGGTCTGGTAAGTGCCGATGGCTGTGAATGATGGCCTCGTGCCGATGCCAGTGAGAATGAACCAATCCTGGGGGTACTTCTGTATCGTGTTGATGGGAATGATGGCCGTCGTCGTGGCGATGTCGGTGTTCATGTTCTAAAGCTTCGTGAAGGTGAGTATGGTCGTGTTCCTCGCCAAGGAGTAGGAAAGCCCCGATGGCCATAGCAAGCAAGGCCCAGAGGAGGAAAGGAGAGGGAGTTTCCCGAAAGATGGCAAGAGAAATTGCGGCACCGACGAAGGGAGCCAGGCCAAAGATGGCGCTGGTACGCGCTGCTCCCAAACTACGCAAGGCCAGGACATAGAAAACAAGACTTAGGCCGTAACTGAACCCACCCAGGAGCATAACAGATAACACCTGGCTTGGACCGGGAAGTGAACTGTTGCTGATGTTTGTTAAAATTAGGGAAATGACACCGGCTCCGAGACCCTTAAAGATTGCGATGGTCAAGGGGTCTTTTGCTGAAATATTCCGGGTAAGATTATTATCCAGGCCCCAGAGAAAACAGGAACCAAGTATCCCGAAAGCAGCACCGGAAAAACCCCAGGCACCCCTTTCGTCCCAAGAGAGAAGAATACCCCCCGCAGTAATAGCAATAATGGCCCACCATGTCCTGGTGCCAATTGCCTCCCCGAAAATTAGCGCTGCAATGATAGCTGTAGCAACACCTTCAAAGTTCAAAAGCAGGGAGGCGGTAGCCGCAGGAGTGTGCTCCAAGCTAAAGAAAAGTAATATAGGTGCGGCTACGCCCCCTGCCAAGAGTGCCCCCAGCAACCAAGGTACGTCGGTTCGTTTTAAAGCGGCTTCCTTAATTACTGCCGGCCGAGTTAGATGCTGGCCGGCTTTGATTATTAACAACCCGGTACTGCTCCCCAGGTAAAGTAGGGCAGCTAGGGGAACAGGTCCTATTCCACCCAACAGTACCTTGGCTAGGGGAATACTAACCCCGAACAAGGTGGCTGCCAGAAAGGCCTGAAACACGGCAATAGCATAGTTTGCTTTCATCGTTTGGTTTAAGGAGGATAGGGGTAGGAAACGCAACTTTCGACGGATTCTGTTCCTAATCCACATAGCATTCCTCCTTATACACCGCTACACCGCAAGGAAAAGCTGGACAAGCTCCTCCCTGTTACGAGGCGGGGAAGAATCCTCTGGAAGCACCTTTTGACTGCAAAGGAGTTCGAAAAACTCCACCAGCCAGGGCCGGGTCAAGTTACAGCTTTCCAGGAGTCGTGTGTCACGGAAAACTTCCTGCGGCAGGCCTTCTCCCACCACCTTACCGCCCTCCATAAAGTAGGCGTAGTCAGCCCAGGAATAGGCCAGGTCCACGTCGTGGGTGGCCAGGATAATAGTGGTGCCTCTCTGGTGCAGGCGGTCAAAAAGCTCCATGCTCTGGCGGGCGTACTTTGGGTCAAGCCCTGCCGTGGGTTCGTCGCAGATGAGCACGCGGGGTTTCATGGCCAGCACCCCAGCCAGGCAGACCCTTTTCTTCTGGCCGTAGCTCAGGAGGTGGGTGGGTTTGTCCCTAAGAGCGCTTATTTCCGTAGCCTCCATGGCTTCTTCCACCAAACGGGCTACCTCTTCTTTTGGGAGACCCAGGTTCATTGGGCCGAAGGAGACTTCCTGGAACACGCTGGCCGAAAAGAGCTGGGAGTCGGGATCCTGGAAAACTATGCCTACCTCCCGGCGCAGCTGCTTTAAAAAGCGGCGGTCGTACTGTACCTCTTTCCCGGCGTAAAGCACCTTTCCTTTTTGCGGGCGGAGAATGCCGTTGAAGTGAAGGAAGAGGGTAGTTTTGCCGGCTCCGTTGGGGCCCAAAATGGCTACCCTCTTTCCTTCTTCTACAGCCAGGGAAGCGCCCTTTAAGGCGGGGGTACCGTCCGGGTAAGTAAAATAAAGGTCCCTGGCCTCAAGGATATACTTCAAAATGGCCACCCCCGCCCGGCCAGGCCCAAAAAGAACAGGACTGCACCCGTTCCCGTGATGAAGGCCCAGTTTTTTCTGGAAACCTCAAAGCGCTCTTCGAGCACCTGCAGTTCACCGTCGTACCCCCGCGCCAGGAGGGCGGTGTACAAAGCTCTGGAGTGGTGCAGAGACCTCACCAGGAGGACCGATACCAGCTGGCCCAGCGACCGGTAGGCATTTTTCAGGGTAGAGTAGCCCCAGCGAGCGGACTGTGAGATGTAGATTTTCTCTGCCGTTTCCATAACCACAAAGATGAAGCGGTAAATGAGGCAGAGCAATTCAACCCAGAGTGCCGGGAGCCTGGCTTTACGCAAAAGGCAGGCCACCTCTACCACCGGCGTGGTGAGGGTTAAGAAGTAGAGGCAGGAGGTAGCTCCTATGGATTTGGCCAGGATGAGGCCTGCCCGGTAGAGGTCGGCATAACTGGTGCTGATGGTCAGCCCGTGCACGGTAATACTGAAAAGGTACGTGCTTCCTGCCCGCCCCAAGTTAAAGGCCACGGTAACTACCCCGGCCAGGGCAAAGCCTAGAGGGACGAGCATGAGTTTAAGGTATACGTGCCCGGGTACGCGTGCTCCTCGGGTGATAGCCACCGTCATCAACGCCAGCACCAGAAGGGGCACCAGCGGACCGGCGGAAGCGAGGCAGGCGGTCATAGAGAGGAGGGCAAAGGCAAGCTTTTCCCCGGGGTGCACACGGCGCAGGGCATTGGTATACGCGAAGCAGTCTAACTTAAGCACCTTTTTGGCGCCCCCGTGTAAACCCAATGTAGTAACCGATCAAGCCAGCTCCCAGGGCGGCCTGGAGAGCAAAGAGCAGTGACTCTACTTCTTCGCTCGGAGGTTCCCAGATGTTTTTAAACCATGGGTGGTACTCTGGAGCAATCTCTGCGATAGCCTCTTCTGCCTGGTCGTCAGCGCCGCCGAATTCCGCGTTCCTGTGCATGAAGAGAGGCAGAGCGATCAGCAGCACAACAAGGAAAATTAGGGCTAGGTTTTTAATTTTTCCCACTTTTACACCTCCCGGGAAAGTACATTAAGTTCTTCTAGTTCTTGGCGGTTGTATGCTACTAGGAAGTTAAAGACTAAGAGGGTAAGTATACCTTCGCTGACTGCCAGGGGCACCTGAGTCACGGCGAAAATGCTCATAAACTTGAGTATGGAGGCCCAGACACCACCCTCCGGGGCGGGAAAGGCCAGGGCTAATTGCAGGGAGGTGGTTACGTAAGTTACAAGGTCCCCCAGAAAGGCAGCAACAAAGACTACCAGGCTTCTGGGCAAGCGCAAGCGCAGGCCCGACCGGAAAATCCCATAAGCCACTAATGGGCCCACCACGGCCATGGAAAAGGTATTGGCACCGAGGGTGGTCAGGCCGCCGTGAGCAAGCAGCAGTGCCTGAAATAGCAATACAATGCAGCCAAGGACGCTCATGGTAGTGGGGCCGAAGAGCATGGCCCCCAAGCCTACTCCGGTGGGGTGTGAACAACTGCCGGTAACCGAAGGTATTTTTAGAGCTGAGAGGACAAAAGCAAAGGCACCGGCTAGGCCAAGGAGTAATTTAATTTCCGGCTTGGCTCGGACGTTCTTATTGATGGAGCGAAGCCCGACCGCCAGAAAAGGCAGGGTCAGGACAAACCAAAAGAGGCACCACTTAAGTGGCAGAAATCCTTCCATGATGTGCATTGCCCAAGCGCTTTGCTGGGGAGATAAAAGTAGAAGAATGGACACCAGTAAGAAGGGTATAAGCCTTTTTTGCATGGGTCCCATAGCCTCCCGTTTTATTGAAGTAAGCACTGGGGAAAGCTGTCGGCAAAACTAAAAAACCCCCTGTCCGCAACGGAAGCAGGGGATAATTAAGGATGGACTTCCCACCTCCCCATAGGCCCGTAGGGACAGTGCATATTAAGGGGAACGGGCAGGTTTCCTGGCTCATGGATCATTGCCCCACCACGCCTTCCCGGCTACTCGCCAGTGGCCTGATGTGGGGGGCTCCCCATTCACAGTGGCGGCCCCGCGTCAGATTTTCACTGACTTCCCTCTCTCCTGCCTAGTAGCAGGATCACCCGTTCCACAGAGACTTTTGAATTTTCTCAATTGATTATCTCGCGTTTTTATGGATTATATCAAGCAATGTTTATATTGTCCAGGTATTTATTGAGAAGTCAGATGGGAATTTCCAGCAGCCGGTTGAACTGGTTGCTGCGGAGTATGATTTGGGGGCTGCTTTTGTTCGTCGGGTTTTTCTTCCTGCGCTGGCTTTGACGGGGGAGTAGACCCAGAGGGTGGCGGCAAGGATTTGGGCTCCTGTTGTTCTGTCATAGGTGGTTGGAATTGCTGTTTGGTTTTGTTAGGCTGCTCCTGCGACTGGGACGGAGTGCCAGGCTGAGGTGAGGGGGCAGGAGGAGATGGGTTTTGTTCCGACTCCGGAGCCGGTTTAAGAGCAGAAGCAGGAGGAGTAGCAGGAGTAGGTTTAGACGGAGTTGGAACCTGGGTTGGGTGCAGGTCCAGTGCCTGCATCATGATGTAGCGCCACATGGGAGCACAGTAGTCTCCGCCGTAAGCACCCGGTATGGGGCGGGGGAAGTCCCATCCCATCCACACCACTCCCACCATCTGGGAAACCCATCCACAAAACCATAGGTCTTTACCCTGGTCGGTGGTGCCTGTTTTACCTGCTGCCAGGTTATCAATTTGGGCCTTGGTACCGGTGCCGTACTGTACGGCTGACTTGAGCATGCTTGCAATGGATTCGGCTGTCTTTGTTTTCATAGCCCGACGCAGCTCGGGATGGTACTCAGCCAGCACTGAGCCGTCAGGAGCCACGATACGCGTTACCGCGTATGGCTTGACATAGTAGCCACCATTGGCGAAAGCCGCGTAGGCGGCTGCCATCTGCAAGGGGGTGACTCCGCGATAGGTGGCACCTAGGGCAGCGGCCAGTCCGTCCTCAGCCGGGTCCACCTCGATGCCCAGGCTGCGGGCAAAAGCCGCTGCCCTCTCCAGGCCCACCGTGTGTAGCAACTTCACCGCCACCACATTGATGGAGTGGGCTAGGGCATCGCGCAGGGTTACCGGCCCTCGGTAGCGTCCGTCGTAGTTTTTGGGTTCGTAGGAACCGAAGCGCACCGGCTCGTCTACCACTACCGAGTCGGGAGTCATCCCCAGGTATTCGATGGCTGGGGCGTAATCCAGAATGGGCTTGATGGCCGAGCCTGGCAGGCGGTAGGCCTGGTAAGCACGGTTATACTGGCGGCTGACCACATGATTCCTCTCCCCCACCATGGCCCTTATGGCCCCGGTATTGGGGTCAAGCAGCACCACTGCCGCTTGGGGCTGCAGGAGCCCTCGGGAGTCGCGTATGCTGGCGGGGAAAAAGCCGGGATTCTTCATAGCGGCCTCCGCCACCTGCTGTGCCTTTATGTCCAGCGTGGTGTAGATCTTGAGCCCTCCCCTAAAAAGAACTGATTCCCCGAAGCGCTCCTCCACGGTGGCGATCACGTAGTCCACAAAGTTGGGGTAGGGGTACTCAGGCTTGTAAATCATTCCCCGCTTGAGGTTGAGGGGCTCGGCTTGGGCCTTGGCCACCTGCTCCGGAGTGGAGAAGCCGCACTCCTCCATCTGCTTTAGCACGGTGTTGCGGCGGGCTAGTGCTCCTTCGGGGTTTTCGAAGGGGTTGTAGTAGCTGGGAGCGCGCACCAACCCTGCCAGCAGGGCCGCCTCGGCCAGGGTCAGGTCCTCCACCCGTTTGTCGAAGTAGGTCTTGGCCGCCGTCCCTATGCCCCAGGCTCCCTCACCGAAGTAGATGCGGTTGAGGTAGAAGGTGAGGATCTCGTCTTTGGCGTAGTGGCGCTCCAATTGGATGGCCAGAAAGACCTCCTGGATTTTCCGCTTGAAGGTGCGCGAGGGAGAAAGAAAGGCGTTCTTGGCCAGCTGCTGGGTTATAGTACTGCCCCCCTGAACGATTTTGCGGTTGAGCAGGTTGTACCAGGTGGCGCGCAAAATGCCGGTGACATCTATTCCGTGATGCTGGTAAAAGCGTTTGTCTTCTGCCGCCACGAAGGCTTCCTTGACCACATGCGGTATCTCTTTTGGGCGCACCGGTATGAAGGTGCCCTGGCCCAAGGTGGCAAAGGGAGTGCCGTCGGCAGCGAAGAGGGTGCTGGGAGCCACTATTGACATAGAATCCATCTGCCAAGAAGGGAGTTCGCGCAGGGCGACGTATATCTCCCAGCAACTCCAACCGGTGCCCATCAGCAAAAAGAGAACCAAAATCCAGCTCAGTAAGCGCCAAAAGCCCCAAGAGCGGTGTTTCTTCATGACTACCTCAAGAGTTCCTCCAGCACCCGCGCGAAGACCTGGTAGATTTCCTTTCCGTGAAGGACGAAGCATACGCGTCTGGTGCTTTTAAATCCAGGCGCCATCTCGGTCACCGTCCACAACGCTACCTGTGCCGCTTCTCCCAATGAATAACCTAAGGTCCCTGTGGAGAGAAGGTGGGAAGAGCTATGGTATTAAGCCCCTTCTCTTCCGTCAGCCGTAGAGCATTGCAGTAGTAGGAAACCTGTAAGTTCCACCACCAGTTTGTCCAACCCCGTAGTGGGGCTCGAGCAGGGGAATGACGTAGCGGTTGGGTAAGCGGTGAACCTGCCCACTTCATCCCTCATTATACCAGAAGCTCTTTCTGGTAAGCGCACGCATATGGGCCGGGTACCGTGCTTGCGCCCGGTCCCTTTTGCTCTTCCGCGCGGCCATCCCGTGGGCGAAAAAAAAGAGCGGCGGTTCGCCCGCTCGTCTGCGGGAAACCGCCGGTAAACGGACAGGGGAGTTGTGGTGATGGAACCATTACTGTGCCTGGCTTCCGGAAGTGGGTGGGCCAAAACGTCCGGACTTACCGCCCTGCAAGGCGTTCTGTAGTCGCTGGATCATCTTTTGGGCCTTATCCTGTGAGATCTTGCCGTCCTTTACCGCCTGCTGAATGGCCTGGATCTTGGCCTCGAGGAGCTTCTGGCGCAACTGTTCCATCGTGAGGCCCTTTTCCTTGGCGATGTCGAAAATCTTCTTGCCCTGCTGCAGTTCGGCCTTGAGCTCATCGGTGGTCATCCACGTCCGGGTTTTTGCCCGCAAAGCCCTTCCCGAATCCGGGTTCACGATTGGGCTTGGGGCCGTGGAACGGACTCAAGGGGAAAAGCTGGCCATTTTCGATCCTCTGCTTTATTTTCCCCGCCTGCTCGGAAGTTAGCCTGCCCTGTTGCACGGCTCCGTCCACCATTTGCAGCTCGGTCTGCTTGAGGGCTTCCTGGAGTTTGCCCTGGTCTACCCCCAGGTTGGCCGCCAGCTTCTCCAGGAAGTCCTGGAAGAACGGCGGGTTCTTGGCAGCGGGTGTGCCGATCTGCGCCAGGGCGACGCCTGAGAAGAGTAATGCGGCAGCGGTAAGGACGGCAAGCAACGCTACAGCGACCCTCCTCTTCACGCGAAACACCTCCCCTCGGAAAGTGTATAGAATGCACCCCAGGGCCTCCCTTACTCCTTTGGAGATGGGGCCCGGGTCGCCGGGGTGCTTCTGGTGGGAATTTTAGCCCTGCTTTGTTACAAAAGTCCGGTAAGTTTGTTATAAATTTATGGAAGCGGAGAACAGGGACGGTACGGGGTGCCAAATTTATTCAAAACACTCCTTTCGGGGTGGCCAGCACGGACTGCGCAGCAGCCCACCGCTCGGGCGACAGGTTCCTCCGGGCGGCGGAGTTCGGCCCGCGGGCCGAGCCGGAGGAGGAGGTTCTGCTGCTCACCCCAGATGGCCCCACCGCGGAGTGGCTCGAGCTCCTCGGGGAGGAGGCCCTGCGGGAGGCGGCGGAGGCCCTGGAGCTGGTGGAGGGGATCTGACGGCTCGGTCCTCCGTTCATCGGAGGGGAGGCGCGGGGAGTGCCGAGAGGCGGCGCTTCCCGCTTTTCTTTTCAAAGGGCTACTGGCCGCCGGGCACCTGGCCCGGCTTTTTTGCTTCCTGGGAGGTGATTTTGCCATGATCCAACTCTACACCGTGCCCGAAGTGGCCCGAATGCTACGGGTGAAGAAGGGTTTCATCTACGAACTCATCTATACAGGCAGGCTGGAGGCCCTGAAGCTGTCCGGACGGAGAATACGCATTACCGAAGAGGCGATCAAAAACTATCTAGACTCTCTGAAGGAAAGGGGTCGGGCGGGGTCGAAGTAAGATCTCGCCTGGCTTCCCCTTTTCAGGGGAGGCGGTATCTATGGCACAACTAAAAAGAAAAGGACCGAACAAATACTTGATTTCTGTATATCTGGGAAGAGACGCAAACGGTAAAAAGATCTACCACTACGAAGCCTTCAATGGCACGCTGTCCCAGGCACGCCTGCGAGCCGCGGAGTTGGAGGCTCAACTAAAGAAGCGCGCAGGCCCAGCAAAACTCTCTATGACCGTAGGCCAGTACCTCGATACTTGGTTGGAAAAGATCAGGGGTACGATCTCTGGGAGGACGTGGGAAACGTACTTCTGGCGCGCCAGGCGGTTGAAAGAGATCTTGGGCAACCTTCCCATGTACAACCTGACCGCCTTCACACTCCAGGAGGCGCTGGCGGGACTGCACGGGAAGGTAAAGCCCAGGACGCTGAAGGACATGTACTCCACCCTGCGAACGGCCCTGCGCCAGGCAGTAGCTTGGGGACTGCTCTCCTCCGACCCCACCGCCGGGCTTCGCGCCCCCAGGGTGCCCAGGGAGGAAAGGAGGGTGCTGACGGTTCAGGAGCTAAAAAAGCTCTTGGAGGCCGCAAAAGGATACAAGCACTACCTGATTATTAGGCTCTTGGCGCTGACCGGAATGCGCCTAGGAGAAGTGCTAGGCCTGAAGTGGCAGGATATAGACTTGGAAAAGGGCACACTGACCGTGAGGAGGGCCGCGGACGTGCGCCATAGAAAGCTCAAAGAAACAAAGACCAGCAGTAGCGAGCGCACGCTACTGCTGGATGCGGAAACGGTGGCCCTCTTGAAAGCACACCGGAAGGCCAGCGGGAAAGTGCAGTCCCTGGCTGTAAAGCGAAGCGACCTGGTTTTCGCCTCGCTGGACGGGAGGCCCGTAAAGGAAAGCGCCGTGCGGAAAACCCTCAACAGGGCGCTAGCAAAAGCGGACCTGCCGCACATTCGTATACACGATCTTCGACACACCGCAGGCTCTCTCCTACTCGACGCAGGGTACTCCTTCCCGACCGTGGCCGCTTTCCTGGGCCACTCCAGCCCGGCCACCACGGCGGCAGTTTACGCTCACGCCGTGCGGAAGAGCGTAAGCGTGGCCGCCATCCTAAAAGAAAAAGAGGCGGACCAAAAGACGGACCGGGACAAGAAAACCTGCTAAAATCAAGGGTTTGCGGGCGGGGTACATTCTTCGAGTCGTGTCGCTCCGACCACCGGAAAGCCCGCAGGCCCTCAAAAGTCAAGGGCTTGCGGGCTTTCCAAGTTTTAAAAACACGGGGAAGGCCGGTCAGAGGCGGAGGGATGCTGAGGATGAAACGCTGGTGGTTTGGCTCTTTTGGCCCCTTTGGCTTCGGGTTTTCCTTTGGCTTCCCCTTCGGGGCTCCTCTTGGCTGGTGGGGAACCATGAGCGTGGAGGAGGAGCTGGAAATGCTCCGGGAGTACCAGCGCCGCCTGGAGGAAGAGCTGGAGCGGGTCAAGGAAAGGATCAGGCGGCTTGAGGGCAAATAGGAGCGTTAGGCGCAAGCGCGCCGGCAGGAGGTGCACCCTTTGGAATTGACGCACGCAAAACCCGTCCCGGCAGAGCGGCTAAAGGAGTACGCCGCCATTGCGGGCCAGGAGGAGATGGAGGAGCTGTACCGCCTGGGCGAAGACCTCCGGGGGATTAAAGTACAGCACATCAATTCGGCCCGCCACGGCGGCGGTGTGGCCGAGATGCTCCACTCGCTGGTCCCCCTTGAAAGGAGCCTCGGGCTGGACGCTACCTGGGAAGTCATCCAGGCACGGCAGGAGTTTTTCATCTATACCAAAACCCTCCATAACTTCCTGCAGGGTAAGCCAAACATCCCGGATCTTCTGGGCACCAAAATATACTGGGACGCCAACCGCGAAAACGCTTCCCTCTTGCGCAATGAGGCGGACATTGTGTTCGTTCACGACCCCCAGCCTGCCGGGCTGATTGAGTTTATCCCCCCGGAGGTGCGGGAGAAGCAAAAGTGGTTGTGGCGCTGCCACATTCACCTCTCCCACGAGCACGAATTTGTCTTTGGTTTCATGCGGTCCCTGATTGAGAAATACGACGCCGCCGTTTACTCCTCCGGCAAGTTCATGCCCCCATGGTCAATGACTACGGCGGTAATCCTTCCCTACATAGATCCGCTTTCGGAAAAGAACCGGGAGCTGCCGGAAGAAAAGGTAAAGGAGGTGTGCTGCCGCTACGGCCTTGAGGATCCGGGCCAAAGGCCGCTGCTCCTGCTGGTTTCCCGCTTTGACCCCTTTAAAGGGCATAACTGCGCCCTGGAGGCCTTTAAAATGGTGCGCAAGGAAATTCCCTGCCAGCTTCTAATGGTCGGCGGCACGGCCAGCGACGACCCCGAAAACGAGGCCATTTTTGCCCAGCTGCAGGAGAAGGCGCAGGGCCTGGAGGAGGTTTACCTGCTTAACCTCCCCCCGGACAGCCACACGGAAATCAACGCCTTCCAGCGGGCGGCCACCATCATCCTGCAGCCTTCCATTAAAGAGGGGTTTGGCCTCACGGTTTGCGAGGGGATGTGGAAGGAAAAACCGGTAATCGGGGGGGATACCGGGGGCATCCCCGGCCAGATCACCGACGGGTATAACGGGTTTTTGGTTACGCCGGGAGAAAAGGGAATAGAGGAAATGGCCCGCCGCATCAAATACCTCCTCCTCAACCCCTCCTTGGCCAGGGAGATGGGCCGGAGGGGGAAGAAGACGGTAAAGGAACGGTTCCTAATAACGCGCGGGGTAAAGGATGAGCTTTTGCTCTTTAGAGCCCTTCTGGGGCGGTTTTGAAAAGAGGACGCTGGCGGTGCCGATTTTTCTTGCATGGCTGCGCGGCGGCCACCCGAGGTGGGGAGCTCAGCCCTTTTGCCGGCTTGGAAGGGGGGTACGGGAATGAGGGCCGGGAAGGTCCGGGTGTGCTTTGAAGGCATCGCCGGGTGCGGGAAGAGTACGCAGGTTAACTTACTGGCTGAAGCGCTGGCGACGGAAGAAATAAAGCCGCAGGTTTTGGCATGGCCCGGGGGTACGGAGTTCGGCCAGGCGGTGCATAAACTAATTGTGCACGGGCCCTCACCCTCTTCCTTGCTGGCGCGCAGCCTGCTGCTCTGGGCAGACTTCGCGGAGCTGACGGCCCGCTACCAGGGCGAACAGCTCTTAATCCTCGAGCGCCACCCCATGTACAGCACCCTGGCCCGGGGCGTGGTGGAACCCGATTTTGATGAGGATGCCCTTTACGGCCTGGTAGACGCCCTCTGGGAGCACGTGCTGAGGCCGGACGTTACCTTTGTGCTCGACGTGCCGGCCAGAGTGGCAGTGGAAAGGAAGCGGCGGCAATATGAAGAAAGAAGGAAGATGGCCCCGGGGGCAGAAAGGGAATATGAGGAGCAGCTGGAGCGCATGAGGATGGCCTACCTCCGGCTGGTAAGGGCCTTCCCGGAGGTGGTGATTATAGGCGGGGTGGGGGACCCGCAGGATGTGCATCTTGAGGTGCGGCGCCTGCTAGAAGAAAGAATTGCCAGGCAGGGGAGGTGAGATGATGCCCGTCATCACGCTGCAGGGCCCCAAGCTAAACAAGGAGCAAAAGGCCGAAATTGTGAAGCAGTTTACCGAAACGGCCAGCAGGGTAACCGGCATTCCCGCACAGGCCTTTGTGGTTTACATTGTGGAAATGGAGCGCGAAAACGTAGGAGTGGGCGGGGTGCTGTTGGCCGACAGGGATGCAAGCCCCTCCTAGCACCTTCTCCCGCCGAAAAGGCGGCCTGGTTGATGGCCGGGCCGCTTTATTTTTTTATTTTGTGCTAATATAAGTTTTAAGAACATTACCCGGGGAAAGGATGAAGTGAAGTGACGCTGGCACCCGAGGTTATCCTGTCCGAGCTGATTAAGATTAACACGGTAAACCCGCCGGGAAACGAAACGGCAGCGGCCCTCTACCTGAGGGAGGTTTTTGCCGCCGCGGGAATCCCCGGCGAGGTCGTCGAGCCCGAAAAGGGCAGGGGCAGCTTCATTGCCCGCATCGGCACGGGAGAAAGAAAGCTCCTTTTTCTCTCGCACCTCGATGTGGTCCCCGCCGGGGAGGGCTGGGACTGTGACCCTTTCAGCGGCAAAATTGAGAACGGGTACGTATGGGGACGGGGCGCCCTCGACTGTAAGGGCCTGGTGGCCGCCGAGGCGTACGCCGTCCTGCAACTGGCCCGGGAAGGCAGGCCGCTAAACGGTACGCTAATTTTTGCCGCCACCGCCGACGAGGAAAGGGGCGGCACCTACGGCGTCAAGTACATACTCGAGCACTGCCCGGAAAAAATAAGGGCCGACTTTGCCGTAAACGAAGGGGCGGAGGAGCCGCTTTACCTCAACGGGCAAATGGTCAACTTCATCCAGGCGGGCGAAAAGGGCACCGCCTGGAGCAGGCTTGAAGCCAGGGGAAAGGCCTGCCACGGTTCCGTTCCGGGGCTGGGCGACAATGCCGTGCTAAAAATGGTGAGGGCCCTAAATGCCCTGGCGCAGTACCGGCCTGCCGTGGTGCTCATCCCCGAGGTGGAAGAATTGCTGCGCGGTATAGCCAGGATCCTGGGCCTGGACGTGGAAGTGCGGGCAGAAAACGTGGAGGACTTAATTGCCCGCCTTGAAGACAGAACCTTTGCCGAAACCCTGCGGGCCATCACCAGGATGACCGTCTCCCCCAACGTCATCCAGGGGGGCACCAAGACCAACATTGTTCCCGACACCTGCGAGGCAAGGCTGGACATCCGCATCCTCCCCGGCCAGGACCTGGACTACGTCCTCGGGGAACTGCAGCGCTACACGGGCGGGGACGTGACCGTGGAAGTCGCCAACTACCACCCGCCCACCTTTTCGCCCACCCGGAACCCCTACTACCGGCTCATTGAAGAAACGGTCAGGGAAGTAACCGGGCAAGGTACGGTCTGCCTGCCCTATATCTCGCCGGGGGCCACCGACTCCCGCTTCCTGCGTGCCGCCGGCATTCCCGCCTACGGCGTGAACCTCATGGCCGAAGGCTTTGATCCCGAGATCAGGACCACCGTGCACGGCAAAAACGAAAGAATAGACGTGAAGAGCCTTTACAAGAAGGCCGAGTTTTTGGTGGCCTTGGTCAAAAAATACCTAGATTAACAGGGGGAAACAGGCAAGGTGAAGGTTGAGCTCTGGGGGCTGGCCCTGCCCGAGATAAAGCCGGGCGACAACCTGCCCCGCCTCCTGGTGGAAAGCGCCGACGCCTCCTGCGGCGGCATGCGGCAGGGGGACGTGCTGGTGGTGACCACCAAGGTGGTTTCCAAAGCATGGGGGCTCGTCGTCCCCCTGGAGGGTGTAGAGCCTTCTCCGGCTGCCAGGAGGCTGGCCGCCAGGAGCGGGCTGGATCCCCGTTTCCTGGAGGTTGTTTTGCAAAACTCTGCGGGCATAATTTGCGTGGTGCCCCTGTACGTGCTCCTGGAGGAAGGCTTAATAAACCCCTCAACCCTGTCCGACCGCGAGGAAGCCGCCAGGGAGGTGGTAAAAAGATTCCCCTGCGAAGTGTTCACCGTAAGCAGGGAGGGGGAAATTTACAGCAGCGCCGGGGTTGACTCCTCAAATCACCCCCCGGGAGAAGTAAGCCTGCTGCCTCCCGACCCCGACGCGGCGGCGCGGCAAATAAGGGAGGAAATTAAAAAAATTACCGGCATAGACGTCCCGGTAATCCTAAGCGACACGGAGTATTTCCTCCCCGGCCCGGGCACCATAGACCTGGCCCGCGGGGTGTCCGGCCTTTGCCCCGTGGCCCGGGAATTCGGACACCCCGACCGCTTCGGCAAGCCAAAATTCGGCGGGGCAGACCTCGTAGCCCACGAACTGGCCTGCGCCGCCGCCCTCCTCATGGGGCAGACCGGTGCCGGCATACCTGCCGTTCTGGTGAGGGGGTATAACTTCCGCCCGGGAGAAGAAGGGATGGCCGCCTACCGCCTTTCCCCGGCACAAATCAGCCGAGCGGTAAAACTCATCATCAGGCACTCCGTTAAAGTGCTGGGCCTGGGTTGGCTCTGGCGGCTGCTCAGGCTGATGGCATAGGAATAACGAGGAAAGATGGTGCCGCCATGGCCATCTTGTGTGCGAAGTGTGGGAATAACCCTGCCGCCGAAGCCCTGGTTTTTTGCGGGAAGTGCCTGAAAGAAAACCTGCCGGAGGCCGAGCCCATTTACCGGGCGGCGCACCGGAAAAGCCGCCGCCCCCTGCCGGAAGAGCCGCCGGCGGGAAGCGGGGTGGCCTGCCGGGGCTGCGCCAACTACTGCCGCCTGGGGGAAGGGGAGCGCGGCTTTTGCGGGCTGCGCCAAAACCGCCACGGGCGTCTCGTGCACCTGGCCGGAACCCCCCGCCGGGGCCTGGCCGTCTGGTACCACGATCCCCTGCCGACGAACTGCGTGGCCAGCTGGGTCTGCCCGGCAGGAAGCAGCAGCGGTTACCCGCAGTATTCCTATTCTCCGGCAGAGGAAACCGGCTATTACAACCTGGCCGTTTTCCTGGGCGGCTGCTCTTACGACTGTCTTTTTTGCCAGAACCGCGACTACCACCGCCTGGCCACAAAACTGCAGCCCCTGGCGACGGCGGAGGAACTGGCGGCAGCGGTAACGCCGCAGACGGCCTGCATCTGCTTCTTTGGGGGAGATCCCTCCCCCCAGATGCCCTTTGCCCTGAAATCCGCCCGCCTGGCCCTGCAGGCGGCCGGAAAACGTATCCTCCGCATCTGTTGGGAAACCAACGGCAACATCAGCCCGCGCCACTTAAAGACCCTGGCCGAACTCTCCCTGGCCACAGGGGGCTGCGTCAAGTTCGACCTGAAGGCCTACGACGAAGGCCTGCACCGGTCCCTGACCGGCGTCACCAACAAGCACACGCTGGCCAACTTTGCTTCCCTGGCAGGGTACTTTGCCCGCCGCCCGGACCCGCCCTTTCTGGTGGCCAGCACGCTCTTAATTCCCGGGTATGTGGACAGCCACGAGGTGGGGGCCATTGCCCGCTTCATTGCCGGGCTCAATCCCGACATTCCTTACGCGCTTCTGGCCTTCTACCCCCGCCACCTCATGGCAGATTTGCCCTTCCTCTCCCGCGAGGAAGCGGAGCGCTGCCTGGAAGCGGCCCTTGCCGCCGGGTTGCGGCGGGTGACCATCGGCAACGTGCACCTTTTAAAGTAGGCACTGCAGGAGGAAGGAAGATGCCCAGAGAGTCTTTGGAGAGCGCGGCGACCGGCTTCCTCTGGCGCCTGGTGAAAGCGGCAAGCGCCGACCCGTCGCGGGGAGCCGGAAAGGAGCTGGAAGGCATACTGGAGGAAATGGGATTTCGCGTGGAAAGGCAGGCAGTGGAGGGTGAGCTCTCCAACCTTATCGTTTCCCTCGGAAAGCACCCGGCCGTCCTGATTACCGCCCACTACGATACGGTGCCGGAGGAGATAGAAGGGCAGCGGGCAGAAATGCGCCTTACCGAAGGGCGCATTTACGGGCGGGGCAGCTGCGATGCCCTGGGCAGCATTGCGGCCCTGCTGGCCGCCCTTCATTGCCTGAAAGAGGAACGTTTTCCCCTGCAGGGGTGCGGGGTGCTCCTGGCCTTCACCGCCGACGAGGAGGAGGAAGGGCGGGGGTCTTTAAAGCTGGCCGAAACCCTTCCGGCAAGCGTGAAGGGGGCACTGGTGCTGGAGCCCACGCACCTTGCCTTTGCCCTCGTGGAACTTGGGACCCTGGAGTACCGCCTGAAAATAAAAGGGCTTACAGCCCACGGAAGCATGCCCGAGCGGGGGCGCAACCCGCTGGAAGTTTTACTGCACCTGATGGGGGAAACCGCCGGCCTGGTAAGAGAAATGAACCGGCAGTTTTCACCCTCCATCCCCCTGGTGGCCGTCCCCCTGATGGTACGCGGGGGGAGCGAGGCCCTGGCCGTCCCCGCGGAGGCGGAGCTGAAACTCGACTTCCGCGTGCCCCCGGAAATTCCCCTCGGCCTCCTTCGCGAGCGCTTCCAGGACCTGGCCGGGCGGTACGCCGAGCTGAGGTACGAGGTGCTGGAAGAGGCTCCCCCCTTTGCGGTGGAGAAAGAGGCGCCCCTGGTGCGCCTCCTGGCCGCCCTGTATGAGAGGGTCACCGGGGAAAAGCCCCGGTTTTCCGTTATGCCCAGCTGGACCGATGCCCACAACCTGCACGCCCGGGGCATACCAACGGTAATCTGGGGCCCGGGAGACCTGGGCATAGCCCATACGGACAGGGAGCACCTGGAACTGGCAGAACTCCTTCAGGCGGCGGAATTCCTTGCCGCCTTACTGTGCCACCTGGGAGAGGTCTAAATACATGCGCTGCCAGATTCCTTTCACCGGGCCGGGCACAAACCCCTTGCGCCGGTAAAACTCAATGGCCCGGTGGTTGTTCACGCCAACCCAGAGGCCCACGCGCCGGTGCCCCCACTGGGCGAGAAAAGAAACGGCCCGCGCCAGGAGCAGGCTCCCCACACCCCTTCCCTGGTATTCCCTGGCTATGGCCAGCTCGTGGATTTCCCCCACCTTAGTCTGGTCCAGGTCAAGCCACTCCGGGTCGGCGCCGACAAACCCGCCCAGGTGGCCGTCGCAAAAAACGGCAAAGAAGCCGCCGCGGCTGCGCCTGAAAAGCCAGTTGAGGTAGTGCCAGATGTCCCCCCGGCTGGTGTAGGCATACTCGGGGATATCCGCATAAGCCGAGAGGTACACATCGATGAGCAAGCGGCGGTATTTTTTTACCTGGGATAGCTCGTTAAAGGGTACTACTTCCATGGCCGTAAAATCCGCGCTCTTATTATCCTTAATAGTACCACAGCACGGATATTTCATACAACGCCGGGCCGGGCCGCATTATCTCCTCCCGCCGGAGAAAGAATAATAAACGCCCGGAAAACAGCAATACAGCAAGGGGGGAGTAGGAATGCGCGTCCACGTGGATCAGGACCTCTGCATCAGCTGCGGCACCTGCATTGATACCTGCCCGGAAGTTTTCGACTGGAACGACGAGGAAAAAGCCCAGGCCATAGTCGATGAAGTGCCGCCGGAAGTGGAAGAGCAGGCCCGCGAGGCGGTGGAAAGCTGTCCGACCAACGCCATCATCGAGCATTGAGGCACGGCCACACCGTGCTCTTTATTTTTCCTTGCCTGAAGCCCCGCCCTGCGGTAGGATAATGTTTGGGTTTAAAATTGTCAAAAGAGGTGTGCTGTAAAGTGCTGGTCGGACGTTTTTCCAACGGGCGGGAAACCTTTTACGGTGCCGTGCTGGGAGATACCGTCATGCGCCTTAAGGACCCCTTTACCGCCCCCGAACTCGGCGAAAGCTACCCCGCAGAGCGGCTTACCACCCTCGCCCCCGTAAGGCCGGGCAAGGCGGTCTGCGTGGGCCTCAACTACCGCGACCACGCCCGGGAGCTAAACATGCCTCTGCCGGACGAGCCTATCCTGTTTTTAAAGCCGTCCACGGCGGTAATCGGCCCCGGGGAGGCCATCGTCCACCCCTCCCAGAGCGAAAGGGTGGATTATGAAGCCGAACTGGCAGTGGTCATCAAAAAGGCTGCCCGCCGCGTAAGCGTGGAAAGGGCCAGGGAGTACATCCTCGGCTACACCTGCGCCAACGATGTGACGGCCAGGGACCTGCAGCAAAAGGACGGGCAGTGGACGCGGGCCAAGTCTTTTGACACCTTTTTGCCCCTGGGCCCGTATATTGCTACCGATGTGGATCCCTCCAACCTCTCCGTATCCCTTTACCTAAACGGCACCCGCAGGCAGCATTCCAACACCAACCAGCTCATCTTTTCCGTGTACGAGCTGGTTAGCTTTATCTCCCACATCATGACCCTCGAACCCGGCGACGTGATCCTCACCGGCACCCCTGCCGGCGTCGGCCCCGTGAAGCCGGGCGATACCGTGGAAGTGGTCATCGAAGGGATTGGCCGGTTAACCAACCGGGTGATCGGCGAAGCAGGTCTGTAGGCAAATAAAAAGTGCAGGTAAAAGCAAAAAATTTTATTTGACAACGGCAAAACCTGTGTTACAATTGAATTTGATTGGAATTGGCCAATCCTGACAAATCTCGATTGGCTTAATTCCAAAATATTTTTTGGGCAAAGGGGGAAGAGAGGAAAAATGAAGCATCTCGGCCGCCATGTCTTGGCTGAAATCTACGGCTGCGATTTCGACCTCCTCAACGACATTGAAAAAGTGGAAGAAATCATGGTCAACGCAGCCCTGGAAGCGGGAGCCGAAGTTAGGGAGTGTGTCTTTCACAAGTTCAGCCCTCAGGGCGTCAGCGGCGTGGTGGTCATCTCGGAGTCCCACCTGGCCATCCATACCTGGCCGGAGCTGGGGTACGCGGCGGTGGACGTTTTTACCTGCGGCGAAAAAATCAACCCGTGGGATGCCTGCAACTACCTGGCCAGCCAGTTTAAGGCCAAGTACATGACGGCTAAAGAAACAAAGCGCGGTATCTTCCCGGTGGCTGAGCTTCAGGTAGCGGCAAACTTGTAGGAGGGGGATTTTTATTAGTACCCGGCTGACAAAAGGCTAGCGGGCCCTGCTAGTTCCTCCATGTGGGAAGCAGGGCCTGCTGCATTTTCAGGGCACTTTTTCTCCCCGGAAGGAAATTTTTTAGCCGTCACGAAACAATACTAAGTTGGGGTTTAAAAACCCGAGAAGTCTTGCGGGGAGGCTGTTTATGAGCGAAGGGGCATGGGAGAGGGTTCTTTCGCCCATCCAGGGCGAGCTCCTGGAAATGCAAAAAATTGTCAGGCAGTCCCTCCATTCATCCAAGGCACCTGCGGCGGGAGAGCCGGGGCAATTGCTCACCTTTGCCTCGCAGCATACCCTCCCCTCCGTGCTGGTGCTCCTCTGCGCCCGCCTTTTCGGGCCTCCCGCAGCGCCGGTAATAGCCCTGGCAGCAGTGGTACATTTCATATATCTGGCCGCCCGCTCCCACCAGAGCGTCCAGGAGTGGCCGGGTACGGGAGATCCCCGGGAATGTTACCAGTACCCGGTGCTGGTGGGTGACTACCTGTATAGTCACTTTTTTAACTGCCTGTGCCGACACGGCATCCTTTCCTACCTCCAGCCGCTGGCCCGGGTTATCTGCCAGATAAGCGAGGGCAGCATTTTAAGGTTACAAAACAACAAGGAAATCTCCCGCGCGGAATTGCTTAGAAAGGCGGCCTTAAAGGAGGGCGCCCTCCTGCTGGGCGAGAGCTGCCGCCTGGCCGCCCGCCTCTGCGGGGCTTCAGAGGAAGAGGAGGAAATTCTCTACCGCTTCGGCCTGAACTACGGCATGGCCCTCGTCCTGAACGACCTGGGTTTTGAGGTGAGAGCGTATGTGGAAAAAGCCCTTGCGCTGCTGGACAGGCTCCCCCTGGGGGAGGCCCGCGAGGCCTTAAAGGAGCTGGTGGTGCTGTGGTATCAGGCAGCACGCCCCGATCTGGCCTTGCAGGTAGTCTAGCCCTGCCCGGAGGAGAGTAACCATATGGCCACCGTTCCTTCCCCCTACAGCAGCAAAGAAGAATACGTGCACGCCCTTTTTTCCTCGATAGCCCACCGCTACGACCTCCTGAACACCATTTTAAGCTTCAACCGGGACAAATACTGGCGCCGCTTTGCCGCCGCGCAAACGGGCCTGCAGCCGGGAGGAAGGGGCCTGGACGTCTGCTGCGGCACCGGTATGCTCACCCTCGAGCTGGCGCGCCTGGCGGGCCCACGGGGGGGCGTGGTGGGCGTGGATTTCTGCGAAAAAATGCTGGAGCGGGCCAGGGAAAACATCGGCAAAACCCCTTACGCCCGGCAGGTAACGCTGGTTTACGGCAACGCCGTGGACCTCCCCTTCCCGGACAACACCTTTGACTGCGCCACCATTGGCTTTGCCCTGCGCAACGTGCCGGACATTTACCGCACCATTGCCGAAATGGCCAGGGTAGTGAAGCCCGGCGGCAAGGTGGTTTCCCTGGAGCTTTCCAAGCCCGACCTACCCGTCTTCAAGCAGCTATATTACCTCTATTTCAATTACCTGGTTCCCCTCCTGGGGCGCCTGTGGGCGGGCCAGGGCGGCCCCTACAGCTACCTGCCCCGCTCCTTGAAGGACTTTCCCCACCAGAGGGAACTGGGGGAGATCTTCAGGAAGGCAGGCCTTCATGACGTAAAGTTTTACGAGCTTACCGGCGGCATTGTCAGCGTGCATGTAGGAACCGTAGCCTAGCCGGCGGAGGTACCGTAAATGGCCTACAAGGACCTGCGCGCCTTCCTTGCCGTACTGGAAAAGAGGGGGCTTTTAAAAAGGATCTCCGTAGAAGTGGAGGCGGAGCTGGAAATAAGCGAGATCACCGACCGCGTCTGCAAGGCCGGGGGTCCGGCGCTTCTTTTTGAAAAGGTAAGGGGCTACGACATTCCCGTCCTCACCAACACCTTCGGCTCCATGGAGCGGATGTGCCTGGCCCTGGAAACGGAAAGCCTCGACCGCCTCGGGGAAGAGCTGGTGGAGCTCTTCATGCCCGAAACGTTGCCCGCCACGCTGTGGGAGAAAATAAAGGCCCTGCCCAAGCTGGCGCAATTGGCCTCCTTTTTCCCCAGGGTGGTGAAAACCGGCCCCTGCAAAGAGGTCATCATCAAGGACAACCCTTCCCTGGCCGAGCTGCCCGTTCTCAAGTGCTGGCCCAAGGACGGCGGCCCCTTCATCACCCTTCCCCTTGTTTTTACCAAAGACCCCGTTACCGGGCGGCGCAATGTGGGCATGTACCGCATGCAGGTTTTTGATGAGCGCACCACGGGGATGCACTGGCACATCCACAAAGGCGGCGCGGAACACGCCAGGCGGTACGAAGGCCCCATGCCCGTGGCCGTAGTAATTGGCGCCGACCCGGCGGTGGTTTACGCCGCCACCGCGCCCCTGCCCCACGGCATTGACGAGATGCTGCTGGCCGGTTTTTTGCGCAAGGAACCGGTGGAGATGGTCAGGTGCGAAACGGTGGACCTGGAAGTCCCCGCCAACGCCGAGATCGTCCTCGAGGGCTACGTGGACCCCAGAGAACTGCGCCTGGAGGGTCCCTTCGGCGACCACACCGGCTTTTATTCCCTGCCGGATTACTACCCCGTGTTTCACCTTACCTGTATAACCCGCCGCCGCCACCCTATTTATATGGCCACGGTGGTGGGTAGGCCCCCCATGGAAGACGCCTACCTCGGCAAGGCCACCGAGCGCATCTTCCTGCCCCTCATCCGCCTGCAGCTGCCCGAGGTAAAGGACATGAACATGCCCTTTGAGGGGGTATTTCACAACTGCGTCATCGTCTCCATTAAGAAAAGCTATCCCGGGCAGGCAAAAAAAGTCATGTGCGCCCTCTGGGGAATGGGCTTGATGGCCTTAACAAAAGTAATTATTGTAGTAGATGAAAAGGTAAACGTGCACGATCTCTCCGAGGTTTTCTGGCAGGTCTTTAACAATGTGGACCCGCGGCGGGACATCCTCATTGTGGACGGCCCCCTGGATGCCCTGGACCACTCTTCGCCCACGCCCCATTACGGCAGCAAGATGGGCATTGACGCCACCGCCAAGGGACCCTCGGAGGGGCACCCCCGGCAGTGGCCGGAGGAAATTGAGATGTGCGCAGAAATTAAAGAGCTGGTAAGCAGGAAGTGGAGCAGCTATGGTTTCTAGGGTGGTCTACAAGACAAGGATTTTCCTGGAAATGATTAAGTTCGAGCACACCATTTTTGCCCTCCCTTTTGCCTACACCAGCGCTTTGCTGGTGGAAAAAAAAGTGCCCGAGGCCGGCAGCCTCCTGTGGATCACCCTGGCCATGGTGGGGGCCCGGACGGCAGCCATGAGCCTTAACCGGTTAATTGACCGGCACATTGACGCGCTCAACCCCCGCACCGCCAACCGGGCGCTTCCCCGGGGCCTCATTTCGGTAAGGGAAGTCTGGCTGGCCGTAATCCTCTCTTTCGGGCTTTTACTGCTGGCCGCCTACCAGCTGAGCCCCCTGGCCTTCAAGCTTTCCCCCGTGGCGGTGGCCGTACTCTCCTTTTACCCCTATACCAAGCGCTTTACCTGGACATGCCACCTCTTTCTGGGCCTGGCCCTGGGGCTGGCCCCGGCGGGAGCCTGGGTGGCCATAGCCAACCGCCTCGACCCCGCCGCCGTTTTGCTGGGGCTGGGGGTTCTCTTCTGGGTGGCCGGCTTTGATATCATCTACGCCTGCAGCGATTACGAGTTCGACCGCTCCTACGGCCTTCACTCCATCCCCGCCCGCTTCGGGCTGGCCAGGGCTCTATCTGTATCCTCTTTTTTTCATTTTCTGGCCGCCGTTTTTCTGGGAGCCCTCGCCGCAGCCCTCAAGCTGGGGCTTTTCTACTTAACCGGCCTGCTAATTGCCCTCTACCTGCTTTACAAGCAGCACAGGTTGGTTTCCCCGCGGGATCTTTCCAAAAGCGGGGTGGCCTTTTTTAACCTCAACGGCACGCTCAGCGTGGTGGTCTTTGTCTTTACGCTTCTAGACGTTCTCTTTCCGCTACCGGTCTTCAAGTAAGCTATCTTAGGGACGGGATGGTCTGTTAAAAATGAAAGAGTTTTACGTAAGCAGCGAGCTCAAGGACATTGCCGCCAAAGTATACGCAGGGGAACGCCTGGGCTTTGCAGACGGCGTGCGCCTCTTCCAGTCCCGCGACCTGCTGACCATCGGCCACCTGGCCGACCTGGTGCGGCAAAGAAAAAACGGCAATCGGGCTTATTTTATCGTCAACCGCCACATCAACCATACCAACATATGCATCAACCGCTGCCCCCTGTGCGCCTTCGGCAGGGATGCACAAGACCCCGGAGCATACACCCTTTCCTTAGACGAGATCGAGGCCAAGGCCTTAGAGTGCCGGGGGAAGGGCGTCACGGAAATACACATTGTGGGCGGGCTCAACAGCTCCCTGGGGCTTGACTACTTCCTGGAGATGCTGCGCCGCGTGCGCCGTGCCCTGCCGGGGGTAGTCATCCAGGCCTTTACCGCCGTGGAGGTGGACTACCTGGCCCGTACCAGCGGCCTTTCCGTGGAGGAGACCCTGCGGCTGCTCATGGAGGCCGGGCTGGACTCCCTTCCCGGCGGGGGAGCGGAAATATTTGCCCCGCGGGTCCGCCAGGTTATCTGCCCGCGCAAGATCAGCGGGGAACGCTGGCTCGAGATCCACGAGACCGCCCACCGCCTGGGTATGCGCACCAACGCCACCATGCTCTACGGGCACATTGAAACCTACGAAGAGCGGGTGGACCACCTGCTCCGCCTGCGGGACCTCCAGGACCGCACCGGAGGATTTATGGCTTTTATCCCCCTGGCCTTTCACCCCAAAAACACCGCCTTGGAAGCAATGGGCATCACCGGCCCCACCGGCTACGAGGACCTCAAGGTGCTGGCCGTAGCGCGCCTCCTCCTGGACAACTTTGACCACATCAAGGCCTTCTGGATCATGATCGGGCCCAAGCTGGCCCAGATCGCCCTTTCCTTTGGCGTCGACGACCTGGACGGCACGGTGGTGGAGGAAAAGATTGCCCACGATGCCGGAGCGGAGACGGAACAGTACATGCCCAGGGAGAAACTGGTTAAAATGATCCGGGAAGCAGGTCGCATACCGGTGGAGCGGGATACCCTCTACAACGTCATCTGGGAGGAAAGGGCATGACCAAGCTGCGCCTGGGACGGATAAACTCCCTTAACTGCCTCCCGGTTTACTACGCTCTGGAAGAGGGCCTGCTGCCCTTGGACGGAGAGCTGGTTAAGGGTACCCCTACTTTTTTAAACCGCCTCTTTTGGGAAGGGGGCCTTCACTGCACGCCCCTCTCGAGCATCGAGTACGCGCGGCACCCCGGTGAGTGCCTCATCCTGCCCCACCTCTCCATAGCCGCCGACGGGAGGGTGGCGAGCGTGCTGCTCTTCAGCCGCCTGCCGGTTACCGAGCTGGAAAACAGGACCGTTTGCGTGACCACCGCCTCGGCAACCTCGGTGGCCCTCCTGCGCGTGCTCTTTGAGCACTACTATCACGTGGAAGCCGAGTTTCGCCCTGCCAGCGGCGGCCTTGCGGAGATGCTCAAAGAAGGAGACGCCGCCCTGCTCATTGGAGATGAGGCCATGATTGCCCACCACCGGGTAGCGCGCGAAGGCATACCGCTGGTGGTTACCGACCTGGGCCAGGCCTGGAAGGACTTTACCGGCGAAAAAATGGTCTTTGCCGTGTGGGCGGTGCGCAGGGAATTTGCCGAGGCCTTTCCCCAGGAAACCGCCCTGCTGGCCAGGACCCTTTTAAACTCCTGGCAGGCGGGGATGGAAAGCCTCCCGGCGGTGGTTAACAAAGCCCACCGGCAGACGGGCCTGCCCCCGGCCATGCTCAACGATTACTTCCGGGTAATCCACTACCGCTTTGACGAAAGCTACCGCCGGGGGCTCCTGCTTTATTACGATTACGCCTACAAGAGCGGCCTCATTGAAGAGAGGGTCAAGCTAAACATCTGGGGGGAATAGGGCGTGCGGGAAGTAGCAGCCGCGCTGGCCAAAGCCGCCGCCGGGGAGAGGCTGTCTTTAGAGGAAGGGGTAGCGCTTTTAAAATACGCGGACATCCACGCGCTGGGGAAGGCAGCCGACGCGGTGCGCCGCCGCCTGCACCCGCACCGCCGGGTAACCTTTGTTATCGACCGCAACATAAACTACACCAACGTGTGCGTCTGCGGCTGCCGGTTCTGCGCTTACTACCGCCGCCCCGGCGACCCCGGGGCCTACGTTTTAAGCAGGGAAGAGCTTTTTGCCAAGATTGAGGAAACCATCCGCGCAGGTGGCACGTCGCTGCTCATTCAGGGCGGGCTGCACCCCGACCTGGGGCTGGATTACTACCTGGATCTCCTGCGCTCCATCAAAGAGCGCTACAACATTCACCTCCACTGCTTCTCGCCCCCGGAAATAGTGCATATGGCCCGCCGGTCCGGGCTGACCGTCAGAGAGGTCTTGGTGCGGCTAAAAGCAGCCGGCCTGGACTCCATCCCCGGCGGGGGAGCCGAAATCCTGGTGGACAGAGTAAGGCGGCTCATCAGCCCGCACAAGATTTCCTGGCGCCAGTGGGTGGAGGTCATGCGCGAGGCCCACCTGCTGGGGCTCAAAACCACCGCCACGATGATGTTCGGGCACCTGGAAACCCCCGAGGAGCGCGTCCTGCACCTGGTCAGGGTGCGCGACCTCCAGGACGAGACGGGCGGCTTTACCGCCTTCATCCCCTGGAGTTACCAGCCGCGCCACACCGCCCTGGGGGGCGAGGAAACCGGCAGCCTGGACTACCTGCGCACCCTGGCCGTCTCACGGCTGGTGCTGGATAACGTTCCCAATATACAGGTTTCCTGGGTCACCCAGGGGGCAAAGGTGGCCCAGGTGGCCCTCTTCTTCGGGGCCAACGATTTCGGCAGCACCATGCTGGAAGAAAACGTGGTGCGAGCAGCCGGGGCCTGCTACCGCGTTCCCCTGGAGGAAATCCTCCGCTGCATTCGGGAAGCGGGGTTCATACCCGCCCAGCGCAGCACCTCATACGAGGTCCTCAGGGAATACTAGCCGGAAGCGCGGGCCTTCCCGTTGTCGCTCCAATTATTATCAAGCTTTACTGGAGGCTGGGTTTTTAAAGATGGTGGCCAGGGAAATGCTGCGCCAGCTGCCGGCGGTGGACGAGGTCCTCCGCGCTCCCGAGGTGGCCGCTCTGCTGGACTTTGCGCCGCGCGGGATAGTGGTGCAGGCCGTCCGGGAGGTGCTGGATCGCTGGCGCCGAAGCATTATGGAAGGTAATGCGCCTGAAGGCAGGCGGGAGTCCATAACCTCAAGGATCGTCAAAGAGGTGCGGGAAGAAGTGAAAAGGAGCCTGCGCCCCCGGCTGAGGCGGGTCATTAATGCCACCGGAGTGGTACTCCATACCAATCTGGGACGGGCGGTCCTGGCCGGGGAAGCGCAGGAGGCCGTGCACATGGCCGCCAGCGGCTACTCCAACCTAGAGCTGGACCTGGCCAGCGGGAAGAGGGGCTCCCGCTACGTGCACCTGGAGGAACTCCTCACCGGGCTCACCGGGGCGGAAGCGGCCATGGTGGTGAACAACAACGCCGGGGCGGTGCTCCTGGCCCTGAGCACCCTGGCCCGCGGGCGGGAGGTAATCGTCTCCCGCGGCCAGCTGGTGGAGATCGGAGGATCATTCCGCATCCCGGACGTAATGGCCCAGAGCGGGGCCATCCTGGTGGAGGTAGGCACCACCAACAAGACCTACCCCCAGGATTACCGGCGGGCCATCGGCCCCCAAACGGCCCTCCTCTTGCACGTGCACACCAGCAACTACCGCCTGGTGGGGTTCGTGCGCGAGATTACGGTAGCCGAGCTGGTATCCCTGGGCAGGGAGTACAACCTGCCGGTGATGAGCGACCTGGGAAGCGGCTCGCTGGTGGACCTGAGCGCCCTCGGGTTGCCCCATGAGCCCACGGTGCAGGAAACGGTGGCCGCAGGGGCGGACGTGGTAACCTTTTCCGGCGACAAGCTCCTGGGTGGGCCGCAGGCCGGCATCATCGTGGGAAGGCGCCAGTACATTGAAATGATGAGGAAAAACCCGCTGACCAGAGCCCTGCGCGTGGACAAATTAACCGTTGCCGCCCTGGAAGCCACCCTGCGGCTTTACCTGGAGCCGCAAAAGGCCCTGGCCAAGGTACCCGCGCTGCGCATGCTCACCGCCCCCAGGTCAGAAATTGCGGAGAGGGCGGAGGCCGCAGCGCGCCGCCTCCGCGGGATGCTTGCGGGAAAAGCGCTGGTGGAGGTGGAGGCAACCTTTTCTCAGGTGGGAGGAGGAGCTATGCCCACCGCGGAGATTCCCTCGGCGGCGGTTACCATCAGGCCCCGGGCGATGAGCGTTTCCGAGCTGGCGCAGAGGTTGCGCGGCGGGGAACCGGCGGTCATGGGAAGGCTCCAGGAAGACAGGCTGGTGCTGGACCTGCGCACCGTGCTGCCGGAAGAAGAGGAAGACCTTTTAAAGGCCCTGGTCAAGGCCGTCCTTGGCGGGGAGGAGTCATGAAGTGGAGCACCTGGTGATCGGTACTGCGGGCCACGTGGACCACGGCAAAACCATGCTGGTCAAGGCCCTTACCGGGGTGGACACGGACCGCCTGAAAGAAGAAAAGGAGAGGGGCATCTCCATCGAGCTGGGCTTTGCTCCCTTGAAGCTCCCCAGCGGCCGCTCGGCCAGCATCGTGGACGTGCCCGGCCACGAGAGGTTCATTAAAAACATGCTGGCGGGGGTGGGGGGCATTGACATGGTGCTGCTGGTCATTGCCGCCGACGAAGGAGTCATGCCCCAGACAAGGGAGCATGTGGACATCATCAACCTCCTGCAGATACCGCGGGGAGTAGTAGCGCTCACCAAAGTGGACCTGGTGGACAGGGAATGGCTGGAACTGGTAAAGGAAGAGGTCAACGAGTTTTTAAATGAAACCATCCTGCGGGGAGCCCCCGTGATAGAAGTCTCCAGCATAACCGGCCAGGGACTCGGCGACCTCCTGGCGGCCATCGACCGCGTGGCGGGGGAAGTGCCCCCGCGGCCTACCAGCGGCAGCGTGCGCCTGCCGGTGGACCGCGTGTTCTCCATCACCGGCTTTGGCACGGTAGCCACGGGGACACTCTGGAGCGGCATTCTCCGCCCCGGCGACCCCCTGGTAATCATGCCCCAGGGCACCAGCACTCGGGCACGCACCCTGCAAGTACACGGCAGGAAAGTGAGTGAGGCCAGGGCCGGCCAGCGGGTGGCCGTGAACCTGAGCGGGGTGGAGGTAAGCGAAATCTCCCGGGGCTCCGTGCTGGCCACCCCGGGCAGCCTCGCGCCCTCCTACCGCCTGGACGTGCGCCTCTACCTGCTCAAAACGGCGGGAGCGCTCAAGAACCGCGCCCAGGCACGCCTGCACCTGGGGACGGCGGAGATAATCTGCCGGGTGGTGCTGCTCGACCGAGAAGAGCTGGCACCGGGCGAAACGGCTCTGGCCCAGCTGGAACTAAGGGAACCCACCGTGGCCGTGCGCGGGGACCGCTTTGTCATCCGCTCCCTCTCGCCCATGCGCACCATCGGGGGCGGCCAGGTCATCGACCCCGTCGCCCCCAAGCACCGGCGGCTGCGCCCGCAGGTAATAGCCGCCCTTCTAACCAAGGAAAGGGGGTCGCCGGAGGAGCAAGTCCTCTGCCAGCTGCAAAGCCGCCCTGCCCTTTACACCCCTGTGGAGCTGGCGCAGGTTATAGGGATGGCCGGGGAGGCGGCGCAGCACTCTCTGGAATCGCTGGCCGGAAAAGGCCTGGCCCGCCGCATTGCGGTAGACAACCAGGCCTATTTCCTCGCACGGGAAGTTTATGAAGGCTGGGCCGCGAAGGTAAAGCGGCTGCTGGAGGATTATCACCGGGAATTCCCCCTGCGGGAGGGGCTGCCCAAGGAAGAGCTGCGCTCTCGGCTGTTTCCCCACCTGAACAGCAAGCAGTTTCACCACCTCCTGCTGGCCATGGAAGAGGACGGTCTGCTGAGGGTTTCCGCCCAGGAGGTGGCCCTGGCAGGCTTTGCCCCGTCACCCACTCCTGCCCAGCAGGAACAAATAGATGCCCTTTCCAACCTCTACCGGGAGAGAAAATTCCAGCCCCCCGCCTGGGAGGAGGCCTGCCAGACGGTAGGGCTGGCCGAATCCGCGGCACAGGAAGTCCTGCAATACATGCAAAAAAAGGGCATCCTGGTGAAAATAGGCGAGGGCCTTTACTTTCACGCCGCTTGCCTGGATCTGGCGCGACAGGCCGTGGTGAAATACCTGCAGGAAAGAGGAGAAATTACCGTAGGGGAGGCCAGGGACCTCCTGCAGACCTCGCGCAAGTATGCCCTCCCCCTGCTGGAATACCTCGACCGGGAGAGGGTCACCAGGCGGGTGGGGGACAAGCGGGTGCTCAGGGCTTGACGCGGGGGGGCCAGAGGAAAAGGCCCGTCTCCTCATCAAAAATACGCTCAAAGGTGTTGTCGGCCTCGTAAATGAACTCGGTAATGACAAACTCGCAGGCAAATACCTCCGTACCCTCCACCAGGTGGCCGCCCACCATTTGCCCCTCCTCGGACATGAGGGCTATGTGAGCGTGCACGAAGGGCTGGCCGTCCTTTCTGGAAATGTTGCCTTCCAGGCTGATGATCTCGTGGGGCCGGTTGAATTCCAGGTAGCGGTAGGTCCTGTGCTGCTGGTCGTAAAACCCTACCCGCGCCCGGGTCACGGCCCCAATGGCCCGCACCACCCCCAGCTGTACATTCTCCTCCAGGCACAACCGCGTAAGAGAAGCCAGCAGGTCCGCCCCCTTTGGCAGGCGGCCCATAATGATGCGCCCCCGATCGACCATCTTAACGACCATGTGCAACCACCTTCTCTTAAAAAATTTAAGGGCCCAGGATGGCCCTGGACCCTTTGCGCCGCCGGAAGCTTACTGCTTCTGCTTTTCCTGCCCCTGCATGACGCGGTACTGCGGCTCCTGGTGCTCAATATAATTTATGCGCCCCCGCAGCCCCTGGCAAATGCTTTCCAGTTGCTGGGCGTAGCTGGCAAACATGCTCTTGGCGCCGGGGTCCTGCGTGTCCAGCGAAAAAGATTTTAAGTTGGCCGCAGCGGACTCCAAAGAGGCCAGGGTCTGATGCATCTTTTCGCCAATGGTCATCCTTTTACCTCCTCACACCAAAAAGTTTTAAGTTTCGGGACAATTCTATTATGGGCAATTTACGGCGAAAGTATGGCAGGTGGATCGCGTGGCGGATCTCACGGCAAAAATCAGCACCCGCATCCGGGAAAAGGGACCGCTTACCTTTAAAGAGTTTATGGAAATGGCCCTGTACGACCCCGAAGGCGGCTACTACAATTCTCCCGAGGAAAAGATCGGCTTCCGGGGCGACTTTTATACCGCGCCGGAAGTTCACCCTCTCTTCGGGGCCATGCTGGCCAAGCAGTTTGCCCAGATCTGGGAGCTTCTGGGTGAACCGCCGGAGTGGTGCCTGGTGGAGTACGGCGGGGGCAGGGGAACCCTGGCCCGGGACATCTTGCGGGCCCTGGAGAGGGATCATCCTAGAGCCTGGGCCGCCGTGCACTACCGCCTCATCGAGATTAGCCCCGCGATGAGGCGGAGGCAAAAAGAGACACTGGCCGGTCTTCCCCCCGGGAAGGTGAGCTGGGCGGCGAGGCTTTCTCACCCGGGCGAGGAGTGCAAGCGCCAGGGAGTTGTGTTCGGCAACGAGTTTGTGGACGCCCTGCCGGTGCACCGCGTGCGCCAGACCTCCCGCGGGCTGAAAGAGCTATACGTGGGCTGGCGGGACGGGTCTTTTGTGGAGGAAGAGGGGGAGCCGTCCGATCCCCGCATAGAGGAGTACCTGGCTGCCACGGGCGTCAGGCTCCTCCCCGGCCAGACCGCCGAGGTAAACCTGGCGGCACGGGAGTGGCTGGGGGAAGTGGCCTCCTGGCTGCAAAAGGGCTTTCTCTTTGTCATCGACTACGGCATGCCGGCAGAGGAGCTTTATCACCCCTCCCGCTTTAAAGGTACGCTGCGCTGCTACCGTAGGCACCGCATGGGCGCAGATCCCCTCCACGCTCCGGGTACCCAGGACATTACCAGCCACGTTGATTTTTCGGCCCTCATGCGCTGGGGAGAGGAAGAGGGGTTTTTTGTCGCCGGCTATACCACCCAGGGTGATTTCCTCCTGAACCTGGGCATTCTCGAGGCCATCCCCCGACCGGCCAGGGAATTTGCCTTTGACGCCGCCTCCCTGCGCGCGGCCATGGCCGTGAAAAACCTTGTCCTCCCGGAGGGCATGGGGCAGGTTTTCAAAGTGCTGGCTTTAGGCAAGGGAACGGAAAAAATTCCGCTTGCGGGGTTCAAGAAGAAAAGGGGCCTTTCGCCATGATCAGGGATGTATGCGTTTCTGCCGGAGAAGGGAAGCACCGCGTAAGGCTCATGGCCACCCTCACGGGGGAAGGCCTCGTCCTCTCCCTCCTGGGCGGGGAAAAGCCCCACGTGGGAGCGGTGGTCCTTAGCATCCCCCGGCCCAGCCTGGCCGATCCCCGGCGCCTCAGCTGCAACTCCATTGTCGCGCCCCTGGTGGGCCATAAGGACGATGAAATTGCCAAGCCGCTCGCGGAAGAAATGGCTAAAATTACCGGTCAGCCGGTAGCCTTAGCCGCCGGCCTGCATGTTGAGGGAGCCACGGACCGCGACATCGCCCTCCTCAAGCAAAACTCCTGGCACGCCTGCGAGATGCTATTAAAGGAGCTGGGCCTGGACAAAATAAGTCCGGGAGGTGAAATGCCGGTGCCCGAAAAGAAGAAGAAAAACGAGCCGCAGGGCACAAGCCCGGAAGGCACCGCCTGCTGCCCGGGACCGGACCTGGAGGGCACAACCTCCTGCCCGGCCACCGAGGGCGGGGAGTGCCCGGTGGAGGAAGATTTTTAGAAAAGGCAGGGGTGAGGGGGGCTGCAACCCCCTCACCATTCTTATTCATGCAGGGAATTTCACCGGCCTTGAACTTTCCCCTTGACAGCCCGCAGGGCGGGAATTAAAATCTAACATGAAAATCACTTTCATTTTTAATTGCCCAATCGATGATAATGAAATTCATAACCATAAGGGAGGCCCTGCCATGACCCTTGACTGCGTAAGGAAAGGCCGGCGGTGCCGCATCATCTCCATCCCCTCGGAAGCCGTGCGCGCCCAGGCCCTGCGCTTCGGCATTGCCGAAGGGGAGGTGGTCACCTGCACCGAAGTCATCCCCGCCGGACCGGTGGTCATTAGCAAAAACCGACAGGAAATTGCCATCGGTCGCCGGCTGGCCCGCCAGATAGAGGTAGAGGAGGTGGCTTAAGGCACTATGGGCCACTGCCATTGCGCGGGCTTAAAAATAGAAATGCCCCCGGGAGCCAGGCGCATCGTCCTGGCCGGCAACCCCAACACGGGCAAATCGGTTTTCTTCCATCACTTCACCGGGATATACACCGAGGTTTCCAATTACCCCGGCACAACCCTGGACATAATCTACGGAAGGTACGGCCATGACGTGGTTATCGACACGCCGGGGGTATACGGCCTGTCCTCTTTTAACGACGAGGAACGCATTGCCCGGGATATCATCCTCTCCGCCGACCTGGTGATCAACGTGGTTTCGGCAGCCTACCTGGAAAGGGACCTCTTTCTCACGCAGCAGATTATCGATACCGGCGTGCCGGTCGTGGTAGCCCTGAACATGATGGATGAGGCCCGCAAGATGGGCGTAGAAGTGGACGTGGAACGACTCAGCCACCTGTTGGGGGTACCGGTGGTACCCACGGTGGCGGTAAAGAAAGAGGGCCTGGAACTCTTAAAAGAAAAGATGGGCGAGGCGAGGCCGGGCAACCCCACGCCGGGGCTGCCGGAGGAACTCGAAAGCCTGCGGGGCCGCGTGGACAGCCAGGGGGAAGCCCTCCTGGTACTGGAAGGGGATCCGGTAGTAGCCGGACGCCATGGGCTGGAGCCGGGCAACCGCCGCGAGGAAATCTACCGGCGCCGGCGGGAGAGGGTTAACGAGATCTGCCGCCTGGTGGTAAGGGAAGCCCGCCGTCATGCGGGCTTCGGCCAGGCGCTGGGCATGTGGACGATCCGGCCCTTAACGGGCATCCCCCTCCTGGCCCTGGCACTCTGGGTGGCCTACAAGGTAATAGGCACCTTTGTTGCCGGGACGGTGGTGGACTTCACCGAGGGAACCGTCATGCAGGGAATTTACGAGCCGGCGGTGCGCGGTTTCGTTGCCCGCTTCATCCCCGCCTCATCGGCTCCGGGCACCATCTTGATCGGGGATTACGGCCTGCTGACCATGACCGTAACCTACCTGCTGGGCCTCTTGCTGCCCCTGGTGGCCGGCTTTTATTTCTTCCTTTCTCTTTTTGAGGACTCCGGTTACCTGCCCCGCATTGCCGTACTCTCAGACCGCCTGCTCACGTCCATAGGCTTAAACGGCAAGGCCGTTATCCCGCTTATCCTGGGCTTTGGCTGCGTAACCATGGCCACCATAACCACCAGGCTCCTTTCGACCGAGAGGGAGAGGAGGATTGCCATTTTTCTTTTGAGCCTGACCATACCGTGCTCGGCGCAAATGGGCGTCATCGCGGCCATGCTCACCGGGCTGGGCCCGCAATACATCCTCGTCTACTCGTTGGTCATCCTCAGCGTGCTGGTTATGGCCGGGACCCTCCTGTCCGCCCTTCTGCCGGGGGAGTCGGCAAACCTGCTCATCGATCTCCCCCCGCTCCGCCCGCCGCGCCTGGAGAACGTCCTGCAAAAAACCCTTACCAGGACCTACCACTTCTTAAAGGAAGCCGCACCGCTCTTTGCCCTGGGTTCACTGGCCATTGGGATTTTCCAGGTCACCGGCCTGCTGGACGTCCTGCAGGGGCTCCTGGCCCCCCTCACGGTAGGCTGGCTCAACCTGCCCCGGGAAGCGGCCACGGCCTTCATCATGGGCATTGTAAGGCGCGACTTCGGCGCCGCCGGGCTTTACAGCATGAGCCTCTCGCCGCTCCAAACTCTGGTAGCCCTGGTAACCATCACTCTCTTCGTGCCGTGCATTGCCTCCATGCTGGTAATCCTTAAGGAGCGTCCGAAGTGGGAAGGCGTCCTCATCTGGTTTGCCAGCTGGGCAACGTCCTTCTTCACCGGCGGCCTGGTTTCCCGCCTGGCGCGCGTCCTCGGGCACTCGGCGGAAACCATCCAGCCGGCCCCGGTACTCCTGGGCCTGGCCGCCCTTACCCTGGCGGTAATTGCCCTCTCCCATGCCCTGCGCCGCCTAAAGCCCTCCAACATTACCGGCTAGCGGGTAAGAGCGCTCCCGCGCGGGGGCGCTCTTTTTTTAAAACAAGCCTCCGCAATGCTCTTCCTCCCTGTAGCCGGGATCTTCGGGCAGGGAAGGAGCGCGGCTGGCCTCCTGGGCCAGGCGGTCGCAACGGTTATTGTAGGGGTTGTCGGCGTGCCCCTTTACCCAGACGAAGGTAACTTGGTGCCTGTTTAGCTGGGCAAGGAGACGCTCCCAGAGATCCACATTCTTGACCCGCTCCCCGCCCTCGCGCCGCCACCCCCTGGCCTTCCAGCGCCACAGCCAGCCCTTGGTCACGGCATCGTATATGTAACGGCTGTCCGTATAAAGGGTAACCCGGGAAGGCCTCTTCAGCGCTTCCAGTCCCTTAATTACGGCTATCAGCTCCATGCGGTTATTGGTGGTTCGGGCAAAGCCCCCGGAAAGCTCTCTGGTGTGCGGCCCGCAGCGCAGGATCACCCCGTACCCACCGGGTCCCGGGTTGCCGCTGCAGGCCCCGTCGGTGTATATCTCTATTTCCGCCACGCTCCCACCTCGCCATCCCCCGGTGTGTAGTAGACCCTGCGGGCAGGCACCTGCACTACTTCCCGCTCCGGGTAACGGAGGGCGGTCAGTTTGCCCCCCATCACGCAGCCTTGGTCAATGTTAATGGTACGGCCACGGAAGACGGGCTCGGGCACCGGCGTGTGGCCGTAAACCACCAGGGCCTTCCCGCGGTACGTGCCGGCCCAGTCCCTCCTTTCCGGCAGCCCCTCCGGGGTGACCCTGCCCGTGGCCTCCCCGTAAAGGCAGTAGCTGGCAATGCGCGGGGAAAGGCGTCCGATCATCCTTTCTTTTATGGCCCCGTGTACGGCCACCAGCCTTCCCCCGTCCAGAACCAGGTAGGGCACCGACCGGGAATAAAAGGCCAGGAAGCGCCGGGCAAATGCCTCCCGCTGTTCCGGCTCCAGGCGCTCCAGCTCCTCTACCGTTTTCTCCAGCCCGTGGGTAACCTGGACCTGCCTTCCCGTAAGATAGCCGGCCAGCTTTTTATCGTGGTTACCCGGCACGAAAAGCGCGTAGCCGGCCTCGACCATGTCCATAACCAGCTTGATGCTGGCAAGGTTATGGGGCCCCCGATCCCCCAGGTCGCCCAGGAAAACGGCCTTTCTTCCCTCCGGATGCTGCCAGGTGCCATCTACCTTGCGGTAGCCCAGCTTCTGCAGCAATTCCTCCAGTTCCTCCAGGCAGCCGTGCACGTCGCCGATGAGGTCAAAGGGCCCGTCAAGAGGAACCTCCACGGGCAGGGGGACAACCTCCACCCGCAAAGAAGGGAGATCTTCGGGCGTGATGACGTAGACCAGGTCGAAACCCTCCCGGTACACGGTCTGCAGGGCCTGTTGCAGGAGGCGGTGGTGCCTGGAAACAACTCCGGGGTCTACCACCCTCTGCCGGGAAGCGTTATACTTCTGGCACAGCTCTTCGGGGAAATTAAAAACCACCAGTACGGCCTGGAAATCGTGCCTGCGGGCCTGCCGCAAGAGGTCCCTCCTGGCCCTGGGAACAAGCGCCGTGGAGTCGGCCACCGTGAGCCTGCCGAGCGTGAGTCGCTGCTCGATGAGGCAGTGAAAGACCCTAAATGCCTGGGGAGTGGCGGCCTGGTTTTCCTCGCTGTCGCTGACTAGGGCCCGGCAGCGGTCCGAAGAAACGATTTGCGTTTCTTTAAACCAGCGGGAAGCAAAGGTGGACTTGCCGCACCCGGCGGGGCCGCACAGCACGACCAGGGAAGTTTTGGGGACGCGCAGCACAAGCGACATGGAAGCATCCCCCCGCATAATAGAAAATTCCTTTTGCCGTAAAAATCCCCTTTTAGCGTGAGAAGAAAGCAAAAAATTATTGATCGGGGTGGACCGTTTGGTGTAACATAACCATAGCCATGTGCACGATATCACATTCACACTACAGGGGGTAGGGCAAATGTACAGCAAAATCCTGGTCCCGGTGGACGGGTCTCAGCGGGCGGCCCTTGCCGCGGCACACGCCGCGCAGCTGGCCAGGCACTTCCGGTCGCAGGTGGTCGCCTTTTATGTGGTGCAGCCCCTGCCAGGGTACGTCAATACCAACGATCCCCGCATCGAGGAAGTGCTGCAGCAGATAAGCGCCCGCCTGGAAAAAAACGCTATTGAAGTGCTCGAGCAGGTAAAACAGGAAATGCTAAAAAACGGTGTAGAACCGGCAACGAAGTTTGTCTGGGGGCACCCGGCAGACGAGATCTGCCGCGAGGCCCACGAGGGACGCTACGACTTAATTGTCATGGGCAGCAGGGGCCTGGGAGAAATCCGGGGCTTTCTCATGGGCAGCGTGAGCAACAGGGTGGTACGCCATGCTCCCTGCCCGGTGCTCATCGTCCGCTAAAAAACGCAGAAAGAAGCCAAGTCCGCCATGCCAAAAGGCCGGCTGGCTTTTTTCTTTTTCCTTCCCCAAGAGAATGCGGCAGGAAATAAAAACCTGTGCGGCGAAAGAAGGACATAAGTCGAAAACGGCTTAGTAGCTTGCTTTCATGGCGAAAGGATCCAAAGTACATAAGTGCCGGCTTACCCCACGCCGCTGTATCTGTGGCCGTAAAAAGGTCCCTTACTGCCTTGTGGGTATCTACCACCGTTTCCAGGGAGGAAACCACCTCCTGGTTCATTGCCGACCGGCTGGCCCGCTTCGGGTACGCCTATCTGGAGAGGCACTTGAACCACTGTGGCGTGGAGATAGAAGTCACATCACAAAAAGAGCCGGATGATGCCCATGCGGAACTGGTGCAGGACCTGCTGGCTATTGTGACTTCTTTTTCGGCCCGGCTTTATGGCGAAAGTCTCGGCAGGAAAGTCCGGCAGGGTTTCCGGGAGCTGATCGAGGATGCGGAAAAAGCGCGCAGAGAACAAGTTTAGCGTGACCGTGTGCGGGGAGTTCTTTTCGGAGAACTACCCCGCACCCGCTTTTCGGTCTGTGAGGCGGAGCCGAGGGGAGGAGGACCCGCTGGAGACGGAGATGCGGCTTTTCTGCTCCTGCCTGCGGTGGGCCTTCAACCGGCTTCTGGAAGGTATTTCCCGGAATGAGATTAAGAGGCGCGGCCAGGAGCTTTTCGGGCTGAACTCCCGGTACGTGGACGACGCGCGGTTGAAAGCGCAGGCCCTGCTGGACTCCCAGAAGGAGCTTCTGGTGCTAGAGATTGAAGAGATGGAGGCGAAATTAGGCCGTGCCAGGAAGAAG
>NZ_AUBR01000015.1 GCF_000429345.1 Desulfovirgula thermocuniculi DSM 16036 | reverse complement strand
TAGGTTTGGCGGTTTAAATGTGCCCGGCTGGTGGTGTTCAAGGCTTCGGCCTGCTCCAGGGACCGGGAGCACGCCTGGCGGTAGGTGTCCAGCATGCGGGTCATCTTCTCCAGCTTGCCTTTGTTGGGAGGTAGAAGCTTTATTTTGAGGGTTACCGTCTGCATTTAACATCTCCTCTGGCCTGCTTAAATTTTAGCACGGCCGGAGAGAAAAACCAAGCCGCCATTCATCCCCCGATTAAAAATCGGGGCATTCTGGCGGGGCTTTTGTAAACCAGGGGACAAAAGGTTACGAGGTGGTGTTAAGGGATGTTTTTGCTGCGCACCCTCCTTTTCGTGCCGGCTGTTGACCGGCGCAAGGCGGAAAAGGCCTTTACCACGGAGGCCGATGCGGTCATCTTCGACCTGGAAGATGCGGTGGCCGAAAACCAGAAAGACGCGGCGCGCCGGGCAGTGCGGGAAATGCTGGCCGCCCTTAGCCCCACCCGGCCGGTTTTCGTGCGCGTCAACGGGCCGCAGTCCCCCCACATCCTGCGCGACCTGGAAGCGGTTGTGGACCTGCCGCTGGAAGGTCTGATGGTAGCCAAGGCAGAGTGTGGCGAGGACGTAGCCCGAGTGGACTGGTTGCTCTCCCTCCTGGAAAAAGAGCGCGGGTTACCCATGGGAAGGCTGGCGCTCATACCCTTTGTGGAAAGCGCCCGCGGGATTGCCAAAGCCCAGGAAATTGCCGCCGCTCCCCGAGTGGCGTGCCTGGCCTTCGGCGGAAACGACTACCTCGCGGACCTGGGGGTGGCCTACTCACCGGAAGGGGAAGAGATGGCTCACGCCCGCTGCCAGCTGGTGGTGGCCTCGCGGGCGGCAGGCATTGCCCCGCCGCTGGACACGGTCAACCCGGACTTTAAAAACATTCCCGCCCTGGTGGACGACGCCCGCCGCGCCCGCCGGCTGGGCTTCGGCGGCAAGCTGGTCATCCACCCCGCCCAGGTGGCCCCGGTAAATGAGGTCTTTACCCCCACGAGGGAAGAAATTGCCTGGGCCCGGGAGGCCGTCGAAGCCTTTGCCCGGGCCCAGGCCGCCGGCAGCGCCGTCATCCAGGTGAAGGGGAAAATGGTGGAGCTGCCCATTGCCCGCCGCGCAGAGCAGGTCCTGGCCGCCGCGCGTCGGCTGGGCCTGCTGGAAGAGTGATAGGCAAGGGGGGCGGATGAGTCATGCCCGAACACCAACTGCTAAGGGAAATCCTCGGTGAACTGAAAGTCCTGAACCAGCGTGTCGCCAGCCTTGACGATCGCCTCGCCGGCCTCGACGCGCGCATCAACGTTCTCGACGCGCGCGTTGCCGGCCTTGACATGCGCGTAGCCAACCTGGAAGAGCGTTTTAACAACCTTGACACGCGCCTCACCGGTCTCGAAGAACGCTTCAACAACCTCGAAGAGCGCTTCAACAACTTCGACATACGCCTCGCCGGCCTCGAAGAACGCTTCAACGACCTTGCAGCAGGGCAGGAACAACTCTGGCAGGCGCTGGCCAGAATTGAAAGCGAGCACGGCGAAAAGCTAGCGGCCCTCTGTGACGGCTTTAAACTTCGCGGCGACCAGCTTGAGGAGCTCAAGCGCCACCTGGATCACCGCCTTGACTCCATTGCCCTTGACCTGGCTTATCTTGTCAGCAAGGTCGCCAGCCATGAGGTCGCGCTAATTAAGCTGGTCAAGTAGAGCCGCACGGCGGTAAGCCCGAGCGTTACTGGTGAGGCGGTAAAAAATTGTGTCGGCCCCAAACCGGGCATAAGGACGAAGGGGCCTTTACCCCGGGGGCCGACTAGAGTGATCTTCAGCCTATAGGTCACAGCAGCCGAAAGCCAAAAAGCTGCGGTATGCCGAACAGTGCAGGAAATGCGCCCTTATGGGTCTACGCCCGCCGCGCGGAGCAGGTCCTGACCGTCGCGCACAGGCTGGGTTTGTTGGAAAGGGGGGGTCTAGTGGAGCTTAAAGCGGTTTATCCTTTCTTCCAGGGTTAAGGCCAGCTTGGCTAGTTCTTCGGCCACGCGGGTGACCTGTTCCATGGCCGCCGATTGCTCTTCAACTGTAGCGGCTACTTCCTGGCTGGCAGCGTTAATCTCGCTGGTGGTCTCGGCTATTCTTTCGACCTGGTTAACCAGGTCCTGGATGTGCCGCACGATATTCTTAAACCGGCTGCCGCTTTTCTCGGCCAGCCGGAGCCCTTCCCCAATGCCCGAAATGCTGTTTTCCATTTCCTTTATTGCGAGGTCCGTTTCTTCTCTTATTTCGCGGATGAAAGCCCCGATCTCCGCTGCTGCCCGGGCGGACTCCTCAGCCAGCTTGCGTACCTCATTGGCCACAACGGCAAAGCCCTTTCCTTGTTCCCCGGCGCGGGCCGCTTCAATGGAGGCGTTGAGCGAAAGAAGATTAGTCTGGCGGGCTATTTCCGTGATGACCTCCACAAAGCGCCCGATGTCCTGGGAACGCTGGCCCAGGCCGTGGACAACCCGGGAAAGACGACCAATTAAGGTATTAATTTTTTCCACCTGGGCAATTAAGTTGGCTACGGCCTCTTCCCCTTCTACCGCTCCTTGGGACGCATGGTGTGCAGCCTCTTTTAACTCATGAGTTCCCTGGCTTAAACCTTCGGCAATTTGCGCTAGGGCTCCAGCTACTCCAGTAGCTTGCCGTGTGCCGGAGGAAATTTGCCCCATGTGTGCAGATAACTTTTTGCTGGAAGCCGACAGGGCCACAGCAGCAGAAGCAACTTGATTAATTAAAGAGCGAATGCTTTCCAGCATTTTACAAAAACTTTCCGTTAAACGACCTACTTCATCCTTGGAGGAGCAGTGGGGAGAAACCGTAAGATCTCCTTCTCCAACCCTGGCCATTTCCTTTAAGAGATTGGAGAGGGGGTGCAAGAAGCGCTGCATTATTACGTATAAAACCGCGGTGGAAAAGAGAGCGGCCAGGAAAAAGAGCACCGCTATTTTAGTTACAGCACTGCGCATATCGGCCAGCACCTGCTGCCGGCTCACAACAGCTTTTACATACCCAACCGTAGCTCCCGTGAAATCCTTCAGCGGTATTAACTGTACGGCCAGTTGCCCGCCTTTTATGTACGCAAACTGCGCCTGACCCTTTTCCAAACAGGCCTCGAGCAGCTTTTCATCCACCGGGTAAGAATCCTCTTCCTGAGTTGCTGCCAGGAGGTCTTTCCTGTCCACCCAGGAGATGCCCCGCTCGCCACGGCGGTAAACAAAAAACTCTCCTCCTACCTGCTCCTTCCACCTGGCCAGCAGCTCGCTGTTAAACCCCAGCCCGTATTCCACGCTTCCCACGTGCTGGCCCTGATAAAAGACAGGTGCTACGGCCCGGAAACCAAAGCCGCCCCTTCCTTCTTCCAGGCCGCAGGTCAATTTCTTTTCCCTATTAGCCTCCACTACCGTAGCGCGAAATGAGGAAAGGTCATCCCCGTACTTTTCAGGCATGTGTAGCCGCAGAAAGGCTGTGGCAGGAGGCAGGTGGAACTGGAACTGCTCCACCCCCTCTCTTTTTACCTGCAGCCACACGGGCTCCGTCAAAGCCCTCAGCTTCTCCCTGTCGCGGGCAGCCAGAGCCTCCTGCACGGCAGGGTTACTGGCCACGCTCTCGATGCCCAGGCGAAGGCCCCGGTAGGTTTCCGTAAGGTGGGTTTCCACCAGATTTTGCACTGAACTAAGCCGTTTCCGTTCTTCCCGCATGATAATGCTTTTTACCTGCCAGTAGCCCAGAGCCAGCATAGCTGTAAAGGACAAAATCATTATGAAAAAAAGGGGGACAGCGAGGCGGCCCCTTATGCTGTTAAACATGGTGGCACCTCCGCTCTAAATGGCGCGGTGAATCACCCAGGCCCTGCGGGCACAGGCGGGGCAAGCACCCGCGGGGTAAACGGGCAGTACATTTTCTTTTAGCCGCTCTTTCAGGTAATCCAGGTGCCTTGCCGTGGCCAAAGGAGCGCCGCATACGCGGCACCGCACCAGCTCCAGGCGGCTTAAAAGGCAACCCGCCATGGCTAGCTCCCTGTAACCGCCCCTATCCTCCAGGGTAATAGCACCGGTGGGGCAGGCGGCTGCGCAGGTGCCGCAGCCAAGGCACTTCTCCCCTACCGCGCCAAACCCCGCTTCCCGGCGCGCAGGGTTTGCCAGGTGCCCCAGCTGCAGGGCGTCCGGCCCCACCGACCGGCAGCTTTCGGTGCACCGCCCGCAGGCCACGCAGAGGTCGCAGCGCAGGCAGCGCGCCGCCTCCAGGGCCGCCTCTTCCGGGGTCAGGCCGCGCATGTTTTCTTCAAAGCTCTTACTTTTCTCCGGCAGGTAAAGGACGGGGAAGTAGTCCTTACCGGGAAGGTCTCTTGTGGCGGGCGTGGCCGGGAAGAAAACCCCGGGTTTCCTTTTCACCGGGTACTTTATGGTTGCTGCGGGCCTCTTCCCGCGCAAAAAGGCGTCGATGGCCGCCGCCGCCCGCTTGCCCGCCGCCACGGCCAAAACAGCCGAAGCCGGGCCGGTCACCGCGTCGCCCCCGGCAAATACGCCCGGCCAGGAGGTTTCCATGGTGTCGGGGTTAACGGAAATGCAGCCGCCGGAAAGCTGCACGACCGGAGTACCGCCGCTACCGCCGAGAAAGCCCAGGTCCGGCTTTTGGCCGATGGCAAAAATAACCAGATCGGCCGGCAGCGCAAACTCCGAGCCCTCAAGCGGCACCGGCTTCCTGCGACCGCCGGCATCCGGCTCGCTCAAAACGTTCCTCACGCACACAAGGTGGCAGAGCATCTGCCCCTCCCCCACCGCGCCGGCGGGGGAAACCAGGTAATCAAAGATTACCCCTTCCCTTTCGGCTGCCTCGACCTCTTCGGCCAAGGCGGGCATCTCCCGGCGCGTGCGCCGGTAGAGGATCCTCACCTCAGCCGCCCCCAGGCGCACGGCAACCCTTGCCGCGTCTATGGCCACGTTGCCCCCGCCCACCACCACAACCTTTTTCCCGCCAAGGTCCGGCGTTCCCGTGCCCTCAAGGAAGCCTTGATTAACCCGGCGGAGAAAGCTCACCCCGTCCAGCACGTTTGCGTAGCGTGCATAGGCCGGGTCCGGCAGCGAACCCTTCCAGGCACCCGTTCCCAGAAAGACCGCGCTGTATCCCCCGGCAAAAAGCGCAGCTATTTCCTCTGCGCCACGTACGGGGGTTTTCAGCCTTATCTCCACTCCCAGATCCATAAGGCGGGAGATCTCATCCCAGAGCACCTCGCGCGGCAGGCGGTAGGGAGGGATGCCGTAAGCCAGCATGCCGCCCGGGTAGGGCATGGCTTCAAAAACGGTCACGCCGTAGCCGCGCCGGGCGAGGAAATAGGCGCAAGAGAGCCCCGCCGGGCCGGCGCCCACCACGGCCACCCGCTCTTTGTACTTTTTTTCGGCTTTCAGAGGCAAGACGCCCGCGCTCTCCCGCGCCCCGTCGTAGGCCAGCCTCTTTAAGGCACAAATGGGTAAAGCGTGGTCTACGGTTCCCCTGCGGCAGGCGCGCTGACAGGGATGCTCGCAGATACGCCCGAGAACCCCCGGAAAGGGGAGGTCTTCTAAAATTAAGCTGAGCGCTTCCCCGTACCTCTTTAAGCCCACCAGAGCTATAAAGTGAGGGATATCAATTCCCGCCGGGCAGGCCGCCTGGCAGGGGGCGGGTACCAGCCGGGGACAGGTACCCGCCACGCACAGGCGGTTATGCAGGTGCACAAGGAAGTCGTCCTCGTTTTGCGCAAGGAAAAGCACCAGCTCTTCTCCCGCCTGCCCTCCCTGGCCGCAGCGGCAGGCGGCGGCAATTTCGCCGGCCAGCTCTTTTAGCTGGAAGAAGGCGTGCTCCGGAGCTTTACCCTCTCTTATTTCTGCCAGCAATTCGCGAAAAAGCTCCAGGTAAAAGCGGCAGCGGCTGCACAGCTCTACACCCTGCAGGCGGCGCGCCACCACCTCTTCCGCCCCTTTGACCGCACAGCACTCTCCCCTCATACGGCCAGCATCCTTTCCTAAATTCCTAATTCCTAATTCCTAGGTGCGGGAAGCAAATATCTCCCGGGCGTAGCGCACCCTCCTGATGTCGGGCATGCGCTCGGCCCTCCCGAAACTAAGGGCACCCGTGGGGCAGGCGGCAACGCAGGCGGGCTTTAAGCCGGCGTCGAGGCGGTCCTTACAGTAGTCGCACTTCACCACCGCCCCTCTCTCGCTATCCCACTGGGGGGCTCCCCAGGGGCAGACCAGGATGCAGCCCTTGCACCCCACGCAGAGGGCCTGGTCCACAAAGACCACGCCGTCCTCCGGGCGACGCTGCATGGCCCCGGTAGGGCAGGCCGGCACGCACCAGGGCTCCTCGCAGTGGAAGCAGGCCATAAAAACAAAGGCGGCGCGAAGCTGGCTTGCCGGGCGCAACGGCCCTACCGTGATCACCTGGTTGGGCCGGGGGCCCACGGGCAGGCCTTTATGGACCTTGCACTGCACCTCGCAGGCATGGCAGGCAATGCATTTTTTTTCGTCGTGGTAGAGGTAATAGACGCTCATCGGCCTGTTCCCCTTTCTTCCTTAGAAATGGGCCTTACCGTTACCAGGACGTGCTGCAGGGCCGGGCTGCCGCCGACCATGTCGGTAATGTTCTCCTCCAGGGCGGTATCGCTGGCCCCCCTGCGGTAACATCTGGTCTGGGCCGGCACCCGGCGGCCAAAGCCGTGGAGCATGAAGACGGCCTCCGGATGGATGAGGTTGGTGACGTATGCCCGCGTGACCTCCCTGCCCCGGGAAGAGATTACTTCCACCATCTGGCCGTCCTTTATGCCCAGCTTTTCCGCCTGCCGGTCGTTAATCCAGATGACGTTCTCCGGCACCAGCTCGTTGAGCAGGGGGTTGTTCTGGGTGGAAACGTGGGTGTGCACGGCGCACCTGCCGATCATCAGCCGGAAGTAACCCTCAGGCGGCGGCGGCACCGGCTCGTACTTGGGGAAGGAAGGGAAGCCGTTTTTCTCCAGCAGGCTGGAAACAAACTCGATTTTGCCCGACGGGGTTTTAAGCTTTAAGCCGTCTTTGCGGTCCCAGAAAAGCGGTTTGTCGCTAAACTCCACGAACCCCTTTTCCTCAAAGTCACTTATGCTGATCCCGGTGCCGTTGAGCTGGTAGGCCCACAGGTCTTCCAGGGTCCGGTAGGGGAAGTAGTGGCCGATGCCCAGGCGCTCGGCCAGGAGCTTCATAATTTCCCAGCCCGGCTTGGTATCGTAGCGGGGCTCTACCGCCGGACGGCGCATGTACAGGGCCGGCTTTAAGCCGCTGGCTTCCTGGATGGAATCGCCCCTTTCAAGGTAAATGGACTCCGGCAGCACCACATCGGAAATCCAGGCCGTCTCGCTGAACTGGATGTCAATGGTCACCAGAAGGTCGAGCTTCATAAAAGCCTGGCGGTTGTACTCGTAGTCCGGGATGGAAAGCATGGGATCGAAGCGCCACACCAGCAGGGCTTTAACCGGGTAGGGATCCTCTTCCAGGATGGCCTTGGGCAGCATCTGCACCACCCCGTGGTTGGGGTCGGGCAGGGGAAACTCCGGCGTGCCTACTTTATCGCACCTGATGTCTTCCACCTCGGGCAGTTCCTGGTCGGTCAGCTTATTGAGTGGCTTCTTGCCTACATCTTTTAAGCCTTTTTTAAAGAAAAGTCCTCCAGGGGTCTCAATGCTGCCCATGAGGGCGTTGAGCATGATGATGGACCGGCGGAAGTAAGTCTCGTTAAGGTAGTGGGAGCAGCGGTAGCCGTAGTGGAAGACCACCGCGGGCCTGGCTTCGGCCACCTCCCGGGCCAGGCTCACAATCTCGTAGGCCGGAATACCCGTTTCCTTCTCCGCCCACTCCGGGGTGTACGGCTCCACAAACTCCCGCAACTCCTTTAACCCCAGCACCCAGCGCTCTACGAACTCCTTGTCGTAAAGGCCTTCTTCGAGGATCACGTGCATCAGGGCGTAGTTTAAGGCCAGGTCCGTGCCGGGCCGGATCATGAGGTAGCGGTGCGCCTTGGTGGCCGTAACCGTCACGCGGGGGTCGATGTAGGTGATCTTGGTGCCGTTTTCTACGGCCTTCATCAACTGCTTAACCTGCTTGAGCTCCAGGGATTCAAAGATGTTCCTCCCGTACAGGACCACGTGCCTGGCCCGGCCCAGGTCCACGCCCACCTGGGCATCGGTGTAGCCGGTGAGGGTTCTGAAGGCCGTGTTGAGGGAGCCTTTGCAGCAGGAATCGTGGGTAAAGTAGTTGGGCGAGCCCAGGGCCCGCACTAAGGTCTTGCTGATGTGGGAGTTCAGGTGGGCCCTTTCCGCCAGGGCAATGCTCCGCCCCCCGTACTTTTCCTTGATTTCCTTTAGCCTCTGCGCCACGTAGTCCAGGGCCTCGTCCCAGCTGACCTCCCGCCACTGCCCGGAGCCCCGGGGGCCCGACCTGATGAGGGGCTTCTTTAAGCGCTGGCTGTCGTTTAACAGCGCCACCCCGGCTGCCCCCTTGGGGCAAATGCTTCCCTCGATGCCGGCTGCATGGGGGTTCCCCTCAATGAGCTTGACCTCTCCGTTTTCCACCGTGACCTTTATGGGACACCTGACGGTGCACATCAGACAAATGCTGTACACGCTGTGTGCTGCCATATCCCCTTGCTTTCCCTCCCGCCTCATGATAAGCTTGCCGGTCTAATCGTAGCTGCTGAGCATCTCCTTTACGTGTCGGAAGTAAGGCAGCCGGTACATCACGCGGCCGAAAATCACCCGCGCCATTATATAACAGACGAGGAAAACAAACACATAATTTACCGCCCAGGGGGTGAAGGGAATGGGGAAAGGTATGCCGCCAAAGCGCCCCTGCATCCAGGCCAGGGCAAAGAAAACCGGCCAGAGGGAGGCGGCGGAAAGGCCGACGGCATTGAAGAAAGCCTTCCCAAAAGCTTCGTTGGCCTCTTTATTGCACGCCCTGTAGGCCTCCTCATTTCCCTCCGCCAGCGCCGCCATGGATAGCCGGTGCAGCTTTTCCAGCCGGGCGTTGATCCGGTCCAGGTGCTTTTTATTGGCCTTAAAGACCAGGGAAATGGTAAATTCCCCCACAACCACCGCCAGCAAGGCCACGAGAAAAGTCCCCAGGAAAAAGTCCACCACCGGCTCTCCCGTAATCCTGTAAAAGGCAATTAAAAACCGATCCAGCGCCGCCCAGAAACTCATTCCCCTCACCTGCCCTCACTCCAAGGAATGGCCAAAATCTTTTGCCGGGCTCCGGGAGCACCCGCGGAGCCCGGCGCACGCAAGTAAACCGCAAGACACCTACATGGGCACCCAGGCACGGCCAAAGAAGCCCTTGCTGAAGTAGCCCAGGCCTACATACAGGGCAAGAACCACAAAGATGCGCTTCAGCCAGATGTCGGGAATGTACTTCTGGGTGCGGGGGCCGATCATGGAGCCGATGAACACGCCCACCAGCTCCACGCCAATCATGCCCCAGTCCATGGCCGCGCCGGCAGCGGTAATGTAAGTGGTGATGCTGGTGAGCATGCTCACCAGAACGGCCATGGCCGAGGTACCGGCCACCACGAACATGGGCAGCCCGACAATGCTCGTCAGGTAGGGCACGTACAGGAAGCCGCCGCCCACGCCCAGGAAGGCGGAGATGGCCGCAATGACAATGCCGCCCACGAAAGCCCAGATGGGGTTGAACTTGAACTCCACGCCAAAGAAGGAAAACTTAATGCTGGTCAGGCCCCACTGGGTAACGGTGATGCCTTGGGCGGCCTCTTCCTTCTTTTCCTTCACGCTCTGCTCAAAAGCCTTGGCCGCTTCCCGGGCCGCCTTCTTGCTGGCCTGCCCCCGGGGAGTAGTTTCGTACAGCAGCACCCCGCCAACTACAAAAACGAAGAGACCGAACCAGCCCTGGTACTGGCTGAAAGTCACTTTGCCGCCGGTCAGGATGGGGATAGCCACCGCTCCCACGATGGAGCCAAGGCCCAAGGCGATACCCAGCGGCCAGGCCAGGCGCCTGGCCTTCAAGTAGTTGATGGTGCTCAGCAGCGCCGACAGGCCCACCAGCCACTGGTTGGAGGCCCGGATGCTGTCGGTGAGGAGCTTGTTCAGCTGCGGTGCCGTTTTCTTGAAGGCATTGACGTAGTTGCCCAACCCGTAAACGGTCATGTGACCCACACCGGCCATAATGCCGCCAAAGGCACCGACGGTGGAAAAAATCCAGCCCACCCAGATGGCCCACAGGAAGGCCAGGGGGTAGTTAATCTTGGGCGCACCGGGGATACCGAAAGCTCCCCTGGGCGCGTCGGGGTTGATATACCCCGGCTTGTCTCCCACAGGGGCTTTGGCAATGGCCTCGCCCAGCTTGCCCTTTAAACCCAGGTCGCTGCCCACCACTTTGGGGGCTTCCTTGGAGGCGGTTTGTGCCCCCACACCGCCGGCTCCCAGCGCCAGCACAACGAGAAGTAAAAAGGACATGATGAGAGCGATTTTGCCGAGAGACTTCCGCTTCACCAAACTCCTTCACCCTTTCTTTAAAAGTGTTTTCCGGCCCGCACGAAAGCTACCTTGAACTTTCCTCCTTCTCCCCTCCCCGCATAAAAGGTTAATCCTTAAGATAACTTAAACTTATCCATAAAAATTTAACCAAAGACCTCTGCCTTTTTAATGTCGCGCACGAGACAAAAAAGGTGTCTGCTTGCCGACAAAGCGCCTGCCGGCACGCAGACACCGCGTTGAAAACGGAAAAAACGTTTAGCCGGCCCGAAGAGCCGGCTGCTTCACATGATCCACCTGGCCAGTCTTTCCGGATCGATGATTTTAATAAACCTGCCCTCGTAAGCAATGCTTTTTTCCTGCTTGAAGGTATTAAGCAGGGTGGTCACCGTCTGGCGCGAGGCGCCGACCATGCTGGCCAGCTCCTCGTGGGTCAGCAGGAGGTCGATCTTGATGCCGTCCCTGGTCTTCACCCCGCAGCGCTCGCCCACCTTCAGCAACGTCAGGGCCAGGCGCCCCGGAGCCTGCCAGCAAACCATTTCCTGGATGATTTGCTCGGCCTCCCGCATGCGCGCCCCCAGGAGCTTGGCCACCTTTAAGGCCAGAAAGGGATGCGTGGCCAGGAGCTCCTCGAACTTGTTCTTGCGTACCACCACCAGGCTCACGTTGCTGATGGCCCCGGCAAAGCAGGTCCTCTCGCCGCCCCAGAGGGTTTCGGCCAGGCCCATTAGTTCCCCGGGGCTGCGGATGCTGCCCACGGTGACGCGGCGACCGTCGGCAGAGAGCCGGTAGATTTTTACCCAGCCGCTCTCGATAAGGTAGACCCGGTCGGCCATATCTCCCGCCGCGAAGATCACGTGGCCCTTGGGGTAATGCACCGTGGATCCTGCCTGCCTGATGAGCATTTTCTCTATGTCGTCCAGGGCCACCCTTTCCAGATGCGGCCTAAGCATAGGATACCTCTCTCCCGGATGGCCAAGATATTAGCCGGACAGTTAGTATTAATTTTCATATACACCCCGCCGCCGTGTCAATACGCTTGTCCTTACATTAAACGTAGCTTACTATTTCCTCCGGCTCCCTCCGGGTGGTGCGGTGAACCGGCTCCTCTGCCGGGTAGCCCACCGGGATGATGGCCACGGGCACGCGGTGCGGGGGAACGGCCAGGCATTCCCGCACGCGGTCCTCGTGAAAGGCTCCCACCCAGCACGTCCCCAAGCCCATAGCGGTGGCCGCCAGGAGGATGTTCTGCACGGCAGCTGCCGTGTCCTGGTAGCAGTATAGTCGCCGGCCCCGCTCGCCGTAAACACGGCCGGAGCGCTCCGGCTCGGCACAGACGACGATGACTACAGGCGCCTGGGCGATAAAACGCTGCTCCAGGGCCGCGGCGGCCAGGCACTCCTTCACCCCCTGGCTGCGCACCACGTAAAAAAACCAGGGCTGCAGGTTTCCGGCAGAAGGAGCCCAGCGGGCAGCCTCCAGCAGTTGCCCGATTGCCTCCTCCGGGACAGGCGTGGCCTGGTACCGCCGCACGGAACAGCGCTTTTTTATCACTTCCAGCAAGGCGCTCACCTCCACAAAAAGCGCAGCCGTACAATTTCATTATGCCCCCTCCGGGGCTACTTTACCACCACCACCGGGCAGGGAGCCAGGTGGATTACCTTGTGGCTCACACTTCCCAGCGTCATGCCCCCCGGCTCACCGTACCCGCGGCTGCCCACCACCACCAGGTCGTACTGCCCCTCCCTGGCCAGGCGGGCAATGGCTTCGGCAGCGTTTCCCCGCTCCACAGCAGCCCGAAATTCTTTCCCCTCCGGCGCGAAAACTTCCCTAACGGCGGAAAAGACTTTCTCGGCACGGGCCTCTATTTCCTGATCCAGCTCTTTTTGCTTAATAAAGGAGCACCCGCCGGGATCGGGAAAAAGGCTGTGGCAGGAGGGGCCCACGTAGAGGGCCGTAACCTCCACTTTCGGGCTGAGCCTGCAGAAGCGGAGGGCCAGCCGGGCAGCGCGCAGGGAGTTCTCCGAACCGTCCACCGCCAAAAGCACCTTCAAGGCCGCTCTACCCCCTTTAACTACTTTAAAAATTTCCACGAACCTGCCCCAAAAACCTGCCGGTGCTCTATAATCTTGCGTTAGGAGCAAAATCGCAAAAGGGGGCTTGAGGACTAAAATGACTTTGACCACGGCTCAGCTGGCCGGGGTAATCGACCACACCCTCCTTACCCCCACGGCCACCGGGGCCGATATACGCCGGCTCTGCGAGGAAGCCTTAAAGGCGGGTTTTGCCGCCGTATGCGTCAATCCCGCCCACGTGCCGCTGGCCCACCGGCTGCTGAAGGGCTCACCGGTAGCCGTGTGCACGGTGGTCGGCTTCCCCCTGGGGGCCACCACGCTGAAGGCCAAGGTGGCGGAGGCAGAAGAAGCAATAAGAAACGGCGCCGCGGAACTGGACATGGTCATTAACATCGGCGCTCTGAAGGAGGGGGACTGCGAGTACGTCCTGGCCGAGATACGGGAGGTGGTCGGGGCAGCCACCGGCATCCTGCCGGAGGCCAGGGTCAAGGTGATCATTGAAACGGGCTACCTGGAAAACGAAGAAAAAGTAGCGGCCTGCCGGTTAATTGCTCAGGCCGGGGCCCATTTCGTCAAGACCTGCACCGGCTTTGGCCCGCGGGGGGTGACGGTGGAGGACGTCAGGCTATTGCGGGAAAACCTCCCGCCAGGTGTGGGGGTGAAGGCCGCGGGGGGCATCCGCACCCGCGCCCAGGCCCTGGCCCTTCTCGAGGCCGGCGCCAGCAGAATCGGCACCAGCGCCGGCCTGGCCATCATCGGGGACCCGGGCTCGTAAATTTCCTGAGCGATCCCCAGTTTTAAGAGCGCGATTTAGCTCGTAAGCGAGCGACGACGAGCAATTTTGCCCCGATAAGTATCTCGTACAACGAAAAAAATTGGCTTGCAAAATTGCTCGTCGCTTGAGCCGAGCGGAAGACCAAACTTAGCGAAATTGAAGGTGGAGGTGGGGCCGAGGCCTTGGATGGCCGAGGCCGGCTCGTGAGGCAAGGAAGCCGAATGAGCCGGGGACCCCGCCGGAGCCCGAAAATTGAGCGCTAGTTTGGTCCGCGAGGCGAAATTTAAGCGAGCGGGAGCTAAGTCACGCCTGGCAAAAAGGTGGGGGTACCTGAGCTGCCGGGGGCCTTGACAAGGTGCCGGATTTGCGTGATAATGGTGGTGTGGCTTGTAAGACCCGGGCGGGTAGTTCAGTGGGAGAACGTCTGCTTGACGCGCAGAAGGTCGTGGGTTCAATTCCCTCCCCGCCCACCAGATAAATCAAGGCTTCCGGGGTTGGAAGGAGATTTCCAACCCCGTTTTTTATGCAACCGTACAGCAATTGGGAGGAAAGGAAATCCGCCGGAATTTTCCGGCGGGTGGGGGTGGTGGCCTTCCCGCGTGGGAGGCTTTTCTTTTTGCTCGGCCTGCCAGCGGCTCCCTGCGGCCTGCTTTCCCGCCCGGCGGCGGCCCCGGGCCTGCCCGTATACCGTTCCGGGGGGTACACATATACTAAAAACCGGGAGGGGCAAGGGAAGATGGCGGGCATTTCTATCGGCACGGCCCGGCACACCAGCTTAATTAAGGCCTGCCTGGGGCGGGAAATGAAAATCATGGAAAAAGAAGGGCTGAAGATCAGGTTGCGGGAGTGCAGCTCCGGCAAGTATACTTTTTTCTCCTGCCAGGTGCTGCCCGACGGGCAGAAGAGCGGGGAAGAGTTGGAGCGCATTTTGCGCTGCCGCATGGCCAGGGTGCTTTCGGATTTAATCCTCAACCACTGGCAGGGGTTGCTGCTCAAGGACATGATCCGCGAGAACTACTACTACTTCGATGAGGAGGAAAAGAGGAGCATCCTGCGCTATGCCAAAAACCGCCTCGGCGGGGGAGGGAGAAGTTCCTGCGCCGCCCGCTACCCGGCACTGCGCCAGAAGATCATGGGCAAGCTCCTGGACTTTTTAAGCCACCACAACCAGCTGGTGGTGGAGGGTTTTATCCGCTTCCGCCTCAAGGAATACGTGGAGGTCCTGGAAGAGGCCGTTGAAAGGGCGGTCGACGATTTCCTCCTGGAAAAGGAATACCGGGAGTTTATCCGCCTCCTCAGGTATTTTGTGGAAATCCAGGAACCCCGGGTCAACCTCGTACACCTCCTCCGGGAAGGAAGCGGGGCCTTCCGGCTCTACGATGAATCCCGAAGGCCCATCAGGCTGGATTGTTTCGAGGGCCTTTTGTATAACCTGTCCGCGGAAGAGCTCAATTATGACGACGTGCTCATCAGCGTCCTCATTACCCTGGCGCCGCGGCAAATTACGGTGCACCGCCTGGCGCACGACAAGAGCACGCTCGTACAAACCGTCCGGCAGGTTTTTGGTGAAAGGGTGCGGGAGTGCCTTGACTGCCCCCTGTGCCGGGGAGAATAATATTCATGAGGTGGGAACAGTTGCACTGGGGGCAGGCCGTGCTCATGCCCGTAACAGGTGCTTTTATCGGGTGGCTGACCAACTGGATGGCGGTACGGCTCATCTTTCGCCCCCACCGCCCCGTGCGCGTGCTGGGCTATACCATTCAAGGGGTGGTGCCCCGGAGGCGGCATGAGATAGCCAGGCTTATCGGCAGGGTGGTGGAGGAGGAACTCCTGCCCAAAAAGCACCTCCTGGGCTCCCTGATGACGGAAAAAATGACCGCAGAGATCGTCCGCTCGGTGGAGGAGGCAGTGCGCCTGCGGGTGATGGACAAGCTCCCCGCCTGGCTGCCTTTTAATTTGCGCCGGGCCGCTGCCGACCTCCTGGCGGAGCAGGTTAAAAAGGAGTTGCCCCTTTTGGTGCGCCAGCTGTGGGGCCGCCTGGAGGAAGAGGTTGACCTCTCCCTGGCCGCGCTGGTGGAGGAGCGCATCAACGGCTTTTCGCTGGAGCAGGTGGAGAAGATCATCACCGCCGTTGCGGCGCGGGAGCTAAAGCACATCGAGTACCTGGGCGGCGTGCTTGGTTTTATCATCGGCCTCCTGCAGTTGGGGGTCCTCTGGTTTGCCAGGTACGGGGGGCATTTATAAAAAAAAGCGGCCCGGCTGCCGGCAGGAGGGCCGCTTTTTTACATTACCCTCTACTGGGCCAGCTTTTTTAGCACGCGGGCCATGTTTTGCCCCAGCGTCTTAAAGGTGTTAAGCGCCTCTTCGTCTTTGAGGATGTCGCCCGGGGCAAGGGCCAGGCCGAGGTTCCAGTAGTTGGACGAGGGGATGACCATCTGCGAAATGCCGAAGAAAAAGTTGATGGCGGAGTAGGCAAAGGTGGCCCCTGCCCTCCGCGCCACGACCACTGCCGCGCCCACCTTCCCTTTGAGCATATCGTCGTTGGCCCTGGCCACCATGCCGCAGCGGTCGATGAAGGCCTTTACCTCCGCAGTGACATTGCTGAAGTAGACGGGCGAGCCGATAATGATGCCGTCCGCAGCAACCGCCCGGGCGATGAACTCGTTCATTTCGTCCCCGCCCTGCTGGCAGCGCTTGTCCTTGCTCTTGAAGCACTTGAAGCAGGCGGCGCACCCGGCCAGGCGCCTGCCGCCCAGCTGCACGATTTCGCCGCTTATCCCCTCCTGGGCCAGCGCGCCCAGGACCGCTTCCAGGGCGTGGTAGGTGTTCCCTTTGGGCCGCGGGCTGCCGTTAAAGGCTACGACGATAAGGGACAAAGCCTAAACGCACCTCCTTTTTAGAGTCCCCGCGCATATTCGGGGCGCAGAAGAGCAGGGTTGCGGCTGGACAGGACGTAATCCAGCGCCTTAAGCATCTTGTCGCGTTCCGCCGGCAGCCAGCCGCGCACGGAAAAGTAATTCGAGGCGTGCATGGAGCTGAAAAAGCAGCGGGTAAAGCGGCTGTGCTCGATAATTATCTTCAATTCGGCGAGGGTCTGGAAGGGGTCCAGGGGCTCGAACTCGCCCCTTTGGGCCTGCTCGTAGAGGGGCGTGCCGGGGATGAGGGTTAGGGTGAGGGCGCCCACAAAGTCGGGGTCCATGGCGCTCAAGACGTTAGCCGTGGCCAGGGCGTGCTTGATGCTGTTTCTTTTGCCGGCCAGCCCCAGGATGACCATCACGGAAAGGAGGATGCCTGCCTCCTTGGTCAGGCGGGCGGCTTCAATCATCTGCTGGCTGGTGTAGCCTTTGCCGACCGCCGCGAGGGTGTCGTCGTCGCCGCTTTCCAGGCCGAGGTAAAAGATGCCCACCTTCAGCGCCTTCAGCTCCTTGAGCTCGGACGGGGTGCGCCGCAGGATGTCCCCGGCGGTGGCGTAGGTGCCGACCCGCTCGAGGTCCGGGAAGCGCCCGTTCAGGTAGGCCAGCGCCTCCACCAGCGGCCGCTGCGGGTAGACCAGGGCGTTGGCGTCCTGGAGAAACACCCTCCTGCCGTCCCAGCCGCGGGCAACGGCGTAAACGATGGGCGGCATGTCGGAGCGCACGATGCCCAGGCGCAGGAACTGGTGGAGGGCGTCGATCTCTTCCTTGACCTCTGCCAGCGGGCGGACCTGCAGCCTTGTGCCGTAATAATTGCAGAAAGTGCAGGTGTTGTTGGAACAGCCGCTGGTCAGCGGCAGGTAGTAGCTGCGCCACTCGCTGGGCGGGCGGATGATCTCGGGGCGCGCAAAGGCCATATATTGCGGGGCACCTGCCTTGAAGAGTTTCTTTTCGCTAAGGAAAATTATTTTTTATTGGCGCCATTCTGGCAATGGCCGTTTGAGACCCCTGCGGCCTGCTGGTTGACACGGCGCCGCCCGTTCAATATAATTTTCCCGGTAAAGCAGTTTTTCGGGCAAAAGCGTTGATGGGGAAGAGTAGGCCCGGGCAGCCTGCCGCCAGAGAGGGGAAGGCCGCGGCTGGAAGCCTCCCCCGGCAGGAAGGGCTGAAGACCGCCCCGGAGCTGCCCCGCCGAACGCCCCGCAGGGGGCCATTAGGCGGGGCCGGCCACGGCGCCGTTATGTTGCCGCAAGAGGTGGGCCGCCGTCGCTCGTTTCGTCCCGGCGGCCAAGCAGGGTGGAACCGCGGAAAAGAAATTTTTCGTCCCTGAAAAGGGGCGTTTTTTATTTTGCCTTGCAGGAGGGAGATGCGGCGGTGATAAGGGTAACTTTAGCCGACGGCACGGTGAGGGAGTACCCCCCGGGCACGACTTTGGGCCAGGTGGCCCGTGACATAAACCCGCGGCTGGGCCGGGAGGCCCTGGTGGCCGCCGTTAACGGGAAGCTGGTGGACCTCAGCTACGGGCTCGGCGAAGATGCCGAGGTACGGTTTTACACCTTCGAGGACGAGGAAGGGCGGGACGCTTTCCGCCACAGCGCCGCCCACGTGCTGGCCCAGGCCGTGAAGCGCCTTTTCCCCGAGGCCAAGCTGGCCATCGGGCCGGCCATTGAGGGGGGCTTTTACTACGATTTCGACGTCCCCCGCCCTTTTACCCCGGAAGACCTGGAGAAGATTGAGCGGGAGATGGAGGCCATCGTCAAGGAGGACCTGCCCATTGTGCGCCGCGAGGTATCCCGGCAGGAGGCGCTGGAGTTTTTCGCGGCGCGCGGCGAGCCCTACAAGGTGGAGCTGATCCGCGAGCTGCCCGAAGGTGCAGTGATTTCCTTCTACCAGCAGGGGGAGTTTGTGGACCTCTGCACCGGCCCGCACGTGCCTTCCACCGGGAGGATAAAGGCCCTGAAGCTGACCTCCGTGGCGGGGGCCTACTGGCGGGGCGACGAGCGCAACAAGATGCTGCAGCGCATTTACGGCACCGCCTTTCCCAAAAAGTCCCAGCTAGAGGAGCACCTGGCCCGCCTTGAAGAAGCCAAGCGCCGCGACCACCGCCGGCTGGGCGCCGAGCTGGACCTCTTCAGCCTCCAGGAGGAGGGACCCGGCTTTCCCTTCTTCCACCCCAAGGGCATGGTGCTGCGCAACCAGCTGGAGCAGTTCTGGCGTGAGGAGCACTACAAAAGGGGCTACCAGGAGATCCGCACGCCCGTTATTTTAAACCGCGCCCTGTGGGAGAGGTCCGGCCACTGGGACCACTACCGCGAGAACATGTACTTCACGCAGATTGACGGCGTGGACTACGCCATTAAGCCCATGAACTGCCCGGGCGCCATCCTGGTTTACAAGAACCGGCTGCACAGCTACCGGGAGCTGCCCATCCGCCTGGCCGAGCTCGGCCTCGTCCACCGGCACGAGCTTTCCGGCGTCCTGCACGGTCTCTTGCGGGTGCGCTGCTTCACGCAGGACGATGCCCACATCTTCATGCTGCCCTCCCAGATCAAGGAGGAGGTCATCGGGGTCATCGACCTCGTGGACCACTTCTACAAGGTCTTCGGCTTTAACTACAAGGTGGAGCTCTCCACCAGGCCGGAGAAGTCCATGGGCTCCGACGAGATCTGGGAGGTGGCCACGAGAGCCCTGCAGGAGGCACTGGAAGCTAAGGGGATGCCTTACAAGGTCAACGAGGGTGAGGGCGCCTTTTACGGGCCCAAGATAGACTTCCACCTGGAGGACTGCCTGGGGCGCACCTGGCAGTGCGGCACCATTCAGCTGGACTTCCTCATGCCCGAGAAGTTCGACCTGGTGTACATCGGCGAAGACGGCGCCAAGCACCGCCCGGTCATGCTCCACCGCGTGGTCTTCGGGAGCATCGAGCGCTTTATCGGCATCCTCACCGAGCATTTTGCCGGCGCCTTCCCCACCTGGCTGGCACCGGTGCAGGTAAAGGTGCTGCCCATTGCCGACCGGCACATGGAGTACGCCCGCCGCGTGCTGGAGCGGCTGGAAGCGGAGGGCATAAGGGCGGAGCTGGACGCGCGCAACGAGAAGGTTAACTACAAGATCCGCGAGGCCCAGGTACAGAAGATTCCCTATATGCTGGTCATCGGCGACAGGGAGGTGCAGGAAAGCACCGTGGCCGTGCGCCACCGCGCCAAAGGCGACCAGGGCTCCTTTACCCTGGAGGAGTTCCTGGGCCGCCTGAAAGAGGAAATTGCCCGCAAGGCTTTCTAGGCATCCAGGCGGAACCTTCGCGAGAGGGCGAGCAGCTCGGCGGAAAGCCCTTCCATTTCGCGAATGGTGGCCTTGGCTTTTTCCATGCTTTCGAGGTGCCTTTCCTGTGCCCCGGCGATGTGCTGAATGCTGTTGGCCACTTCTTCTGCGGCGGCGGTTACCGCCTGCACCTCGCCGGCCAGCGCTTCCATGCGGGAGGTAATCCCCTCCACGGTACCGGTTATCTCCCGCACCATTTCCAGGCCGGCCCTTATCTGGTTGATGTTCTCGCCGGCTTTTTGCACTGCCCTGTGCGTTTCCCTCTGGATGAGCTCAATAAGCTCCTGGATTTTGCCCGTGGCGCTTCCGGCTTGTTCGGCCAGCTTGCGCACCTCTTCCGCTACCACCGCAAACCCTTTTCCCTGCTGGCCGGCCCGGGCCGCTTCAATGGCCGCGTTTAAGGCCAGGAGGTTGGTCTGCTCGGCAATCTGCCTGATCACCTCTGCAAACTGCGACACCTGCTGTGCGGCCCGGGTCAAATCCTGAATGGCCGTGGCGTTTTCCGCGGACGCCCTTTGCATGGCGTTCATCTGCTCTTCAAGGCGCAATAATCCCCTGCTTCCTTCCAGCGCGTGGCCGGCGGTTTCTTCGGAGGCCCTGGCGATGGTCTGTGCGCTGGCCGAGACTTCCTGGCTGGAAGAGGCCACCTGGCTTACGGCGGAGGCCGTGGCCGCGGCCTCTTCGGCTGTGAGCTCGGCGTAGTTCACCAGCTCGCGGCAGGTTTTTTCAATCTTGCCGCTGATCCTGCCTAAATCGGAAGTCAGGCCGTCCAGGATCTCGCGGAAGGCCTGCTTTATTTCCCCTACGGTGTTAATGGACCTCGCGCCGCCGCTCAGGCTCTTTGCCGCTAGGCTTTCCAGGTCGTTAATGACCTCCTTCATGGGCGCGATGACTTGCCTGAAGTTTCTGGTACTTATGGCGATGCCTAAAAGCCCGGCCAGAAAGCCGGAGGTGAGCACCACCAGAAGCTTGTTTGCGGAGAAGGTGTTAACTGCATAACCGATGACCATTCCCCCGGGTACGGCCAGCAGGAATGTCCTGGCCAGGTACCGCCCCAGACCCGCTTTCCTGATGTTCAAGCCGCTCTGCCCCCTTAATAAATGAATATTCATTCACTTTACAACTAAGGATAAATTATCCCCCCCGGGGTGTCAATAAGCAATTTCGCTGGCCACGCTGCCTTGACGGTTTTTTGCCTGCCGTGCTATAATTGGGTGAACAATTTAAGAGGGCACCTTTTGGTTTAAGCAGAAGCCATCCGCTTCTCACCCCACGACGCCCCGGAGGGCTGTCCATGGGGTTCTTTGAGCCGGCAGGACGTACCTTTTGTTGAGGAGAGCTTAAAGCGGGTGGGCGGACCCGTTTTTATTTTGCACATTTCCGGAGGTGGTATGTATTACCAAAGACTACCGGGTGAACGAGGAGATCCGGGCCAGGGAAGTGCGGGTCATCGATCCCTCGGGGAACCAGATCGGGATCATGCCCTTGAGGGAAGCATTGCGCCTGGCGGAGGAGAGGCAGCTGGACCTGGTGGAGATCGCCCCCCAGGCAAAGCCTCCGGTCTGCAAGCTGATGGATTACGGCAAGTACAAGTACGAGCAGAGCAAGCGGGAAAGGGAAGCCAGGAAGAGGCAGCGCATTATCAACGTCAAAGAGGTAAAGTTGCGCCCCAGCATTGAAGAGCACGACTTTCAAATCAAAGCCAGGAACGCGGCGCGCTTTTTAAGGGACGGGGACAAGGTAAAGGCCACCATCATGTTTCGCGGACGGGAGATTATGCACACCGAGCTGGGGCACCAGCTCCTGGTGCGCTTGGCGGAGCAGCTAAAGGACTTATCCATTGTGGAGAGGCAGCCGAAGCTGGAAGGCAAGAATATGGTCATGATCCTGGCCCCGCGGCCGGATTTGCATAAACAGGAAGTAAAGCAGGAAATGGAAGAAAGGGGTTGAATCCGTTGCCCAAGCTCAAGACACACCGCGGCGCAGCCAAGCGTTTCCGGAAGACGGCTACCGGCAAGTTCAAGCGTTCCCGGGCTTTCCACAGCCACCTCCTGAGCAAGAAGAGCTCGCGCCGGAAGCGCAGGCTCTTAAAGCCGGCCTACGTCAAGTCCACGGAGGCGAAGAAGCTAAAGAGGTTGCTTCCTTACTAGACGGGTTTTCGCCCCACATTGCACATTGCCAAGAGGAGGAGATAGACCATGCCTCGCGCCAAAAGCAGCGTCGTATCCCGCAGGAGACACAAGAAGATCCTCCGGCTGGCCCGGGGTTATTTCGGGGCCAAAAGCAAGCTTTACCGCATTGCCAAACAGCAGGTCATGAAGTCCCTGGCCTACGCCTACCGGGACCGGCGGGCCAGGAAGCGGGAATTCCGCCGCCTGTGGATTGCCCGCATTAACGCCGCCGCCCGCATGAACGGCCTCACCTACAGCCGCTTCATGGAGGGCCTGCGCAAGGCCGGCATCCAGATCAACCGCAAGATGCTGGCCGACCTGGCGGTGAACGACGCCCCGGCCTTCAGCCAGCTGGTGGAGATAGCCAAGTCCAAGGTTGGCGCCTAGTCTTTGTTGAGAAGGGTTGACCTTGCTTGTTCAACCGCAGTGGCAGGGTTAGGCTGGACTCGCTCAAAGGTTTTCCCCTTCGCTTAAGCCCCCCGCAAGTCCTGGTGCTGGGATTTGCGGGCGTGATCTTATCGGGGGCCCTTTTGCTCATGCTGCCGGTGGCCAGCCGCGCAGGCACGCCGACGGATTTCCTCACCGCCCTTTTTACCGCCACCTCGGCCACCTGCGTGACCGGCCTGGTGGTGGTGGACACGGCCACCCACTGGTCCACCTTCGGGCAGGTGGTCATCCTGGCCTTAATTCAGGTCGGCGGCCTGGGCTTCATGAGCATGGCCACCTTTTTCTTTATCCTCATGGGCAAGCGCATCGGCTTAAAGGAGCGCCTCATAATCCAGGAGTCGCTGAACCAGCTACGCGTCTCCGGCGTGGTGCGCCTGGTGCGGGCCATCTTGCTTTACACCTTCTCCCTGGAGGCCTTTTTTGCCCTCATCCTGGCCGTGAGGTTTTACACAGATTTTGGCTTTCCGCGGTGCCTCTGGATGGGAGTCTTTCACGCCGTCTCGGCCTTTAACAACGCCGGCTTTGACCTGATGGGGGATTTTCGCAGCCTTACCGGCTACGTCAGCGACCCGGTGGTGAACCTGTCCGTAACCACCCTCATCATCCTGGGAGGCCTGGGCTTTTCGGTGGCCATGGAGCTTTTAGATTACTTCCAGTTCCCCCGCCGCCGCCTTTCGGTGCACACCAGGCTTGTCCTGCGGGTAACGTTCCTGCTCATTGCCGGGGGTGCCCTGGTTTTCGGCATGCTGGAGTGGGACAACGCATTGCGCGACCTGCCGCTGCAGGGCAAAATACTGGCCAGCTATTTTCAGGCCGTCACCCCCCGCACTGCCGGCTTCAACACGGTGGACATCGGCCAGCTCAACCCGGCCACCCAGTTCTTCCTCATCGTCCTCATGTTCATCGGGGCCTCTCCCGGTTCTACCGGCGGCGGCATTAAGACGGCCACCTTTGCCCTCCTGGTGCTGACCGTGTGGTCCATTGCCCGCGGCAAGGAGGACGTGGAGCTCTTCCGCCGCCGCATTCCCCACTACCAGGTCTACAAGGCCCTGGCGGTGGTCCTCCTCTCCATCGGCACGGTGACGCTGGTGGCGCTGCTCTTGAGCATTACCGAGAGGGCGAGCTTTCTGGCCATCCTCTTTGAGACCGTTTCCGCCTTTGGCACCGTGGGCCTGAGCACGGGCATCACGCCGCAGCTTTCCCCCGCCGGCAAATTACTCATCATCCTGACCATGTTCGGCGGCCGCCTGGGCCCGCTCACCCTGGTTTACGCCCTGGCCCAGCGCCGCCGCAAGACGACCATACGCTACCCGGAGGAAAAAATCATTGTTGGGTAGGGGTGGGGCATGAAGCAGTTTGCCGTTATCGGCCTGGGGCGCTTTGGCTCCAGCGTGGCCAGGACCCTGGCGCGCATGGGGTATGAAGTGCTGGCCGTGGACACCAACGAGGACAGGGTTAACGACCTGGCAGAGGAAGTCACCTACGCCGTCTGCGTGGACGCCATGGACGAGCAGGCCCTGAAGTCCCTGGGCCTGCGCAACTTCGACGCCGTCATTGTGGCCATCGGCCAGGACGTGCAGTCCAGCATCCTGGTGACGGTGATGCTCAAGGAGATGGGCGTGCCCCGCGTGGTGGCCAAGGCGCAAACCGAGCTCCACGGCAAGGTCCTCCAAAAGGTGGGCGCGGACATGGTGGTTTTCCCCGAGCGGGACATGGGGGTGAGGGTGGCCCATGCCCTGGCCTCCCGGAACATCCTGGACGAGATCCAGCTCTCGCCCGACTACAGCATTGTGGAGCTGGTGGCCCCGCCGGAGTTCGTGAACAAGACCCTGCAGGAGTCGGCCATGCGCCGCGAGTACGGGGTAACCGTGCTGGCCATCCGCCGCGGCGAGGAGATCATCATCTCGCCGGGCGCCAAGCACGAGATAAAGGAAGGGGACGTGCTGGTGGTCCTGGGGCGCGTGGACAGGCTGCGGGCCCTGGGAGGCTAGGCCCCGCCGTGATCACGAGCAGGTCCAACCCCCTCATAAAGTCCCTGCGCCGGCTCTCATCCGACCGGCGCTACCGGGAAAGAGAGGGCTGCTTTCTGGTGGAGGGGGTGCACATGGTGGAGGAGGCCCTCTCCTCCGGGTGGCCGATCAGGCTCATCCTCCACACCCCTGCGGCGGCCGAGCGGGCCGGCTTCCTGTGGCCGAAGGCCAGGGAAAAGAACGTGCCGCTGGTGGCCGTGGCGGAAGGGCTGATAGACGAACTGGCAGGGACCGTCACCCCCCAGGGCATCATGGCCCTGGTGGAAATGCCCCGCGGCGAGCTGGCGGCCCTCCTGGGAGCCCCTCCTTCGCTGCTGGTGCTGGTGGACGGCGTCCAGGACCCGGGCAACCTGGGCACCATCGTGCGCAGCGCCGCCGCCGCCGGCGCTCAAGGGGTCGTCCTCCTCCCCGGCACGGTGGACCTGTACAACCCCAAGACCGTGCGCGCCACCATGGGCGCCCTCTTCCACCTGCCGGTGGTGGCGGCGGCGGAAAAGGAAGGCGTGCTGGTGCGCTTAAAGGAAGCCGGCTTTGCAGTGGTGGCCGGCGTGCCCGCAGGGGGGGAGCCCCTTTTCGCGCTGGACCTTACCCTTCCGGTGGCCCTGGCGGTGGGCAATGAGGCCAGGGGCCTTTCCCCCGAGGTGCTTGCCCGGAGCAACTTCCTGGCCACCATTCCCATGCCCGGGCGGGCGGAGTCCCTCAACGTAGCCGCTGCCGCCTCCATCATGCTCTACGAGGCGGTACGCCAGCGGGCGCGGAAATGCTAGGCAATTCAAAAAGTGCGCCTGCGGGGAGCGAAAAAAACCAGGTCCGCCGGCCGGAGAAACCGGCGGGCTTTTTTATTTTCGACGATACCATAAATCAGGGACTGCTTGTTGCCGAAAACATATCTAGAAAAAGTCTCCAAGAGAGGCTGGTGGCGGTGCCGGAAGGCGGTACGGCTTGCTGGACGAGGGAAGACTGCGTTCCGGTGACGGTTATCAGAAAGGTCACTGGCGGAAGGAGGGCCGGGGGTATAAAGCCGGCGCACCGGGCTGACGATAAATGCTTGTGAGGAGGTGGGACGCGGGCTTAAGGCGGCGCTTTAAGAAAGCGGCGGTTACTTAAAAGCCTATCCCCACGGACGGGGAAGCACAAAACACTCTGGAGGAGGTAGGTTTGTGTGATAATCAACCACAACATTGCGGCGCTAAATACGTACCGGCAACTCTCCATCAACAACATGATGGCCGCGAAATCATTGGAGAAGCTTTCCTCGGGCCTGCGCATCAACCGCGCTGCCGACGACGCCGCGGGCTTGGCCATCAGCGAAAAAATGCGCGGCCAAATCCGTGGTTTGGACAAGGCGGTGCGCAACGCCCAGGACGCCATCTCGCTCATCCAAACGGCAGAAGGGGCATTGAATGAAACTCATTCCATCCTGCAGCGCATGCGCGAGCTGGCCGTGCAGGCGGCCTCGGACACGAACACTGAGAGCGACCGGGCGGCCATCCAGGCGGAGATCAATCAGTTAAAAGAAGAACTTACCAGGATCGCCAACACCACCGAGTTCAATACCAAAAAACTCTTAAACGGCGAATTAGCCCGCAGCGTTACAGTAAGCGGCCCCAATGGCGATCTCGCTAGCGCCACAATTAAAGTAAATCCCGGCTCACAGGCGGTGGGCAGCTATACCCTCACTGTCTACAGCTACGCGGAAAAGGCAAGGCTAAATGCTTCGGGAGTATCAGCTGATGGTGTTACATTTAACTCGGGTGTAACCTTGGCTTCGGGTATTGCAACTTATATATCGGGAACAAATAAAGTAAATACTATCGATGCCACAGACTCCTTTACCTTGACCATAAATGGTGTCGCGATAAATATCTTGGGCTCTGACACCTTTGCTGTCATCAGAGATAAGATTAATCAATTGGCGGGTAAAACTGGAGTTACGGCTACCATTAGCACAACTGGTGGTTTGGGCATTAAATTGGAAAGTGTAGAAAAAGGCAGTAGCCAGGTTATTACAGTGGCTGGTACTGATGAACTACTAAAAGGCTTGGGTTTACAAGCAGCAGGTACTGGTGCTGGTTCCGTCAGCACCAACACAGAAGTGATGAGCGATGCTGGCACAGATGCTGTGGCTACCTTACTTAATCAGGCTCCTGGTTCCACGGAGATAAATCTCACCGCCACAGGTAATGTACTCTCCTACAGCGTTACTGGTCTCAAAATTACCTTGGAGGGTGTGACAAAGGAAGGCCAGCCCACCGACAGCAACCCTGATACGGCCACCATCATAATTTCACCCGGCGGACAGCTACTCTTCCACATTGGTGCCAACATTAATCAGAGTGTTAGCCTGGCCATCGATAAGATGGATGCGGAGAGCCTGGGCGTGCAGAATGTGGACCTGACTACCCAAGCAGGTGCAAACAACGCCCTGGCAACAATCGATCTTGCCATAGCGCAGGTTTCCTCAGTGCGCGGCAACCTGGGTGCCCTGCAGAACCGCCTGGAGCACACTATCTCTAACCTGGATGTGGCCAAGGAAAACATTACCGCCGCCGAATCCCGCATACGGGATGTGGACATGGCCAAGGAGATGATGGAGTTCACCAAGCTTTCCATTCTCCAGCAGGCGGCCACGGCTATGCTGGCGCAGGCCAACCAACAGCCGCAGCTGGTGCTGCAACTGTTGCGGTAAAACCGGGCTTAAGAGAGGGGGGCAGGGAGATAGCCCCCCTTATTTTTATCACTTAATTAATTAAAGCGAGGTCTGCGTTATGGAGATTAAGGTAAATGGGCAAGACATTACCCTTCCTAGGGACTTGCGCCAGGGGAGCCAGCAGGACCTAGAGGAATTTTGGCATGGGTTAGAGAAAAAAATTCTTTGCTCGGGCCGTGTTATTGAGGCCGTGGTAATTGACGGCATCCCCGTGTACGACAACCACCTTGAGGCAATTGCATCCACCTGGCCTGCCATAGAAAAGCTGGAAGTCATCACCGTGCCATGCGCCGAAGCCTGCCGAAGGTTGGCGGGGAGTTTGCGAAGTTATTTAAGTGGTCTTTTGCCGCATTTGGAGGACCTTGCCAATGAGTTTTATCTGGGTGCAGGGCAGCAAACCTGGAAGAGATTTGAACAGCTTTTAGAGAACCTGCAATGGGTGGTGCAGGGCTTGCAGGTTCTGGCTAAAAGCCTTCCCAAACCGCTACCCTGTGCTTTGGAGAGCTGCAGCCAAGCTTTTTATCAGGTAACGGAGGAACTTTGGAAGGCGGTTGAAAGGAAGGACGGCTTTGCCATTGGTGATATCTTGCGCCAGGAATTGGCGGAGCAGCTGGAATTACTGGAAGCTGCTCTTGGGGAACTAGAGGAAAGCGGCTCGTGGTGAACAAGCGTGAGTGCAGTTTTCATGGAAAACATACAACACCTGGAAAAGTATTTTCCTAACATATCCCATGCCCTCTCGAAAATACCTTTGCCCGATGGCAGGTATAAGTTTCTTGCCGCCAGAAGCGGGGAGTTAACCGTTTGCGCGCATCACGACGGGCAAGAGGTTTACCTGCATAGTCGCTACGACCCTGTAGGTGAAGCGCGGCGCTGGATAGCTGCCAATGTGGATGAAAGTTACCGGCAGGTGGTTTTTTACGGCTTCGGCTGTGGGTATATGGTGGCCGCGCTGCTGGAAAGGCGGCCCGAGGTAAAGATTTCAATCTACGAGCCGGATTCCGAGCTTTTTAAAGCGGTTCTCAAACAAATGCCGTTGGCGCAAATACTAAATCCCCGAAATGTGGAAGTTTTAGGAGTAGAAGTTTCCCCACATACACCGGAGGCTTTTATAGCCCAGGTGGTGCCTAGGATTACCGGGGAAACCTGTTTCCTGGTGCTGCCCGCCTACCGGCGGCTGTTTCCAGACAAGGTAGCCGACTTTCAGAAAAAGTTTTTGGACGCTTTAGAGCAGCACAGGTACAGCTTGCGTTTTGACTCCCGCGCCGAGGTGTGGTGGACCTTAAACTCCCTCTTAAACTTTTCGTGGCTTCTTGCCGCCCCTAGCATTTTTAGGAAAGAAGGGGAGTTCAGGGGAAAACCCCTGGTCATTACCGCTGCCGGCCCTTCGCTGGAAGAGGAGTATGAACATCTGCGTCAAATTTATGAAAGGCGCATGGCCTACATCTTTGCGGTGGGTTCCGCCGTGCACGGGCTTTTGGCCCACGGCATCACTCCCCACGCCTTTTGCTCCTACGATCCCTGGCCGGAAAATGAAAGGGTCTTTGCTTCTTTGACGCGCACTGATTTCCCGCTCATTTTCGGTACCAGTATTTTTGCCAATACGCTGCGGCACCATGCGGGGCCCAAATTTTATATGACCATCAGCCAGGATACCGTTAGCCCCTTCCTTTTGGGTACACCTAAGGAAGAAATTATTTTTGACGCTCCTTCAATTGCCGTTTGCGTGTTGCAGCTGGCGTACCGACTCGGCTGCCACCCGGTGGTGCTGGTGGGGCAGGACTTGGCTTTTCCGGGAGAAAGGGTTTACGCCAGCGGCATTAACTTTGCCCGTTCTGAAACCCTCGGGAACGCGGAAAAGGAGCAATGCATAAAGGTACCGGCGGTAAGCGGTGGCGAGGTTCTCACCAGCCATTCCTTTGAGCGCATGCGTCGCAGCATGGAACATCATTTGCGCCAACTCAGGGGAATAAAGGTGTTCAACACCTCGCGAATGGGGGCTAGGATTGCCGGTACTGTGGAAAAACCCCTTGCTGAGATCATCACGGAGTTCCTGGAGCCGGATGTAGCAAATCCTTTCTGGTACGAGGGCGAGTACGGCAGGCCAGACACCGATACAGTAAGGAGGCGAGTGGAGGAACTTTTAGCTGCAGCAAAGACCATGTGGAATATTTTAGGGGAAATTTGGTCGGCGCTAAGAAAAATTGAGCATGACCCTGTTGCGCTGGGAAAGGTGCTGCGGAACTACGAGAAGGTACGAAAGGAGCTTGAAGCTCTATCTGAAAACCTCTTTTTTAACATCGTGGCAAAACCTATGGTACGGGCAGAGATTGAGGTATACGGGAAGCTTGCCGCCGATATAGCAATGGAAAAGAGGATTAGCCGCAAGTCCGAATTGATCATTAGGTACTGCGGTGGCTTGGTTAGTGCAGCTGCCGAACGCAGCGCGGCAGCGGAGTTCGTGCTCAAAGGAATTGCGGCTAGCTTAAAGGAGTAGGCATTATTCGAGGTGATGCAAAAACCTGGCCTGCTGGCTTGTATAGCATTCGTAAAAGTGGTTGAAAGAAGGGCAGTCTTTGACGTGGATCGCAATTTGGCCTTAGAAAGTGCACCTTTGGGGATTGAGCTATCGCAGGGGTGTTATTTTTCATTACTCCAGTAAACATTTACCATAACGCTTGCCTAAAATAATGCAACGTCTGGGAGAAGGTTTCAGGAAACGCTGTAGCCCCTAAGAAAGAAATAGCAAGAGTTACCATGTCCATTCAGTATGCATTATGAATTTTGCAAGTCACTCTGGCATGGCTGGGTAAGCGAGTATTTCTCAGTTTAGTAATGCGGCATGGTGGGTCCTTATGTCCAGGCAACAGATAATAATCATTGGTGCCGGTGGCCACGCATTGATGATTGCGAGCATCATCGAGGAACTGGGAGCATTTGCCATTGTGGGTTATACAGCACCTGCGCCTGGCAAGGGTCCTCTTTCTGGTCGTTATAAATACTTAGGGGATGATGAAGTTCTTCCGGGTATGTTGAAACGAGGAGTAAATCTGGCCGCTATGGGTGTTGGGGGTACCGGTGACAACCGCCTGCGTAGTGAATTGTTCGTCAACATTACTTCCATGGGGTTTGAGTTTCCTCCATTACAACATCCGAGGGCAATAGTGGCACCTGGGGTGGAGTTAAATAGCGGCTCTGTCATAGCCCCTGGAGCGGTTATTGGTCCCGGGGCTAAAATAGGGGTCAATGTTATAGTAAACTCCGGCGCTGTAATTGAGCATGAGTGTCTTTTGGGCGATCACGTTCATGTGGCTCCGGGCAGCATCCTTTGTGGCGGGGTTAAAATAGACCGCCTGGCTCATGTTGGTGCCGGCGCTGTGGTGATTCAAGGCATTTCGATTGGGGAAGGAGCTATTATTGGCGCTGGTGCAGTAGTAGTTAAAGACGTAGAACCTTGGAGTGTAGTGGTGGGTAATCCCGCAAGGGTTATCAAGAGAAGGTGCGATACTTAAGTGTATAGATTTTGCCAAGCTAATATATTTGGCACGAAATGGGATGGCAAAGTATGAAAGAAAAAATTCTCATCACCGGCGCAGCCGGCTTTATCGGCTCGCACCTGGTAGAAGAGCTGGTGAATCAAGGATATAGGGTGCGGGCCTTTGTCCGCTACAATTCTCGCGGCGAGTGCGGCTGGCTTGAGTCTTCGCCCTGCCGTAAAGAGGTTGAAATTTTCTTTGGCGATGTGCGCGATTATGAGAGCGTGAGGCGCGCCGCACGAGGCGTGGAAGTTATTTTCCACCTGGCGGCACTGATCGGCATACCGTATTCCTATGAGGCCCCCCTGGCGTATATCAGGACTAACGTGGAGGGTACTTACAACGTGCTGCGGGCAGCCCTGGAAGAAGGCGTGGCCAGGGTGGTGCACACCTCCACCTCCGAGGTGTACGGCACGGCCAGGTACGTGCCCATAGATGAGGACCACCCCCTGCAGGCGCAGTCGCCTTATGCGGCCACCAAAATTGCTGCCGACCAGCTGGCGTTAAGCTTTTACCGCTCCTTTGGCCTGTCGGTGGTGGTGGTGCGGCCCTTTAACACCTACGGGCCACGCCAGTCGGCCCGCGCTGTCATCCCTACCATCATCACCCAGGTGTTGGCCGGAAACGGCTGTGTGCGCCTGGGAAACCTCCACCCCACCCGAGACTTTAACTACGTGCGGGACACCGTCGCGGGTATGATTGCCGTGGGCCTGGCCGCAAATACGGTGGGCCGGGTGGTGAACATCGGCAGCGGCAAGGAGACTTCGCTAAAAGAACTGCTTACCCATGTCGAAACTATAACCGGAAGAAAGATTACCGTTGAGGTGGAAAAGGCACGGCAAAGGCCGCCATCAAGCGAAGTTGACCGCCTGGTTTGCAATAACCGTCTGGCAAGGGAGCTGACTGGATGGTTTCCTCGTTACACCCTCATCGGGGGCCTTGCAGAAACGGTAAGGTGGTTTGAGCAGAACCTCCACCTCTATAAGCCGCGAGTTTATAGCATTTAGAGGCAGGGGAACATTTCCTTGGGCAGTTACAGGATCCCCCTTGATGCGCCGAACATCGGTGAGTTGGAAAAGGAATACGTGCTGCGTGCCCTGGAAAGCAGCTACGTATCTGCGGCGGGGCCGCTGGTAGCGGAATTTGAAGAACGCTTTGCCGCCTACGTGGGTGCTAAGTATGCCGTGGCCACGGCCAGCGGCACCGCTGCCTTGCACCTGGCTTTGAGACTTCTGGGCATTGGTCCAGGGGACGAGGTGATCGTACCGGCCCTCACCTTTATTGCCACGGTAAATCCGGTGGTGTACGTGGGTGCTACTCCCGTGGTGGTGGACGTGGACCCGCAGACATGGAACATAGACCCCGCGGAAGTAGAAAAGGCCATCACCAGCAGAACGCGCGCCATCATTCCAGTCCACCTTTACGGCAACCCGGCAGACATGGGGCGGCTGATGGACATAGCCTGTAGGCACGGTTTATTTGTAATTGAAGACGCCGCCGAAGCCCTCGGTGCTACCTATAAAGGACAACACGTTGGGACGTTCGGGGATATTGGCATATTCAGCTTCAACGGGAATAAGGTTATTACCACCGGCGGGGGCGGCATGCTGGTGACGAACGATTCCATCCTGGCCAAGCGTGCCCGCCTTTTGGTCAACCAGGGGAGAGCCCTGGGCAGCTTTGAGTATGAGCACGTGGAAATTGGCTACAATTACCGGCTAACCAACATACAAGCGGCCTTGGGTCTGGCGCAGCTGGAGCGGCTAAATGGGTTCTTAGCCAAGAAACGCAATTTTGCTGCTGTATACCGTAAGATGCTGGGAGAAGTTAGTGGGATATCCTGGCAGGAAGAGTTGCCGGGGGCAGAAAGCAGCTGGTGGCTTTTTGCAATACAGGTGGACCCGGGCAAATTCAGACTGGACAGGGATACTCTGGCTGCAAAGTTGCAAAAAGCAGGCATTCAGGTGCGGCCCCTCTTCCTGCCCCTTCCCCGGCAGCCTGCCTATGAAAGTTTACAATTTAAGCCGTGCCCTGTGGCCGAATTGCTCCATGCGCGTGGACTATGCCTTCCCAGCGCCACTTTCCTTACGAAAGAGGATATACTAAATGTCTGCCAAGTCCTATTGGACAGGTGAAGTTTTAAGCAACATGAGAAAAATAATGGCCTTTTCAACAACGCGGGCCGAGTTTGGCTTGCTAAAGCCAATCCTACGTAAAATTTATACTTCGCCTTTAAGTGACCTTATACTTGTAGCCGCAGGAGATCACGTTAACCCCCATAAGGGAGAAACAATTCAGGAAATCTATCGAGAAGGCTTTCAACCTATTATCCTAAAAGAATGCTTCCCAGAAGCTGATAGGCCGGTTGCCATTACGAGGTACACAGCCGACATTTGTGTCAACTTAGCAAGAATCATTGAGAGTACGGCACCAGACATCTTATTGCTTTTGGGGGATAGGCATGAGCTCCTTGCGGCAGCTACGGTAGCTATAATTGCGCGTGTTCCTATAGCACACATTGCCGGCGGCGAATCAACGGAAGGGGCAATTGACGAGCAGGTGCGGCATGCTCTTACAAAAATGTCTCATCTTCACTTTGCTAGCACCTTTGAGTACGCGCGCCGTATTCGCCTCATGGGGGAAGAGGCTTGGCGGATTCATGTGGTTGGCGCACCGGGTGTGGAAAACATTCACCGGGGAGAACTGATGAGCCCGGAAGAAATTATGGCCAAATTTGGTATTGATGTTAGCCAGCCCACGTTGCTGGTAACCTTTCATCCCGAAACACTTACTCCTGATTTAAACCCCGCAGAAGAGGTAAATATCCTTATTTCGGCTTTAAAAGAGTTCGGGGAATTCCAGCAGGTCATCACCTATCCGGGAACGGAAGTCGGCTACCAGGGTATAATTGCCGCCTGGGAAAACTATGCTAGAGAGCGCCCTAATGTTAAGTTGTTTAAAAGCTTAGGATCACGCGGTTACCTGGGAGTCATGAAGCATGCGGCAGCGGTGGTGGGCAACTCCTCCAGCGGTGTTATTGAAGCACCTTCTTTCAAAGTACCGACGGTTAATGTTGGTGATAGGCAAAAGGGCCGCATAAAGGCCGAAAGCGTAATTGACGTGCCCTGCTGCAAGGAGAAAATCACTGCTGCTATTCGCAAGGCTCTTTATGATAAGGTTTTTCGTAACCAGCTAGAAAAGGTTAAAAATCCCTATGATCCTTTTGGAGACGGTAATGTTAGTGGCAGGATAGTCTCTGTATTGGAATCTGTGCCTTTAGGAAGGAAACTATTAGAGAAAAAACTTGATTTCCCAGGTCCGGAAGAGGTGTCTTTATATGGCCTTCAGTAATGGCGTCTTCATCATTGCCGAGGCAGGCGTAAACCACAACGGGAGCCTTGAGCTGGCCAAGAAGCTGGTGGAGGTAGCGGTTTCTGCTGGAGCCGATGCAGTAAAATTCCAAACGTTTATTCCGGAAGAGGTGGCCAGCAGGTGCGCCGAAATGGCATCTTACCAGAAGGCCAGCATACCCGGCTCCGGGTCTTCGCAGCTTGAAATGATCCGGCGCCTGGCATTATCTTATGACCAGTTCCGGGAGCTGAAGGTTTACTGCGATAGGGCGGGAATAATTTTTTTATCTACGCCCTTTGATTATGTCAGCGTTGACTTCCTGGATGCCTTGGGAGTCCCCCTATTTAAGGTTCCCTCGGGTGAGTTGGTCAACCATCGTTTTTTGCGCTGCGTTGCGGCACGTGGGAAGCCTCTCATCATTTCTACAGGCATGTCTACCCTGGGCGAGGTGGAGGAAGCCTTGGAAGTGGTGCAAGAAGCAGGGGCGCGGGATATCACTCTGCTCCATTGTACTTCCGCTTACCCAGCGCCTTATGAAGAGGCCAACCTGCGGGCCATGATCACGCTTGAGCAAGCTTTCGGCTTGCCTGTAGGCTATTCCGATCATACTCCGGGTATCGAGGTGGCGGTAGCGGCGGTAGCCCTCGGTGCCAGGGTAATTGAAAAGCATTTTACACTTAGCCGAGACATGGAGGGACCGGACCACAAGGCTTCGTTGGAGCCGCACGAGCTGGCGGCGCTGGTGCGGGCCATCCGTAACGTGGAAAAGGCTTTGGGCGACGGCAAAAAGCGCCCGCGCCCCGCCGAAAAGGAGGTAATGAAAGTAGCAAGGCGCAGCCTGGTGGCGGCCCGTTTTATCGCTGCGGGCGAGATGATCACGGAGGAAAAGCTGGTCATCAAAAGGCCGGGGACAGGGATCCATCCGAAAATGTGGGATGTAGTTGTTGGCCGCAGGGCCCGCGTAGACATCCCCGCGGATACACCAATTACTTGGGAAATGATTTAATTAGCGGCATCATTTTGGTCATTCTTGCACCAAGGGGAGGGGCATTTTTGAAGGACGACAACCTGGAAAAAGTCAAAGTAGAGGCCCAGGAGCAGATAGTACGTGCTTTAGAAAAAATGGACCGGGCTGCCAGGCAAATTCTTTTGGTAGTTGACGAGGAAGGCCGCCTGCTGGGTACCGTTACCGACGGGGACGTCCGCCGGGCTCTTTTAGAGGGGGTGGATCTAAAGGCTCCCGTTTCACGCATCATGAACCCCCGCCCCAAGGTACTGCCGGTAGGTTCTTCCCTTGAGGCAGCCCGCCAGCTCATGCTGCAGTTTGGTATCCGCCACGTTCCTATAATAGACGAAAAAGGTAAAGTGGTGGAGCTGGTTCTGTGGCAGGATCTTTTTTTACCGCGCGTGAAAAGCCGTCCCGAACCAGTGGTCATCATGGCCGGTGGCCAGGGTACGCGCCTTGATCCTTTTACTAAGATCCTGCCCAAACCAATGCTTCCCCTAGGGGAAAAACCTGTCTTAGAAATAATTATGGATCGCTTCCACAGTCAGGGATTTAACCGGTTTATCCTCTGTCTTGGCTACAAGGCCGAAATCATCCGCCTGTATTTTGACCATGATAGCCGGCCCTATCGTCCGGAGTTTGTTCTGGAAGATAAGCCGCTGGGCACAGCCGGTGCCCTTTCTCTGCTGGCGGGGCGTATTGAGGAGACCTTCATCTTAAGTAACTGCGATATTATCGTGGAACTCGACTATGCCCACTTGCTGGACTACCACCGCGCGCATGGCTATGCTCTAACGGTGGTCGGGGCTTTGAAAGAGTTTGTTGTTCCCTATGGGGTATTGCGCACTGGAGCGGAGGGTTTCTCAATCGAAGAAAAGCCCAACTTTCATTTTTTAGTGAACACCGGTCTCTACGTGCTGGAGCCAGCAGTGCTCTCATTACTTGAAAAAGGTGTCCGTATTGATATGCCCGAAGTTATCGAGGCGGTGCAAAAGGCAGGGATGCGCACGGGGGTTTATCCGCACCACGGGCGCTGGTTTGACGTGGGACAGTGGGAAGAGTACCAGCGCACGCTGCGCGTGTTTGCGGCGCTGGAGGCGGGAGGTTAAGAACAATGTACGAAAACCTTTCTGTACTTGGATTTATTCCCGCCAGGGCGAGCTCCAAGGGGGTGCCGGGAAAAAATTTGCGGCCTCTTGCTGGAAAACCTCTCATCTTACATACCATCGAAACAGCCAGGCAAAGCGGTGTTTTTGACTGCTTGCTCGTTTCCACCGACGGGGAGGAGATCGCCCGCGTGGCCCGGGAAGCGGGAGCAGAGGTGCCTTTTTTGCGTCCGGCTGAGCTGGCTACCGATACAGCGCGAGGGATTGATGTGCTCCACCACGCCATGGAGTGGCTTGAGGAGCGTGGGCAAAAGTACGACTGCGTGATGGTTTTGCAACCAACCAGCCCCCTGCGCACGGTGGGCGACATCCTGGCCGCGCTGGAGCTTTTGGTGCGGCGCGATGCCGGAGCTGTTGTTTCGATCTGCGAGGTGGAGCACCATCCCTGGTGGTGTAATGAGCTTCCTCCCGACGGCTGTATGGAAAACTTTTTGCGTCCAGGTATTCCGGCCAACCGCCAGGAACTTCCCAAGTATTACCGCTTAAACGGGGCCATTTACCTTGCGCGGTGGGATTACATTCGCCACCGCGATTCCTGGTTTGGTCCCCGCACTTATGCCTACATCATGCCACAAGAGAGATCGGTAGACATTGATGGTGAGCTTGACTTCCTGTTAGCTGAAGCGATACTTTCACTGGGAAAAAATTCTTGTTAAATATTTTCGAAATAGCACTTTCTAAATTTCTGTGCGGAATGCCTTTAAGCTTTCTATCCGCAGGGCGGGAGTCCCAGAAATCCGCTTCCATGACCTTCGCCACACTCACGCCACTTTCCTGCTGCGGAAAGGCGTGCATCCAAAAGTCGTAGCCGAGCGCCTGGGCCACTCCAGTGTGAGCATAACCCTGGATACCTATTCCCACGTTTTGCCGGATACCCAGGCGGAAGCAGTAAGGGTTATGGAGGAGCTGTTCCGCACCAGGGGGCTGAGACCCGGGCGCTAACTCTGTCCGGTTTGCAAATGTTTGCAAATGTTTGCAAATGGGCAGGTGCGGACTTGGAAGGCCATAAGTATCAAGGGCCAGCGGGCGCGGGCGAGAAATACCTTGTTTTAGCAAAGGGCATATGATATAATCTGCCCTGGGGGCACTCCAAAAAATGAGGAAAGGTTGTGGTTAAATGGTTTTGACCGCCGAATTTTTTTGGAGGCTGTTTGAGGCGACCGGCTCGGTACTAGCCTACATCTTATACCGCAGGCTGGCCGTGCACTGAACCATTTAGCCCCTGGAACGCTGGTTGGCGGTGAAAAGGTAACTTCCGTCCCTTTGGGGGCGGTTTTTATGTTTGGAGGGAGCAGGCGTTGGAAGCAAAGCTGGAGAGGATTGCCCTGGAGGCCAGGGAGGCCCTGCTGCGGGCAACAAGCTTAGAGGAACTGGAAGAGCTGCGCGTGCGCTACCTGGGCAAGAAGGGAGAGCTGACCCAGATCCTGCGGGGCATGGGCAGCCTCGCCCCCCACGAGCGGCCCAGGGTCGGCCAGCTGGCCAACAAGGTGCGCCAGGACCTGGAAGACCTGCTCAAAGCGCGCACGGAGGAGCTCAAGTCCCGCCTGAAGGAGGAGATGCTGGAGGCCGAGCGCATTGACATCACCCTCCCGGGGACCGCCCTGCTCACGGGCAGGAAGCATCCCCTGACGGCGGTGGTGGAGAGGATCGAAGAGATCTTCCTGGGGCTGGGGTTTGCCATTGCCGAGGGGCCGGAGGTGGAGCTGGACTATTATAACTTTGAGGCCTTAAATTTGCCCAAGGACCACCCCGCGCGGGACATGCAGGATTCTTTTTTCTTTGGCCCGGACGTTTTGCTGCGCACCCACACCTCGCCCGTGCAGGTGCGGGTCATGGAGCGCACCGCGCCGGAGGTGCCGGTGAAGATTATTGCCCCGGGCAAGGTGTACCGCCGGGACGACGACGCCACCCACTCCCCCATGTTCCACCAGGTTGAAGGCCTCATGGTCGACCGGCGCGTGACCTTTGGGGACTTAAAGGGCGTGCTGGAGGTTTTTGCGCGGGAGATGTTCGGCCCCCAGACGCGCACGCGCTTCCGCCCCAGCTACTTCCCCTTTACCGAGCCCAGCGCGGAGGTGGACATTTCCTGCGTCATCTGCCAGGGAGAGGGGTGCCGGGTATGCGGCATGAGCGGCTGGCTGGAAATACTCGGCTGCGGCATGGTCCACCCGCGCGTGCTGGAAATGTCGGGGTACAACTCCGAAGAGGTAACCGGCTTTGCCTTTGGCATGGGTGTGGAGCGCATAGCCATGCTCAAGTACGGCATTGACGACCTGCGCCTGTTTTTTGAGAACGACCTGCGCTTTCTGGCGCAGTTCTAGCGGAGAAAGGGGAGAAATGTTGCTTTGCGCGTCTCGCTTAAGTGGCTAAGGGATTACGTGGACGTGCCTTTGGAAGCGGAGGAGCTGGCCGAGCGGCTGACCATGGCCGGTGTGGCCGTAGGCGCCGTTTACCGCCCGGGAAGGGAAGTTGCCGGGGTGGTCACCGGGCGCATCGAGCGCGTGGAGCCGCACCCCAACGCGGACAAGCTGGTCGTCTGCCGGGTGAACACCGGTGACGGGGAGCTGAGGCAGATAGTCACCGGCGCCCCCAACGTGCGGGAGGGGCAGGTAGTGCCGGTGGCCCTGGAAGGGGCCCGCCTGGCCGGCGGCGCGGTCATCAAACGGGCCAGGTTCCGGGGCGTGGAGTCGTGCGGCATGCTCTGCTCGGGCCAGGAGCTGGGGCTCGATCCCAAGACCATGCCGCCCGATCAGGCCCACGGCATCATGGTCCTCCCTCCCGATACGCCTTTAGGAGCGGACGTCCGCCCGCTGCTGGGCCTGGATGACGCCATTTTAGAGCTGGACCTCACCCCCAACCGGGGCGACTGCCTCTCCGTGATTGGCGTGGCCCGGGAAGTTGCCGCCCTTTTAGGGTTGCCCCTGCGGCTCCCGGAGACGGAAGTGGCAGCGGCACCCGGGTCCTCCCTTGAGGGGCGCGTGCGAGTGGACATCCTGGATCCCGGGCTCTGCCGGCGCTATGTGGCCCTGCTCTTTACCGGCATTAAGGTGGGCCCCTCGCCTCTCTGGCTGCAGGAGAGACTGCGGGCGGCGGGCATGCGCCCCATCAGCAACGTCGTGGACATCACCAACTACGTGATGCTGGAAATGGGCCAGCCCCTGCACGCCTTCGACTACCGCGCTTTAAAGGACGGCCACATTATCGTGCGCCGCGCGCAGCCGGGCGAGACCGTCGTCACCTTAGACGGCGTGGAGCGGCGCCTGGACCCGGAGATGCTGGTCATTGCCGACCCCGGCGGGCCGGTGGCCATAGCGGGGATCATGGGCGGGCTGCATACCGAGGTTACGGAAAAGACGGCAGAAGTGCTCCTGGAGTCCGCCTATTTCAACCCCACCTCCATACGCCGCACTTCCCGCGCCTTGGGCCTGCGCTCCGAGGCGTCCCTGCGCTTTGAAAAGGGCATCGACCTGGAGGGCTGCCTGGCGGCGGCCAGGCGCGCGGCTTACCTGGTCGCCCGGCTGGGGGTGGGCGAGGTGGTGGCCGGGGCCGTGGACAACTACCCCCTGCCCCAGGAGCGCCGCGTGGTAGTGCTCCGCCCGGAGCGGGTCGCCCAGGTGCTGGGCGTGGATGTGCCGCCCCAAGAAACCCGGGAGCTCCTGGGGCGGCTGGGCTTTGAGGTGCGGGAAGGCGAAGGGCGGCAAATGCTGGTGAAAGTGCCCAGCTACCGGGTGGACGTGAGCCGCGAGATTGACCTGGTGGAGGAGGTGGCCAGGGCCTACGGCTACCAGCGCATCCCCGCCACCCTGCCCTGTGGCCCCACCACCAAGGGCTTCAGGACGCGCCGGCAGGAGCTGCTGCGGCGGGTGGGGGGGGTTTTGGTGGGGTGCGGCCTTAGCGAGGTCATCACCTACAGCTTCATAAGCCCGGCCTCCTTTGACCGCCTGCGCTTACCTCCGGAAAGCCCCCTGCGCAAAGCGCTGAAGCTGCAGAACCCCCTTTCCTACGAGCAATCGGTTATGCGCACCACCCTCCTGCCGGGCCTCCTGGAAGTGCTGGTGCGCAACTTCAACCGCCGGGTGACCAGCGGGGCAATTTTCGAGCTGGGGCGGGTGTTTTACCCCAAGGACGGCGAGGTCCTGCCGGAAGAGCGGCTCCTGCTGGCGGCCGCGGCCATGGGCCAGGCGGCCTCCGGCTGGAACCGGCAGCCGGTGCAGCTGGACTTCTACTTCCTCAAGGGGGTTCTGGAGGTGCTTGCGGAGCGGCTGGGGCTGCCCGCGCTAGACTACGAGCGGGAAAGGCAAAATCCCGCCTTCCACCCCGGGCGCGCCGCCCGCGTGGTGGCCGAGGGTAGGGAGTTGGGCGTGCTGGGCGAGATCCACCCCGACGTCCTGGAGGATTACGGCCTGGGGGCGCGTGCCTGTGCCTTTGAGCTGGACCTAGAGGCCGTGCTGGAAATGGCCACCCGCGAGCCCCGGTACCAGCCGCTGCCGCGTTATCCCGGCGTGAGGAGGGACATCGCCCTGGTGGTGCCCCGGGAGGTGAGCTGCGGGGAAATCCTGCGGGTGATCCGCGAGGCAGGCGGAGAAAACTTGCGCCAGGTACAGCTTTTCGATGTGTACGAGGGCCGGCAAATTAAAAAGGGCTACCGCAGCATGGCCTTTTCCCTCTTCTTCCAGGCCGTCGACCGCACCCTGACCGACGAAGAGGTGGCAGCCAGGGTGGAGGCCATCTCCGCTGCCGCCGCAAGAGAACTGGGGGCCGAATTAAGGCGCTAGGTTTGGAGAAGGAATTACCCCTGGTTTCGGCGAAAGGTGTAACAATTTGAAAAAAGCCAGGGGGAAGGCCGCCGATGGGGAAGCAAGAGGGAAAGCCGGAGGATAAGCAGGAAACCCGGGTGGAAGTAGAGATTTTCGGGGAGTATTATATACTCAAGGGCAACGCCCCGGAGGACTACCTGCGCATGCTGGCCCAGTATGTGAACCAGAAGCTCCGCCAGATTATGACCCGCAACCCCCGCCTGGGCTTGACCAAAGCGGCCCTGCTGACCGCTTTAAATATTGCCGACGAGTTGATGAAGCTGCAGAAAGAGTACGACGAGCTCATAGAGCTTCTGGAAATGGAAAAGAGGGCCAAGTAATCCTGCAGCCCCGGTTAAGCCGGGGCTGTCAGGTGGAAGTGGGGTCTTGGCAGCCGTGCACAACATGGAGATTTCCTGGGCCTTGCGGGAGCTGGCCGACATCCTGGAATTTCTGGGGGAGGACTTTTTCAAGGTAAGGGCATACAGGCGCGCGGCAAAGATCATTGCCGGCCTTGAGCGCCCGGCGGAGGAGTTGTACCGGCAGGGTACCCTGGGCAAAATTCCGGGGATCGGCAGGAACATCCTGGCCAAGATCGGGGAACTGCTCACCAAAGGCGAGATGGAGAAGCTTAAAGCACTGCGCCAGGAGGTGCCGGCGGGAATCCTGGAGATCATGGCCCTGCCGGGCATAGGCCCCCGGCGGGCCCGCTTTTTATACGAGCAGCTGGGGGTCACCAGCCTCGAGGAGCTGGAGCGGGCGGCGCGGGAGAAAAAGGTGCGCGCCTTAAAGGGCATGGGCGTGAAGACGGAAATGGAGATCCTGCGCAGCATCGAGCTGGTGCGCAGGCGCCAGGGAGAGGTCCTCCTGCCTCTGGCCCGGGAGCTGGCGCGGGAGCTGGCCGAATGCGTGCGTGAGGCGCCCGGCGTTTTGGCCGTGAGCGTGGCCGGGGGCGTGCGGCGCTGGCAGGAAACGGTGGGCGAGATCCTCCTGGTGGCCGCGGCTAAAGGCGCGGAGCCGGTGCTGGGCGCGCTGGCCGCCCACAAGCGGGTGCGGGAGGTGGCCTGGCAGGGGAACGGCGGGATACGGGTGCAGACCTGGTGGGGCGTGCCGGTGGAACTCCGCGTGGTGAAGCCGGAGGAATACGGCGTAGCCCTGGTAAAAGCCACCGGTAGCGAGGAGCACTGCGCAAGGCTCTTTGCCCTTGCCCGCCGCAAGGGCGTTTCGCCTGAGGACCTGCTCTTTCCTCCGGCGGCGGGGGACGCAACCCAGCCGGTTCCCGAGTTCCCCGGTGCGCCGTTGCCGCAGGCGGAACAGGAGGTGTACCGCCGGCTGGGGCTCTGGCCGGTGCCACCCGAGCTGCGGGAAGGCGGGGAGGAGCTGGAGGCTGCCGTGCGGCCCGAACCCCCGCGCCTGATAGAGCCGGGCGATATAAAGGGCGACCTGCACGTGCACAGCGACTGGAGCGACGGGGCCAGCTCCATCCTCCAGCTGGTACAGCGGGCAAAGGAGAAGGGCTACCGGTACATAGCCATTACCGACCACTCCCGCTCCCTGGGGGTGGCCAGGGGGCTTTCCCTGGAGCGCCTGGAGGAGCAACACCGCTTCATCCGGGAGCTGAACGAGAAGGAGAAGGATTTCCGCGTGCTAACGGGCGTTGAGGTGGAGATCCTGCCCAGGGGGGGCCTCGACTTCCCGGAGGAAGTCCTGGCCGGGGCGGACGTGGTGGTGGCCTCTATACACAGCGGCTTCCGCCAGGACAGGGAAACCATTACCGGGCGCCTCCTGGAGGCCATCAAAAACGAGCATGTGGACATCATCGCCCATCCCACAGGGCGCCTGCTGGGAGAAAGGGAGGCCTACGCCGTGGATATGGAGAGGGTGCTGGAGGCGGCGGCCAAATACGGCAAGATCCTGGAGATAAACTCCTCGCCCGACCGCCTGGATTTAGACCCCCACTACGCCCGCCTGGCCCGCCAGTACGGCGTGAAGGTGGCCATAAACAGCGATGCCCATGACTTGCGGCGCCTTGACGAAGTGGTTTACGGCGTGGCCGTGGCCCGTAGGGCCTGGCTGAGCCCGGAAGATGTGGTGAACACCATGGACCTGCCTGACCTGCTGAAAATCCTGGGCCGCAGCTAAAGGGGTGGTTCCGTTCAAGCTCTCGGAGATCCTGCCGCGCTCCTTTTACGCCCGGGATACCGTGACCGTGGCCAAAGAGCTCATCGGCCATTACCTGGTCCACCGCAGCCCGGAAGGCCTCACGGCAGGCATGATTGTGGAAACGGAGGCCTATTTGCAGGGCGACCCCGCCTGCCACGCCGCCCGGGGCATGACGCCGCGCAACCGGGTGATGTTCGGCCCTCCCGGGCACGCCTACGTGTACTTCATTTACGGCATGCACTTTTGCTTTAACGTGGTTACGCGGGAAGAAGGGGTGGGCGAGGCGGTGCTCATCAGGGCCCTGGAGCCCGTGGCGGGAATTGAGCTCATGCGCCGCCGGCGCGGGAGGGAAAAGATCACCGAACTGTGCAGCGGTCCGGCGCGGCTGGTGGAGGCCATGGGCATTACGCGGGCCCACAATGGTTATGATTTAACCAGGGAGCCCCTGTACATCTGCCGGGGGCGCCATGCCTCCCTCAAGCTGGTGACCACCACCCGCATTGGCGTCACCGAAGGGCGCGATCTCCCCTTGCGCTTTTACCTGGAGGGGTCGCCTTACGTTTCCAGAAAATAGGAGGTGTTTTTCCTTTTGAAACTCCGCGAAATCTACGAGCTGGCGGTTAAAATGGGGATGGAGAGCGATCCCCGGGGCCTGGAAGCCGTGCAGAAGCTCCTGGCCCGCGAGAAGGAAAAGTACGAGGAACTAAAGGAGGAAGAAAAGAAGGAGTACGACCCGGAGCGCCTGCAGAACCCCTATGACGACACGCGCATCCTGGCGGGAGATCCGGAAAAGGAAGTGCGGCGGGTGCTGGCGGGCATTGACATGGAGGTGGGGGAGGTGCTGCTGGCCGACCGCCTGGGGGAGAGGGGCTGCCCGGTGGACCTCATCATCTCCCACCACCCCGAGGGCAAGGCCATGGCCGCCCTCTACCAGGTCATGCACCTGCAGGAGGACCTTCTGGCCCGCTTTGGCGTGCCCATTAACATTGCCGAGGGCATCATGGCCTCCCGCATTGCCGAGGTCAAGCGGGGGCTCATGCCCTTAAACCACAACAGGGCCGTGGATGCCGCGCGCCTTCTGGGCCTGGCCTTCATGTGCGCCCACACGGTGACGGACAACCTTGTGGCCAGCTTCCTGCAAAAACAGATGGACGAGCAAAAGCCGGAGACGCTGGGGGATATCTTGAAGCTCCTCAAGGAGCAGCCGGAGTACCGGGAGGCGGTCAAGTACCAGGCGGGGCCGGCCATTGTGGTGGGGAGCAAGGAGCGGCGGGCAGGGAAGGTGATGGTGGACATGACCGGGGGAACCAGCGGCTCGGAGGACGCCTATGCCAAGCTCGCCCAGGCGGGCGTGGGCACCCTCCTGGTCATGCACATAAACGAAAAGCACCGCAAGGAGGCGGAAAAAAACCACATCAACGTTATCGTGGCCGGCCACATGGCCAGCGACTCCCTGGGCATGAACCTTTTCCTGGACGAGCTGGAGGCCAGGGGTGTGGAGGTCGTGCCCTGCGCGGGTCTTTTGCGCTTCTCCCGCCGCTCATAGTTCTCCGGCCAGCGCCTTTCTGGCGGAGGCTAAAAGCTCCGGCCCGCTCCTGCCGTCCTCGGGGAAGACGGCCATCCCAAAATGCCAGTCTTTCCCCCCGACCCACTCCTGCACTTTTTTAACCACCACTTCGGCGCCGCTGCGGTCGGTCAGGGGGAGGACCAGGGCCAGGAGGTTTTCCTCCAGGGGTATGACCTCATCGATTTCGCGCAGCTTGCCCTCGATGTACCTTTTGATGTCGGCAGCGTTTGCCCTGCCCGGAGCCTTTCTCCTGGCCAGCACCAGAGAAAACTTGAGGTTCCCCCTCTGGGCGCGGTTGGCTTCCAGGCGGAGGACCCTCTCCAGCACCTCCGCCGGCTCCTCCGCGGCGGCGCGGCCCACGATCCTTTCCACCCTGTGCAGGAGTTCCTCGAGGCTAAAGGGCTTGCGCAGGTAGTCCACGGCCCCCGCGTGGATGGCCTCCTTTACGGTGGAAGCCTTGGCGTCGGCGGTCAGGCACATCAGCGGTACGTAGCGGTACTGGGGATTTTCCCTTATTTTTTTCGCCACGGTCAGGCCGTCCATGCCGGGGAGGTGTATGTCGATGATCACCAGGTCGAAGGGGGACAGCCGCTGCGCTATTTTGGCCAGGGCCTCTTCGCCGCTGGTAGCCTCCACCACCTCGTAGCCCTTGCCTTCCAGGTGTTTCTTTACGGAAAAGCGGGTGAGGGTGGAATCTTCCACCACGAGAATGGATTTTTTCTTCAAGGGGCTCACCTCTTCCTGACATGACCGTTTTCGACAGGAAGTTAAATAATTCCTGCCTGGCAAGGAGGTACGGTCCCTTGGTTGAGCTGCTGGCCCCGGCCGGCGACTGGGATTCCCTGGTGGCGGCGGTGCAAAACGGTGCCGATGCCGTATACCTGGGGGGCAAAGCCTTCAACGCGCGCATCGGGGCGACCAACTTTGAGGAAGCAGAGCTGCAGCGGGCCATAGATTACGCCCACGTGCGGGGGGTCAAGGTTTACGTCACCGTAAACATTCTGCTGGCGGAGCAGGAAGTGCGGGAGGCCCTTCGCTTCCTGCACTTCCTGCAGCGCGCGGGCGCCGACGCGGTGATCGTGCAGGACCTGGGGTTGGCCGCTCTGGCGAGGGAAGTAATACCTGAGCTGGATATACACGCCAGCACGCAGGTGACCGTGCACAACCTGCCGGCCGTGAAAAAGCTCGAGGAGCTTGGCTTCAAGAGGGTGATCCTGGCGCGGGAGATGGGCCTGGCCGAGGTTGCCGCCATTAAAAGGGCTACTGACATGCAGCTGGAAGTTTTTATCCACGGGGCGCTTTGCATCTGCTACTCCGGCCAGTGCCTCTTTTCCAGCATGATAGGGGGGCGGAGCGGCAACAGGGGCCGCTGCGCCCAGCCGTGCCGGCTGCGCTACGCGCTGGTGGACGAAAAGGGGCGCCCCCTGGTGGAGCCAAAAGAAGCGGGGGAACACCTCTTGAGCCCCCGCGATTTAAACCTCTCCTCCCGCCTGCCGGAGCTTATTAATGCCGGCATCGATGCCTTTAAAATTGAGGGGCGCATGAAAAGGGCGGAGTACGTGGCCACGGTGGTGCGCATTTACCGGGAGCTCATCGACCGCGCCCTGCGGGGGGAATTTTACCTCCTGCCGGAAGAGGCCCGAGACCTGGCGCAGATCTTTAACCGGGACTTTACCACCGGGTACTTCTTCGGCCACCCCGGCCAGGACCTGATGAGCACCAGGCGCCCCAACAACCGCGGCCTCTTCCTGGGGCGGGTGGTGCGCTACGAGCGGGAGAGCCGCCGGGCGCAGGTCAAGCTGGAGGAGCCCCTGCGGGAGGGGGACGGGGTGGAGGTTTGGGTCAGCCACGGGGGGCGCCTGGGAGCGGTGGTGCACGCCCTGCGGGTAGGCGGGCAGCAGGTAGAGGAGGCGCCGGCCGGGGCGGTGGCGGAAATATTCCTGCCTGAAGGTGTCCGGCCGGGGGACCGCCTTTTCAAGACGCACGATGCCGCCCTGGTGGAGAAGGCGCGGGCTACCTTTGCTTCCCCGCAGGAGAGGCGCAAGATCCCGGTGAGCTTTTTGGTGCGCGCCAGGATGAACGAGCCCCTTTATCTGGAGGTGAGGGACGAAGAGGGCAACGCGGGTAGCGCGCACGGCGAATTTCCCGCCCAGCCTGCCGCCACCGCCCCTTTGACGCCGGATTTTTTAAGGCAGCAGCTGGACCGCCTGGGCAACACGCCCTTTGCCTTAAAGGAAGTGCGCTGCGAGCTGGACGAGAAGGTTATGGTGCCGGCAAGCGATATTAACCGCGCAAGGCGCCGGGCCATTGCGGGGCTGGAGGAAGCACGCAAGGAGGCGGCCCGGCCGGCGCCGCCACTGCCGGCAGAGGTTTTTGCCGCCAGGATGGAGGAGGCCCGGAGGAAGTTCCCTGCGGCGCGCAGAGGGGGGAAGAAGGAACTCCGCCTCCCGGTGCTGGCGGTGGCGGTCACGGACCTGGCTTCCCTAAAAGCCGCCGTGGCCGCCGGGGCCGGCCAGGTGTACTTTGGCGGGGAGTGGTTTAAGAGCGGGCCGCCGGTGGGCGAAAGAGAAATTCGGCAGGGGGCGGAGATCTGCCGCGCGGCGGGGGTTAGCTTTGTCCTCTCCACCCCCCGCATTGTCCACGATAACGAGATGCCGCATGTGGAACGGCTCTGCGCGCTGGGAGAGGAGCTGTGCGCCGACGGCATCCTGGTGGGCAACCTGGGCCTGCTGGCGCGGGCGGCAAGGTCCGGCCTGCCCGTTTGTGCCGACCTGGCCTTCAACGTTTTTAACCCTTACACCGCCGCCTGCCTGGCAGGGCAGGGCGCCGTGCAGGTGGCCCTTTCTCCGGAGCTGACCAAAGAGCAGGTCGGAGAGATAGCGGCCGGCGCCGGCGTGAGGGTGGAAGTGCTGGTGCAGGGGCGCCTGGAGCTCATGGTTTCCCGCTACTGCGCCCCCGGGGGGCTCCTGGGGGGCTTTGCCGGCGGCAGGCGCTGTGAGGCGCCCTGCCGGGGGAGGCGCTTTGCCTTGAGGGACCGGTTGGGGGTCCTTTTCCCCCTGGAAATGGATCAGTTCTGCCGCATGCGCCTGTTTAACTCCCGGGATCTCTGCTTGCTCGATGACCTGCCCGGACTTTTGGAGATGAGGGTGGGGGTGCTCCGCATTGACGCCCGGGGCCGTGGTCCGGATTACACCCGGGATACCGTAAGGGCCTACAGGCAGGCCCTGGAACTGGCCCTGGCCGGCAGAACCGGGCAGCTCAAAAAGCTGCGGGACGCCCTTTACCGTTACAGCCCCGGTGGCCTCACCAAGGGCCACTTTTACCGCGGGGTGGAATAATGCCCGTTAAAGAGGGATGCACCGTGGAGGTCAACTTTCCCTATACAAAGCTAAGCAACCTTTAGCTTTGCACTCAGGTACTTGTTGTGCAAGTTCATCGGCCTTTTTTCTCGGCCTCCCCGACGGCTACCTCCGTCACCGTCTGGCCGGCCCGGCATCCCCTCACGGGGAAGGCCCGCATCTTCCCGGTCTCGGGCCCACGGCTGCCGGGCCGCTTCCCGGCGTTTTTCCGTCCCTCAGGCGGGTCCCACATTTGTGGGCTGCAGAGGAATTCCCGCAGGCGGTACCCGCCCCGGGCACATACCGGGAAGGGGAGTTACCCGCCTACCCGCCGTCCCTTTGCCCCCACCGCACGGTGTTGCCGGAACCCCGGGCGGCCCCGGCAGGGAAGAACGGCAGGCTTAAGAGAAAAGAACTTTAACCCGCTCCGGCAAAGACGTGCTCCACCCAGGCGGAAGGAGTAAAGGCTCTGGTGTTGAAATAGCGCGAGGCTTTTTTCCGGGCCGCCTTGAACATGCCGAAAAGTCTGCCCCAGAGCTTCGCGTTCACCCATCCTTCCCCGGGCGGGCGCCCGAGAAGCTGAAGCAGGGCCTTCGGCACCTTCTCCTTGAAGCCCAGCGCCCGGCGGGCTATAACTAAAGCCGCTGCCTGGTGCGCGGACAGCCCGTAAGTTTCGGCGTACTTGAAAAAGCCGATGAGCGAAGTGAAATGCGCGGGCACGGTGAACACCGCGATGCCATGCTTCCTCAGGGCCACGGTGATACGGTTGAACAGGAGTTTCTTGCAGAAGTTGTGCGTAATGCGGTTGAAAAGGCGGTTGGTGTCGTGGTCCTGGGCGAAGGACAGCTCCTCCAGGGCCACCTGCTTTACGTCCAGAGATTCCAGCCAGCTGGCCACCTCCCTGGCCAGGTTGCCCGCGATCCACTCCCTCTTGTTGTGGGAAGCGTGCACCAGATCCGAGCACCAGAAACAGCGGGAGACCTTGAAGTTGCCGTCCGGCAGGACCACCGTCACGGCCACCACGTCGGGGTTCAGGTCTATCCCGCCCACGGGTTGGCTCTTGTCCACTTCCGCGGTGTCGCCCAGGGAAAGCGAAATGAGGCAGTCGAACCTGCCGTCCCTGCGCACCACCCGCACCGAGTACGGCCCGCCTCCAGCCAGACACCGGAGGAGCAGGTTCCGGTAGCGGGCGGAAACCTCCAGAGGCACGGTTACCCAGTCTTCCTCTTGGCGCTTACGGTTGCTTTTATTCTCAGGTTCCGGCGGTATGTAAATGTTGAGCCGGAAGGAGCCAATAACTTCGTCGAAGACTACCTCCGTATTGGCATTGCCATGCTGGCCCTCCAGTCCTTTCTGGTTGGTCTGGCCCACGGAGTAAAAGGCGTTTGACCTCAGCTCCCGCCACTCTTCCCTGGAGAGCTTTCCTTCCTGGAGGAGGAGCAGGTTTTTCCTGCCGCCGAAGACGGCGGGCGGGACCTCATCGCGGTCCAGGAAACCTTTCCAGTAAGCGAGTTTGGCGCGGAGTCTGTTCAGCCGCAAAGTCAAACCCTGACGGTGAAGCTTGTTTTTGGTGCGCTCCAGCTTCTCCGCGGACTTTTCTATCTTGGCCTCCAGGTCCGAAACATGCATTTTGACCTGCTCTTTCTGGCTCTCGATGGTGGCCTTTGCGTCCTCCACGGCCCACTGGCACCAGCGGGCGTTGGGAAAGAACTTCCGGTAGAGGTCTTTGACGATTTCTCCCGGTTCCTTTCCCCGCCTCAGCGCCTGGTAAGCGGCGCGCTTGGCCGCCTGGAACCGGCGCATGAAGGAGATGAGCCTTTCCTTTGCCGCCTCATCCGGATATATCCGGCCCGGTATGGTTACCACATCGGCGGGTTTACTCACCCCTGGCCGCATCACGGATTGCCTCCCTTACTTTTCTGCGAAACTCCTTGCTCCGCGAACCGTAGAGCTTGGTCGAAAAAACGGTCAGTATGGAAAGCATATCCTGCACCAGTTCTTCCTGCAGGGACTTCGGTTCTTCTCCGTTCACCACTTCCACCTTCACGCCGAAGGCGTTGAGGTAGCGCTCGATGTAGGTGAAGCCGAACCTGGCCAGGCGGTCTTTGAACTCGACCACCACCAGGTCCATCTTGCCTTCGCGGGCCATTTTGAAGAGCCGGGCCAACCCTTTGCGCTTTTCGTTGAGCCCGGAACCCTGTTCGGCTATGACGGCAACCACTTCGTAGCCCCTGGTCCGGCAGTATTCCTCCAGGCGCTGCTTCTGGCGTTCCAGGTTGCCCGCCCCGGCCTGCTTGGCCGAAGAGACGCGGGCGTAGATGACAGCCCTGCGGCCGGAGGGTAAATCTTCTCCTAAGAGGCGCAGGATTTCGCTTCTGGGAAAGCGCCTCTGGCCGGAAGGCGTGCGGATACAGCGGATTTTGCCCGTCTTTTCCCAACGGCGCAGGGTAATGGGGTGCACGCCGAGTATTTCGGCTGTTTTGCGTAATGGATAGTGCTCTTCTAGATCATGTCTCATAGCCTAAGTATAGCATTGATTAAGAAAGGAGACAACTGTTAGATGGACGTGCGCAACCTGCAAAGGCTGGAGTTTGACAAGGTGTGCGAGCAGCTGGCAGGCTTTGCTTCTTCGGAGCTGGGGAGGGAAAAGGCGCTTGCCTTGCGCCCTGCCACGGACGCAGGGGTGATCAGGATCTGGCAGTCCCAGACCTCCCAGGGGCGGGAGATCCTGCGCCGGGAGCCGGAGTTCTCCTGGGGGGGCTGGAAGGACGTGCGCCCCGCCCTGCAGAGGGCGCGGCGGGGAGCAATGCTGGACCCCCTGGAGCTCTTTGAGATCGGCCAGGCCCTTGCCGCCTTCCGCCGGGTGAGGGAGTTTTTCCAGAAGCGCCAGGGCCGCTATCCCCTTCTGGAAAAGATAGCCTTCAACATCGGGGACTTTCACGAGCTGGAGAAAAAGATAAGCCGTACCGTGCTTCCGGGCGGCGAGATTGCCGATGACGCGTCTCCGGCCCTGTACCAGATCCGCCGGAAGCTGGAACGCGCCAGGCAGCAGGTCAGGGAGAGGCTGGAGGGGATCATCCGCTCCCCGCACTACCAGAGGTACCTGCAGGAGGCAATTGTGACCGTGCGGGAGGGGCGCTACGTGGTGCCGGTCAAGCAGGAATTCCGCCACCAGGTCCCGGGCCTCGTCCACGACCAGTCGGCCAGCGGGGCCACCCTCTTTGTGGAGCCCCTCGCGGTGGTGGAGGCCAACAATGAGATCCGCCGCCTGCAGGCGGCGGAAAAGCGGGAGGTGGAGCGTCTTCTGACCGAGCTCTCGGCCATGGTGGCCAGGCAGGGAGCCGAGCTGGCCGCTTCCCTCGAGGCCATGGGCGAGCTGGATTTCATCATGGCCAGGGCGCGCTACGCCGACGCCACGGATGCCGTCGAGCCGCGCCTCCTGGAAGAGCCCAAGTTGCGGCTGAACCATGCCCGCCACCCCCTGCTGGGCAAGGGCGCCGTGCCCATTTCCGTTCACCTCGGCTACCGGTTCGACACCTTGATCATCACCGGCCCCAATACGGGGGGCAAGACGGTGGCCTTGAAGACGGTGGGGCTGCTCGTGGCCATGGCCCAGTCGGGCCTCCACATCCCTGCCGCCGACGGCAGCGAGCTGGGGATTTTTGCCCACGTCTTTGCCGATATCGGGGATGAGCAGAGCATAGAAAACTCGCTGAGCACCTTTTCCTCCCACCTGACCAATATCGTCCACATCCTTAACCATGCCGGACCGCGGAGCCTGGTCCTCCTGGACGAGATCGGCGCGGGTACCGACCCCACGGAAGGGGCGGCGCTGGCCCAGGCTATTCTGGAGCGTCTGCAGGAGCTGGGCGCCAAGACCCTGGCCACCACCCATTACAGCGAGCTGAAAAACTTTGCCCACCGCCGGGCGGGGGTGGAAAACGCCTGCGTGGAGTTCGACGCCGTAACTTTAAGGCCCACCTACCGCCTGCTCATCGGAAGGCCGGGGCAGAGCAATGCCTTTGAAATTGCCCGCCGCCTGGGGCTCCCGGAAGAGCTGGTGGAGCGGGCGCGGGGCTTTCTCAGCCCCGAACAGGTGCAGCTGGCCGACCTCCTGGCGCAGCTGGAAAGGTCCCGCCAGGAGGCGGAGCGGGAGCTGCTCGCCGCGAGGAAGGCGCGGGAGGAAGCGGCGGCGCTGCGGGAGCGCTACCGGCTTTTGGGGGAGCAGCTGGCTGCAAAGCGCCAGGACATCCTGGCCAGGGCCAGGGAGGAAGCACGGAGGCTGGTGAAAGAGGCGCAGCGGGAAGCCGAGGAGGCCGTGCGGGAATTGCGGGAGCGCCTGGCGGAGGAATCGGCCCGGGCCAGGGAAGAGGCCATCCGGGAGGTGCGGGAGAGGCTGGCCGGTATGCGCCGGAAGCTGGAAGAGAAGCCGTCCTCCCGCCCGCTCGAGGGCGAGGCGCCCGCCGCGGTGAGCGTGGGGCAGGCGGTCTACTTGCCCCGCTTTGGCCAGCAGGGGACGGTGGTGGCCGTGGCGGGGCCGGAAGAGGTCACGGTGCAGGTGGGCGTGGTAAAGCTCAGCGTGCCCGTAAGGGAACTACGCCTGGCCGCGGAAACCCAGGGCGGTGCCGGAGAAACCGGCGTGGCCAGGCTGCTGGAAGAAAAAGCCCGCACCGTCTCCCCCAGGCTCGACCTGCGGGGGATGCGGGCGGACGAAGCGCTGCAGGAGGTGGAAAAGTACCTCGACGAAGCGTCCCTGGCCGGGCTGTCCAGGGTTTACCTGGTGCACGGCAAGGGCACCGGAGCCCTGCGCTCGGCCATCCAGCAGCACCTGCGGTCGGACCGGCGGGTGAAATCGTTCCGCCTGGGCGAGCACGGCGAAGGGGGTGCCGGCGTTACCGTGGTGGAGCTGGCTTAGGCTTTTCCTCCGGAGTTCGCCCGGGGCCGAGGTTGGCCAGCGGCTCCGGCGCCGGCTTTGCCTCCCGCGAGGCTCCCTGGCCCGGCTTGGCGGGCTGGTTGCCCGTACCGCCGGTAGCCGCGCCGCCGGCGGTGTGCAGGGTGCAGGTGGTGGACGGCACCCGCTGCTCGTAATCCTCCACGTAGCTGGGCACGCTGTAGGGCAGGCTGATCATCACCCGGGTAACCCGCTGCGGGCAGTAGGGGCCCGCCAGCTGGCCGGTGGTGGCGCAGATTTCCACGGCCACGCGGGTATTATCCACCTGGGTGGGCACGGTGCCTTCCGCAAAGAGGTCGGTCACCAGGTCGGAAGGCGGCGTGTTGGGTCCCGGAAGCAGGCCCGACTTGCCGTCCACCGTGGCGGTGACGATTCCCGGGGGCGGCGTGAAGTCGCGCGCCGGGACGTTTTTGAGCGCCTGAGACATGACCTGGCGCCAGATGATGGCCGGGTAGCGCCCGCCAAACTCGTAGGGCATGGCCCTGGGCTGGTCGTAGCCTATCCACACCACGCACACCAGGTCGGGGGTGTAGCCGGCAAACCAGAGGTCCTTGCCCTGGTCCGAGGTGCCCGTTTTCCCCGCCGCGGGGCGCCCGATGTTGGCATTGGTGCCCGTGCCCTTTTCGATAACGGTCTTGAGCATATCCGTGATCAGGTAGGCCGTAGTCGGCCTCATGACCTGGCGCGGCTTGGGCTGGTACTCGTAGAGGAGGTGCCCGGTGGCGTCCTCCACCCTTAAAATGGCCGTGGGCTCCAGGTAAAAGCCCTGGTTGGCAAAAGCGGCATAGGCGGCGGCCATCTGCAAGGGGGTGATGCCCTCATGGAGCCCTCCCAGGGCCACGCTGGGGCCGTGGGTGGCAGGGTCGAGGTTAATCCCCAGGTCGCGGACAAACCGGATGGCGTTGGGCAGGCCCACGTACTCCATGAGGGTCCTGACGGCCACCACGTTGATGGATTCGGCAATGGCCCTCCTCATGGTCACGAGGCCGTGAAAGCGCCCGTCGTAGTTGCGCGGGGTATAGCTGCCGTAGGTTACGGGGATGTCGTCAATGACGGAGGCCGGCCCCATGCCCTTGTACTCGATGGCCGGGGCGTAGGCAATGAGGGGCTTGAAGGTGGAACCCGGCTGCCTGCCCGGGGCCATGGTGGCCCTGTTCCACTGCAGGCGGTGGGTGTGCTCCCTGCCGCCCACCAGGGCCTTTATGTGACCGGTGCGGGGGTCGAGGACCACCAGGGCACCCTGGGGCTGGAGGAGCCCGTTGCTGTCCCGGGTGGAAGCCGGGAAGTTAAGGGGGTCGGCCATAACCTTTTCGGCTATTTCCTGTATCTTGGGGTCCAGGGTAGTATAAACCCTCAGGCCGCTTTTAAAAACCTTCTCCGCGCCGTACTTTCCCACCAACTGCTCCGTGACGTAGTCCACGAAATACGGGTAGGGGTAGGGCTGGCCCTTACCGGGCCTGAGCTGGTCCTCCAGCTTTACGGCCTTGGCCTTTTCCGCCTGGGGCTGGGTGATGAAGCCGTACTCGGCCATCTTGTCCAGCACCACGTTGCGGCGGGCCAGCGCTCCCGCGGGGTTCCGGAAGGGGTCGTAGGCGCTGGGCGCCTGCACCAGGCCCGCCAGGAGCGCGCCGTCCGCGAGGGTAAGCTGGTTCACCGGCTTGCCAAAGTAGGTTTCCGCCGCCGAGCGGATGCCGTAGGCGCCGGCCCCGAAATAGACCTTGTTCAGGTACATTTCCAGTATTTCTTCCTTGGTGAAGCGCCTTTCCACCATAAAAGCCAGGATCACTTCCTGGACCTTTCTCTTAAAACTCCTTTCCGGCCCCAGAAAGGAAAGCTTGACCAGCTGCTGGGTGATGGTGCTGCCGCCCTCGTAAATGCCCCGTCCGGTGATGTTGGTCCAGGCTGCCCTGGCAATGCTCCGCAGGTCTACCCCGTGGTGTTGGTAAAAGCGCACGTCTTCAATGGCCAGAAAAGCCTCCTGCACGTGCGCGGGGACGTCCTTGAGGCTGGCCGGCATGCGGTTCTCCTCGCCCACCCTGGCCACAACGTCCCCGTTCTTATCGTAAATCAGGGTGGCGGAGGTGGAGAGAAGCTTCTCCTCGCTCCAGGCGGGCATATCTTTTAAGCTGACGACCACCAGGCCCAGGGTGAGTAAGCCGCCGAACATGATGGACACAAGGAGGAGAGAAAAAAACAGCCGCCAGATGCGGAGCTTCCTTTTTCTCCTCTTCCTGGAATACAATTGTTTTGCCCCCTCCGGGTTTCTCTACAACAGCATTATAGCATATTTTTTGTGCTGCTTGTCAGGCGGCGCGGCCTTCTGGTATAGTTTTGAGTTGTGAGGCGGGAAACGGAAAGGGGAAAAGCAATGCTACCCGTGGAAAAGCAAATGGAAATAATCAAGCGGGGCGTGGCGGAGATCATTTCCGAGGAGGAGCTGGCCGCCAAGCTGGAAAAGTCCCTGGCTACAGGGCGCCCCTTGCGCGTTAAACTGGGCCTGGACCCCACCGCTCCCGACATCCACCTGGGGCACACGGTGGTGCTGCAGAAGATGCGCCAGTTTCAGGAACTCGGGCACGAGGCCATTATCATCCTGGGCGACTATACCGCGCGCATAGGCGACCCCACGGGGAGGGTGGAAACGCGCCGCCAGCTTAGCGAAGAGGAGGTCCTGGCCAACGCCCGCACCTACGAGAAGCAGATCTTTAAAATACTCGACCCCCAGCGCACGAGGGTGGTTTTTAACAGCCAGTGGCTGGGTTCCCTGACCTTTGCCCAGGTGCTCGAGTTGGCGGCAAAGTACACGGTGGCCCGCATGCTGGAGAGGGAGGACTTTGCCCGCCGCTTCCGCGAGGGCCTGCCCATAGGCATACACGAATTCTTCTACCCCCTCATGCAGGGCTACGACTCCGTAGCTCTGGAGGCCGATGTGGAACTGGGCGGCACGGATCAGAAATTTAACCTGCTCATGGGGCGTACCCTGCAAAAGGAGTACGGCCAGGAGCCCCAGGTGGCCCTCATGATGCCCATCCTCGAGGGCTTAGACGGCGTCCAGAAGATGAGCAAGAGCCTGGGGAACTACATAGGCATTGACGAGCCGCCGGGCGAAATGTACGGCAAGACCATGTCGCTTCCCGACGATCTCATGGTGCGTTACTTTGAGCTGGTAACGCCCGTGCCCCTGGAGGAGGTGCGCGCCATTGCCGCCGGGCTGGCCAGCGGCGAGCTTCACCCCAGGGACGTGAAGATGCGCCTGGCGCGGGAGATAGTGAGCTTTTACCACGGCCGGGAGGCGGCCCTAAAGGCCGAAGAAGAATTCAAGCGCGTTTTCCAGCAGCGGGAGCTACCCGAAGAGATCCCCGTCTTTGAAGTCACCCCCGACCTCATGGAGGGGGGAGCCGTCTGGCTGCCCAGGCTGCTCCACGCGAGCGGTCTGGTGCCCAGCACCAGCGAGGGGCGCCGCCTCATCCAGCAGGGAGGGGTAAAGGTGGACGGCGAAAAAATATATGATCCCGGCTTCAAGCTGGTCCCCGCCGACGGGATGGTCATCAAGGTGGGCAAGAGAAAGTTCCTGCGCCTAAAGTGCACATAGAACTTGCAAGCGGCAAAAGCGCCGCTTTTTTATTTGGCGGGTTTCTGTTTGGCGGGTTTCTTTGGCGGGCCTCATATAATTTTTTAAAAGCCCAAAGGGAGCGGTACCCCCTTGCGGTATAAGAGGCGGAAAAAGCGCCGAGTGCTCTGGGTTCTGGCTGCCTTTTTCCTCGCCCTGGGAGGGCTCTTTTACTGGGCGGACCGCATCTTGCGCCCCACCATTTTAAAGATTGCCGAGGCGCAAGCCGTGCACATGGCCACGGAAGCCATAAACCAGGCGGTGCGGCAGGAAATCAAGGAGAGCAACCTCCAGTACGACGACCTGGTCAGGCTGCACAAGGACAGCCAGGGCCACATAGTCCTGATGCAGGCCGATACGGTGAAGATCAACGGCTTTATGGCCGAGGTGACGCTGGACGTACAGCGCGCCCTGCAAGAGCTGGCCCAGAAGACTTTTCGCATCCCCCTCGGCCAGGTGACGGGCAGCCAGTTGCTGGCCAACTACGGCCCGCGCATTTCCGTAACCGTAATACCCGTGGGCACCGTCAGGGTGGGGGTGGACGACCGCTTTGAGCAGGCCGGCATAAACCAGACGAGACACCGCATTTACCTCGACCTGTCCGCCGAAGTGCGCATAGTCGTACCGCCGCAGAGCACCGTGGCCCTGGTTACGGAAAAGGTGCCCCTGGTGGAAAGCATCATTGTGGGGCAGGTGCCCGGGACCTTTGTGCAGTTCCCCCCACTTTTTAAGGAAAGCCCTTGACGGATTTCAGGCCGGGATGTTAACATATTCTTAACAGTCCTGCCAGACAAAAAACCACAAAAAGCTGTTGACAAAGGTCGGGCGGGCAGCTATAATGTGAAATTGCTGGTCCTTGAAAACTGAACAGGGTGGCGCGGAGCTGGTATTGGGTGGGGCTTTTTTATGGAGAGTTTGATCCTGGCTCAGGACGAACGCTGGCGGCGTGCCTAACACATGCAAGTCGAGCGGGCTGGTGGTGGGTGATGAGTCTATCATCAGTTTAGCGGCGGACGGGTGAGTAACGCGTGGATAACCTACCCGTGAGACCGGGATAACCCTGGGAAACCGGGGCTAATACCGGATATACTCCTGCTGGGGCATCCTGGTGGGAGGAAAGGTGCTTGTTGGTGCCGCTTACGGATGGGTCCGCGTCCCATTAGCTAGATGGTGGGGTAATGGCCTACCATGGCTGCGATGGGTAGCCGGCCTGAGAGGGTGACCGGCCACACTGGGACTGAGACACGGCCCAGACTCCTACGGGAGGCAGCAGTGGGGGATCTTCCGCAATGGGCGAAAGCCTGACGGAGCGACGCCGCGTGGGGGAGGAAGGCCTTCGGGTTGTAAACCCTTGTTCTGGGGGAAGAAG
>NZ_KE386888.1:3477-67037 GCF_000429345.1 Desulfovirgula thermocuniculi DSM 16036 | reverse complement strand
CTTTACTCGAAAACCAACTACCTCCCAGGTACTCCGGTCACGTTCGCGCATCAGACGCTCATCCATTTGTTCCAGGGCCCAGGTAAGAATTTGGTTGCACACCTTCTGGCAAAGTTCGTGAATGCCTCTCTCAAGCTCATAAAAATCCTTGCTCTCACTGATTAACTTAATCAGACCAGTGACAAAAAGAAGGACTGCACCCACTATGTGGCGAATGTCTAACATGAGACCTCACACTCCTTTAGCTTGAGTTTTGGTGGTTTTTTGGGAGCGAGGTCTCATTTCTTTTTCAAGGGGCTTATTCCTTTCTGGCGCCTACTGAAATTTTACACGGCCGAAGGTCCTTTTGTAAGGGAAGGCGTGTGCCGGAACTAGTGCCGCGCTATGATGTACACGCCGTTTTCCAGGTCGTGCACCATGGCATCTAGGGCCCTGGCTAGGTAGCGGGCTATCCTCTCCCGTTCTTCCGGGCTGCGGGCAAAAAAAATGGGGGCACCCCCGCCTACCAGGCTCATGTCTTCCGTAACCACCGCCAGGATGCGCGCATCAGTGCTCACAAACCCCACCTACCTGCGCGCGGCAAGGCGCCCGGCCTGTGCCTTGAGGGGCCGGGCCCGCGCGCTTTCCAGTACGGGCGTGCGCTTGACGGCCATGACCAGCGCCTCCGCGTCCCGCTCGAGAGGCACGGTGAAGAGGCCCACCGTTCCCGTTTCCGGGTCGATGCGGGCCAGGGGGGTCAGCTCCGGCAGGTCCACGTCCTTTTTGGTGCCCAGGAGAAGGGCCACCGTGTGGGCCATGGCCTGCCGCTGCCCCAGGTCGCAGACGGTAGCCCGCGCGTCGGCGTTTGCAGGCTTCACCAGCACGGCCAGCCCCTCCCGGGCAATTTTTTCCCTTACTTCCGGCAGGCCCACGTTTATAAAGCTTATGTCCTCCACCATGAGCACGGGGCCCTTAAACCATATGCGCGCGGGAACCACCTCACAAATGTCCCCGATGCTTTCCCCGGCCATGAAAGCGCGCACAAAGACCAGGGTGAGGGCGGCCATAAGCACGGCTGCCGGGGTCTTGCCCAGCTGGTAGGCAATGCTGGTAAAGAAGGCACAGGCCATGGTCAGGTAATTGCGGGCCTCAAAAGTACGGGCAATGCCCTCTATGTAATCGCTGCCCCTTTTGACCAGCTCGTTCTCGTCCAGGCGCTCCAGCGTCTTCCTCTCCATGCCCCTTACTTCCCGGAACTGCTGGGCGGCCAGGGCCAGAAAAGTTACCGCCGTGTAGTCCTGCTCCAGGATGGCCGGCACGGCCACCGCGCCCAGGGCGGAGGCAATAAAGCCCAGGGAAAGGTGGGTAATGTAACCGTGCGGGTAGCCGGGGTACTGGCGGTAGTCGAGGTAGAGGGTGAGCACCCGGGAAACCGTTCCCGCCAGCACCCCGGCCACGATGGTACCCAGGTGCGCGTCCACGACCGGCCACCCCTCAATCGCGGCGTATTTCTTCCAGGCGCTCGCGGGCTTCCCTGTTCTCGGCAGGGTCGCCGCGTCCCGGTACGGTGGCCTTTTCCCGCACCTCGAGCTTCCCTTTCATGCGCAGGCGGCGCAGGACGGGAAGGCCGCCGAGCTCCTGCCCGAAAAACCGGCCCAGCCTCTGCCTGGCTCTTTCCCAGCTCCCGGCGCTGACCAGGAGAAAGGCTCCGCCGCCAAGGAGGGTGAGGGCCAAAAGCCAGGCCAAGGCCTTGTAGCTTCCGGGAGTCTTGGCCGTCCGGTCCGTAATGGGCTTGGGGGCCCCGGGAGGCGCGGGTCCGGTAATACCCAATACCGCCGGTACGGCGTCGGCCAGGAGGGCAATGCCCCGCTCGGCCTCTTCCCGGCTGTTGGTGTGGGTCCCTGCCTCAATGAGGAGGGCGGTGGGCATAAGGTCCTGGTTGTAGTTGCCGGCGGCCAGGAAGATCTCTTTGACGATGGGGTTGTGCACGCTGTTGGCGTAGGACATGAGCCTTTTGGCAAAATCCAGGTTTGCCTGCATGCGCGGGTTTTCCCGCCCCACCACCAGCCTCGTCTGGGCCACATTTTGCTGCGAGACGATGCGGCGGTAATAGCCGGGATCGACCACGCCGTCCCGGTGCACGTCAAAAAGGGCCAGGGGATTGGCCTGCATCAGGCGCACCGCCGTGCGGCGCGAGCGGTAATAAGCGTTGTCGTCATGGGGGTCGTGAGGGGTCCTATCGTATTCCACCCGCAGGCCCTTTTCCGTAAGCTTGCCGACCATCCTCTCTCCGACGCGGTAGATCCCCCCCTTAAAGGGGATGGATTCGGAGCCGTCGGAAGGAACGTAAGATTCGTCGCTGTGGGTGTGGTAAATGCCCACCGGCTGGGCAGGAGCGGGCGCTTTGGCTGCGGGTATGGCCAGCTGCCGGTAGAAATCCCGGTAGGCCAGGAGGTCCTCATCCATGCCCAGGAAACGTGCCACCGCTTCCTCTCCCCGCACTTTCACCACCCGGTAGTGGCGGCCGTCGGCAGCAAAAATCTCGTCTCCTACCGTTACCCGGCGGGAAACCTGGCTGACGACCTGCCCGCTTTCGTCCCTTATGGTGTACACCCGGCCCACCAGGTGGTCGCCCTCTCCCTCTCGCCCGAAAAGGAAGTTCCAGGACCACGCGGGAACAACCGGGTTCCGCACAAACGCGGCCCAGGCAAGCAGCCCCGCCAGCATCAGGCCGAGGCCGAGGGCCATCCTGCACCTCTTGCCCTTCACTCTTCATCCCCCCCTTTGCCTAAATCCGGTTTGCGCAGGGCCCGGAGCAGGGGCTCCGGGCGGCCTCTCACCGCCGGCCCGCCCTGCAGCCGCTCCCGCACCTCACCCACCACCTCGGCCAGGAGCACGGCCAGTATACCGGCCAGAACGATGGCGTCAAAGGCACCGGCTCCCCCTATGGCCACCCTGCCGGCAGGAGCGCCGCGCGCGAGCAGCCACAGGTAGTAGCCGATGTCCATGGCCAGCAGGCCCAGCGTGGCGGAGACAAAGGCCCCCCGCCGGGAACGCCCGGCCAGGTAGCCCACCACACCCCCCACCAGGGGGTAAAGCCAGAGGGCATCCAGGACCTCGTACCTTCCGCCGGGCTCCGGCAGTCCGCGCATGATCAGCGAGCCCACTACATACACCGCCAGGGCCGTGACCGCCGCCCCGGCGAGGGCGCGCGCGCGCTCCCTGGCTGTACCGGCCTTCACCAGGAGGTATACGGCCAGGCCCAAGGGTATCAGGCCCCCGCCCACGTTTACCGTAACGGGATAGCGGGCGCCGGGAACAGGCAGGTCAATAAAGCTGCCGATAATCATGGCCACGATCACCGCCAGGGCACCGCGGTCGGAGAGGCGCATGCGGTCTAAGGCCCGGTGGGCAAGGCCGATAAAAATGAGCAGGGTAACTATTACCAGCGCCGTGATGCCTACGGGAAAGCCGGTCATTTTCTAACCTCCCCTACCGTGCGATTTCTTTTTTAGCCTGCCCCGGGCAGTCCTAAATATGCAAAATAAACAAGGCGGTGCCTTTTGCGGGCACCGCCCGAGCCAAAACCTCTCACGGGTTACTTTTCAAAAAGATCCCCGACCACTTCGCCAATGGTAATCCGCTCGCCGCCCTCGCCCGTCTGGTACCTGGGCTCCCTGGAGCGCTCCCTCTTGCCCCTGCCCCGCGGCGCGGGCCTCATGGAGAGGCGGATGCGCTTTTCAGCAGGGTCGACGCTCAGGACCCTTACCTCCACCTCGTCTCCTTCCTTAACCACCTCGTCGGGAGTTTCCACGCGGCGGTCGGCCAGCTGGGAAATGTGCACCAGCCCTTCCACGCCGGGCTCGAGCTCCACAAAGGCGCCGAAGGGCGCCAGCCTGACCACTCTGGCCTGCACGGTGCTGCCCACAGGGTACTTTTCCGCCACCTTCTCCCACGGGTCGGGAAGGAGTTGCTTCAAGCCCAGGGAAACCTTTTCGTTTTCCCTGTCTACCCGCAGCACTTTAAGCTCCAGCTCGTCGCCGATATTCACCACATCGGAAGGGTGGCTGACCCGGTGCCAGGCCATCTCCGAAACGTGAAGCAAGCCGTCTATGCCGCCAATGTCCACAAAGGCACCGAAGTCGGTAATGCGGCGCACCACGCCGCGCACCACCTGGCCCTCCTGCAGTTCCTCCAGGAGCGCCTTTCTCCGCTGCGCTGCTTCTTCTTCCAGGAGGGCCTTGCGGTTTAAGATCACCTTGCGGCGGCCACGGTTGAGCTCCGTTACCTTGGCCCGAATGGTTTGCCCTACGTACTTGCCGAGGTCCTCGACATAGCCTATTTCCACCAGGGAAGCAGGCAGGAAGGCGCGCACGCCTACGTCCACAATCAGGCCGCCTTTAACCACTTCCCGTACGACGCCTTCCACCGGCCGGCCGGTGTTAAAGCACTCCGCAAGCTCCACCCAGGCCCGGGCAGCATCCGCCCGCTGCTTGGAAAGGACGGGCCGGCCTTCGTTGTCCTCGGCCTTGATGACCACCGCCTCAATTTCATCGCCAACCTTCACCACTTCCTCCGGGTGGGCTACCTGGCAACAGGAGAGCTCCCTGGCGGGGATAACTCCTTCCGCCTTGGCGCCCACGTCCACCAGGACCTCATCGGGGGCTACGTGAACCACCATGCCCCTCACCACCTGGCCGGGGCGAAGGGACTTTACTTCCACTGCTTCCCTCATGGACTCGGCGGCAGTTTCCTCGCCGCTGGCCCCGTTAGCGGCCACGGGCTCGTTTGCGCCCACCATTTCGCCCAGTTCTTTCATGCGCTGCTCTACCTCCTCAATGATCCAGTCAGGAGTGGATGCCCCTGCCGTTAAACCGGCTACCTTTACCCCCTCAAACCAGCGGGGAGAGAGATCCCGGGCAGTTTCCACCTGGTAGGTCGGTACACCTGCCTGCCGGCACAGGGCCGCTAGCTTTCGCGTGTTAGCGCTGGCCGCCCCGCCAACCACCACCATAATTTCCACTTTCCTGGTTAGCTCCAGGGCGGCCCTTTGCCTGGCCTCGGTGGCATGACAGATGGTGTTATACACCTGTAAATCCCCGCTCTTCTGCCGCAGGACATCCACCACTGCCTGGAAATTGGCCAGCGGCTGAGTGGTCTGGGCCAGAACAGCCACCGAAGGAGCCCCCGGCAGCTCGCGAGCCTCCTCCGGGCTTTCAACCACCACCGCCCGCCCACCGGTCCAGTCCACAATACCCTGTACCTCGGGATGATCCCTGTCTCCCACCACGACCACCAGCACCCCGCTGGCGGCCAGGCGGTGAGCCAACCTCTGTGCCCTGCCCACAAAGGGGCATGTAGCATCCACTACCTTCAAGTTTCGTTCTCGGGCAGCGGCCAGGACGGACGGGCCCACCCCGTGGGAACGGACAATGAGCTTTCCTCCCGGCGCCGCCTCCTCCACCCGGGCTATTTCCAAAACTCCCTCCCGGGCCAGCCTCTCCATCACCTGGGGGTTATGAATCAGCGGGCCCAGGCAGTAAACGGGTCCATCCCGCTCCTTCACCGTAGCCAGGGCAAGATCCAGCGCCCTCCTTACCCCGAAGCAGAAACCGGCTTTAGCCGCCCGCAGCACCTGCATGGGAAAAATCACCGTTCTTTATCCATGAGTCTCTTGATCTCCTGCATGATTTCCCGGCTTACGGCTTGATAATCCCGCCGGCCAAAGGCCTCCCCATTCCCCGCAAAGTAAAGGGGCTTGCCCACGCGCACCCGCACCCTGCCGAATACCCCGGGAGTGTTGAGCAGGGCCATGGGCAACACCGGCACTTTCGCTCGCAGAGCCAGCATGGCCGCTCCCCGGTGGGGGTCTAACAGCGTACCCGTCTTGCTCCTGGTACCCTCCGGGAAAATGCCCACCACCTTGCCCTCCTCCAGCAGCTCCAGGGCCCGCCTTATGGCCTGGCGATCACCACTTCCCCGCTGCACGGGAAAGGCACCCAGGGCACGGATAACGGCTCCCAGAAGCGGTATTTTAAAGAGGTCGGCTTTGGCCATAAAATGAACCTGGCGCCCCAACGCACAGCCCACCACCACCGGGTCCCAGTAGCTGGCGTGGTTGCTCACTACCAGGACACCCCCGGTGGGGGGCAGGTTCTCCGCGCCCTCCACCTTCCAGCGCCTCAAAAGGAGCAGCACGAGGCGGCAGACAAGGCGGGCAAAGCGGTAGAACAGGGCCATCACCCCCCCAGGACCCGGGCGGTAATCATCTCCACCACTTCCTCGGCGGTAAGGCCGGAGCTGTCGATAACCCAGGCGTCGGGAGCAGGCACCAGCGGCGCCACCGGTCGGGAGCGATCCAGGCGGTCCCGTTCGGATATTTCCTGCACCAGCCGCTCCAGGTCCACGCGGTAGCCCTGGGCAAGCAGGTCCTGCTGGCGCCTTCTCGCCCGTTCCTCAGGGGAGGCGGTGAGGAAAACCTTCAGCTGGGCGTCGGGCAAAATCACCGTCCCCACATCCCGACCTTCCATGACCACGCCCCCCCACTGCGCGGCCATCTCCCGCTGCCAGCGCACCATGAGCTCCCTTACGCCGGGAACCCTGGCGACGAGAGAAACGCTGCGGGATACCTCCGGGCTGCGAACGGCTTCGGTGACGTCCTCCCCTTCCAGGAAGACGCGCACTCCACCGCCGGAACATGCAGGGGTCAGGGTTATGTGCGTTCTCCTGGCCAGCTCCACCAGCGCCTCCTCGTCCTGGAGGTCGACGCCTTCCCTGAGGGCCTTTAGCGTGAGCGCCCGGTACATGGCGCCGGTATCGACGTGCAGGAGGCCTAGCCGGCGGGCCAGCATCCTGGCCACGGTGCTCTTTCCTGAGCCAGCCGGGCCGTCAATGGCAATCCAGAGGCGCGGACGCATACCCTTAATACTTCGACACTGCCCCATTTTTTCCTTCCCGTCCACCAGGCTTAGTCTACCCGCAGGGAATTTAAAATAACGACAAAACCGGGGAAGGAAACGTCCACACATGCGGTGTCTTGAACTTGCGTTTTGCCCCTGGCCACAAGCCCGGCCACGGCCATGGCCATGGCCACCCGGTGGTCCCCGTGGCTTTGCAAAACGGTGCCGGTGAGGGGGCGGCCCCCTCTTATCCGGAGGCCATCTGACATAACCTCCACCTCGGCCCCAAGTTTTTTAAGCCCGGCAGCCACCGTTTCCAGGCGGTCGCTCTCCTTTACCCGCAGCTCACCCGCATCTTTAATCACCGTTTCCCCCTCTGCCAGGGCACCGGCCACGGCCAGCACGGGTATTTCGTCAATGAGCCGGGGGATAATTTCCCCGCCGATGGTGACCCCCGTAAGCCGGGAGTGGCGGATCCTGATGTCGGCCACCGGCTCGTTCCCGAGGTAACCGCGGTTAGATATTTCTATATCCGCCCCCATTTGTTTTAGAACCTCTATAATGCCGTCGCGGGTGGGATTTATTCCCACCCCGCGCACGGTGACGTCGGAACCCGGCACTACTGCCGCCGCCACCATGAGAAAGGCCGCCGAGGAGATATCGCCCGGGACCACCACCCGGCAACCCGCAAGGCCTTGCCCTCCCCTGATGCAGAGGGTATTGCCCTCCCTGCGCACCTCTGCCCCGAACTGTTCCAGCATGCGCTCGGTGTGGTCCCTGGTGGGCACCGGCTCGGTTATGCGGGTTTCGCCGCGGGCAAAAAGGCCGGCCAGGAGAAGGGCCGACTTCACCTGGGCGCTGGCCACGGGAAGGGTATAGCTGATGGCCTCCAGCTCGCCCCCCTGCACGGCCAGGGGAGCAAACTTTCCTCCCTGGCGGCCCCAGATGCTCGCGCCCATGCGGGACAGGGGCTCCACCACCCGCCCCATAGGGCGGCGGCGCAAGGAGGCATCCCCGGTTATAACGCTGAAAAAGGGGCACCCGGCCAAAACGCCCAGCAAAAGCCTCATTGTGGTGCCGGAATTGGCCGCATCCAAGACGTCCGCGGGCTCCCTTAAACCCCGCCTGCCGCGCCCGTGCACCACCAGGCAGCCCTTTTCGTCGGGTCCCTCAAAGGTAACCCCCATGGCGGCCAGGCACCTGATGGTGGCCAGGCAGTCGGCCCCGGCAAGGAAGTTCTCCACCCACGTTTCGCCCTCGGCCAGGGCGCCCAGCAGTGCGGCCCGGTGCGAGATGGACTTGTCGCCGGGCACGGAAACGCTTCCCTTTAAAGCCCTGGGAGGGGTTATTTCCCAGTTCACTCCCTTTTCACCACCTGGTAACCGGCCCCGCGCAATATGCTTGTGGCCTGTTCCTGCTCTGCGGGCGTGGCAAAGGCCAGGCGTATGGAACCTCCCTCGCCCTCGCGCACCCGCAGGATCTCGATATCCGCGATATTAATGCCGGCCTGCCCCAGCTGGCCGGTAAGCCGGGCAAGCATTCCCGGGCGGTCGGGCACGGCCACCACGATCTCGTACATGGCCGGCAGGTAGCCGCGGGCCCGGGCGGGGAGGGCATCGCGGAGCTTTTTGGCTTTCTGGAGCAGGTACAGGATCTCTTCCTCTCTACCTTCCCGGATGGCCTTTTCCAGACGCTCGAGCTGTGCCCGGAAGCAGGCTAGGGCCTCTAAAACGGGCTGGGAGTTGGTAAGGAAAATGTCCTTCCACATCTGCGGGTTGCCGGAGGCCACACGGGTGGTATCCCGGAACCCCCCGGCGGCCAGGGAAAGGCAGCTCTCCCCGTGCGGAGCCTCGGCCAAAACGTTGGCCAGGGCTACAGCCGCCAGGTGGGGAAGGTGACTGATAAGGGCCACAGCGGTATCGTGGAATGCGGGATCCATCTCCACCACCCTTGCCCCCACGCCCTCGGCCATGGCGCGGACCTTACCTAGCGCCCCCCCGGGCGTGGCGGGGAGAGGGGTTAAAATGTAGTAGGCGTTTTCAAAGAGGTAAGGGTCGGCGCCGGCCATGCCCGCCTGTTCGGAGCCGGCCATGGGGTGACCCCCGACAAACCAGCTGTGGGAAGGCATGGCTTCGGCAGCGCGCCGGCATACAGCCGCCTTCGTGCTGCCCACATCGGTGACCACCGTCCCCGGGGAGAGCATCCTCCCTATGGCCGGGAGGAGTTCCAGCACTTCCATCACCGGCACGGCCAGCACCACCACCTCGGCCCCGGCCAGGCCCTCGGCCAGGCCGGCAGCAGCGCGGTCAATTGCCCCCGCCTCTATAGCCAGGAGCAGGTTGTGCGGGTTTTTATCCACTCCCACCACCTGCCCGGCCAGGCGGCGGCGGCGCAGTGCCAGGCCCAAGGACCCGCCTATTAAGCCCACACCCACAATAGTTACCTGCACGAACACGGCCCGGCCCCCCCACCCAGGCGGCGGCCCATCACCTCTGCCACGCGGGCCAGTTCCTCCATCATCTGGCGGAAGTTTTCCGGCGTCAGGGACTGGGGACCGTCGCAAAGGGCCTCCGCAGGGTTAGGGTGGACCTCGACCAGCAACCCGTCGGCCCCGGCGGCAATGGCCGCCCTGGCCATGGCCGGCACAAAACGCCACTTGCCCAGGCCGTGGCTGGGGTCGACCACCACCGGCAGGTGGCTCAGGTACTTAACCACCGGGACGGCGGAAAGGTCCAGCGTGTTGCGGGTGTAGGTTTCAAAGGTGCGGATGCCCCGCTCGCACAGGATTACCTGGTGGTTGCCCCCGGACATAATGTACTCGGCGGCCAAGAGCCACTCTTCAATGGTAGCCGACATGCCCCTCTTCAAGAGCACCGGTTTATTTATCCTGGCAACCTCCCGCAGGAGGGTAAAATTCTGCATGTTGCGGGCGCCAATCTGCAGGATGTCGGCGTACTCCGCCACCAGGGGCAGGGAGCGCGTATCCATGACCTCGGTGACGATTTTCAGCCCGGTAAGCTCCCTGGCCCTGGCCAGTATCTTCAAGCCCTCTTCCTCCAGGCCCTGAAAGGAGTAGGGGGAAGTGCGGGGCTTAAAGGCGCCCCCGCGCAAAACGGTGGCCCCGGCAGCTCTCACCTGCACGGCCGTCTCCAGCAACTGCTCCTCGCTCTCTACCGCGCAGGGGCCGGCCATGACGTGAACCTCCTCTCCCCCGATGACCAGGTCGCCGACGGGAACCAGGCTGTTTTCCGGGTGAAAGGCACGGCTGGCCAGCTTGTAGGGCTGGAGCACAGGCACCACCTTTTCCACCCCGGGCATGGCCTCCAGGGCCATGTCGAAAAGCCGCGTGCGGTCGCCAATGACCCCGATGATGGTGCGCTCCACGCCGCGGGAAAGGTGCGCCTGAAAGCCGTTCTTTGTCAGGCGCTCCACCACCGCCCCTATTTGCTCCTCGGTGGCTTCCTGCTGCATGATGACAATCATGAAACCTTCCCTCCCGTCCTTCTGTCCTGCCTTATATTTTGTGTGCAAAACTAAAAAGAGGGGATTTTACAACCCCACAAAGAAACAAGAACTAGAAAAACCCTAACCAAAGCGGCAAAAACTCACCTCCTATCCGTCCCACCGTCCTGCCGGCACAAAAAACTGGCTACACTGCAATCTTAACACAAAAAACAACGCCAAAACAACTGTTTTTTACAGGGGGCCGGGAATTTCCCGGCCCAAAGAGCGGGCCAGAGAGCGCAGCCCGGCCAGCAGGTCCTCCAGTTCGGCCACCGTAAGGGACTGGTAACCGTCGGAAAGGGCCTTTTCCGGGCAGGGGTGTACTTCAATCATCAGGCCGTCGGCCCCGGCGGCTACGGCTGCTCTGGCCACCGGCCCCACCAGGGAACGGCGACCGGTGCCGTGGCTGGGGTCGGCAATAACCGGCAGGTGGGAAAGCTCTTTGGCCGCCGGGATGGCGTTAATGTCTAGGGTGTTCCGCGTGTAGGTTTCAAAGGTGCGGATGCCCCGCTCGCACAGGATTACCTGCTGGTTGCCCTCGGCCAGGATGTACTCGGCGGCCAAAAGCCACTCTTCAATGGTGGCCGCAAACCCCCTTTTCAGCACCACCGGGCGCCGCACCCGCCCCACCTCTTTGAGCAGGCCAAAATTTTGCATGTTGCGGCTGCCGATCTGTAGGATGTCGCTGTACCGCAGCACCAGGTCCAGGTAGCGCACATCGGTAACCTCGGTAACCACGGGAAGCCCGCTGGCCTCCCGCGCCCTGGCCAGTATTTTTAAGCCCTCTTCTCCCAGGCCCTGGAAAGAGTAAGGGGACGTGCGCGGCTTAAAGGCCCCGCCCCGCAGGGCGTGCACGCCCAGCCTCCTCAGTTCCAGAGCCAGGCCGATTGTCTGCTCCTCGCCCTCCACCGCGCAGGGACCGGCAATGACGGCTACCTGGCCGGCACCCAGGCGGCAGGTTCCCAGATCAATGACGGTGCCCTGCGGGCGGCTTTCCCTGCCGGCCAGCTTATACCCCGGCAACTTCCAGTCCCCCCCAGAACTGCCTTAAGGCTTCCTTTATCTCGCACACAAACAGCTCCACGCGGCGCGCCAGGGCCTCCCTCTCCCCTACCGGCACCCCGGCGGCCATGGCCACCAGCGCGCTGCCCACCACCACCGCGTCGCAGTAAGGCGCCACCCGCCGCGCCTGGAAGGGCCCGGCTATGCCAAAGCCCACGGCACAGGGCAGCCGCACGTGCCGCCTTACACGGAGCATAAAGTTCTCCAAATCAGGCGGAATTTCCTCCCGCGCCCCGGTAACACCGGTTACCGAAACGCAGTAAACAAACCCGCGGGCCACATCGGCAATGGCCGCCAGGCGCGCCTCCGTGGTGGTGGGCGCCACCAGGGGAACGAGGGCCAGACCCCGGCTGTCGGCATGGCGCAGCAGCTCCCCGCACTCCTCCAGGGGGAGGTCGGGGACGATCAAGCCGTCCACCCCCGCCGCAGCCGCATCTCTGGTGAAGCCACCCGGGCCGTACCGGAAAATAGGATTGTAATAGCTCATGAGAATTAAGGGGACCTGCACGCGCTGCCGCACGTCCGCGCACATTTCCAGAATTTGCGCCACCTTTACCCCTCTGGCCAGAGCCCGCGCGTAGGCTCCCTGGATCACCGGCCCGTCTGCCACCGGATCGGAAAAGGGAATGCCCACCTCCACCATATCGGCGCCTGCCTCCACCGCCGCCTGGACCAGCAAGGCGGTGGTCTCCAAGTCCGGGTCCCCGGCAGCCAGGTAAACAATGAGCCCCTTTTCTTCCCTTTCGCGGAGGCCGTTGAAGCACTCCTCAATGCGTCGGCAGCCCATTCTTCTCCCCTCCCAGCACTGCGGCCACGGACTGCACGTCCTTGTCCCCGCGGCCCGACAAGTTGACCACCACAATGGCATCTCTTGGCATTTCCCCGGCCAGCCTGACGGCCTGCGCCAAGGCGTGGGCGCTTTCCAGGGCGGGGATGATCCCTTCGGTACGCGCCAGCAGTAAGAATGCCTCCAGGGCCTCCCGGTCGGTCACGGCGGTATAGGTAACCCGCCCCGTTTCCTTTAAATAGCTGTGCTCGGGGCCCACGCCCGGGTAGTCCAGGCCGGCAGAAATGGAGTGGGCAAGCTGGATCTGGCCGTCTTCGTCCTGGAGCACATAGGTTTTTGCCCCGTGCAGGATACCCGGCCGGCCGCAGTTCAAAGTAGCCGCGTGCCGTCCCGTCTCCAGGCCTTCTCCTGCCGCCTCCACCCCCACCAGCCTCACCCCCTCATCCCCCAGGAAGGGGTAAAAGATGCCCATGGCGTTGCTTCCCCCGCCCACGCAGGCCACGATCACGTCGGGCAGCCTCCCTTCCAGTTCCAGAATCTGGCGGCGCACTTCTTCGCCGATTACCCGCTGGAAATCCCTCACCATGACGGGGTAAGGGTGGGGGCCGGCTGTGGAGCCCACCAGGTAATGGGTGGTACGCACGTTGGTTACCCAGTCCCGCATGGCCTCGTTCATGGCGTCCTTCAGGGTGCGGCTGCCGGCCCTCACGGGGACGACGCGTGCCCCCAGGAGGGACATGCGGAAAACGTTTAAGGCCTGCCTGGCCATGTCTTCTTCCCCCATGTAGATAACGCACTCCAGGGCAAAAAGGGCGGCTGCGGTGGCCGTAGCCACCCCGTGCTGGCCGGCTCCCGTTTCGGCAATGACGCGCTTCTTGCCCATACGCCTGGCAAGCAAGATCTGCCCCAGCGTGTTATTGATCTTGTGCGCCCCGGTGTGATTTAAATCCTCTCTCTTTAGATAAATGCGCGCCCCCCCGCATTGCGCTGTCAAGCGGCGGGCAAAGTACAGGGGTGTGGGGCGCCCGGCGTAGTGCACGAGATAGTAATCCAGCTCCTTCCAAAAGGAAGGGTCCTGCCGGGCCTCTTGGTAGGCCGCGGCAAGCTCCTCCAGCGCCGGCATGAGGGTTTCGGGGACAAAGCGCCCGCCAAAAGGACCGAAGTAGCCTCTCTCGTCCGGCAACGACACCGCCATGGTCCTCCTTTCTCAAAGCACCGCCTTTTTAGCTTCCGCAATGAAAAGCTTCACCTTTTGGGGGTCCTTCCTGCCCGGCTGCCCCTCCCTTTCCACACCGCTGGAAACGTCAACCCCGTACGGCTTGAGAAGGGCCACGGCCCGGGCCACGTTCGCGGGCGTAAGGCCACCGGCAAGGATAAAGGGCCTGGGAAACCTCAGGTCTCTTACCAGCTCCCAGTCAAAGCTCCTGCCCGTGCCCCCGGGACGCGCGGCATCGTAAGTGTCCAGCAGGAACGCCTGCACCGGGTAGGCCTTAAGGGAAGCCGCGTCAAGGGATTCCCTGACGCGCAAGGCTTTAATTACCCTGCGCCCCACCCCGCGGCAATACTCCGGAGGCTCGCTGCCGTGCAGTTGCACGGCATCCAGGCCGCAGGACTCCGCCACCGCCCGCACCTCCTCCAGAGGGGCATCCACAAACACGCCCACGCGCACTACAAAAGGCGGCAGCTCGCGGCAAATTCGCCCCGCCTCCTGGGGGGTCACGCGGCGGGGGCTGGGAGCAAAGACAAACCCTAGGGCATCTGCCCCTGCTTCCACCGCCAGGAGGGCATCCTCAAGGTTTGTTATCCCGCAGATCTTCACCCTCACCACGGTGCCCTCCCTCCTCACGCGCTACCCAGGAGCTCCTTTACTTTTTGCTCCGGATCGGGAGCAGTTACCAGCGCCTCCCCCACCAGGGCGGCGTCAACGCGGTGCTCCAGCAGCGCCAGCATCTCCCGCCGCGAGGCAATACCGCTTTCGCTGACCACCACCACTTCCGGGTCGCTTATTTCCTCCCGCAGGCGAAAGGTGGTGGCAAGGTCCACGGTAAAGGTGCGCAGGTCCCGGTTGTTGATGCCCACCATGCGGGCGCCGGAATCGAGGGCGCGCCCTAGCTCTGCCGACGTGTGCACCTCCACCAGGCAACTTAATCCCAGCTCGCCGGCCAGATGCTGAAAACTCCGCAGCTTCCCGTCGTCCAAAATGGAGGCTATGAGCAGGACGGCATCGGCCCCCAGCCAGCGCGCTTCGTAAATCTGGTACGGGTCTACGATAAAGTCCTTCATTAAAAGGGGCAGCTGCGTTTCCCTTCTCAGCAGGGGAAGGAAAAAACGGTGGCCGTAAAAGAAAGCGTTATCAGTAAGCACGGAAATGGCCCGCGCCCCCGCGCGGCTGTACAGGCGCACCAGCTCCACCGGCTTTAACCCCTTCCTCAGCCATCCCTTTGATGGGGAGGCCCGCTTGACTTCGGCAATGAGGCTCACTTCCCCCGGGTGCCTCAGGGCCCCGGCCAGGTCCCGGGGAGGGGGCAAATCTCCCACGGCGGCTACGAGGCCGGCCAGGGGGCGCACTTCCTGGCGGCGCTGAACCTCCCTTTTCTTTTGGGCCACGATTTTTTCCAGTATCACAGGCTGGCCACCTGCCGCGCGGCACGGTTGGTGAAGGAAACCAGCTCCTCCAGCTTGGCCAGCGCCGCACCGCCGTCAATGCTTGCGGCGGCTAGGTACAGGCCCTCCCGCAGGTCGGCAGCCCTGCCGGCTGCCACCAGGCCCAGGGCAGCGTTGATGAGCACCGCATCCCGGCGGGGCCCGGGGGCGCCCCGCAAAACCTCCCTGACGAGAGCGGCATTTTCCGTGGGTGTACCTCCTGCCAGGGCCTCCACGGGAGCGCGCGCAAAGCCGAAATCTGCGGGGTCCAGAAGGTACTCGCTTATCTCGTCCCCTTTAATTTCGGCCACCACTGCCGGGCCGGCCAGGGAAACTTCGTCTGTGCCACCGGCTCCGTGTACCACAAAGGCGCGCCGCGTGCCCAGCCGCACCAGCACCCGTGCCATAAGGGGCACAAGAGCGGGGTCGTAAACCCCCACCACCTGCGCCTGGGCGCCCGCAGGGTTGGTCAAAGGTCCCAGGATGTTAAAAACCGTGCGGATGCCAATCTCCCGCCGCGGGCCGGCAGCGTGCTTCATGGCCACGTGCAGCACCGGCGCAAAGAGAAAAGCAATGCCCACCCTATCCAGGCATTCCTCCAGGGCCGGCGGCGAAAGCTCTAAATTTACCCCCAGGGCCTCCAGCACATCGGCCGAGCCGCAGCGGCTGGAAACCGAGCGGTTACCGTGTTTGGCCACCGGAACGCCCGCCCCGGCCACCACGAGCGCTGCGGCGGTGGAGATGTTAAAGGTGCCGCTGCCGTCACCCCCAGTACCGCAGGTGTCCACCACCAGGGGGTGCCGCGTGCGCACCTGCACGGCGTGGCGGCGCATGGCCCGGGCAAAGCCGGTTATCTCCGCCGCCGTCTCGCCCTTTAAGCGCAGGGCGGTGAGAAAGGCGCCAATCTGGGCGGCGGTGGCCTGCCCGGACATGATCTCGTCCATGACCTGCTCGGCTTCGGTTTCGCTGAGGTCGCTTTTGGCTATCAGCCTTGCGATAGCTTCCCGGATCACGAGCGCTCATCTCCTCTCCGCGCAAACGAAGTTTTTACCCGTACGCTCCCGGCCCAAGAGCCCGCGCGGTGGCGCAGAAAATTGGCCAGCAGTTCCCGCCCGTGCTCCGTAAGAATTGATTCCGGGTGAAACTGCACTCCCTCCACGGCAAAGTGCCGGTGCCTTAAACCCATAACCTCGCCTTCTGCCGTCCAGGCGCTGACCTCCAGGCAGGGGGGGATACTCCGGGCGTCTACCAGGAGGGAATGATACCTGGTGGCCACAAAGGGAGAAGGCAGCCCGGCAAACAGCGTGCGCCCGTCGTGGTAAACGGGCGATGTTTTGCCGTGCATGAGGCGCCCGGCCAGCACCACCCTTCCCCCAAAAGCCCGGCCGATGGCCTGATGCCCCAGGCACACTCCCAGGATGGGCACCCTGCCGGCCAGGCGCTTCACCGCCTCCAGAGTTACCCCGGCTTCTTCAGGGCCGCCCGGCCCCGGGGAGATAACCAGGTGGGTGGGAGAGCGGGCCTCGATCTCCTCTACGGTTATCTCATCGTTGCGCCAGACCTCCACCGGAACGCCCAGCTCTCCAAAGTATTGCACCAGGTTGTAGGTAAAAGAATCGTAGTTGTCGATGATGAGCAGCCGCAGGGCACCTGAGGGCATTTTTCCCACCTCCCTCCCTCTTAGCCGCTCTTTAAGGACTCCAGCACGCACAGCAGGGCCATGGCCTTGTTCACGGTTTCCTGGTACTCCCTCTCCGGGTCTGAATCCGCCACAATACCCGCCCCGGCCTGCACGTAAGCCCGGCTGCGGTGGAAGATAAGGGTACGGATGGTAATGGCCATGTCCAGGTTGCCGTTGTAACCTAAGTACCCCACCGCCCCGGCGTAAGGGCCGCGCCTCTGGGGCTCCAGCTCTTCGATGATTTCCATGGCCCGCACCTTGGGGGCCCCGGAAACGGTACCGGCAGGAAAGCACGCCCACAGGGCATCCAGGGACGTCTTCCCGGGGGCCAGCTTGCCCCGCACGGAAGAAACCAGGTGCATGACATGGGAGTACCTTTCCACTACCATGAACTGGGGTACGGTTACCGTACCCGGCTGGCACACCCTTCCCAGGTCGTTGCGGCCCAGGTCCACCAGCATGACGTGCTCCGCCTTTTCTTTGGGGTCGGCCAGGAGTTCTTTTGCCAAAAGCTCATCCTGGAGGGCATCCTTTCCCCGGGGCCGCGTGCCGGCAATGGGGCGCGTTTCCGCCTCCCCCCCTTCGACCCGCAAGAGCATCTCCGGCGAAGAGCCGGCTATGATCAGATCCCCCAGCTGTAAGTAATACAAGTACGGCGAGGGGTTCAGGCGGCGGAGCAGGCGGTAGGCGGCAAAGGCGTCTCCTTCAAAGGGCACCTGCAGGCGCTGCGAGAGGACCACCTGCAATATATCCCCTTTGCGGATGTATTCTTTGGCCTTGTGCACCCGCGAGACGAATTCTTCCGCGCTCATGTTGGACCGCGTCAGAGCCGGGCAGCCGGAGCGGTCCGGCTCCAGGTGCAGGCCGGGCTTACCGGCGCCAAGAGGGGCCTCTTCCTCCATCAAGCGGCAAACCTGCTCGATCCGCCCCACCGCCTCTTCGTACTCCCTCCCCCTCCCGGCGCCCGGCAGGGTGTTCACCACGACCTGCAACGTGTGCTTCAGGTGATCGAGGATGAGCAGGGTGCCGGTGAAAACCAGGAACACCTCGGGCAAGCCCAGATCGTCTTCGGCCACGGCGGGCAGGCGTTCCAGCCAGCGTACCAGGTCATAGCCCAGGTAGCCCACCGCCCCCCCGTAAAAGCGGGGCAGTCCCGGCAGGGCAGGTGCGCCGAAAAAGCGCATTACCCACTTCAAGATCTCGACAGGGCTGCCTTCAACCACCAGCGAGCCTTTCGGCCTCTCCTGCGGGGTCAGGCCACCCTGCGCAAGCGCAACGACAAGATTTTCCCGGAAGGCGCCCGGTGGGGCAACGAACTCACCCACCCTTCCCCTGTGGCGGTAGACGGCCAGTGGCTCTATGCCGACGAAAGAGTACCTGGCCAGCTTCTCGCTACCCTCCACGCTTTCCAGGAGAAAGGAAAATTCTCGCTCCCGGAAGCGGGCATAAAGGGTTACCGGAGTTTCCGTGTCCGCCCCCAGTTCCTTGGCTACAGGCACCAGGCGGTATTCCCCGGCCAGCCGCGCATAATCGTCCCTGGTGGGGAAAAACACCCTTTCACCCCCATTACAAACGCAAAAAGCCGGTGCTCCACATGAGCACCGGCGCATCTGCCGTTACCAGCAAAAGGCCCGCCTCGGCTCATCTGAAGCTCCCCTCAGGCTCAACTCTCCTCAGCTCGTCGCCCTCTTATGCGGTTGTTCCTCACTTACAAGGCCATATTACCATGAGCCGGTACACGGGGTCAAGATTTTTTTGCCAGCTTCAGCGTAAAAAGAAGTAAGGCTGCCGCCAGTAGCTGCAAGGCCGTTACAAAAGGCGCTATATATCCCGGTAACCGGTCGTAGAGAAAACCCAGGGCGGCGCTGCCTGCAAACCATGCCGCGCCGTAAGCCGTGTTGAAAATGCCGTAGGCCAGACCGCGCTGCCGGGGCGGGGTCATGTCGGCCACCGCCGCCCGCATGGTGGCCTCCTGCAGGCCCATCAGGGCACCCCAAATAATCATTCCCGCCACTGCCGGCCAGTGGCTAGAGGAAAAGGCGAGCCACGGCAAGAAAATGGCTAGCAGGGGAAAAACAAAAAGAGACCTTAGCCCTGCGCGGTCGTAGCACCAACCAGCTAAGAAAGCTACCCCGCCGTCGATACCCATGGCAAAGGCATAAAGGAGGGGTATGTAGGCATCGGGCAAAACGCTTTGCTCCTTAAAGTGAAAAGAGAGCAGCTGAAAATGCGGGTACCCCATTACCGCGGTAACGCTAAAAGCAATGTAAAGCCAAAAAACCGGAGGTAACTGCGGAGCAGGAGACAACTCCTTTTCGTGATAGCGTTCCATAACCCGCGGATCAGGAAAAACCAGGCGCGCCCTAGCTAAAGTTCCCAGGGCCAAAATGGCCGGCAGGATGAGAACGGCAAAGCCGATCCGGTAATCTTTGGCCAAATAAAGAGCAGCTGCCACCAGAAGCGGCCCGCCCACAGCCCCTATCTGGTCCAGCGCCTCGTGCACGGCAAAGCCAAAGCCGCGCCCCACCTGTGAGGTGGCGTAGGAGAGCATGGCGTCCCGGGCCGGCGTGCGTATGCCCTTTCCCGCCCGCTCCAGTATCAACAGCCCTGCCGCCACCTCCCACCGGCCGGCCAGGGCCAGGGCCGGCACGGCCAGGAGGTTTACGGCATAGCCCAGGGCAGTCACCAGCCAGTACCTTTCCGTGCGGTCGGCCAGGTAGCCGGAAACAAGGCGCAGGCCGTACCCCAGAAATTCTCCTAAGCCGGATACAAAGCCTACTACCGCAGCGCTAGCCCCCAAAAGGGCTAGGTAGGGTCCCGTAATGCTCCGCGCCCCTTCATAGGTCACATCGGCAAAAAGACTCACCAGGCCCATAATCACAATGAATTTGACGGCCTGGCTCTTTACCGCTTTTTTCTCATCATTCACCTTTAGTGCCCTCCCTTTCACTTAAGGCCAAGCCTATTGATTAATTCCGCAGCCTTCTCCCGCACAACGGAGCCGGGATCGCCTTTGGCCAGGTGGCGTATCATATCCACCATCTCCTTTTTGCGCTTCTCCCCCGCAGTGGAAATTGCTTTCTCCAGAGCAGCCAGGGAAGAAAGGCGCACAATGTAGCTGGGATCCGCAGCGCCTTTTAGCACCAGCTCAGAAGCCTCATCGCCGCCAATTGAGCCGCAGGCCTCAACAACTGCCGCCCTTAAAAAGGGATCGCCGGCAGACGTATAGGCTTGCACCAAGGCCGCAACCGCTGGCAAGGCAGCCTTGCCCATGCGCCCAATCAACTCAGCCGCTCTTACCCTTGTCTCCGGCTCCGGGTGGTGCAGCGCCCAAACCAGCTTTGCCAGGTAGTCATCCCCAGCAGGGGAAGCCAACGCCGCACCGCAGTGGCGGCAGGTCCCGGCTTCGGCGGCATTGGCGCTGTAACAGCGAGGACAAAACCTGGTAACCATGGTTATCCCGGTGGCGTTTCAGAGAGCCGCCAGATCCTCGAGTTTTCTTCTTAGTTCGGCCAGCCTTTGCTTTTCCTTCTCCCACCTCTCCCTGGCCTGTTCCTGCTCCGCCGCGCTGGCTCTTTTCTCCTCCAGGGCCCTGGACAGGGCATTATTTAAGCTAAAGGTCACCGCATCGGCACGCAGGCGCAGTTCACCGGCCACGTTCCTTACCTTTTCCTTTAAGCTCTCTACCAGATCCGCCCGCACCCTTCCGCAGTTACGGTTAAGCAACTCGGCCAGCGTGGCGCGGGTCTTGGTTAAAATGTGCTTCTTGAGCAGAGATTTGGGAAGCAAGGAAGTCACGGTTAGCTCTTCAAAAGCGGGGATGAAGGTGGGATGCTCGTAAAAGTGGAAGTAAAAGTAACGGTCTCCAAGAATGTATTCTTTATAACCGGTCTTATGCACCTCTACTTGGAATATCTCCGCCGAAGCTGCCAGCAGGCGGTCAACGATTTCCTCAATCCGCCTGAAAAACCTTTGGGCTACACGGGCAAACTCTTGTTGCATGACTTCTTTTTCCTCTTCTCTTTTCCTTTCCAGAACCTCGAGGATAATGGCCTTAATGTATTCCTGGCTCAAGCGGGCCGTTTCCTTCAGGGAGTGTTTAGCAAAAGTTTCCTGCACGAATTCCTCCAGGCGCGCGGCAAGCTGGGGAAATACCTCGCGCTCAAAGGCCGCCATATCTTCAGCCACCCGCTCGGCCAGCTTATCCACATCACGGTAGAGGAGGTGAATGCTGTCCTCCCTCTCCTGCTCTAGATGCGCCAGCTCGGCTTGAAAGGCGGCAATTTTCTTCTCCAGGCCCTCCATAGATTCTTCCATGCCGCGCTTCCAGATATCCAGCCCCAGCTCCAATTCATTCAAGATGCGCAGGGCCCGCGAGGCGGTAGCCGAGATAATGAGGCGGCCCTTTTGATTTCTAATCAGCTCTTCCACCAGCCGCTCCAGTTCGGCCATGCCGCTGGCAGCCATTTTTTCCGTACTACCGCTCTCCTTCCCCTCCAGGGCCGTGCGTGCCGAAAGAGGCATCAGGGTAATGTCTTGCAGTTTGAGGTGCTCTTTCAGGAGGTTGCGGGTGAAATCGGCGGCCTCGGCCAGATCGCTCTCGCTGGCAATATCGGCCTTGTTGAGCACGAAGATAATCTTGTGCACGTGGTGGCGGATGTCCCGCAGGTAGTCAAGCTCTCCCTTGCCCAGCGGGGCGTCTACGGAGATGACAAAAATCACGGCATCGGCCCGCGGCAGGTACCCGTAGGCAACTTCGGTATTGTGGGCATATGCCGAGCCGACTCCCGGGGTGTCCACCAGAATAATCCCGTCAGCAAGGAGGGGCGAAGGGTAGAAAACCTCCACCTCCCGCACCTTTTTCACGTTGCGCGGATTTTCTTTCTCCGTCACGTAGAGCACAATATCAGCAACGGGCACTGCCTCCACACGCCCGTCCTGGAAGACGACTTTTGCCGAAGGCTCTGTACCGTAGCGGATGATGGTGGGAATGGCCGTGAGGGGTATAATTGCCGTGGGCAAGAGGCGGGCCCCTAAAAGGGCATTGAGCAAAGTTGACTTGCCGCGCTTGAATTCACCCATGACCACCAGGGTGAAAGATTCACTGGCCAGCCTGGCCAGGCTTTCGGAAAGCAGTTCCACGGCAAAGCTGTTTCCCTTTTCTTGCGCTATAGCTACCAGCTCCTTGATGGCGCCGGTTAAAACGGTTTTTTGCTCCCGGAAGCCTTCCAGCATAAACTCTCAACCCCTCGCCACTGAATTTTTCAATCCTCCTGGCCCTTTTCCACCAGCACGGCACAGGGGGCGTGGCGTACAACATAGGAAGAAACGCTGCCCATGACCAGCCTTTGGATGGCGCTCCAACCGTGGGAGCCTACCACAATGAGGTCGAAATTGTGCTCCCGGGCAAAGCGCACGATGGTCTCTCCTATGTGCCCAAAAGCCAGATGGGTATGTAGTTTTATGTTTTTCCAGGCTGCCCTGCGGGCCGCTTCTTCCAGCTCCTTCTGGTAAAAGTCCCTGGCTCTTGTCACCATATCGTCCACTTCCGATACGGTACCCGCGTAGTCAGGCAAATTGGCTACGGCCACCACATGCAATTCGCAGCCGCAGCACTGGACGAGTTCCAGGCCAGCCGCAAGGGCTTTCCTGGCATGAGGGGAGCCGTCATAAGCCACCAGCACTTTGCGATACATGTTCATCACTCCCTACCTGGATTTCGTCTCTATAAGTCTAGCCTTGCGGGTCTGGTAAGCTGCACTTTCTTCAGCCGACACACTTTCCGCCCGCGGGTAAAAGAAGGCCTGAGCAATAATGGTGGGGATAACTCCGCTGGCTATCACAACAGTAACCAAAACGGTGTACTGCTGCTGGTCTATAAACCCGTGGCTTAACCCGAAAAGGGAGGAAATGGTGCCAAAGGTGAGGCCCGTGGACATGAGCAGGGTGGTATAGGTGCCTTCCCGGGCTCCATAACGGAAGATCCAAGCCAGAGGCCATACCCCTACAAATTTGGCCGCCATTTTTACCAGGAGCAATACCAGGATCAAACCCAGCGAGGCCCAAACTGCCTGGAGGGAGATGTATAGACCGGCCTTCAGGAAATAAAAAGGCGTGAGCAGGGCAAAGGTAGCTGCCCTGATGCGGTAAAGCAGCTCCTTTTCTTTTTGGAAAAAGCTGGCCAGGGCCAAGCCCAGGAGGTAAGCCGGCAACACGGCCTCGCTGTTGGCCTTATTGGCCAACCCCCCTAAAACCAAGAGGACAAGGAGCACATACTTTACCTCAATCTGGCTGACCCGGTACCCAAACACCCTTTGGAACCCCGGCGTAACCCTGGGCATGAGGAAGAGGAAGGCTACCGTTATGGCTATAAACAACAGCATCCAATAGTCGTAGTTGGCAAAAAGCGCTCCCAGGGCCAGCACCGTGCCCAGGTCGGTTATGAAGCAGGCGGCCAGGATGGTCTGCCCTAGTTCTGTGTTGGAGAGCCCCGTCTCTACCATTACTGCGTACACAATAGCCACGGAGGTGGTGGAAAGGGCAATGCCGGCAATTTGCGCCGCCCTTAAATCCCAGCCCGCCACGTAGTAAGCGTAGGCAAAGGCCCCCAGGCAGGGGAGAAGAAAAGATGCAAAACCTATGCTCACACTTTCTTTAAACTTACTTTTCAATACTTCCGGATCCACCTCTGCCCCGGCCAGGAAGGTAAGCAAAATGGCCCCCAGCCCGGCTAAAAAATTCACCCACTCATTGACCTGGAGGCCCAAAAAGTTGCCCCCAATCACCCCCATCAGAATTTCCACCATGGCCACGGAAATACCGGTGCGCACGGATACCAGCCCCGCCGCCAGGGCCAGCCCCACCCAGACAGACGCTACCAGCCACGTGTTCAAAACTCACACACCCCCTAAAAAGTTTTGCACTAAAAAAGCCCCTACCAAAAACCCCTTTCAAGAGCTTTTGGTAGGAGCTATTAGCCCTCTTAACGGGCGCTTAAAGGCGAGCTCCATCGCCTCTTTGTGATTGTAGGCACCAAGGGCATTTTAGCACGGGCCGGCCCGCAATGTCAATCCTCTGGAAAAGCGTTAATTAAATTAAATCCTCCCGCAGCCGCGCTGCCTCGCGCAGGTAAACGTGCTTTATTTCCCGCTGGGAGCGGGCGGTATGGGCAAAAACCAGGACGCGGATGCACCTGGGGAGGCTCCCCGGCACGTTGATTTCCTGGGCGCACATAAGGGGCACGTACTTCCAGCCGGGCATCTTCCGGGCCGCCACAGCCGGAAATTCCGCGTTGAGGTCGGGGGTGACGGTAAAAAAAACCCCGGCCACGTCCTCAGGCTGCAGGTTATTTTCACCGACAATTGCTTCCAGCAACTCCTTCGTCGCGGCGACAATTTCTTCCGCCGTGTTCCGTTCTACCGTAACTGCCCCGCGGATACCGCGCAAAAAAATACTTGCCTTCTCCATCCTGCCATCCCCCATTGTGGCAATTTCACGAGGAAACGGCCCGGTGGCCCAGGCCGACGGCAACATCATCCAAGTGCAAAAGCCCCACGCCGAAAAACACGGCCACGCTGATGTGGTCCTGATAGCGGGCAATGCCGATTTTCCCGCCCACGTTGGAGCCAATGGCCTTGGCCATGATTTGGGAAAGGGCCTCCCGTGTAGCCCCGGCCACCGCGCCTTCCTCCGCGTGCACTTCCTTAATCACTCCCTCACGCTTTGCCGCCACCACCGCCCGCTCCACCACCTTGTTCAGGCAGGAGAGAAAATCCCCGCCGTAATCCACCGCGGCGGTGCGGTAACCTTCCCGGGCAAAGCGGGCCTTCAACTCCCGCTCCTGTTCCCTGTCCTCGCTCATGGCCATGGTTAAGGCCACACGGGCTACCTGCTTGCTGCCCGGCAGGGTCATAAGCCCACCTCGCTTACTTAACGTTGAGCTTGCGCTCCAGGTTGCGGCGGTAGTGGGTGAATTCTTCAAAAATGCGGAACATGAGCTTTTCCATCTCGTGCTTGCCTAAGGTAAGTGAAGTAGGGGAGATAATCTCTATTTTGCGGAAATCCTCCCTCACTACAAAGCGTACCAGGTCCTCCAGGGAATCGGCAATCACTTCCAGCACCACAGGCGCATAGGCTACCTCGCTGTCGCTCACGTCATCGTAAATGGTGTATACCTCCAGGCCCATGTCCACATCGCTGATGTGTACCCCCTGGATGGGCACGTGGCGCCAGTAGGTCACCTGCTGCTCCCTGGCCTCTTCGGCCACCTTCTCGACGGGCTTGTTGCCCCAGAAAAGGCGCCCCTTCTGGGGAACGCCTTTAAAGTCCAGCCTTACTCTTGCCCTAATCGGTTGGGAAGAGCCTTCCCCCGCCCCCGGTCCAGGCAGCAAAGGTACACCACCCCTACAAAATGATGCCTCTTTCAAGTTATTTCGCCGGTAAATCTGGAATTCCTGCCATTTCCCGCAACTGCCGAACTTCCCGGGGCGAAAGGTAACGGTATTGTCCCGGCTTGAGGCCCCGCAGGTTTAAAAAACCTACGCGCGTTCTGACCAGGCGCAGCACGGGGTGCCCGATGTGTTCGCACATCCTGCGTACCTGCCTCTTGCGCCCTTCGCGGATGGTAATTTCCAGGAGGGCGTTCCCCCTCACCTCTCCCAGCAGGCGCACCTCAGCCGGGGCGGTGCGCCCGTCCTCCAGGAGAACCCCCCTAGCCATCCGGGCAAGCTTCTCTGCACCCGGCACTCCCTCCACCAGCACCTCGTAAGTTTTGGGAACCTGGTGGCGGGGGTGGGTCAAGGCAAAGGCCAGCTCCCCGTCGTTGGTCAGCAAAAGGAGCCCTTCGCTGTCATAGTCAAGCCTGCCTACGGGGTACACCCGCTGCCTCACCCCCCGCAAGAGGTCCAGCACCTTTGGCCTCCCCTGGGGGTCCCTTACCGTACTCACGTAACCCCTGGGCTTGTAAAGCAAAATGTATACTTTCTTTTCAGGAGGCGGCAGTACCTTCCCGTTTACCTCAATAACGTCCTTTTCCGGGTCTACCTTGGTCCCCAGGCGGGTTACCACCCGTCCGTTAACCTTCACCATGCCGGCGGCTATCATCTCCTCACAGCGCCGCCGCGAGGCAATCCCCGCCCTGGCCATTACCTTTTGCAACCTCTCCTGCACGAGCCACCACCCGGGAATATTTTAACACGCCCCCAAGGCGTTATTACGGGTGAAAAAGCTTATTCACGATATAAACTGAGGCCACCAGGCTGGTAAAGTCCGCCATCAAGCCGGAAACAATGGCGTAGCGGTAACGGGTAATGCCCACAGAACCGAAGTACAGGGTCAGCACGTAAAAGGTGGTATCGGTGCTGCCCTGCATGGTGGAGACCAGCTGCCCGATAAAGCTGTCCGGGCCGTGGGTGGCTATGAGGTCGGTGGCAATGCCGAGGGCCGCACCGCCCGACAGGGGACGCATCACCGCATGGGGCAGCACCTCCGGGGGAAACCCCAGGGGATTCAAGAGAGGGGCAAGGAGATGAACCAGCGCTTCCATGGCCCCGGAAGCGCGGAAAACGTTGATGGCCACCAGCATGGCCACAAGGTAGGGGATGATCTTAACGGCAGTGTGAAAGCCCTGTGAGGCGCCCTCCACAAAAACCTCAAAAACGGGAATGCCCCTGGCCGCCGCGAGCAAGGGGATCAACAAGAGGAGCAGCGGAATCACCCAGCGGGAGATCTCGTCCAGCACTTCCAGCACGGCTTACGTCACCCCCCGCCCGTAAAAGTGCCGCAGGAGGCGGTCCACGATTACGGCCATGGTCATCCCGCAGGCGGTGGCGAAAATGGTCGTCCCCACAATGGCCGTGGGGTCGGCGGAACCGTAGATGGTCCTAATACCGATGATGGTGGTGGGGATGAGGGTGAGGCAGGAAGTGTTGAGGGCCAGGAAGGTGCACATGGAAGCGGTAGCCGTTTTCGGATCACCGCGGTTTAATTTCTGCAGTTCCTGCATGGCCACTAGGCCCATGGGGGTGGCGGCATTGCCCAGGCCCAGGATGTTGGCGCTGAGGTTCATGATGATGGCCCCCATGGCCGGGTGGTCGGGAGGCACTTCCGGGAAAAGAAAGCGGGTCACCGGGCGGACCAGGTAGGCCAGGGCACTTACCAGACCGCTGGCCTCCGCCAGCCTCATCATGCCCAGCCAGAAAGTTAAAATGGCCACGAGGTTAAGGGAAGTTTTAACTGCCTTGTCCGCCCCCTCCAGGACCGCCCTGGTCACCGCTTCGACCTGCCCGTGGGCAGCCGCCACAACGATACCGGAGACAATCATTCCCAACCAGATGTAATTGACCATAAAGCGAGAAACCCTCCCGGGGCCAAGCCTCGCAGCTTTATTCACATTTATGAAAAAAAGGGCGGGATTAGAACCGGCCCGGGAGAGCGGTTGCCGGTTGTTTCCTAAAAGGCCGCCCTCGTACCCCCGGGAGGAGCCGCCGGCACGGTGGAAGCAGCTTGCTTTTGCTCGCCGCGCTTGAAAAGGGACTGCAGCTGGGAAAGGAGTTGAGGTGCCAGGTCGATAAGCCTGTCTGCCAGCACGTTGCCGTCTATGGGCAGGAAGCGTATTTGCCCCTGCCCCACCACCAGAAACCCCACCGGCTGTACGGACATGCCCGCCCCGCTGCCGCCGCCGAAAAAAGGAAACTGCTCGTTTTCCTGCGCCTGCGCCTCTATCTCGCCGCCACCGGCACCGAAACCGCAGGCCACGCGGCACACGGGCACGATCACCGTGCCGTCCGGCGTTTCCACGGGGCTGCCTACCACCGTGTTGACATCCACCATTTCTTTGATGGTTTCCATGGCCGTTTTCATGAGGCTTTCAATGGGATGCTGCTGCTCCGCTGGCACGCCACCGGTCACCCCTTCTACGCGCACTGACGTTTTATGGGTTAATATGACCTGAAAGCCGGAAATTATACAGGGCAGCAGGCAGGCATCAGTGTTGATCGCGCACGACGACTTCCGGCCGTAAAGGGGCGGAGCTCCGGCGGTGAGGGCGGGATCATCCTCCCATTGGTCAGGGGCCAACGCTACCTGGAGAAGGCCGCCTTTAAGGCAGCCAGCAAGATGTAACCTGCTCTGGTGGTAAAAACGCCGCAAACCCAAAGGTCAAGCCCTGCCCCGGTAAAGCAGGGCATTACTTTTATTTGCGGCAGGCAGGTAAAGCCGGCCAAAAAGCGGGCTAGCAGGGCGAGGACGAAGCCCTTTACGGACCAGAGGCCGCCCACGAGCACGCCTGTAAGGGCTGGGTCACCGGAGCCAAGCGCAGTGTACCACTCCAGGCGGCGGATGTCCACGTGTTTCAGGAGAAAGGCCAGGCCGGCCCTGTAACCTTTCCTCCCCAGCAGGCGCACCAGGAAGGAAAGGAAGCTTTTTTTCTTTTTCCTCCCCCGCCCGGACACGGCAGGCCCGCGGGGAAAGGGGCGAAGAGGAATCCTGAGTCCAATCCAAGTGCTTAAAGCAAGCTCCCACTCCCCCCGCAGGCCCCGGTAGCGGCACCTCACCTCCAGGGTCAAGGGCATAAAAGCCAGGAGAAGGAGAAGCAGGAAGAGGAAAGCGGATGCGGCTATGAGCACTGCTGCCCACCACGTTATTTTTTGCCGGTCCTTGCAAAGTATGTGCTAAAAAGCCCACCTTGATACGGTTGGCAAAAGCCAATTACAATTAAGTAAAGAGAGGCTGGTGTTGCCAACCAATGGGAAAAAAGCGCGTAGCCTGGAGCAGCACGCACCAGGAATTTTTAATTTCCGACGCCTATTATTTTTCCCGGCTGGCCCGTGGGGCGCTTGAAGAGGGCCTGCTCATTGAAGAAGTGGACGACTTTGCAGAGCTTTTCTCTTATGATACGGTGGTCTTTAACTATCCGGAATCACCTTTCAGCCACAGGGAAATAGAAGCCATTAAAGAAGGCGTGATCGGCAGGGGAAAGCGCGTCATCTTTGCCGCTCACTTTCAAAACAAAGATGACGTGGCCCGCATCTGCACGGAAGTTTCCCGCCACTTCGGCATCCTGGTTTTAAACGACCAGGTTACGGACGGTACAAACCACCTGGAAGGCGACCCCTACCGGTTGGTAACCTCACAGGTCCTGGCCTACAACCGGGGGGTCTGTAAAGTCGTCTTCCCTTACAGTGCCCCCCTAGAGGTGCTGGACGGGGGCACCCTGCCTATCCTGCGGGGGATGGAAACGAGCCGCACTTCTAAGGGCCTCCCTTCTCCCGTCCTGGCCGCGGAAAGGACCTTCCCCTCAGGGGGCGCTTTTGTGCTCTGCGGGAGCTGCATTTTCTGGGATAATTACTCCATTACCTTTGGCGATAACTTTCGTTTTGCCCTTAACCTCCTAAAAGGCCTGCGCTAGCCGGGGCCCTACCTGAGGACCACCGGCACGCAGGCCAGAACCTCAAACCCGTTCTCCCGCGCTGCCACCACCTCCAGGCGTGCCGCCACCGGCTCCGCCCAGAGGCCGTATTCCAGGCAGGTTTCAAATTCGGTAAGACCCGTCCTGCCCACCCGCAGGACCCTTTCTGCCAGCACTTTCCCCTCCGCCGTTACCAGCCGCACCCGCACCTCCCGGTCGGGGTGGCGGACACTCCCGGCCACCCACAGGGGGTTGCTCACCTCTTCCCCGGCCAGGGGGCGCAGGATAACCGCCTCCCCGCCCTCCCGCATGGCCGGCCTGTAATCCCTAGAGGCCAAGGCTATACCGCAAAGCAAGGCCACAAAAAGGGCCCCGATGAAAAGCCTCCTGTAGCGCAAAAAAATCCCCTCCGGCCAAAATTATTTGCCGGAAGGGGGGTAATCATGCCGCCCGATTTTTATATACCCATGGCCTCCCGCACAAGACCGAGCGTTTCGGAAGCCTCTTCCCGCGCCCGGCGCGTGCCCTCGCGCAGCACCTCTTCTACGAACCCCGGCTTTGCTTCCAGCTCTTTCCGCCGCTCGCGCACGGGAGCCAGCAGGGCCTCCAGGGAACCCGCCAGAAGCTTCTTACAGGGCACGCAACCCACGCGCCCCGCCCGGCAGTCTTCCTCAATTTCCGCCAGGCGCCGGGAGGTATATATGCGGTGGTACTTGTGTACTACGCACACCTCCGGGTGGCCGGGGTCAGTCTTGTGGATGCGGGCCGGGTCGGTGATCATGGCATTGACCCGGCGCCAGATTTCTTCGGGTTCGGCCATGATGGGAATGTCGTTGGCATAGCTCTTGCTCATCTTGCGCCCGTCTACGCCCGGCAGCACGGGTATCCTGGCCAGGATGGCCTGGGGCTCGGGAAAGACGGGGCGGTACAGGTGGTTGAAGCGGCGGGCCAGCTCGCGGCAGAGCTCCAGGTGGGGCAGCTGGTCCTCCCCCACCGGTACCCCCTCGGCCCGGTAAAGCAAGATGTCGGCGGACATCAGGACGGGGTAGCCCAAAAAGCCGTAGGTCATGATGTCCTTGCCTTTCTCCCGGAACTGCTGCACCTGGTCTTTGTAGGTGGGGACCCTGTACAGCCAGCCCAGGGGGACGATCATGGAAAAGAGGAGGTGCAGCTGGGCCGTCTCCAAAACGCGCGACTGCACAAAAAGGACGCTTTTCTCCGGGTCCAGCCCTACGGCCAGCCAGTCGAGGACCATCTCACGGGTATTGCCCTTTATCTCCTCCGTGCGGTCAAAGGCCGTGGTTAGGGCGTGGAGGTCGGCCACAAAAAAGAAGCACCGGTGCTTCTCCTGCAGCTCGCGCCAGTTCTCCAGGACGCTTAAGTGACCAATGTGGAGGCGTCCGGTGGGTCTCATGCCACTTAAAACCCTCAACATTACACCCAGCATCTCCTTCCTAGAAGATCAGGCTGACGGCCTTGGCCAGGGACATGAAGGCGCGATAAAGGGGGTGGATGATTACCCCCAGGACGCGCCCGATGATACCGGTAAAAAGCAAAAATAAAAGGATGATGGTCCCGTAGGACTCCAGGGCGTACAGCCAGGCCTGCCTTCCGGGCAAAAGGCCGGCCAGGATTTTGGAGCCGTCCAGGGGTGGCACGGGCAGGAGGTTAAAAACGGCCAGCACAATGTTAATGCGGATGATGGCGGTCAAGATCTCGTAGCCGTAAGGCAATGCCCAGCCCCCCAGGCCCAGCAGCACCGCCCCTACTAAAGCCAGCACCAGGTTGGCCGCCGGCCCGGCCAGGGACACCAGTACCATACCCCGGCGCATATTACCCCGGAAATTGTAAGGGTTTACGGGCACCGGCTTGGCCCACCCGAAACCCGCCACGAACAACAGGATGAGGCCAATCACGTCCACGTGCGCCAGGGGGTTGACGGTCAGCCGCCCGTGGTAACGGGGCGTGGGGTCGCCCAGGCTATCCGCCACCCACCCGTGGGCCAGCTCGTGAAAGGTAAGCCCTAAAACCACCGCCGGCAGCATAATGCCCACTTCATAGGGGCTGGGCAAGCTAAACAAGGCCATCCTCCCCCTGGCGGCGCCGCAAAAATTCCTGCACAAAGGCCTTTTCTTCTTCGCTGGTCTTCACGAGGCCGTCCAGCTTGGCCCGTCGGACGGCATCCAGGGCTTCCCTAAAAAGCGGCCCGGGACGGTAACCCAGGCTCTTGATAAAGGAGCCGTCAACCGTAGGCCGGCTGTTCTTCACCAGCAGCAGCACCTGGTGAAAACGCTCCCGCACCCGGTTCTCGCCGGCAAGGGCGAGGACAAGGGGGTAGGCCTCCCGGGGCAGGGCGAGCACCTCCTCGGCCAGGCGGCTCCTGGGCGCTTGCTCGTACTGGCCCAGCAAACTTAAAACCCGGGGCCAGGCCTCCAGGGTGGCCAGGACTTTCTGGATCTGGCGCTTGTTAAAGTGGTAGCGCAGGCATAATTCTTGCGCCGCGTCCGGGCTGCTGCGGTGCACCACGGCCAGGAAATAGCAGAGCCAGCGCTCCCCGCAGGGAAAGCCCCACTCTTCCAGAAGGGCCAGGGCGTCGCCCAGCTCGCCGAGCACCCCCTGCACCTGCCAGAAGTCCACCTCGCGGAAAATAAAGGGCCACAAGCCCAGCTGGTGCAGGCGCAGAAGCATTTTCCCCGCCTTTTCCTCCGCGAGAATGTGCTTTGTTTCCTCCCAGAGGCGCTCACGGGATACGCGGTTCAACACTTCCCGGCGCACGGCCTCGTGAACCAGCTTTAACGTCTGCGGCTCTATTTTAAACCCGTAGCGCTGCTCGAAGCGCACGGCCCGCAGCAGGCGCGTGGGGTCTTCGATAAAACTTAAGTTATATAATACCCTGATGAGCCCCTCCTGTAAATCCTGCCTCCCGCCGAAGTAATCTATCAGCTCCCCAAAGCGCTCGCCGTTTAAATCGATGGCCATGGCATTGATGGTAAAGTCACGGCGATACAGGTCCTGGCGCAGGGAAGAACTCTCCACCCGGGGCAGGGCTGCGGGATATTCGTAATACTCTACCCTGGCCGTGACCACGTCGACCTTAAAGCCGTCGGGGAAGACAATCTCCGCCGTGCCAAACTTGGGGTGGGAGCGTAAGGTGACCCCGTAATGCCGGGCCATCTCCCCGGCAAAGGCTATGCCGTCGCCCTCCACCACCAGGTCCAGGTCGAGGTTCTCCGCCTTCAGCAAGATGTCCCGCACTACTCCCCCGGCAATGTAGACCTTGCAGCCCATGCCCGCCGCAATTTCCCTGGCCTGGCAGACGAGTTCCCATTCCCGCTCCCCCAGCACGCGGCGCATGAGCCCGGCCACATTGCTCCCCGCGCTGGAGACGTGGCCGGCGTAGAGGGTGCGGTAGCGCGAGGGAAGCTCGCCGTGCATGGTGCGCAGGACATCCGTGCGGGAAACAATGCCCACCAGGCGACCGTTGTCCACCACCGGCACGCGGCCAATGTCGTGCTCGATCATCAGCTGCATGATTTCCGTGACCGGGACGTCCGGGGTGACCCAGATGACATTGTGGCTCATGAAGCCCTTGACGGGGGCGTGGCTGAGCCCGTGGAGGTTTGCCTTCTCCACATCCCGCCGGGAAATGACCCCCACCAGCCGGCCGTCCTCCACCACCGGCAGGCCGGTGTGCCCGTAGCGCAGCATGATGCGCCCGGCCTCGTTAATGGTGGTGGCAGGGGTGACCGTTTTTACCGGGCTGGACATGATCCCCGCCGCCGTGAGGGGGGGCCTTACTTTTTGCTCGATAACCTGGCGCAGCTTTTCCGCCACCCTGGCCAGGGGCACCCCTTTTACCGTGGCGGAAGCCGCCGCCGGGTGCCCGCTGCCCCCGAAGGAGGCCAGTATCTCCTGCACGTCCACCTGGGCCACCTTGCTGCGCCCCACAATATGCACGCGATCCTCCATTTCCACCACGGTAAAAACGGCATCGAGCCGCTCGATCTCAGAAATGGTGTGTGTGAGCACGGCCAGCCCCACCACAAACTCGTCTACGGCAGCCGTGGCCAGGAGGACCTTCACGCCGTTAACCTGGTAGCGCTGCGCCGAGAGCAAAAGCGACTTTAAAAGGGACTTTTGCTCCTCCGTCATGGGGCGCCCCAGGAACTCGGCCACCACCCCGAGATTGGCCCCCTTTTCCAAAAGAAAGGCGGCGGCGGCCAGGTCCCGCGGCGTGGTATTGGTGAAGACCAGCGACCCGGTATCGCCGTATATGCCCAGGGCCAGGATGGTAGCCTCCAGGGGATTAAGGGGAATCCCCTGCTCGCGGATTTTCTCCACCAAAAGGGTTACGGTGGCCCCCACATCCTCCACCACCTCCACCGTGCCGCGCACATCGCCCTCGGCCCAGGGGTGGTGGTCGTAAATATGTACCTCCACTCCGGGACGTTTCAGCACCTCCGCCAGCTTGCCCAGGCGCCGCGGGTTCTTGGTGTCCACCAGCACCACCAGCCGCACCCTTTCGAGGTCGACGTCCCGCAGGCTGGTCACGGCCAGGGCGTCCTTGTGTAGGGCCATGAACTCCTCCACGTTGCGGGAAAGCTTTCCCGGAAAGACCATAAGGGCTTCAGGGTAAAGCTTCTGGGCGGCCACCATGGCCGCCAGGGCATCCAGGTCGGTATTGGTGTGGGTAGTAATGATCTCCATGCGCCAAACACCCTTTTTAATGTCCGGCTGCGCCCCCGTTAAATTTTATAACAAACCGCTGCAAGATAAAAGAAGCACCCCAAAAGGGCAGGGTGCTTTTTGGGGAAAATGCGCTTAGTTTACCGCACATACCGGGTCTTCCGCCGGGTGCTTTTTGCACAGCCTCTCCGGCATTACGTCGTTGCGCACGATATCCTCGTATGTCTCGCGCTTTAAGATTAGCTCCGCGCGGCCTTTCCTGACCAGTACCATGGCCGGGCGGGGGAGGCGGTTGTAATTCATGGACATGGAATAGTTGTAAGCCCCGGTGCAGCTTACGGCCAGGATGTCCCCCGGCTCCACGCGCGGCAGGGCGATATCCCAGATGAGCATATCCCCCGACTCGCAGCACTTCCCGGCAATGGACACCACTTCTTCCGGCGGAGCGGAGGCTTTATTGGCCAGGCAGGCCTCGTACCTTGCCCGGTAAAGGGCCGGGCGGGGGTTGTCACCCATGCCGCCGTCCACAGCCACATACTTGCGCACCCCGGGGATGTTTTTTACCGCGCCCACCGTATAGAGGGTGGTGCCGGCAGGGCCGCTGATGGAGCGCCCCGGCTCTACGATAACCCTGGGCACGGGAAGGCCAAGGGCCAGCGCGCTCTCGCGCACGGCGCCCACCACCACATCGGCATACTCGGCAACGGAGGGCGGCTGATCACCGGCGGCGTAGTAAATACCCAGGCCGCCGCCGAGATCCAGCTCCTCGAGCACCCAGCCCGTCTCCCTTGCGGCCAGGGCGGCAAACTCCATCATTACCCGGGCGGCGTGGGCGTAGGACTCCAGCTCAAAAATTTGCGAACCGATGTGGCAGTGCAGGCCGCAAAGCTCAATGTGGTCCAGCTCCAGGGCCCTCTTGACCCCCTCCAGGGCCTGGCCGTTTTCAATAACCAGGCCGAACTTGCTGTCGATCTGCCCGGTCTTGATGTACTCGTGGGTGTGGGCTTCAATGCCGGGCGTAAGACGCAGGATCACCCGGGCTCTGGCTCCCATGGCCGCGGCCAGCCGCTCGAGCATTTCCAGCTCGTAGAGGTTATCCACCACGATGCGACCGACGCGGGCTTCCAGGGCCAGCTGCAGTTCCTCCCGCGACTTGTTGTTGCCGTGGAAGTAAACCCGCTCCATGGGGAAGCCGGCCTTCAAAGCCGTGTAGAGCTCCCCGCCGGAGACCACATCCATCCCCAGGCCTTCCTCCTCCACCAGGCGGCAGATGGCCGTGGTGAGGAGGGTTTTGGCGGCGTAAATGACCTCCGCCCCGTATTTTTGGCAGAAGGCCTGGTAATACTCCCGGCAGTTCTGGCGAAAGAGTTCCTCGTCCAGCACGTAAAGAGGGGTACCAAAGTTCGCCGCCAGCTCTACGGCATCGCAGCCACCGATCTCCAGGTGGCCCCTGCTGTTAACGGTCATGGTACCGTGAAACCTCATATGTTCCGGAAAACCCCCTGTGTTGATTTTTGGGCCAGGCCAAATAAAGAAGGCGGCTACTCCTCCGGGCCGCCTTCCCTGTCGTACCTAAAAGGACGCTGCCGCTATCCGCATAGCGGTGAGATAGCGCTCCACCCGGCTGCTCTTGAAACCGGGTGACAGTCCGGCACCTCTTTGGTGACGGCCCAGCCCGGCTGCCCCGGGAAAACAGCCGGACTTCGGCGGTCAACCCTTTCCCCCGCCCTCACCGGAGTCCGGCCCCTCCGGCAGGGTACTCATGTTGCCCGCAACCTCTACCCCACCCCCACGAAATAAAGAGATGAGGTACTATAATATGCGGTTTTGCTTTTGTAATTTTACACGGTGGCAAGGCACACGTCAATAATTAATGCATAGAGCAGACATTGCTAGGAGAACATAAAAGGTGAAATTTGAATACCAAGGGAGGTAGGTAGTCTTGATCCAGGCGTGGCATGACGTACCTAAGGGTGTGGAGGTGAAGCCTGCCGGCTTTAACGAAGTAAACATCATTTACAACGGCCTCCTGGCCAATTGCGGGGCCGACCAGGTCTACCTCCACTACGGCTTCGGCGACCCCTTAAAGTGGCAGAATGTGAACACCGTGCGCATGGACCGCACGATGCGGGGCTGGGAAGCAACGGTGCGCATGCTCAACAGCACCATGTCCTTTTGCTTTAAAGACTCGGCCAATAACTGGGACAATAACAACGGCTATAACTGGACGGTACGGGCTTAAAAAGGCGGGGCCAGAGCTCCCCGCCTTTTTTATCCGACATTCTGTAAGCCCAGGGAGCTGGACCAGCGCCCGCAGCGATCCCCCCAGCGGGCAAGGACCTCCCCGCCTTCCCGAAGCTCTACCACCTCGCAGGCGTTCGGGCAACCGCCGCATTCAAAGCCGGCGGCCTGAAAACGCGCCTCGGTAACCCCAAAGCCTTTAAATTTGCTGGGCCGGCGCGCGGCCATCTTTTCCCTCGCCAGGAGTGCCGCCCCTACCGCGCCCATAACATGGTAGTAAGGCGGCACGATGACCTCCATTCCCAGGGCCTTCTCAAAAGCCCTTTTCATGCCCGCATTGGCGGCCACGCCGCCCTGAAAAACCACCGGCGGCAGGATTTCCTTACCCTTTCCCACGTTATTAAGGTAGTTGCGCACCAGAGCTTCGCACAATCCGGCCAGAATGTCGGCAAGGCTGTAACCCATTTGCTGTTTGTGAATCATGTCCGACTCGGCAAAAACGGCACAGCGACCGGCTATGCGCACGGGGGCAGAAGACTGCAGCGCCAGGCGCCCAAAGTCTTCGATGGGTATGCCGAGGCGTGCCGCCTGCTGGTCGAGAAAAGAACCTGTACCGGCAGCACAGACGGTGTTCATGGCAAAGTCCGCCACTATGCCGCCGCGCAGGATGATCAGCTTGGAGTCCTGCCCGCCAATTTCTATTACCGTCTGCACCCCCGGCACAAGGGTGGAAGCGGCAACGGCATGGCTGGTTATCTCGTTTTTAATTACGTCGGCGCCCGTCACCAGGCCTGCCAGGTAGCGCCCGCTCCCCGTAGCCCCCACCCCCAGGACGGAAACTTCCGCCGGCAGGCGCCGGCGCAGCTCGCCCAGCCCCTCCTGCAGGGCGCGGATGGGCTGCCCCCTCGTGCGCAGGTAAACCGCTTCGCAAACTTCCCCCCGCTCGCTGAGGAAAACGATGTTGGTGCTCACCGAGCCCACATCAATTCCCAGGTATCCCCTCACCCTTCTACCCCCTTTCTCCCGTGCAGGAGATCTACAAAAGACTCCAGGCGGGTAATGAGCCCCGCCTCCCCGGAATGCTCGTCCACGACAATGGTTAGAACGGGTATGCCCAGCTCGGCCTTCAACTTCGGCAGAATGCTGGCCGCCACGATCTCCGGCATGCAGGTGAACGGCATCAGCTGGATAACCCCGTCGTAGCCTTGCGCGGCGTACAGCGCGGCGCTACCCACCGTTTCCTGCCCGTGCCCCCCCACAAAGTGATTAAGGTAGGGGGCGGCTGCCCGGCAGGCCGCCTTTCTCGTGCGCCGACCCCCGGCCAGGCCAAACAGGAGGTGATCGTTTATCCACTCACTGAGGTAGATGGAGCGGTCGACCTCCACCCCCATGTGCCCGAGCTTCCTCTCCAGGTCGTAGTTAGCAAAGGGTTCCAGGAGGGTAAAGATCTCCCCCACTATGCCCACCCGCAGCACCGGACGGTACGCATCAAAGGCCACTTCCGACATAATGCGGTGCGCCTGCTCGGCAGCTTTCGCCATGTCCCGCGGGTGCCTTACAGCGGCCACGATTTTCAGGGCTTCCCCAAAGGCCCTGTCCGTGCTCCCCCTGCGTACCTCCCGCGGGCGCAGGTAGTGGGCGCGCCTTTCGAGCTCGTCCAGCAGCCTCGCCTTTTGAAAACCAAACCATATGGCCCTGGCCACCTCCAACCACGAGCGGTGACCGGTAATGTACTTGATTTTCGCCAGGAGTTCCCCCGCGTGCCTCTGCGGCGGCTCCATGACCACCAGGCGGTAGCGGTACCCCAGATCCTCCAGGATGGCGTGCTCTACTTGGGCGTAATAGCCGAAGCGGCAGGGGCCGCAACCGCCGGCCATAAGGATGGTATCCGCGCCCAGTTCCCGGGCCTCTATGAAGTTACCCAGGTTAAGCTTCAAAGGGAGGCAGGCAAACTCGGGAGCGTAGCGAGAGCCCAGGGTTAACGTGCGCTTGGTGGTGGGCGGCGGCACCACCACCTCCACTCCAAGGTACTGCAGCATGGCCGCCACGCTCACCCACAGGTGCCCCATGTGGGGAAAGGTAACTTTCATGAGGCACTTCCCTCCTCACGGTACTTCTTTCGCCGCTCCACCATATCCAGAAAGGCTTCCAGGCGCGTGACCATCCCGGCCTCCCCGCTGTGTTCGTCCAGCACCAGGCTCAGGAAGGGAAGACCCATGCGGTGCGCCCGGCGGGCAATGAACTCCCCCGCAAAGGAATCCGGACCGCAGGCAAAGGAGGAAACGTGGATCATACCGTCAACACGGCCCCACTGGAGGTAATGATAGGCGGCCCCTACCGTGCGCCGCCCCAGCGTCCAGAAAAGGCGCTTGGGCAAATGCGCCGCACCCCGGCACACGTTTTCCTCGCTCAGGCTGTCGGCGGTGATCACCTTTATCCCCCTGCGGCCAAGCTTACCCAGGAGATCCATGCTTACAAAAGCGTCGTAGATGTTGTAAGGATGCCCGATAACCGCCACCAACGGTGAACCCATGGTGTCCCGGGGGGCAGCAGCATCATGCCTGCCGCGCAGTGCGGCAAGTGCTTCTTCAGGAAAGAGGCCGCTTTCCAGCAGCCTTTTGTACTGCTGCTGAACCCGGCAGGCCCGCCGGTAAGCAGCCAGCACCTGCCACGGCGGATACCCTAGCGCGCGTCCCAGCGCGGCAAAGAAGTGGTAAGGGCTCCCCCCGCGGTACAAGTTCAGGCCGGGGCTGAGAAGCGGTGGCAGCCCCTTTATGCTGTGCCCCACCATTTCCGGCAGGCCGAGGAACTTGGGGCAAATATATTCCCTGGCGGCCACGCTTACCAGGCGGGGCAAAAAAATAGCATCTACCCGGTCTTTCAGTTCCAGCACGTGGCCCACGGCCACTTTTACCGGCAGGCACACGTCATCTGCGGCGTGCTCCAGGCCCCGGTCTAAAATGGCCTTGGTGGTGGGCGGGGAAATCACCACTTCCGCTCCCAGGGAGACGAAAAAGGCCTCCCACCACGGGAAGTAATGGTAATACAGCAGGGCGCGGGGGATCCCTATCCTTGGCAACGGTGCCCACCTCCTCTTTGATCTTCCGGCACAAATTCTAGTATGACCCGGAAGAAGGCAAAATAAAACGGCCCCGGAAGGCTTTACCTCTTGCGGGCCGGTTCCGGCACGGCCTGACGGTACTTGTCTCTTGGCTTCAAGGCGCTCGGCCTGATGTTGTCAATGGGTACGGGTGATCTTACCAGCACTTTTTTCATGGCCGTCCAGTTAAAGGGAATGAGGGGCCAGAGGTAGGGCACGCCAAAGGATCTCGTGGCGGCGAGGAAGACCACCACTCCCAGGGTTCCCAGGATGAAGCCGGGCACGCCGGCAAGAGCCGTCACCACCAGCAGGAAAAAGCGCACCAGCCGGTTGGCCATGGAAAGCTCGTAGCTGGGGGTGAGGAAGGTTCCCAAGGCCGCCACCGTGGCATAAAGGATGACCTCCGGCGCAAATAGCCCCACGTTTACGGCAATCTCACCGATAAGCAAGGCGGCCACAATGCTGATGGCCGTGGTAAGGCCCGTAGGGGTATGGATGGTGGCCAGCCTGACCATATCTACGGCAAACTCCGCAATAATAAACTGCCCGATAAGAGGTATGGCGCTGGGCTTCTTGGGCCCGATAAAGCCCAGCGCCGGCGGCAGTATTTCCGGGTGCATGGCGGCCAGAAGCCAGAGCGGGAGGAGGAAAAGGGAGGCCGCTACCCCCACAAAGCGCACCGCCCTGAGCCAGACCCCTACCGCCGGGCTCTGGCGGTACTCTTCGGCGTGCTGGAGGTGGTGGAAATAGGTGGCCGGCAAAATGATCACGCTGGGAGAGGTGTCTACCAGGATGAGCACATGCCCCTCCAAAAGGTGCATGGCGGCCACATCGGGGCGCTCCGTGTAGCGCACGCGGGGAAAGGGATTCCAAAAGCTACCGGGCGTGATGAGCTCCTCCACGGCCTTTTCCGCCATGGGCAGGCCGTCTATGTTGATGTTCCGGATCTTTTCTTTCACGCTGTCCACAAGATCCGGGTTGGCCACGTCCTGCAAAAAGCAGACGACGATATCCGTTTTGGAGCGGGAGCCGGCCTGCATTAATTCCATCCGCAGGCGGGGGTCCCGCAGGCGCCGGCGTATAAGGGCGGTGTTGTAGACCAGTGTCTCTGTAAAGCCGTCCCTGGAGCCCCTCACCACCCTCTCCAGGTCGGGTTCTTCCGGCTGCCTGACCGGGTAAATGCGCGCGTCAATAATGAGGGCGCTTTCCTCCCCGTCGATTAAAAGAGCCTGGGGGCCGGAAAGCACCTTCTCCACCACCTCCTCCAGTGTATTTACCTGGCTTATTTCCGTATAGGGGAGATGGCGGTAAAAAAGCTTGCGCAGGGCATTTAGGGTTACCTCTTCTTTCTTCAGATCGGCCAGGTGGTCCAGTATGAGGGTAAAAACGGTGTCGTTGGTGAGGCCATCGACAAAGAGCAGGGCCGCCCTGACACCGCCGATTTCAAATTCCTTGAGCAGGATGTCAAAGCTTTCCCCGATGCCCAGCATCTTTTTTAGCCTTGCGGTGTTTTCTTCCAGGTCCCTCTGCACGCGCGTTTTCCCCGCCGTCTCGGCCTGCTGCGCCACTTTCCTTGTCCCCCTATCCCTTAGGCTTGAAGGCCAGAGCAGCCAGGTAGCCGAAAACTACCGCTGCAGATAAGCCCGCCGCTGCCGCCGCCAGCCCGCCGGAGAAGGCACCCAAAATGCCCTTTTGCTGCACGCCATTAATGGCCCCCTGGGCCAGCAGGTGGCCAAACCCCGTCAGGGGCACCGTTGCCCCTGCCCCCGCCCAGTTCACCAGCGGCTGGTAAAGGCCGAGGCCGCTTAAAACGGCCCCGGCGGTAACAAACCCCACCAGCACGTGGGCCGGGGTTATGCGGTAGCTGGTCAGGTCCATGAGAAGCTGGGCAATTACGCAGAACATCCCGCCCACCACAAAGGCTTTTAGAAAAATCATCCCCTCACCTTCCCTCCACCACTACGGCATGGGCAATGGCGGGTATGGTTTCCCCTTGCTGGAAGCTGCACTGGCTGAAAAGGGCCCCCGTGGCCACTCCCAGGAAACGCTTTATACACCCGGCCTTCAGCTGCTTGATAAGATATCCGCAGGTAACCACCCCCGAGCAGGCGCAGCCGCTGCCGCCGGCATGGGGGTCTTGTTCCGGGGAGTAGATCATTACCCCGCAGTCGTACAGCCTCCCGCCGACCTCATAGCCTTTCTGGCGCAGCAGTGTTTCCGCCAGTTCGCGACCGTACGTCCCCAGGTCGCCGGTGACGATGAGGTCGTAATAGTCGGGGCTTCTCTGGGTATCCGCCAGGTGCCGGGCAATGGTGTCCGCAGCCGCCGGGGCCATGACCGCTCCCATGTTCTGCGGGTCGCCCTGCCCGAAATCGATGGCCCTGCCGATGGTGGCGTGGGTAACCACCGGGCCGTTTCCCTCACGGGCCAAGATGGCTGCCGCAGCGCCGGTCACCGTCCAGGAGGCGTAAAGGGGCCGCTGCACCCCCTGCTCGGTGGGGTAGCGGAACTGCCTCTCGGCGGTGGCAAAGTGGCTGGACACCCCCACCAGCACCTTATCGGCAAAACCACCGTCAATGAGCATGGCCCCCAGGGCCAGGCCCTCGTACATGGTGGCGCAGGCGCCGTAAAGGCCCAGGTAGGGGATGCCCAGGTTTCTGGCGGTAAAGCTGGCGCTGATAATCTGATTTAAAAGGTCGCCGCCCAGCATAAAGTCCACATTCTGCGGCTGCAGCCCGGCACGCTCGATGGCCATCTGCATGGCCTCTTCCAGCATGCGCTGCTCGGCTTTTTCCCAGCTTTTTTCGCCGTAGTAATTATCCTCCAACACCTTATCGAAGGTCTGGCCGAGAGGCCCCTGGCCCTCCTTGCCCCCCACGATGGTGGCCGTGGAAATGATTACCGGCGGGCTCTGAAACCACACGGTCTGCAGTCCGTTCTTTTTGGGTGCGGGCAACAAACTTCACCCCCCGAGGCGGAAGAGGTAATAAAGAATACCGATGGCCCAGGCCGTAACAATGCCGAAGACCAGCACCGGACCGGCAACGGTAAAAAGCCTTGCCCCCACGCCCAGCACCAGGCCCTCGGCGCGGTATTCCATGGCCGGGGCTACCATGGAGTTGGCAAAGCCGGTGATGGGCACGATGGCCCCGGCACCGGCGAATTTGGCAATTTCATCGTAAACCCCCAGCCCCGTAAGAAAGGCCGAGAGAAATACCAGCACGGCAGAGGCAGCCGCCCCTGCCTCGGTTAAGGGCAGCCCGAAGCCCGCAAAAAAGTTCATCAACCCCTGCCCTAAAAGAGAGATGAGGCCCCCGACCACAAAGGCCCAGAAGACGTTGCGCCCGACCGTCGGACGGGGGATAACCTGCTGCACCAATTTCTGGTACTCCCTCTTGCGTATCTCCATGGGCTGGGAATCCTTTACCTCTACCACTTCCCGCACCTCCCGCCAGTTATGGTTTCCCCGCCTTCACGCCGTTATGCAAAAACAAAAAGCCGGGGGTTAACGCATGGCATCCCCCGGATAACTCCCCGCCTATTATAATCCCGCACATCCCAAAACGAAGGGCGCGGCAGTTGATCGGTGCGACAGATTGGTATATACTGGATTCAAAAGAGGGTGGAAGAGTTGAATTTGTTGGCGGAGCGCCTGATTCGCATGGCCAGGTTCCGCAATCTACTGATCCATCAATACGGGGACATCGATGACCGCAAAGTTTATGAAATTATCTGTAGCAGCCTTAACGATCTAGACCTGTACTTGACCGAACTAGCAACCCTCCTGAAGGCTTTATAGAAGAGAGGATAAAGAAAATGGGCAGGAGGTTCAATTTGACGGAATGAAAAAGGAAAGAAATTACCTTGCAACTGCAGCATCTTTTGGCCAAGCGCAGGGAAATTATCTTTGCTTACCTTTTTGGCTCTTTTATCGCCGAGCCTTTCTTCCGGGACATAGACATTGGTATTTATCTGCAAGAGGATGTTGTTCCCCGGGAAAAAGCCCTTGATTACGAGCTTTCTCTAGGGGCTGAGCTGGAGCAAGAAATACGCTACCCGGTGGATGTGAAGGTGCTAAAACTACGCCCCCGTGCCCCTCAACCACTCGGTAAGCAGCGGTGAGGTGCTTTTTAGCCGGGATGAAGAGGCCCGCTATAGCTGGGTGGAAAAAACTTGGGACATTTACCTAGACATGCAGCACTTTTTACAAAGTAACCTGCTGGATCTCTTGACGACCGGAAGGGCGGACCAATAGTCTGAAAATTTCGTTTGCACCAGGCCATAGAGGATGATGTCCCAGACGGGCCTTGTTCCCATCTTTCTCTAACATATTTACTCCGCGGGATCTCCTCCCACACCCTCCTCAGCTTTACCGGCCCATGAGAAGAGTTGGCGCCGGCCTGCACCGTTCTAATTCGGCCGCACGCCCATTTTCAAAGGACCTCTCCTGCCGCGCATAGCGCCATTGAACCAGATAAACCGGCAGCGGTATAAGTACGCCAGGCAGCGCTGGCGATTAAATCGCGCACAAAGCGTGTTCGCTCATAAGCCAGTTGCTGCGCACGCTTCCTTTCCACTTCCAGTTTGAATTCCTCCCACGTTATGTTTACCTTCCGTTGCTGCAGTTCCTTAAAGCGCAGCGCTGAGTCGCTTACAGCAGGAAAAGGGGGCGGAACCGCAAAAGACTGTGCCGCTAGAGCAGCAACGAACCTTATACCGCCAACGATCATTATTATGATGAGAGTGGCAAAACAAACTGGCATAAAGATAAAACTGCCGCAAACTGAAGCTGCGCTTTTCCACAAAATACTCCCCTTTTATCTCCAACCACCGATAAAAGCCCTGTTACATCCCGTTTTTCGCACAACAAAGCGGCGTCACTTCTCGTGAACAGCAGTTAAACAGGGCATACGCCCCCCCTTGACCCGTTATCCCTTTCTGTATAGCTCCCCCAGCCCAAGCGCCACGAGAAGCAGGCACGCAAGAAAGGCAATTGTCGTAAGCGTATCACCGGGAGAAGGCATCTCGGCAGTGGTTCTAAAGGAAAGCAACCAGAAGAACAACTTTACACACCCCAGGCAGTTTGCGTCAGGTGCGCCCGCACCTTTCTTAAAAATGCCACCTAGCAACAAATATCATCCAGAAAAAGAATAGTCAAGGAAAAAGACTGTCGCATTTTGTAATATCTCGTCACACCCGGCGACCATAGCACCTACACGAAAAAGCGCCAAATTGCAAGATTGCCGGAGATTTACAATCCCAAATTAACCTGAAAGCAAGCAAAGCGTTGCGGAATTCGAAATAAAGACGTTTGAAAAAAATCATGCCTTGGTATACAATGCCCAAGGGTGATGTAATTATTACAACATGCATGATACCTTGATACAATTATTTCATCAAGGGGGGAAATAAATGTCTTTAATCATTGATGCCAGCGTTCAGGCCCGCAGGATTATTGAAAAACTGCTGGCCGTAAAACCGGGCGAGGAGGTAATCATCGTCTGCGACACCGCCACCGATATGCGCATGGCCTACGCACTGGCGGCTGCCGTCCAGGCTGCCGGAGCGGAATTCACCATTTGTATAACCCCCAGCAGGAACCCGGGTGATCGGTCCACAAACGTGAATAAAGTTATCGAAGCCGCCTACCATGGAGCAGACGTGAGCATAGGCCTGACACGCTCTTCCGGAGCGGCAATTTACAACAGGGCCCTCTGGGAGCGCTTGAAAGCCAAACGGATCCGCCACTGCTCGATGGTCATGAGAGATATGGACAATTGGATAAAAGGTGGAGCACTGGCCGACTACGAGGCCCTATTTGCCGAGGGCGAAAGGCTGGCGGAAATCTGGCGGCAGGGCAAAACAATAGAGATCACCACACCTGCAGGCACGGAATTCAGGGCCAGCATAGCCGGAGAAGTTGTCTTCGTAGAGTGTGGGAAAGCCCACCTCCCGGGAATGCAGATGGCTTTTTCCGACGGGGAGGTTTCACAGATGCCTAATGAAGGCACCGCCCATGGCCGGCTTGTAATCGATGGGCCCATTTGCTACATCGGCAGCCACGCCGAACCGGTAACCCTGGAAGTAGCCAACGGGAGGGTAGTGAAATGTTACGGTGAAGGACCGGCTGCCCGAAGATTAAGGCAAATCCTTGAAGAAGTAGAGAATGCCGACAACATTGCCGAAATCGGGATCGGCCTAAATCCCATGTCTTTACGAAACGGCGACTTCGAAGAGGAGAAGAAGGCCAGGGGAAACGTGCACGTGGCCCTGGGTTCAAATCTCACTTACGGGGGAACCGTCTATTCACCTGTGCACATTGATATGGTTATGTACGAGGCAACCGTCAAAATAGACGGCAGGTTAATTGTCGACAGGGGGGAAATAGTTTTCGAGCGTGAGTAAGGTAAAAGGTTGTAGGTACCGCAGCTTGTATGATAAACTTTTTTGAGAAATCATGCTTCCGGCGTGGAGATGCTAACTGGAGGTGCCGCCACCACCATAATGGAGATTATTGCAAAACTTAAAGAAAACTTGCCCCGCTTCACCAAAAGCCAAAGGTTAATAGCAGAGTACCTCCTGGCTCACCCAGACAGGGTGGCCTTCTTAACTGCTTCCCGCCTGGCCCGTGAACTTAGGGTCAGCGAGTCAACGGTGGTCCGCTTTGCCATTGCCCTTGGGTACGACGGTTACGCCGATATGCAGAAAGACGTGCAGGAAATTATCCGGAACAGGCTCACTACGGCCGAACGTATGAATTTATCCCTCGGCAACGGCAACATTCTCGATAAGGTAATAAACAACGATATTCAGAACCTAAAAATTACGCTGGAAGAAATCTCAAGAGAGGACTTTGAAAAAGCGGTAAGCGCCATTTACCTGGCCCGGCGTATTTATGTAGTAGGTTTGCGTAGTGCCGCAGCCCTGGCTCATTTTTTTGCCTTTTACCTCCAGATGGTGTTGAAAAAACCAGTCATCAGGTGTAACCCAGATACAATATTTGAAAATCTAATTTCCATTGACGAGCAGGACTTGGTGATCGGGATCAGCTTTCATAGATATACGAAACAAACCGTGGAATTTTTAAAGCTGGCCAAGGAAAAGGGAGCAAAAACTATGGCCATCACGGACAGCCTCTTATCCCCTCTCATTACCCATGCCGATGCTTTCCTCCTGGCTCGCACCGATATAAACTCTTTTATCGACTCTTTTGTAGCACCGCTCAGTATCATAAACGCTCTCATCGTGGCCATTAGCGAGAGGCAAAGGGACGAGACGCTGCACACACTCGCAGAGCTGGAAAGCATCTGGAGTAAGGTTAACGTTTACGAGCCCCCCGCGAAATAAGTGCCTCTTCAACCACCACCGCGGGCCCGCCGTAAAGCTGCTCCGGGCAGGCGGGTCGCCCCCAGCAAACTGAAGGCGGGGAACCCACCGCCTGGCGGGGGCCGGGTTCGGTATGCCGGAGCAGCCCTACTGCGGGGGCTCTTTCGTTTTTTCAAGAGTTGCCCTTGAGCCCCAGAATGCGGCGCGCCTCATCCGGGGTGGCAATATCCCGCCCCACCGCGCGTGCTATGCGCACGATCCTTTCCACAAGCTGCACATTTTTGGCCAGCACCCCTTTTTGGTAATAAATGTTATCCTCTATGCCCACGCGCACGTGACCCCCCATGGCAAGGGCAATGGTCGAGAGGTAAACGTGCTGCGGGCCGATAACGGTTACCGTCCAGGTAGAACCGGGCGGCAGGCTTTCCACCAGGTGGAACAGGTTCTTCGGCGTAGCCGGGAGGGCCCCGCGGATGCCCAGGACAAAGTTAAAATGGAGGGGCTCGCGAAGCAGGCCGGCTTCCTTTAAAAGCACGGCGTTATTGATCATGGCCGTGTCGAAGACCTCTATCTCGGGCTTGATGTTTCTTTCCAGCATGATCCTGGCGAGGTGTTCCACCAGGTCCGGCGGGTTAACATAAGCCATGTTAGGGAAGTTGGTCGAGCCGGTGCAGAGGCTGGCCATCTCCGGGTTGAGCTGGAGGTTTGCAGATCGTTCCTCCAGAGTTCTGCCGTGGCGGCCGCCGGTGGAAAGCTGGCGGATGACGGGGCAGCCAAGTTCGTCAAGGCGGCGCAAGATCTCCGCGAAAAATTCAACTTTATGCGTGGGTTTTTGATTTTCATCCCGGGCATGGATGTGAGCCACGGCGGCCCCCGCCCTGTAGCAATCCATAATGTCCCTGGCTATCTCTTCCGGAGTAACCGGCACGTGTGGCGTCATCTCCCTCGTCGGCACGTTGCCGGTTGGAGCAATGGTAATGATGAGCTTTTCCATTACCCTACAACCCCTTTACCAAATCCTTTTCCAGCTCCGCAAAAGCTTTAACCATCAACCCTACCAGTTCGTCCACCTGTTCTTTGGTGATAATTAAGGGCGGCGCCAGCAAAAAGTGATCCCCCGCCTCCCCGTCGGCAGCACCTGTACCCGGGTAGACAATTACGCCGTGCTCCATGAGCTTGAGTGTAACCCTTTCGGCCATGTTTAGCTTCGGGTCAAAAGGCCGCTTGGTAGCCTTATCGGCCACCAGCTCTACACCCAGCATTAAGCCGCGGCCGCGTATGTCGCCGACTATGGAAAACTTGCTCAGATTTTCCTTCAGCTGCTCAAGCAAGTATTCCCCCATTACGCGGGAGTTCTCCACCAGCTTTTCTTCCAGCAGAACCTCAATAACGGCCACGGCCACTGCCGCCGCCAGGGGATTGCCCCCGTATGTATGGCCGTGCACGAAAACCCCCGATCCGTGCTTGAAAACTTCGTAAATCTCGTCCTTGACAATCAACCCGCCCAGAGGAATGTAGCCGGCACTCATGCCCTTGGCCACGCAGATGATGTCCGGGACCACGCCGAATTGCTCCACGGCAAACATGGTGCCCGTGCGGCCAAACCCCGTCATCACCTCATCGGCAATAAACAGTATGTCGTACCGGTCGCAGATTTCCCGGATGACCTTGAAGTAATCCGGCGGCGGAACAAGGGCACCCGCAGCCGCCCCCACTACGGGCTCGGCAATAAAAGCGGCAATGGTCTCCGGCCCTTCCAGCTTAATTACCCGCTCCAGGTCGTACGCACATTCCAGGCCACAATTTTCCGGCTCCCTCTTGAAAAAGCACCTGTAACAATAGGCAGGAGCTACTTTGGGAAAGTTTAAGAGCAGCGGGCCATACTTTTTCCGCCTTACATCGCCGGTCATGGAGAGGGCGCCGATCGTGTTGCCGTGAAAGCTTATCCAGCGGGAGATTACCTTGTACTTGGAGCTCCTGCCATCCCTTTCCAGGTAGTATTGCCTGGCCATTTTCAGGGCCGATTCCGTAGCTTCCGAGCCGCCGGAAACCAGGTACAACTTATTAAGGCTGCCCGGCGCCAGAGAGGCCACCATATCGGCCAATCTCTGTAGCGGGCGGGAAGTCCACCTGGATAAGTGGGCGAAGGCTATCCTTTTTGCCTGCTCGCTCATAGCCTGGACTACTTTTTTATGGGCGTGCCCCAAATTGGCCACCGCCGACCCGGAGCAAGCATCGATGTATCTCTTGCCGTGGATATCATACAGGTAGATCCCCTCTCCCCTATCCACTATCGGATACTCTTTCCTGATGTTCCTGTAAAAAACGTTATCGTTCATCTTGGGCGTCCTCCTAACAGCCTGGTTATGCGCCAGCCGGGAACCTCAAGCCTTCCCGGCTAAAGCATCCTTTGCTGCCCTCACCTTCTGCCAGAGAAAGACCAGGGAAACGACGACTATACCAATCGCGTCGGTCAGGGTACCCGGGTCAACCAGCATGACACCACCTGCAAACAGCACTGCCCTCTCCCAGTAGCTGCAGCGGCGCACGAGGTAACCGGCTATTGCCGCCCCTACCCCGATCATGCCTATGATAGATGTAACCAGCGCTTTTATAATCTCCAGGGGCGTTACATCAATTAAAACCAGGGAAGGCGAAAGGGCAAAAATGTAGGGGACAAGATAGGCGGCAAAGGCAAGTTTTGAGGCCTCAAAACCCGTCCTGAACGGTTCCGAACCAGCTATTCCCGAAGCCGCAAATGCGGCCAGGGCCACCGGCGGCGTCACATCGGCAATGATGCCAAAGTAAAAGACAAACAAATGGGCGGCCAGAACTTTCACCCCCGCAGCCACGAGGGCCGGAGCAGCGATAGTGGCCTGGATAATGTAGTTTGCCGTTGTCGGTACGCCCATGCCCAGGATAAGGGAGGCTATCATTGTGAAGAGCATGGTGAGGTAAATGTTGCCGCCGGAAAGCTCCACAATCCCGTGGGCCATCTTCAGCCCGAGGCCTGTCAGGGTAATGATCCCCACCAGAATCCCCGCCGTGGCGCAGGCCGCTGCCACCCCCAGGGCGCTCCGCGCCCCCTCCTCCAGCCCCTGCAAAATTCCCCTGAGCGACATGCGCGTGTCCCTGCTGATGAAGCTCACCGCTACGGTAAGAATAATCCCGTAAAGGGCAGCCAGCATGGCCGTCCTGCCGGTAACCAGGAAAAAGACAATGCCGGCAATGGGGGTAAGCAAGTACCACTTTTCTTTAAGCAACTTGCCCGCACTGGGCAGCTCTTCCCTGGGCAGCCCTTTAAGCCCTGCTTTTTTGGCTTCCAGGTGCACCATGGTGAAAACGCCGGTGAAATAAAGAATGGCCGGTATGGCCGCCGCGGCGGCAATTTTGGCATAAGATACCCCCGTGAACTCGGTCATGATAAACGCGGCAGCGCCCATAATAGGCGGCATGAGCTGCCCTCCCGTGGAAGCCGCAGCTTCCACGGCACCGGCAAACTCCTTGCGGTAGCCAATATGCTTCATCAGGGGGATGGTTACCGAGCCCGTACCCACCACGTTGGCCACCGAACTTCCGGAAACCGTACCCTGGCAGGCGCTGGCTATGACCGCCGCCTTGGCCGGGCCCCCTGTTGCTCCCCCGGCAATACCAATGGCCAGCTTCGTTAACCAGTCCCCGATACCCGTCTTCCTCAGGTAAGCGGCAAACACGAGGAAGAGAAAGATAAAGGTAGAAGATACGGAAATGGGCACACCCAAAATCCCCTCCGTGGAGAGGAAGCTGTGCGTGACTATCCGGCTAAAGGAGTACCCCCGGTGGGCCAGAAAGCCGGGCATATACGGGCCAAAGTAGCCGTATAGCAAAAACAGCGCCGCCAGCGAAACGAGTACCGGGCCTGCCACCCTGCGGGTGGCCTCCAGTACCAGAAGTACCCCCAGGGCGGAAACCGCTATGTCCAGCGGAGTATAGGCTCCCGCCCTATCGATAAGCGCGCGGTAAAAGACCACATGGTAGGATGTTACAGCCGCCGATAAGGCGGCAAGAAGGAAATCGTACAAGGGTATATGATCCCGCCTGGCGCCCCTTTTGAACGGATAGAGCAGGTAAATTAGCACAAGGGCAAAGCCGAGGTGCGGTGCCCGTTGTAGCGTTGGCGGGAAAACCCCAAAGGCTGCCGTATACAACTGAAAAAGAGACCAGATGATGCATATAATGGACACTGCTCCCGCCAGTGGCCCCGATAGCCGCCTGTATGCCGACTCGCGGTCGTATTTCTGCAGTATTCCTTCCGCACCGGCTTTAACTTCCGGTAAAGCCATAACTGCGCCTCCTTCCAAACATGCTCAGCTAAAGGGCTGCAAGCGGCTTTTATTTTCACGTACTCACCCGGCCCTGCCACTTCCTGGAGGGATACCTCCTTATTCCCGATGATAAGGCGGTGGTTGGCCACTACCTGCCCGACAAAAAGGCTTATTTCCTCCAGCGTTAATTCGTACCCCGTTACTCGAAAGCGGTTTTTTTCAATTATCCACCGGGTCGTCCCTTCAGGCCCTGCCGGCAAATTGGGCCCATTGGTGTCAAAGTCCATTTCCACCACGGCCAATCTGCCGTCCGGCCTAATCTCATAGATCTCCACCACCTGCTGCCGTGAAACAGAGTGGGTAAATACCAGGTGAAACTTCTCTCCGGGCTGTACGGTCTGCCGGTACAGCAACGCGCCGCTCCTGCCGTGCACGATTTCCAGGGCCGTAATTTTAAAAGCGCTTCCCTGGACGACCAGAAACCCGGCCAGTATGGCGATTGCCAGCCAAGCCCTCATTTCTACCCCATCAGTTAACCGGCAAGGCCAGGTTTTCCCCGGCCTTGCCCGCGCTTATCTTTATGGAAGCTTAATGCCCTTTTCCGCGTAATATTTGGCCGCGCCCGGGTGTACCGGCGTGGTTATGCCTGCCAGGGCCTTCTGCAGGTCGATCTGCCGTCCCCGGTCGTGCCCCTGGGCAATTTCGTCCTTCTTCTCATACAGGACCTTGGTCAACTGGTAGACGAGGTCCTCAGGGAGGTCTGCCCTGACGTAGAGGGCCGAGTTAATGGCCACCGTCTTAACCGGCTTGTCCTGTCCCTTGTAGGTGCCGGCAGGTATTTCGTACGGCACGAGAAGGGGGTTTTCGGCCAAAAGCTTCTCGTACTCGGGGCCTTCCAGGCTCAGGAAGCGGATGCCCTTGGTGGTGGTGATATCCTGAATGGCCGCCGCCGGAACCGCCAGCACGTTCCATACGGAATCCAGGTGGCCGTCTTTAAACTGGTCCACGGCATCGGCATAGGTGGCGTACACGGGCTGCAGGTCTTTCCGCTCCGTATAATTCAACCCGTAGGCCGCCAGGATTATCCTCGTAGTGACCTCGGTGCCGCTACCGGTAGGGCCGACGGCCACCTTCTTGCCCTTTAAGTCCTGGATTGTCTTTATGTTGCTATCTGCTGCTACTATGGCCTGTACGACGTCCGGGTAGACCACGCCCACAGCCTTAAAGTTTTTCAGGGGGGCGCTAAATTGACCCTTTCCCTTAAAAGCATCGTCGGCTACATTGGTCATTGCCAGGGCCAGGTCGGCGTCTCCCTTGTCCAAAAGGCGCAGGTTCTCTACCGACGCCCCGCTGGACTGGACGGTAACGTTAATGCCAGGTATGTTGCTATTCCAAACCTTAGCAATAGCGCCGCCCAGCGGGTAGTATGTTCCTGCCGTTCCGCCCGTAGCAAAGAGCAACTCATTTTTCTTGGCCGCAGCACCGTCCTTACCCGTTCCCTTAGTCCCGCAACCGGCGGCGGCAAAGGCCATCACCAGGGCTAAAAAAGCAGCAACCAGCGCAACCGCCTTTTTTTTAGCCATTTCCATCCTTGATTCCCCCCAACATTTGCTTTAGTAATTTAAACAATTTTTTAAATTTCTGAAATGCAGAACCGGAACCCCCAATGCACCCCCCTTTTACTGTGTCATGCTATATTGAAATATATCCTTCTTCTACAACTGCATGGGACAATTATTTCTTCATAAAGAACTTACTTAATAGTTTCAACGCTTCCTTGAATTTTCCTGCTTGCAACTGCACCCGCGGAAAAATTTTTTGCTCAAGGCATAAAAAAGAACCCCTTGCCCGGCAGCCAAGACTTCTGGGCGGGGGTTCTTTTTGCTCCCTCCTCCCGGAGGGCTTTCCTTGGCAATTTTGCAGCTACCCCTTGTAGGCAATTTTTACGTTGGCCTTGTATTCGGTCACCCTGCCGTTTTCCACGTTGGCCGTGAGGTTTAGCACCTCTACGCCGACAATGTCGCCGAAGGTCCTGGAGGCTTCATCTACGGCAGCCTGCACGGCGGCCCTCCAGCCGTTGGGCGATTCACCCACCAGCTCGGCTACCTTAATGTGCATCCTTTCTCCCCCTTTGCCTTGAATTTTTCGACCAGCCCTATTTTCTGTAAGCGGAGCTTCCTTTATGCAAGGGGCCAACTACGGCACGTCCTTCTGCATGAGTTCTCTTAACCTTTTCAAGGCCTGGCGCTCGAGGCGGGAAACCTGCACCTGCGAGAGGCCCAGGCGGCGGGCTATCTCCGCCTGGGTCTGGTCTTCAAAAAAGCGCCAGGTAATGATCTTCCTCTCCCGCTCGGGCAGGCCCCTGAGCATTTCTTGCACGGCAATGTGATCTAGCCAGGGCAGGTCGCCCTTCTCGTCGCTCTGTAACTGATCCAGGAGGTAAATGGGATCCCCTTCGTCCTGGTGCAAAGTCTCGTAAATGGACGTGGGTGCCTGGGCCGCCTCTAGGGCGGTAACCACTTCCTCCCGGGAAAGCCCCACCTCCAGGGCCACCTCTCCTACCGTGGGCTCGCGGCCCAGCCTGGCGGCCAGCTGCTGGCGGGCCTGATGGATGCGGTAGGCGGCTTCCTTTACCGAGCGGCTTACCTTAACGGGGTTGTCGTCACGCAAGAAGCGCCTTATTTCCCCCACAATCATGGGCACGGCATACGTAGAGAATTTTACGTCGTAGCTCAGGTCGAACTTATCAATGGCCTTCATCAGCCCAATGCAGCCTATCTGGAACAAGTCCTCCAGCTCGTAACCGCGATTTTGAAACCGGCGCACCAGGTTAAACACCAGCTTTAAGTTGCAGTTGACCAGCTTTTCCCTGGCAGCCTTATCCCCCGCCTGGGCACGCCGCAGCAGTTCACGCATTTCCTCGTCGCTGAGCAGGGGAAAGCGCGGCAGGTTCATCTCCATCAGCCTTGTGCTCATGACCGCCTTTCACCTCAATGCTTTTCTGAAGCGGCTGCAGCGGCACCCCGCGGTACGTTTTTGACCATGGTCACGCGTGTTCCCTTACCGGGAGCGGAATCCACGTGCAGGTAATCCATAAAGGCCTGCATGAAAACAAAACCTAGGCCCATCCTCTCGGGGTCGGTAGAATAGGTGGGTTCAAGAGCTTTTTTTACATCCTCTATGCCCTTGCCGTGATCTTCCACCTGGATTTCCAGCGCCTCATCGGTGAGCTTGAGGCAAACCCTGATTAACCCCCCGCGGGAGTTACCGTAACCGTGGACGATGGCATTGGCCACGGCCTCGGACACGGCCACCTTAATTTCCTCAATGTCGTGAATGGTAAAATCGAGCTGGGAGGCAAAAGAGGCCACCGCCACGCGGGCAAAGGCGACGTTTTCGGGCAGGCTGGGGAACTCCATTTTCAGCTGGTTAATTACCTTCACCTCGCAGCACCCCTCATCCGGCCTTGGCCACTGCTTCTTCCTCGCTGCCGTACTCGGCCATAATGCGCAGCAACCCCGAAAGCTCGCAGACCTTTCGTACCTGAGGCTGGAGGCCCACCAGCGAAATGCCGATCCCCTGCTGGGCCAGGCGCTTGTAGCGCCCGAGAATGACCCCCAGACAGGAGCTGTCCATGTAGGTTACCCGGCCCAGATTAAGGACGAGGTGGCGCAAGGGGTAGCGGCCGATGGCCTTTTCCAGCTCCTTGCGTAACAAATCGGCCACCCGCAGGTCCAGCTCTCCTTCCAGGCGGGCAATGAGCGTGCCTTCCTTAAACTCCACTTCTATTGTCTTTTTCATATTCACATTCATAAGCCTGACTCACCTCAAATTGCCGGTAGTGTTATGCCGCTCTTGCCCAAGGCAAATCCACACCCTCCTGCTAAATGTTACCATATTTCCTGCTAAAAAGCAAATTGCCGCTAAAGCAACATTTTGGAGGAAATTAAGAGAAGAAAGGTGTATAATGTTTTTTGGAGGGAAAGCCATGAAAGAGGTTTTGAGAGAAGAAGAGTGGTACCAGACGTCAGACGCCACTACGGGGGGCTTGCGCCTCTACCGCGTCCATTCCGTGGTGGTGCGCAAGAAGACACCTTACCAGCAGGTGGAGATACTCGATGTGGAAAAACTGGGACGCTCCCTCTTTCTCGACGGTGTACTGCAATCGGCCGAAGCCGATGAGTACATCTACCACGAGCTGCTGGTGCACCCTGCTATGGTCGCCCACCCTGCCCCCGAAAGGGTACTCGTCTGCGGAATGGGGGAAGGCCAGGCAGTACGGGAGATCCTGCGTTACCCCACCGTAAAAGAGGTAGTCGGGGTTGATATAGACCGGGAAGTGGTAGAGCTATGCCGGCAACATCTTAAAGGTAGCCTGACGGGCAGCCCGCGCTGCCGGCTGGTCTTTACCAATGCTGCGGAATACGTGGCCACCTGCCCCGCGGGCTCCTTTGATGTGGCCGTGGTAGACGTAACCGACGATCCTTTCGGCCTCGCCTCCACCGTCCTTAGCGAAAATTTCTTTAAGGAGCTTTACAGGGTCTTAAAGGAAAAGGGTAGTGTGGCCGTGCAGGGAACGTCCGCAAATTACGCTTTTGGCGGTAAGGGCTTCTCCTGGCTCTACCGCATGGTGTCCGGTATTTTCCCCACCGTCCTGCCCTATGTGGAATTCATCCCCTCCTATGAGGACCTGTGGGGCTTCCTGCTCTGCCTTAAAGGTCTGGAAGGAAGGCCCCTGCAGCCGTTCCCCCCGGACCTGCGCTACTTAGACGAGGAAACCTACCGTCGTGCCTTCCTCCTGCCGCGCCCGTTAAGAAAAGCGCTGGAGAAGGAATAAAAGGAGGTGCCCCGTTTACCGGAGCACCTCTTTTTTTTACCTGCCCGGGCCGTACACCCGGTTTAAAACGCGGTTTACCTGCTGCAGGAAGCTGGCCCTTTTAACTTCCCGACCGGCCAGAAGGGGCACGCGGTGCACCTCCTGGCCCCCTTTTTGCACCACGCAGTAGCCCACCGCCTGATGCTGCGCCAGGGGAGCCTTCAACCTGGGCGGCAACTCGTAGGTGGTGGTAAATCCCCGCTCCTCTCCCCTGGGCACCACCACCGCCACCCGCTCGGCCGTTACAACTTCCACCTCCGGGGGAACGCCTTTTTCCACGGGCAAGCTGGCCACCACTGCGCCTGCCGGCAGGAGGTTGACGGCCCTGTAACGGGCAAAGCCGTAATTGTAGAGCTTTATGGACTCGCGGAAGTGACCCCTGGGCTCGGGAACCCCCAGCACCACCGCAATTAGCCGCAGTCCGTCCCTCTCCGCCGATGAGGCCAGGCAATACTTGGCCTCAGTGGTCCACCCCGTTTTGCCCGCGTCCACTCCCTGGTACCACTTTAAAAGCTTGTTGGTATTCCAGAGCTTGAACTTCCCTCCCCTTAAGTCGTACTCGTAGATGGAGGAGAGCTGGCGGAAGAGGGGATATTTCAGAGCTTCCCTCAGGATGACCGCCATATCGTAGGCGGATGTATAATGCCCCTTGGCCGGCAACCCCGTGCAGTTGGCAAAGCGGGTGTGCTTTAAGCCCATTTCCTGCACCCGCCGGTTCATGGCCTCCACGAAAGCCTCTTCACTGCCCATGAGGTGCTCGGCCACGGCCACACTGGCATCGTTGGCCGAACCTACAGCCACGGCAATGAGCATCTCCTTCAAGCTAAACTCCTCGCCGGGCTCCAGGTAAATCTGCGAGCCGCCCATCTCCCAGGCGTTTTCGCTGGCCACCACCCGTTCCTCAAGGCTCGCCTTTCCTTGCTCGACCGCCTCCACGGCCAGCAGCAGGGTCATGATCTTGGTCACGCTGGCCATGGGCAGTTCCTTATCCGGGTTTTTGGCCCACAGCACCTTTCCCCCGTGAGCCTCCATGAGCACCGCCGCCTCCGCATTCAGGTCGATACCGGTCGTGGCAGCTTCTTGGGCCCAAAGCGGGACGGCGGTGCCGTAGAAAAGGAATAAGAAGAGCGCGGCGCAGAGCAAAAATTTTCTCCTTAACACCCTTTCAGCCCTCCCTCAGTTACCCTTCCAGTAAGGATAGACTTCTGCAGGCGGCAACCCCTGCTGGAAGTCGTAGGCCATTTTGCTGATTGCCGCAATGTCCCGGAAGCCCTCCCGTACATCCCTGACCCCACTAGTTAAAACTACCAGGATGTATGGCCGGTGGCAGAAGACCACCCCGCAGTCATTGGCTATGCCCTCCAGGTCTCCCTCTTTGTGGGCCACTGGCACATCGGGAGGCAGCATGCCCGGTAGCCCGAAGTGAAAGGCGGTGTGCGCCAGATCGTCCAGCAACCGCCCCCCCTCCTGCGGGTGTCGGCGGGCAAAGTCCAGGGTGGCCCGTACGTAGACGGCCAGGTCCCTGGCGGTGGTCAAGTTCTTGCCTTCCGGGTAAACGGTCTTACCACCCAGCTCCTTCATGTAAGCAATAAAGTTGTCCCGCCCCACGTGCCTGGCCAGCATGCGGAAGGCCACATTATCGCTAATGGTTATGGCCAGGTTGGTCAAAAGGCGTAGCGAGTACGTATCGCCGTCCCTGGCCTCGTAGCGTAGCACCCCCGAGCCTTCTTCGTAGTCAGTATCTCGGCTGTAAGCCACCCGATCGCTCCAGCGCATTTTCCCCTGCACCACCTGCTCGTTGATGTACAAGGCCATGGGGAGCTTAACCGTGCTGGCGGCCACCATGGGCTTGTCCTCGTTTATGCCGAAGCCTTTTCCCGTAGCCAGGTCTTCAAAGTAAACGGCAAAGGTTGCCCCTTTACCCTGCACAAACTCTTCCACCTGCCTTTTCAGGGGGAAGTAGTCCACCTCCCGCGCGGCAGGGGTTGAAGAGCGTAGCGAGAGGATGCCCAGCATGAGGGGCAAAAGCAAGATGCCTCCAAGGAAAAGGCCGCGCAGCTTACCTCACCTCCTCCCGGTTGCCCTGAAGGTACCTGGCCACGCCTTCCAGGATGGCCCTGGCAGCCCGCTCCTGGTACTCCGGATCGGTCAATCGCCTGGATTCCTCCTCGTGGCTTAAAAACCCCACCTCCACAATAACTGCCGGCATGCGGGCGTTCCGGCACACGTAAAAGTCCCCTCCAAGGGCCTGGCGTCCCACGTCAACCAGGTGGCGGTTCAACTCGGCCTGGATGGCCTCCGCCAGCTTCCTACCTTCCACCGACCCGCACTGGTAAAACACCTGGGCGCCGTACTCATCGGGCTCGCTGAAGTGATTCAGGTGAATGCTTAAAAAAAGATGGGCCCTGCACCTGTTGGCCAGCTCCACCCGCCGGGGCAAATCGCGTATTTCTACCCTCCTGCCCTCCGGGTCCAGGTCCCCGTCGCGGGTCAGGACAACCTGCGCCCCCGCCTCCCTGAAGGCAAGAGCCACCTTCCTGGCAATTTCCATGGCCACATCCTTTTCCACAATCCCGTGACACCCCAGGGCACCGGGATCATCCCCACCGTGCCCGGGATCGATGACCACCACCCGCCCGCTCAAAGGAGAACCGGCTCCGGCGCCTGCAAGGCCGCAGGAGAGGCAAAAAAAAGCCGTGAGGGCCGCCAGCCTTAGCAGCGAAACATTTTTCACTCCGGAGAAACACTTCCCCCCTCCCACGGATTATCCCTTACTTTGGAAGCTGGATTTGGCCCGGAAGCAAGCTGAGCCGAGCGAAAGCTAAACTTAGGCGAAATTGAGGACCATGACCCTATCTAAAGCGTTTACCCTATGCCCCAAATTTATAAGCCCCCGCAAAAGGTAGTTTCTTACAGGCCGTGCCAAACTGTGCCCTTACGGGCTACCATAACATAGTATGTTTGGTAGATGAATGCAAAGGGGGTTCCAGGTATGAGCAGCCCGAAGGAAGCGGCTTCCCAGGAAACAAAGGCCGGTCTTGCCCAGGCGGCGGTCCCGGAGGCACACGTCGCGGCCTATTACCCGCCGGTGGAGCTGGCCCAGGCCTACGTGCCCTGGCAGCGCTACGGCAAAATATACAGCCCCGGTGAGGCGCTGGAAAAAGGCACCTTGTTCCCGGAGCTTTACAGCCCCTACCCGTATTAACCTTCAGCTTTTCTGGGGAGGAAAAAACCATGGATCCGAAGCAGGCTCAAATGCTACGCGAAATCCAGGCCCTGGAGTTCGTGGCCGTTGAGCTTACTCTTTACCTTGATACTCACCCCGGCGAGCAGGAGCCCTTAAACGACTACAACACGGTTGCCGAGCGGCTCAACCAGCTAAAGGCACATTACGAACGCACGTACGGCCCTCTGGCGGCATACGGCTCCTCACCCGTGGAGCACAGGTGGCGCTGGATTGAAGAGCCGTGGCCCTGGGAAGTGCAATACTAACCAGCCACGTAAGGAAAGGGACGGGATGCGGTTATGTGGCTTTACGAAAAGAAGCTGCAGTACCCGGTGAGGGTTTATAACAGGGACCTGCGCATGGCCAAGTTTCTCATGGCCCAGTACGGCGGGCCGGACTCCGAGCTCTCCGCTGCCGTGCGCTATCTCACGCAGCGCTACACCATGCCCACCAATAAGGCAAAAGGCCTCCTCACAGACATCGGCACCGAAGAGCTGGCCCACTGGGAGATCATCGGCACCATGATCTACCGCTTACTGCAGGGAGCCACCCCCGAGCAGCTGCGCCGGGAGGGCCTCGGCTCTTACTTTGCCCTGCACGACCAGGCGGTTTACCCGGCAGATGCCAACGGCGTGCCGTGGACAGCAGCCTACATCCAGGCCACGGGCGACCCGGTGGCCGACCTCCACGAAAACCTGGCCGCCGAGCAGAAGGCCAGGGCTACGTACGAGCGCCTCATACGCCTTACCGACGACCCCGGCGTAAAGGACACCCTGCGTTTTTTGAGGGAAAGGGAAGTGGTGCATTTCCAGCGCTTCGGCGAGGCACTAAACGACGTACAGGAGGAAATGGCCAGGAAGAAGATTTTTTAAATGGATACGGGAGAGGCAAGTGCCCCTCCCGCTCCTTTTTGCGCCGCCGAGAATAAGGCGCCGGCAACCATCAAACGGCAAGGGAAAGCTTTTGTAATAGGTTGAGAGGATCGACCAGGTGCTTTTTCAGCCAGGCACGGGCCTCGCCCAGCCCGAGAGCCAAGCCTATCAGCTCCGTAAAGTAAAATACGGGGAGGCTTTCCGTAGCCGGCCGTCGCATCTCCAGGTTGTTCTGGCAAAGGGGGCAGGCGGTGACCAGGGCCTCGGCCCCGGCCTCCCGGGCGGCAGCCAGGAGGCGGTCCACCTGGCGCTTCACCACCGCCGGCCGGGTGAGGGAAAGCCCCGCACCGCAGCAGGTGGTTTTATAGGACCAGGAAACCGGCTCTGCCCCCAGCGCTGCCACCACCTCGTCCAAGGAGACGGGATCTTCAGCCCGGTCAAAGGGACGCACCTCCGGCGGGCGCACCAAAAGGCACCCGTAGTAACAGGCCACCTTTAAGCCGGTCAGCGGCCGCTGCACCGCCCGGGCAATCATTTCGGTGCCTATGTGATCCTTTACCACTTCCAGGAAGGAGTAGACTGTTATTTCGCCCGTATAGGTAAACCCGGCCAGCTTCTCCCCCCGCACCCTTTCCTGCGGGTCGTGCCTCATCTGGTAGTCCGCTTTGGACAGCCGGGTATAACAGGCCGCACAGGGCACCACCAGGTCCCGGCCGTGCTCCTGAGCCAGGGCAATATTGTGAGCCGCCAATCCCAAGGCCAGGTCTTTATTCACCGCGTGGGCCGAGGAGGAACCGCAGCAGGTCCAGCCGGGCAACTCCACCAATTCCACCCCCAGCGCCGCAGCTACTGCCCGGGTGGAAAGGTTGTATTCCACCCCGGTGGCTTCCAGGGAGCAACCGGGATAATAGCTGTATTGCATATGACGCCACCTCTTCCAGGAAATTTATGGGTTGCCTAATTGTTGGCCTGCCCGGCGACCCGCTCAAAGACCCACCGCACCGCCGGGTTCTTTTTCAGCCGCGGCACAAGGGGTAGCTTGCCCCGCCGGAACAACCGCCAGCCTAAATCCATATCCTCCCAAAGGTTGCCGGTTTTCAGTTTAAACTTGAGCATCAGCACTGCTTCCTGTACCCTGCCGATAGCCCGGATTTCCTTTAAAAACAGCTCATGAAACAGGGCACTGACCTCACCGGCAGGAACAAGACCACGGGCCACGGCCATTTGCTTCAACGTGTCCATAACCTCTGCCATGCGGATGCCATTGGGGCAGCGCAGGCCACAGGTTTCGCAGGACGTGCAGAGCCAGATGGATTTGCTCTGCAACACCGCCTCCCGGGCTCCGTACTGAATTAAGCGCACGATCTCGTTGGGGGCGTAATCACCGTCCTGGGTGAGATAACACCCGGAGGTACACTTCTGGCACTGGAAACAGAGCTCCAGGGGCTGGCCGCTTAACCGGGCCACCTCTTCCAGAAAACCTGTATTCACTTCCACTTTCCCTGCCGGAAGGTTTAAGACGCCCGTAGCCATGAAAATTCACCTCACAAAAGCGGACATGGACGACTACCGGGGTTCCAGTTCATGCTCTTTATAAGTGGTCAAAGGAGGCGGCTCACCCACGTTGGCGCCGGGTACATAGGTAAAGAGATCCTGGAGCGTTTTGCCGATGGTGCGGAAAAGCAAGGTCAAGGGAATCTTGCTAGGACAACCGCTTTCGCACTGCCCGCAGCCCACGCAACTGACGGCCATGTGATGCATGCGTGTCAAGTGGTAAAGCAGGGTATCGGCGGGCAGTTTTATTGCCCCACTAGCCGCAGCCCACTGCAAGTATTTTGCCGGTTCATGTTCAAACAGGTTGCTCTCAAAAATGCATTCACGGCAAACACATATAGGACAGACCTTGCGGCAGTTGTGGCACCCCATGCACGAGGCCAGTTCATCCAGCAAGCAATTGATGTCGGCTACCCGGGAGGCAAAATCAGCGCACAATTGTTCCTCCACTTCCCGGCGCTGCTTCTGTAGTGATTCCACCAGCGATTGCCTGGCCGGCGGCAATTCCCCCGGCCATAAAATGCCGGCCTCAAAGAGATCGTCTAGGTTCACCGCGCTGTCATCATAGGTTAAATAAAGCTCCTCGTTAACATTGCAACCCACCCAGTGCAGAGATAAATGGGCACCGACGGGCGATATGGCGTTGCAAATAGCGCAGGCCGTCCTGACTTTTGTTCCGTTCAGGGCCACTTGACCTGAACTGGCAGCTTGGGCCAACCAGGCCTCAACATCCAGGCCTGTTTCCGTCAAGTGATAATAATCGGTTGGTTCAAAAGTGCCCAGGCAGTCCACACCGATGATCAGGATCCGCTCCAGCGTGGCCTGCCGCAATTTGGCAATTTCCACCAGCGCCCGTATTTCACAGGGCCGTAAAATAGCCCCCACCTTGAACCCTGGATCAGTGGCTGTCAGCCGGCTTACCGCTCGGGCGGCATTGATAATGGCCACCGGGGCAAAAGGAATGGCGCTGGCTAGCCCATCACTGGACACCACCAGGGTGGGCACCACCATGCGGCGGGACGGCACTTCCTGAGGGACAATCAGGGCATCCACGATACGCTGTTCCAGCATGGCCTTGAAGAGGTCTATGATAGCCTGCCGTGGAGAACCGCCATTCACTTTAATTAAAGCTGTTTTCACATTTATCACCCTCGACAAACTTCAAATGTCCCAGCGGTGGCGCAAAGGGTTAGGACCCAGTTTTTTTAACGCGCTAACCATTTCCTGCACCGTTTCGGCAAAACGCTTGCCTTCGGAAGCGCTGATAAACCGGAACCACACCCGCTCCTCGTTTATACCGAATTGTTTTAAAATGGCCCGCAGGGCGGCAATGCGCCGCCGGGCCTTATAATTGCCACTACCATAGTGGCAGTCCCCCGGGTGTCACCCGCCCACCAGCACACCGTCGGCCCCGTTCAGGAGGGGGCGCAGGATATACAAGGGGTCTACGGCGCCGCTGCACATTACCCGCACCAGGCGGATATTGGGCGGGTACTGTATGCGGGAAGTCCCGGCCAGATCGGCACCGGCATATGCACACCAGTTACAAACCAGGCCGATGATCTTGGGTTCAAAAGAAGCTGCCGCTTTCAGGCCGGACTCCTGCACCTCTTCTTGAGCCGGCCCCATCAACGGCTGCTGAGAAAGCATTACGCTCATTGTAAAAACCTCCTAAATTCTGAATTTCTAAACGGCTTCCAGCATGGCCAGCAACTGTCCCTTCTCAAACCCCTTCTGCTGCGAAGCCCCGTTGGGACAGGCGGCTACACAGGCCCCGCAGCCCTGGCAAAGGGCTTCGTTGACTTCCGCCACCCGGCGCAAGCGGTCCACACTCCGGGCCTGGTAGTCGCACACCTTGACGCAAACCCCGCAGGCCACGCAACGCCGGGGGTTAACCGTGGCCGTTATGGCCACATTGGCCAGGCGCTCCTTGGCCAGAAGCGTCACCGCCCGCATGGCCGCAGCGTTGGCCTGGGTTATGCACTCACCCACCAGCTTGGGCGAATGGGCCAAACCACATAAGTACAACCCCTCCGCCGCAAAGTCCACCGGCCTCAGCTTCATGTGCGCTTCCAGGAAAAACCCGTCGCTGCTCAGGGGCACCTTGAACAACTGGCTCAGTCTCCCGTTGTCCTCCCCAGGCTCCACCCCAGTGCTCAAAACCACCAGGTCCGGCTCTATGACCAATTCCACCCCCAAAACATGGTCGCGCACCCTGACCGCCAAGCCTTCACCCGCCGCCTCTACCACCGGCCTCCTTTCTAAGTCGTAGCGAATGAAGATAACTCCCTTCTGCCGCGCCAGGGTGTAATACCGCTCGTTTAACCCATACACCCGGATGTCCCGGTAAAGCACATACACCCTCGCCTGCGGGTTGAGCTCCTTTAGCTTTAAAGCGTTCTTTACGGCCTGGC
>NZ_KE386888.1:0-1562 GCF_000429345.1 Desulfovirgula thermocuniculi DSM 16036 | reverse complement strand
CCCCCACGCGGGGCGGCTCATTTCCCACCGGCCGCTCCGGCGGGTACTCTTTGACCCGCACCTCAACGCCACGGGCGGCGCTCAAAAGCCGGGAGGCGTAGCCCGCCGCCGCGCTGGCCTCGGTGACCGTCTCCGGGATGTCCTTGGGACCAGCAAAGGTGCCCCCTACGAACACTCCCGGCCGGGAGGTGACCACCGGGTTGAAGGGATCGTGCCGGCAGTAGCCGAATTCGTCCAGTTCAACCCCCAGAGCGGCAGCCAGTTCACGAGTTCCCCGGGCAGGACGCATGCCCACAGACAGTACCACCATGTCAAACTCTTCTTCCCGGAAAGCGCCGTCGGGCATGCGGTAGCGTACCAAGAGGTTCTTGCTGCCCGGGATTTCCTTAATCTCCGAAATCATGCACTGCACATAGCGCACGCCGAGTTCATCTTTAGCCCGCCGGTAGTACTGTTCAAAGCCCTTGCCGTAGGCCCGCATGTCCATGTAAAAGATGGTGGTCTCCAGCCCCGGGGAATGTTCCTTGGCCACGATGGCTTCTTTGGTGGCGTACATGCAGCAGACCGCCGAGCAGTAATTGATCCCGGAACGGGGTTCTCGGGAGCCGACGCATTGAATCCAGGCAATGCGCCGGGGCGCTTTGCCGTCGGAAGGGCGCACCAGGTGCCCCTGGTAGGGCCCGGAGGCGCTCAAAATCCTTTCAAACTGCAGGCTGGTGACCACGTTAGGGAAACGCCCGTAACCCAGCTCGGGGCGGGTGGCCGCATCGAAAAGTTCAAACCCGGGGGAAAGGATCACCGCCCCTGCTTTTATTTGCATTTCTTCCCCGCGCATCCCGTGATCAATGGCCTTACGGGCACATTTTTCCACACAGGTACCACACTTGATGCATAAATCAGGGTCCACCACGTAAGCGTTGGGATAGGCCTGGGCATAGGGCTTGTAGATGGCCTTGCGCACACCCAAGCCCTGGTTGAATTCGCTGGCCACTTCCCGGGGGCACACCTGCTCACAGCGACCGCAACTTACGCAGCGCTTCTCGTCCACAAAACGAGGGTGTTTATAAACGGATACGGTGAAGTTACCCGGTTCGCCGCTTAAACCGGTAACCTCGGCCAGCGTGAGCACTTCGATGTTGTGGTGGCCCCCCAGAGCGGCCACCTTGGGGGAGAGGATGCACATGGAGCAATCGTTGGTGGGGAAGGTTTTGTCCAGCATGGCCATGTGGCCGGCAACGGCGGGGCCCCGCTCCACCACGTAGACCTTAAACCCGGCCTCGGCCAGGTCCAGGGCGGATTGCATCCCGCTGATGCCGGCGCCAACCACCACCACGGAGCCCCTTGGCTGGTCTGTTGTTAACACGTGGGACCCTCCTTACGTTGGGAATCTCTCAGATGGCCTCCAGCATGGCCAGCAACTGTCCCTTCTCAAACCCCTTCTGCTGCGAAGCCCCGTTGGGACAGGCAGCCACGCAGGCCCCGCAGCCCTGGCAAAGGGCTTCGTTGACTTCCGCCACCCGGCGCAAGCGGTCCACACTCCGGGCCTGGTAGTCGCACACCTT
>NZ_AUBR01000012.1 GCF_000429345.1 Desulfovirgula thermocuniculi DSM 16036 | reverse complement strand
TCCCAGGTACTCCGGTCACGTTCGCGCATCAGACGCTCATCCATTTGTTCCAGGGCCCAGGTAAGAATTTGGTTGCACACCTTCTGGCAAAGTTCGTGAATGCCTCTCTCAAGCTCATAAAAATCCTTGCTCTCACTGATTAACTTAATCAGACCAGTGACAAAAAGAAGGACTGCACCCACTATGTGGCGAATGTCTAACATGAGACCTCACACTCCTTTAGCTTGAGTTTTGGTGGTTTTTTGGGAGCGAGGTCTCATTTCTTTTTCAAGGGGCTTATTCCTTTCTGGCGCCTACTGAAATTTTACACGGCCTTCATCCCCCGATTAAAAATCGGGGGCATTCTGGCGGGGCTTTTGTAAAAAAGCCGGCCTTTTGGCCGGCCCGCATTTTTCACACAGCTCCCCTGCCCTCCAAAACGTTTTCCGCAAACCTCCTGGCAAACTCCTCCCGGAAGGGCCCGATGGCCATGGCCTCCTCGTGCCTCCCCGCCAGGGAAAGGGCCAGGCCCTTGTAGACGAGCGCTTCAAGAGAGCCGGGTCGCTTTTCCAGGGCGCGCTCAAAGCACTCCAGGCTTCCCTCGTAGTCCCCGAGCCCCATTAGCGCGCGCCCCTTGCCCACCAGGGCCAGGAAGTTGCCGGGGTCGCCCCCCAGCACCGCCTCAAAGGCCTCCGCCGCTTCCCGGAAACGGCCCAGGTCGCAGAGGCAGGTCGCCTTTAAGCCCAAAAAGGAGGTGTCCTGCGGGTTTTCGCCGAGCCGGCGCTCGCAGCAGTAGACCACCTCCTCCAGGTGGCCGCGGCGCAGCATCTCCAGGGCCAGCTCCGCCCAGGGGGCATCCTTTCCGGCCGCCCTCTTGATGAGGCCCTCGTAGGTATCGCGGATCACCTGCCGGGCATGGCCGAAAACTGGCTCCCAGTGGCCGGGAAGGAGGTTCTCCACCTTTAGGGAAAGCAGCTGGCGCAGGGAGGAAAGGTAATCCCGCAGGTTCCCCCCCGCCCCGGGGTCGGGAGCCACAATGCCGTAGGGCAGGACCATGTCGCCGGTGATGAGGGTGGCGCTTTCGGCGTGGTACAGGCAGATGCCGTCGGCGGTGTGTCCGGGCGTGGCCAGCACCTCAAAGGTAAAGCCGGAAAGCTCCAGGGTTTCCCCGCCCTCCACCTCCCGCAGGTGCAGGCCGCACTCCCGTACGATCTCCTTTAGCTCTTCGGGCCCCTCACGGTGCAGGACGACCTCCAGCCTGCCCTCCCTTAGGATGCTGGGGTAGGCCCGGAGCAGTTCTACGGTGCCCATGGCGTGGTCCATGTGCCCGTGGGTGAGCACCACCTTTTGGACGTCGGCGGGCTTAAATCCTTCCGCAAAAAGCTGTATGAAGGCGGTGTAGTCGTTTCCGGCATCAATGAGGGTCAGGTAGTCGCCGCAAAGGGCGTAGATGTTGGAGGAAAAGTCGTAGCCCTCGAGGTAGAGGCAGCGCGCAAATAAAGAATGGTCGGGCTGGAGTGCGGAAAGCCTCCTCCAGCCCGGCCCGGTTTCCCGGCTCATGGCGCCACGTAAGGCACGTAATAGTGGAGCTTCATCTTTTCTTCCGGCCAGAACTTGCGCTGCTTTACCTCTCCGGGGTAGACTTCTTCCTCCCGCCCGTCGGCCCGCTCAATGGAGCTGATGGTCAGCTCCAGGAAGTGAAACTCCGTCAGCTCGTACTTGACAATGGCCTCCGGCGGCAGGACCACCGCCAGGCCCGTCTCTTTGCTGGTGGGCCAGGTGAAATGCTCGTTGGGGGTGGCCACGCGCTCGGCCTTCGGGTTGTATACGGCCAGAAGGGTGCCCTTCACCTTATCCCCCGGCTGCACCTTATAATCCTCGTAGAGCTCGTCGGGGAGGTACCACCAAAGGGCCCGCTCCCCGGTCTTCACGTAGCCCCTCACCAGCATGGGGTCGTAGCCGCAAACAACTACCCGGCACTTTTCGGGCATTTCCTTACACCCCTTCTCATGAATTGAGGAGCGCTTTTGCCTGCTCTTCACAGAAACGCCAGAATTCCCTTACCTGCTCTTCACCTATATACCGGCACTCGTAGAGCCTTCTCAGGTACGGGTAGACCATTTCCTCCACTTCCGCCAGGAAATCGGCGGGGGCGGTGGCGCCCGCCCACCGGGAGTAGTCCTCCTTCCAGGCAAGCACCACCTGCCGCAGCGCTTCCAGCTCCGCCTTACCCTCGGGCCTCATAGGCGTAACACCGCTTGACCACGTCGTACTCGGAAATGCACCAGTAAAAGGGCCAGTGGATCTTCTTGCAGTAGCCGATGAGGTCAGCCGGCGGGAAATTGGAATCCTTCAGCACCGGCTTCAAATACTTGCAGCTCCAGCAGATATGGTCGGTCTTCTTGGCCGGCTCTAAAACCTTGGCCAGGAATTCCTGCGGGCTGAGCGTTTTATCCATTCCCCCACCCCTCCCCTACCAGTCCTTTACTTCGCCGCGCTTCTTCTTTTCCTGGTACTCCTGCCACACCTCGGGCGAGAGCTTCTCCACGTCCCAGGCAAAGCCAAAGGAGCCCAGGAAGCCTGTAGACGGCGGCTGGGGAGCCCAGCCGCGGACCGGCCGGCCGCGGATGCTGAACTTGACCATGTCCGGCTTGCCCAGGTAAATTTCCCGGGGCTGGCACTGGAAAGGCCTGGTGCGCCCCTCCGTGCCCGGGAGGTAGTTCGTATAGCCGTCCAGGGGCTTATCGGCGTAGAGCGGCAAAATGTCCGGTGCCTCGCCCGGCTTTTCCTCCGGGCCGGCGTACATGAAGCCCTGGATCATGTGAATGTAGTAAACCGTGCGGCATTCGGCGCACTGGACCTTACCCTCCCAGTTCCAGAAGTAGTAAGGGTCCAGGTAGTTTACCGTATTGCACTTCTTGCACCAAATGATGTCGCACACGGGACCCCGCCTCCCTCTCTAGATAATGCCCTTTTCGGACCACTCTTTGAGCTTGCTCAGGGGGTAGCCCAGCAGCTCGTGGTAAATCTTCAGGTTATCGGCACCCAGCGTCCGCCAGACCCACTTCACGCGCCTGGGGGTCTCGGACATCAGGCCCGCGCTGTAGGCGCCCTGCACCAGCACGTCGCCAAAGGTGGGGTCCTCCATCCAGCGGATGGTGCCGCGCTGGCGGAAGTGCTCGCACTCGTACACTTCCTTGTCGTTGCGCACGGGCATGGCCAGGATGCCGGCATCGGTAAGGATTTTGACCACTTCGGAGCGGCTCTTGTCCGCGGCCCACTGCTCCAGGGCGCGGTAGATCTCTATCTGGGCCTCGGGCGCCAGCCGCTGCTTGTGGCTCTTGTACTTCTCCCAGAGGTCCTTGCGCCCGATGACGGCGCAGAGCTCCTGGAAGTCGGGGTCGTTGAAGGCGCTGACCATGACGTAGCGGGCGTCGTATTTGAGCTGCGGGTTGACCTCGTCGGGGTAATCGGACTTGCCGCAGAGGATGATGCCGTGCACACAGAGCTGGGTATCCCAGTTGCCCCAGCGCTGGCGCACCACGCCGAAGCGGTGGTAGAGCGGCACGGTGTAGCCCATGGCCCGGGTACAGGCCTGCACCTGGGAGAACTCGATCATGGTGCCCAGGCCGTACTTGCGGCGCCAGTTCAGGGCGGCCAGGATGGCCACGGTGATGAGCGTGCCCGAATACCAGTCGATTACCCAGTTGGTGTGCTTGGTGGGGTGGCCGCCGAAGTCCTCGTGGAAGCCGGTAATGCTGGCCAGCCCGGCGTGGGCCTGACCTAAAATGTCGTAGGAGGCACCGAAGACCTTGGGCCCGTAGCCGAAGCCACCGCCCCAGACGTAGATGAAGCGGGGGTTGATCTCCTGCAGGTAGCGGTAGCTCTGGCGCCAGCGGTCGAAGGTGCCCGGGCGGTAGCACTCGGTCAGGCCGTCGGACATCTTCACCAGCCGGTAGAGGATCTCCTGGGCCTCCGGGCGGTGGTAGTCCAGGGTGATGTTGTACTTGTTGGTATTGGCGTTCATGTAGCCGAAACCGGTGCCCGTCATGGGCCGGGAGTCGTGCATGGGGTAGAGGTAGACCTCGTTAAAGGGAGAGGTGTGCCGCATGGGCTCGCCCATGCGCGGCACCTCGATCTTGATGACCTCCGCCCCCAGCTCGGCCAGGTTGGCCACCGAGTGGGGGGTGAAGATGTACATGGTGCAGCTCAGCCAGCGGATGCCCTTTAAGCTTTCCGGCTTCTCGAATTCCCTGCCCGGCGCAAAGAGCCGGCGGCAGTATTCCTCGTACGGGATCTTGGCATCCTCCAGGTCTGCCTGGCTCTTCGGCCCCGGCAGTTCCTCCAGGCAGCACTCGCGCAGGTCCTTCATCCTTAAATGACCCCCTTCTCTTTGAGCTCCCGGAGTTGCTCGTAGCCCAGCCCCAGGTAGCGGCGGTAAATCTCCGCGTTGTCGTAGCCCAGCGGCCGTCCCATCCACTTCACGCGGGCAGGCGTGCGGTGCTGGTAGGAGTTGGGCGACACGGCGTACATGAGCTCCCCGTAGTTGCTGTCCTCAATGATGTCCACCCAGCGGCGGTACTTGAAGTGGGGGAACTCGGCCACTTCGTCAATGGTCATCACCGGCCCGGCAGCCACCTCGTACTCCAGGAGCTTCTTCTCCACCTGCGCCCGGGTGTTTTCCCGCAGCCACATGGTGGTGAGGGTGTAGGTCTTCACCAGCGCCTGGAAGGCGTTGCGGGCGGCAATTTCCTTTAAGAAGGGGTCCTCGGTAATGAGGCGGCCGAACTGGGGCAGCTCTCTTTCTATGCACATGCAGATGCGGTACCACAACCGGTCGGTCTGGCCGCCGATCATCATGTAGCCGTCCTTGCAGGGGTTCCAGGCATACTGGTTCAGGTTGGGGTCCCAGCCGCCGGTGCGCGCCTTGATGCTGCGGTTGAAGCCGTACCATGAAATGTCAAAGTCCATTATCTCCATAAGGGCTTCCGCGGAGGTAACCTCAATGAACTGGCCCCGCCCGCTGAACTCGTCGCGGTAGTAAAGGGCGGCCAGGATGTTCACCGCCGCCTGTTCGCCGGCCGCATAGTCGGCAATCCACACCCCGGAGCGGGTGGGGTCGCCGCCGCTGCCCCGCGGCAGGAGGTCCTGCGGGAACCCCGTATTGTGGATGTACGAGTTGGCCGCCTGGGCAAAGGGCTCCAGCATCCACTGCCCGTACTTGGAGACGCGGTCCTTAAGAGGCCCCCACTGGCCCAGGATGCCGATCCAGCAGTAGATGACCCTGGGGTTGAGCTTGGAGATCTGCCGGTAGCCGATGCCCCACTCGTCAAACTGCCCCGGGGGGTAGTTTTCAATGATCACGTCGGCGTGGCAGGCCAGCTTCTTGTACAGCTCGCGGCCCTCGGGAGTCTCCAGGTTCAAGGTGATGGAATACTTGTTGCGCATCTCGGCAATGAATTCCAGCCCGCAGGGCTCCCCGCGCTCGGCGTCCTTTAACATATACTCCTCGCGGCCAAAGGGGGTGAGCTGGCGCAGGGGATCCCCCGTAGGGGGCTCTACCTTGATGACCTCGGCCCCCAGTTCGGCCAGCAGGGAGGAGGCAAAGGCATTGCCCAGGCGCCAGATGCCCACATCGAGGACCTTTAAGCCCTGCAGGGCCTCCGGCTTGTCAAAGACGCTTTCAAAGCCCAGGATCTCCTCCGTAAACTTCCCGAACTCCTCCGCCTTCCTGCGGGCGTACACCTTCATGACTTCCTCTTTGGACGGAGGAGGGGTCACCGGCCAGGGCCTCACCTTTAAGGTGTCGGCAAAGCTGTTTATTTCTATTTCCCGCACTTCCCTCATTTAGCAAACCCTCCACTTCCCCAGTTTTTTTACTCCGCCGCCACGACCGGGAAGGGTCCAGGCACCAACTTCGCACCGGAGCTTTTAAATCACCCCCGCTTCGCTCGCGCACGCGCTTGCTTTTGACCTCGCTAAGTGCAATTTTAAGGGGCCTCTTTACAGGCCGGAAAGCTTTTTTCCGCAAATCACCAAAAAGGCATGGCGAAGTGGTAACCCAAAGGGTTAAAGCGACCGTTGCGCGAAAAGGCACTCTTTTCCGACAATTTGTCCCTCCGGCACGCAACCTCACGGTAACCCCATCCGGCAAGGCGTCACGGCTGGCAACGGCCATCTAACCGCTCGACCCCCAAAGTTGGCCGTTAGCCCGAAAGTTTATGACGTCCCCGCCCTTTTGTCTTAAAATAAAAGTAACAAAAGTCACAAGAGTCTAAATTTAAGGAGAGGAGTCAGGCAATGCGCCGGTTGATGCTGGTATTGGCGCTGGTGCTGGCAGTATGCGCCGCGGGCGGCTGCGCCCGGCAGGGCACCGCTACAAAGCAGCCGGAGGCCTTAAAAATCGGTGTTCTCGCCCCTCTCACCGGACCCTTTGCCTCGGGCGGCGCTTCCATGAAGCAAAGCCTGGAGCTGGCCCGGGAGGAAGTAAACGCCAAGGGGGGGGTATTAGGCCGGCCGGTGGAGCTTATCTTTGCCGATTCCCAGGGCAAGGCCGACGCGGCCCGCGCGGAGGCGCTGCGCCTGTTAGAAAAAGAAAAAGTGCAGCTCCTCATCGGGGCGTATTTAAGCGAGGAGACGGCTGAGGTCATGGAGCTGGCCGCCGCGAAAAAAGTTCCCCTCATCATCCCCGTGGCCGCGGCCACGGAATTTACGGCCAAGGTGAGGGACGATTACGACAAGTACAAGTACGTATTCCGCGTGGCCTACAACATCGACCAGTGGGCCGAGCTTTTGGGCAGCTTCATGGCCGGGCAGGGAATAAAGAATTACGCCTTTGTAGGGGTGAACATCCGCTGGAACCAGGAGTTTGCCCAGGCGCTTAAAAACTACCTGGCCAGGTACGGCATAACCCCCGTCTACGAGGGCTACTACGCCAGCAAGGACCCGGCCTTAGACGGCATCGTTAACGCCCTTAAAGAGAAAAGGCCGGCCATGGTGGTGCTGGGCGACCCCGGCAAGGGAGCCGTGGAGATGGTGAAAAAGATCCAGGACTACCAGCTGGGCGTGCCCGTGCTTTCCGTGGGCGGCTCCCTGGGCGACGCCCGCGTGGCCGCGACCCTCACGGGCAAGAGCCCCGTCTACTTCCAGGCGGCGGGGTGGAAAAACACGGAGAAAGGCGCCCGGTACTTTGAAACCTTTAAGGCCCGCTACGGTTACCAGCCGGTGGGCTACAGCGACGTCTTGCCCTACGACGCGCTCCTGGTGCTGGCCCAGGGGGTGAACCGCGCGGGAAGCCTGGAGGCGGAAAAGGTGATCAAGGCCCTGGAGGAGGGCAAACTGGAGGGGCTGTGCGGCACCTACAACTTCGACCGGTCCCACCAGGCCCAGTGGGGGCCGGGCAAGGGGCTGGCTGGCGTGGTGGTGGAGTGGCGCGAGGGTAAGGATGTGGTGCGGTGAGCACCCTTTTGCAGCTGGCCGTCAGCGGGATCCTAAACGGGGCGGTGCTTGCGCTGATGGCCGTGGGGCTGGCGCTGGTTTTCGGCATCATGCGGGTGATCAACCTTTCCCACGGCGCCTTTTTCGCCCTGGGCAGCTTTTTAACCTATACCATCTCCGTGTCCATGGGTAAAAGCCCCCTGCTGGCCCCGGCGGTGGCCGCGCCGGCGGCCTTTGCCCTGGGGGTAATCTTCGACCGCCTCTGCCTGGCCCCCGTAAGGCAACACCACGCCACGGTGGCCCTCGTCACCCTGGCGGCAAGCATCGTTTGCGAGCAGGTCTTCCAGCTCCTGTGGGGGCCGCAATATCTGAGCATGCCCAAGCCGCTGCCGGCGGTAGAGGCGGGCGGGGTGGTGGTGGATTTGCAGCAACTGGTGGCAGGCCTGGCAGCCGTGGCCCTTACCGCCGCCCTTTTCCTGGGCCTGCGCACCGGGTGGGGGACGGCAGTCAGGATGGTCGCGCAGGACCCGGAAGGAGCCCAGCTGCTGGGCATTAACGTGGAGGCCATCCAGACGCTCATCTTCGGCCTGGCCAGCGCCCTGGCCGCCGTGGCGGGAAGCCTGACCGCGCCTTTGCACACCATCCACCCCACCATGGGCCGCGCGCCCATGATCCTCTCCCTGGCGGTGGTGGTGGTGGGCGGGCTGGGCAACGTGCAGGCCGCCCTGGTGGCCGGCCTGGTGGTGGGGACCTGCGCCCAGGCGGTGAGCTTCTACCTGGCCGCCCAGTGGTCCTACGTGTTTGCCCTGGCCGCCATCGTGCTGGTCCTTCTCACCAGGCCGCACGGCCTGCTGGGAAAAACCATCAAGCGAGACTGAGCTTTCTGGAGGAAGGCCCATGCGCAGCCTGTTTCTCTTTGCCGCCGCAGCCGCCCTTTACCTCATCCCCCCGCTTGCGCGCGACCCCTTTCTCCTCAACATCCTCACCCTCGCCCACCTGCAGGCGCTCTTCGTGCTGGGGTGGGACCTCACGGCGGGGATAGGCGGCCAGCTCAGCGGCGGTCACGCCCTGGCCTTCGGGGGGGCCGGCTACCTGATGGCCCTGCTGACCTTAGAGGGCCTTCCTCCCCTGGCGGCCCTGCCCTTAGCCCTGGGGGGAGCCCTGCTGCTGGGCCTTACGGTGGGCCTGGCCACCTCGCGGCTGACGGGCGCTTTTGTCACCCTGGTTTCCCTGGCCCTGGCCGAGATTGCCCACGAGATTGCCCTCTGCACCGGCATAACCACCCCCGCCGGCTACAGCCTGGGCGGTGAGAGCGGCATCCCCGTGGCGGCCATCGTGGCCCGCGAGGTAGAAGCCTTTTACGCCTTCAACTACTACCTCTCCCTGACGCTCTTGCTGGCCGCCGCCGGGGGCCTGCTGGCGCTGAAAAAATCCGTGCCGGGGCTAAAGCTCCTGGCCGTGGGGCAGGACGAGATGGCCGCGCAGGCCATCGGCCTCTCGCCCCCCGCGCTGAAAACCCTGGCCTTTGGCCTCGGCTTTCTCCTGGGCGGCACAGCAGGCGCCCTGCACGCCCAGTACCTGGGGCTGGCCGCCCCTTCATCGCTGTCCCTGGAGCTGAGCTTTGCGGCCCTGGTGCTGGCCATCCTGGGAGGGAGGGGTACGGTGGCCGGCCCGGCCCTGGCCGCCTACCTCGCCGGCGCTTTTTTTCCTGGCTGTGGGTACCGCCGCCGGTGCGCCTGCTGGCCTACGGCCTGGCGTTGATCCTGGCCGCGCGGTTCTTCCCCAAGGGAATCGGGCCTCACCTGGCCGAACTCTGGCGGAGGTATCGAGATGCCGGCAGGCCAAAATGAGCTCCTGCGGGCCGCCGGCCTGACCCGCTCCTTTTACGGGTACCCGGCGGTAAAGGGGGTGAGTTTTGCCGTCCGGGAAGGGGAAGTCGTGGCCCTCACGGGCCCCAACGGCTCCGGCAAGACCACCCTGCTCAACCTCCTCGGCGGCCTCCTGCGGCCCCAGGAGGGGAAAATTTACTGGGGGAGCCGGGAAATCACCCGCTTAGACGCCCACCGGCGGGCCAGGCTGGGCATTGCCCGCACCTTCCAGCTGACCAGGCCCTTCTGCCACCTCACCGTCTACGAGAACGTGCTGGTGGCCCTCACCGCCCGGCGCTGGCACCAGACGCGCGCCGACCGCGAGCGGGCCAGGATGATCCTCGAGGAAACCGGCCTGCTGGACCGCCGGCACATGCCGGCCAACCAACTCTCTTCCGGGGCGCTGAAGCGGCTGGAGCTGGCCCGCGCCCTGGCCACCTCGCCGCGGCTCCTGCTCCTGGATGAGCCCTTTGCCGCCCTGAGCATCAAGGAAGAGGCCGGGCTGCTGGAACTCCTGCGCCGCGTCAACGAGCGCGGCGTGGCCATCCTCCTGGTCTCCCACAACCCGCGCATTTTAAGCAACCTGGCCCACCGCATCCTTTACATGGAAAGGGGCAGGCTCAAGGGGGAGTTCGACCGCGGCCAGGTACCCCAAATCCTCCGTGAAGGGATGGAGCTTTAGGATGGCCCTCCTCGACGTGCGGGAACTCTGGGTGAGCTACGGGGGCGTGCGCGCCCTCAAGGGAGTAAGCCTGGCGGTGGAAGAGCGGGAGGTGGTGGCGGTGGTGGGGCCCAACGGCTCCGGCAAGACCACCCTGCTGCGGGCCACCGCCGGCATCACCCCTCACCAGAGGGGCAGCATTTGCTTTGCCTCCCGGGAGCTCACCGGGCTCCCGGCCTACCGGCGCGCCCGCCTGGGCCTCATCTACACCCCCGAGCGGGCCAGGGTGGCCCCCGAGCTGACGGTGCTGGAAAACCTTCGGGTGGGGGCCCTCCTCCTGCGGGACGCCCAAAAGGCCCGGGCCACCTTGGAGGAGGTGTTTGCCCTTTTCCCCTGCCTGGCGCAAAAGAAGCATTACCCGGCAGGCGTTTTGAGCGGCGGGGAAAAGCAGATGCTGCTCATCGGGCGGGCGCTGATGGCCCAGCCCAGGATGCTGCTTTTAGACGAGCCCTTTTTCGGCCTGAGCACGGGCATGAAGCAGGTGCTCTCCCAGGTCATCCGCACTTTGCCCCAGAAAGGGGTCACCGTGCTCTTCTCCGAGCATGATCTTAAAGCGGCCACCAGCTTGGCCGGGCGCATTTACGGCTTCTGCCAGGGGCGCATCATCTTTGCCGGCAGCAGCGCGGAATTCCTGCGGAGCAACGCCGCCCAGCGCATATACGCCTAGATGAAGGGGGTGAGCGGGCAAAGCACGGGGTTGCCGCCACCATAAATGGCTAAATATTTAAAAAATATTTGCGAAGGGGTGAAAAAACTTATGGGTTGCCTTCCCGAGAATTACCTGCCGCCCAGGGAGCTCTGGCCGCAAAAAATTTACACTCTGCCCGAATTCCAGGAATACCCCGATCTTTTAAACGCCACGGAAGAGCTGATTGACAAGAACGTGCTGGAAAAGGGCATGGGCAACCACGTGGCCATCTTTTACGAGGACCAGAAAATCACCTACCGAGAGCTGATGTACGCCGTCAACCGGCTGGGCAACGCCTTAAAGGACCTCGGCCTCGGAGAGTGCGACCGCGTAATCATCCGCTCGCCCAACGTCCCGGAAGCCCTTATTGCCAACTTTGCCATCATCAAGATCGGGGGCATCTGCGTGCCCACCTCCCCCCTTTTCTCCCGGGTAGAGCTGGCCCACGTGGCCAACAACGCCGAGGCCAAGGCCATCTTCTGCCACGTGGGGCTCATGGGTGAGCTGGAAGCGGCCAAGGACAACTTCAAGACGGTGGAGCACATCATCGTCATCGGCGGCAACCCTGCCGAAGTCAAGGCCAAGGGCTACATCCCCTACGGCGAGCTGGCCAGCCACCCCAACAAGCACCTGGAGCCCGTGCGCCGGGAGCGCCTGGCGGTGGCCCTGCTCCTCTACACCTCCGGCACCACCGGCCTGCCCAAGGGCACGGTGCACTTCATGGAGGACCTCCTCATCATTGCCGACAGCTTCGGCAAATATTGCTGGCGCGTACGGCCCGACGACGTCATCGGCGGCCCGGCGCCCATGGCCTTTGCCGCCGGCTACGGCGTAACGGCGGTCATACCCTTCCGCTTTGGCGCCGCCGTGTTCCTCCTGCCGAAGTTCACGCCGGAGGATATGTTCGAGGCCATCCAGAAGTACAACGCCACCATCATTTCCGTGCTGCCCACGGCCTACCGCAAGATGCTCCAGGTCCCCGACGCGGAGAAGAAGTACGACTTAAGCTCCTTACGCATCTGCACCGGCGGCGGCGAGGCGCTGGGCACCAAGGCCTTCTTTGCCTGGCGGGAGCGCTTCGGCATGGACATTTACGAGGGGCTGGGCTCCTCGGAAATGGGCTTTGTCTTCGTCTCCAACACGGTAAACATGAGGGCCAAGCCCGGCTCCGCCGGCCAGGCCGTCCCCGGCTACGAAATCAAGGTGGTAGACGAGGACGGTCGCGAGCTGCCGCCCGGCGAGATCGGCAGGTTCATCGCCCGCGGGCCCACCTGCACCGTCTACTGGCGGCCCTACGAGGACAACGGCGCCCTGCTCAAAAAGCAGAAAGAGGTCAACTTCAACGGCTGGAACCAGGTGGGCGACTACGTGTACCTGGATGAGGAAGGCTACCTCTTCTTTGTCTCCCGGGAGGACGACCTCATCAAGAGCTCCGGCTACCGCATCGGCCCCGAGGAAATCGAAGACGCCCTGGCCAAGCACCCGGCGGTGAGGGACGTGGGCGTGATCGGTGTGCCCGACGAGGTCCGCGGGCAAAACGTCAAGGCCTACATTGCCCTCAACGAGGGTTACACGCCCGGCCCCGAGCTGGAAAAGGAGCTCATCGAGTTCTGCAAGGATAAAATCTCCGTCTACAAGCTGCCGCGGGAGTTTGCCTTTGTCAGCGAGATACCGCGCACGCCCACGGGCAAAATCCTGCGCCGCATCCTGCGCGAGTGGGAGAAAAAGGCCCGCGGCGAGGCGTAGCCACAAGCGGCGGGGGCCTCATGGCGGCCCCCGCCGGACATTCCAAAGGGGGTTTTTTGCGCTCATGGCCCTCCTACTGGCCCCGGCAGGAAGCTTGAAGGCCGCTCAGGCCGCTTTTAAAGCCGGCGCCGATGCCGTGTACGCGGGGCTGGCCGGTTTTTCGCGGGGCAAAAACGGCATGAGCCTGGAAGAGCTGAAAAGCTGCCTCTCCGTCGCCCGCAACCTGGGGCGCCGGGCCCACGTGGCCTTAAACGTCATCCCCCGGCACGCCGACAAAGAAGAGCTCCTGAGGGCGGTCAACCTGCTGGCCCACGCCGGGGCGGGCGGCTTCATCCTCAACGACGTGGGCCTAATTGCCCACCTCGCCCGCGCCTTCCCCGCCATACCGCTTTACGCCAGCGTGGGCTGCGGGGCCGTAAACGCCGAGGACGTGCTCTTTTTAGAGGAGCTGGGCGCCAGGGGCGTCATCCTGCCGCCCGGCATTTCTCCCGCAGAGGTGGCTTACATCCGCTCCAGAACCTCCGTAGAGCTGGAGGTCTTCCTGCTGGCCGCCGTGGAGCCCCTCAGGCCGGGCACCTGCATTCTGGGCGGCTACCTCCACCGGGGCTCGCCGGCCCTGGGCAGCGCGCGGCGCGGCAGGTACTGCGGGCGGGCCTGCGGCGCGCCGTGGCGGCTAAAGGCGGGCGCCGGCCAGGCGAGGAGCTGCCGCCTGTCTTTTAGCGAGCTGGACATGGCCGGGGAGGTGCTTTCCTACCTCAAAAGCGGGGTCACCGTCTTCAAGCTGCAGGGCCGCCACCTGTCCCCCGAGGCAACCGGCCTCACGGTGCAGCGGTACCGGCGGGTCCTGGACCAGGCGCTGGCGGCCTTCGGCCAGCAAAAAGAGGGGGAGGTGAGAGCGTGGGGCAACTCGAGATAGAGCTGAACACCCAGGTTTCCACCCTGGAAGAGGTAAACGCGCGGGATTTAGCGCCTTACCAGGCCGTTTACCTGGGGAACCCCTACTGCCCAAAGCACGCCGGTAACCTGCTGGAAAACCACCGCGAGCTGGCAGAAGCCATCACGCGCCTCAAGGGGATGGGCAAGAAGGCCTACGTGGCCACGCCGGCCGCCCCCCGCACCGGCGAGCTGGGCGGCGTGGAAAAGCTGGTGGAAACCGCCGCCCGCGCGGGGGCCGACGCCGTGGAGGCCCACAACCTGGGGGTAGTGAGGCTGGTCCACCGCCGCTTCCCGGGGCTGCCCGTGCACACGGGCTGTTTTGCCAACGTCTACACCGATCTGGGGGCGGCCAAATTAAAGGAATACGGAGTGCGGAGGGTCACGCCAAACTACGAGGTGAGCCTGGAGGAAATCCACCTCATCCGCGAGGCCGGCGGCCTGGAGGTGGAGATACTCCTGCACGGCAAGATGCCCCTGGGGCTCACCAACAGCTGCTTTTTGCTCAACTTCCCGGACCACCCCTGCCCCCAGGCCTGCCGCGAGGATTTCTGGCTCACCACCCGGGACTGGGTGCTCAAAATCACCGGTACGGTGGTGTGGAGCGGCAAGGACGTGTGCATGCTGGAGCACCTGCCGTACCTGCTGGAAAGCGGCTACCGGGCTTTTCGCCTGGAAACCCTTTACGAGCCGCCGGAATACCGCCGCGAGGTGGGCCTCATCTACCGGGAAGCCCTGGAGCACATGGCCGAAGGCCGGGAGCTGCTCTGGCCGGCCTGGCTGGAGATGCTCAAAAACTGGTCCCGCCACGGCTTCTGCAACGGCTACTACTTCGGCCAGGCCGGGAGGATGTACATCAACCAGTACGGCGAGCCGGTAAGCATCTGAGGAGGTGGTATTAAGATGGTAGAACTCCTGGCGCCGGGCGGGAGCCCGGAGATGGTGCGGGAAGTAATGGAGGCCGGGGCCGATGCCGTCTACGTGGGGCCCCGGGGCTGGAGCAGGCGGGCGGCGGCCTTTGAGCTGGGCGACGAGGAGCTAAAAGAGTGCGCCTCCCTGGTCCACTCTTACGGCAAAAAAATCCGCGTGGCCATCAACACCCTCCCCCATTCCCGGGAGATCCCCTTGCTTTTAAAGAAGCTCGAGCGCTTCCTCTCCTGGGGCATCGACGCGGTCATCCTCACCGACGTGGGCTGCATCCACGCCGTGCACCGCGCCTTCCCGGAGCTGCCCATTCACGCCAGCGTGGGCTGCAATATGACCAACGCCCAGGACTACGCCTTCTTCCGGGAGCTGGGGGTAAGGCAGGTGGTGGCCGACTGCAAGCTCCCCTGGGAGGAGTTGTCGGCCATACGCCGGGCCGGGCTGGGGGTGGAGGTGCTCATCCACGCCAGCACGTGCTTTACCTACATCGGCCAGTGCTGGATGAGCAGCTACGCCCGGCAGGTCTGGCACCTTGATGCCGAGGGCAAGAACCACTTCCTGGGAAGCCCCAACCGCGGCGGGCTGTGCCACCGCCTCTGCCTCGCCCCCTGGGACGTGAGCTGCCGGCACGGCACCGCCGCCTGGGGCGTAAAGCTGCGCAACGAGGCCTTCTTCCTCTTAGAGGACATCCCCCGCTGCCTGGAGCTGGGCGTCTCCACGCTGAAGATCCAGGGGAGGGAGTACACGCCCGCCCTTATGGGAGCGGCGGTAAGGCTCTACCGGCAGCTAATTGACAGCTGCCTCGCCTCCCCGCGCAGCTTTGACCCCGCACCCTGGTACGCCCGCCTGGAGGAAATAAAACGCCTGCGGGACGAGCAGCGCGCCCGCAGGACGGCAGAGCTCTTAAGAGAAAGCATTGCCTAAAAGGGGCCCCCCACGCTCTAAAAACGGGGCCTTTATGGCGGCCCCATCCGCGAAAAATTTAAAGGCCCAGCTGGGAGGCAATCCCCTGCATGGCCGCCAGCCCTATGCCCATGAACTCTTCCAGGGTAAGGCCCATCTCCTCGCAGCTTTTTATTTGCTGCCGGTTGGCCCCCCGCGCAAAGGACTTTTCGTGGAAGCGGTTCATGAGGAAGGGCACGTCAATGGCGGCCAGCTTTTTCTCCGGCTTGATGAGCGCGCCGGCCACAATGAGCCCCGTCAACGGGTCGCTGGCATAAAGGGCCCGGTCCAGGAGGCTCTTGCGGGGCAGGCCGTGCACCTCGTTGTGCGCCTTCACGGCGTAAACCACTTCCTCCGGCAGGCCTTCCCTGGCCAGGAGGTCCCCTCCCTCCAGGCTGTGGCGGTGCGGCTCGTCCTTGGTCCACTCGTAGTCGATGTCGTGCAGCAGCCCGGCCAGGCCCCACAGCTCCTCGTCCTGGCCGAAACGGCGGGCCAGGCCGCGCATCACCGCCTCCACGGCCAGGGAGTGCTTGAGCAGGTGCGGGGTCTTAAGGTAGCGGGTGAGAAGGTCGTAAGCTTCCTGTCTGGTCACTTTTTATCTCCTCTCCAGAAATTTTCCCTTCGCTCGGGCGGCCACCCTGCCGCCGGGAAGGATGACGCGGGCGGTTAGTTCCCACAGGCGGCCCTTATGGGCCACCAGCTCCGCCTCCACGGTTACCCTGACCCCCACGGGCACCGGGTAACTGAAGCGGGAGAGCATCTCGGCGGTCATGGCCCCCACCCCCCGCCGCCAGAGCCACTGGGCCATGGCCTCATCCAGGAGGGTGGCAATCAGGCCGCCGTGCAGGTAACCGGTCCAGCCCTGGTGCTCCTCTCCGGGGGTAAAAAAAGCCCGGCAGACACCGCCCTCATCGGTAAACTCCAGGTGGAGGCCGATGGGGTTGTGCGGGCTGCAGGCAAAGCACATGCTATCGTTCCAGCTCTCGCCCATGACTTAAACCCCCAGGAGATATTTTACCAGAAAAAGCTCATTTTTTACCATGTTTTTGCTAGGCGGCCTGCTTTTTGGCGCCCCGCTCAAAGCGCAGGGCGCGGCGCGGACAGGCGGCCACGCAGGTACCGCATTTAAGGCAGTCGTTGTCCCCCATGGTGCCCTCCTCTTTATACGCGTAGGGCTTTAGCTGCATGGGGCAGACCCGGGTACAGGCCCGGCAGGCGGTACATTCCTGACCGATGAAAAGGGGTTCTTTGCCGCCGGAAAGCCAGCAGCTTAAGGTCCCCATGGGGCAGATGTGGCACCACGCCCTAGGGTGGAGGAAGAGGCCCAGGATGATGCCGGCCACCGTGGTCACGGCGAGCACGCGCACCAGGGCCAGGCCCATGGCCGCCGCGTCTCCCCAGGCCAGGTACCACTGCACGCCGATGACGGCAAAGATGAGGGCGAGCATGAAGGCCCTCACAGGGGTGGCGCGCAGGACGCCGGGTATGCCCCTTTTGAGGGAAACGGGCGCCACGAAGAGGTCGTAAAATGCCCCCCGCGGGCACATCCAGTCGCACCAGGCCCGCCCCCTAAATAGAGCCACGCCCACGGCGCCGGCCATACACCCCAGGAGCAGGAAACCCAGCCAGGGGTAAAACCAGCCCAGCACGGCCACCAGGAGCAGGACCGGCCAGGTCAGGTACTGGCGCACCCGGCGCTTCCTCTGCACTTCCCGCAGCCTCTCTCCTTGCGCGCCCTCACGAAATGCTCCCGCCGGGCGCTGCCGTGCGTCTTGCAACATGCTCATCCGCCTCCTTACATATACCCGTATGGGTATCTAAGAAAAAATATAAAACCTTTTCCCCGCCCTGTCAACAGTAAAGGTAAAAACCTCCTGCCTTTGCAAAGTAAAAGCCCCTGCCCCGGCAGGTACCGGGCAGGGGCTTGCTCTGCCGCCATGATTTGCCTTTAGCGCACGATGTTGGCCACCAGCGGCGTGATCAATAGGGCCACGATGTTGACGATCTTGATCATGGGGTTGATGGCCGGGCCCGCGGTGTCCTTGAGCGGGTCGCCTACCGTGTCCCCGGTCACCGCTGCGGCGTGGGTGGGCGTGCCCTTGCCGCCGTAGGCGCCTTCCTCGATGTACTTCTTGGCGTTGTCCCAGGCGCCGCCGCCGGCAGTCTGGAAGATGGCCAGGAAGAGCCCGCTGATGATGGTGCCCATGAGCATGCCGCCCAGGGCGTCCCGCCCGAGGATCAGGCCCACCAGCACCGGGGAGAGGACCGGGATGAGACCGGGAACGATCATTTCCTTCAACGCCCGGCGGGTGACGATGTCCACGCAGCGCCCGTACTCGGGCTTGGCCGTCCCCTCCATGAGGCCCTTAATTTCGCGGAACTGGCGGCGCACCTCGTTGACCACCTCGTAGGCCGCCCGGCCTACGGCGCCGATGGCCAGGGAGGAGAAGAGGAAGGGCAGCGCCGCGCCGATGAACAGGCCGGCCAGCACCCACGGGTTGTGGATGGAGAAGGTCAGCAGCTTGGGATCCACGTAGTCCGCTAGGTGGTGGGTGTAGTCGGCAAAGAGCACGATGGCCGCCAGGCCCGCCGAGCCGATGGCGTAGCCCTTGGTCACCGCCTTGGTGGTGTTGCCCACCGCGTCCAGCGGGTCGGTGATGTTGCGGATCTCGTCCGGCAGTTCGGCCATCTCGGCAATGCCGCCGGCGTTATCGGTAATGGGGCCGTAGGAGTCGATGGCCACGATGATGCCGGTCATGGAGAGCATGGCCATGGAGGCAATGCCCACGGCATAAAGCCCGCCGGAACCGCCGCCGCCCACCAGGTAGGAAATAATAATGCCCGCCACGATGACCAGCGCGGGGAGCACCCCGGCTTCCATGGCCACGGAGATGCCGGTGATGATGTTGGTGGCGTGGCCGGACTGGGAAGCCTCAGCAATGGAGCGCACCGGGCGGAAGCTTTTGGAGGTGTAGTAGTCGGTGATGTACACAATAGCCACCGTGATGACGACGCCCAGCAGGGCCGGCCAGAAGTACAGGGACGAACCCAGCATGGAGGTGGTTACGAACCAGAAGCCGATGAGGGATAAGACCGCCGAGGCCCAGAGGCCCTTGTAGAGGGCGCCCATGATGTTGGTGCTCTGGTCGCTCATGCGCACAAAGAAGGTGCCGATGATGGAAGCAATGATGGCCACCGCGCCCAGGACCATGGGGTAGATGACGTACTGCGGCTGGCCCTTGAAGAGCAGGAAGCCGAGCAGCATGGCGCCCACGGCGGTAACCGCGTAGGTTTCAAAGAGGTCCGCGGCCATGCCGGCGCAGTCGCCCACGTTGTCGCCCACGTTGTCGGCAATCACCGCCGGGTTGCGCGGGTCGTCCTCGGGAATGCCGGCTTCCACCTTACCCACCAGGTCGGCGCCCACGTCGGCGCTCTTGGTGTAAATGCCGCCGCCCAGACGGGCAAAGACGCTGATGAGCGAGCCGCCAAAGCCCAGGCCCACCAGGGCCACCGGGTCCTTGAAGATGACGTACATGGCCGACACGCCCAAAAGGGCCAGGCTCACGCACATCATCCCCGTCACGGCCCCGCCCTTAAAGGCCACCTGCAGGGCGTGGTTGATGCCGGACTTGGCCGCCTCGGCCACCCGGGTGTTGCCCCGCGTGGTCACGTACATGCCGATGTAGCCGCACAGGCCGGAAAAGACCGCACCAATGACAAAGCCGATGGCCGTCCAGTAATTGAGGCCGAAGAGAATGATGAGAGCAACGATGATGCCCACCACGGCAATGGTGCGGTACTGCCGGTTGAGGTAGGCCATGGCCCCCTCTTGGATGGCCGCCGAGATCTCCTGCATGCGCGGGGTACCGGCGGGACGGCTCAAAACCCAGGAGGCTAGGTATCCCGCGTAGAGGATGCCGATGACGGCGGCAATGATCCCCGCATAGCTAACCCAGGATTGTCCCAAGAAGGCTCCCTCCCTGCATCACAGTTTGTTTACAGGCTCATCTCTCCTCAAAAAGCACGCCAAAACCTCCTTCCTCCCCGCTTCACCTCCCCCTTCCCCTACAAAATAGCAGGCAGCCGGCAAAGACACCGGCAGCCCTTAACTCTAGTAGCGGAAACCTAAAACCAGAGATGTGATGGCAAAAAGAACGGCCACCACGGTGGTCACCCGGCCCAGGAACTCGTCCAGTCCCTTCTTTTTGCCGAAAAGCACTTCCGCGCCGCCCGCAATGGCTCCCAGCCCCGCGCTCCTGCCCGACTGCAGGAGGACCACCGCAATGAGCACCAGGGAAACCAGCACGTGAAGGCCGATGAGGGCTCCCTTTAAAAACATCCCCGCACCTCTTTTCCATTTGTTCCTATTATAACATAGCCTGCTGTTAATGGCAATTAGACACGCGGGGGCATTTTCCTCCTGCAAAATTACCCCTGAGCGGGGCGAAAAAGGCAGTAGAGGGCCTCCCTCCCCGGGTACAGGGCCGCCTTACCCAGCTCTTCCTCAATGCGCAGGAGGCGGTTGTACTTGGCCACGCGCTCGGTGCGGGAGGGGGCGCCGGTCTTGATCAGGCCCGTGCCGCAGGCCACCACCAGGTCGGCAATGGTGGTGTCCTCCGTTTCCCCCGAGCGGTGGCTGACCACCGCCGTGAACCCGGCCCGCCGGGCCATCTCAATGGCCTCCAGGGTCTCGGTGAGGGTGCCTATCTGGTTCACCTTTATTAAGATGGAGTTGCTGGCCCCAAGCTCTATGCCCTTCCGCAGCCGCGCGGTATTGGTCACGTAGAGGTCGTCCCCCACTATCTGCACGCGAGTACCCAGGCGGGCGGTAAGCTTGGGCCAGTTCTCCCAGTCGTCCTCGGCCAGACCGTCCTCCAGGGAGAGGATGGGGTAGCGCTCCGCCAGGGAGGCGTAGAAAGCGATGAGCTCCTCCGCCGTGTAGTCCCTGCCCTCCAGCCGGTAAACGCCGTCCTTGTAAAATTCGGTGGCCGCCGCGTCAAGAGCCAGGGCCACGTCCTCGCCGGGGCGGTAGCCGGCGGCAAGAATGGCTTCCATGATGACGGCCAGGGCTTCCTCGTTGGAGCCCAGGTTTGGCGCAAAGCCGCCCTCGTCCCCCACGGCGGTGGCAAGGCCCCTATCTTTCAACACCCTCTTTAAGTGGTGGAAGACCTCCGCGCCCATGCGTAAGGCCTCGGCAAAGCTGGGGGCGCCCACGGGCATGATCATGAATTCCTGGATGTCCACGTTGTTGTCGGCGTGCTTGCCGCCGTTTAAAATGTTCATCATGGGCACGGGCAGCCGCCGGGCGTTTACCCCGCCCAGGTAGCGGTAGAGGGGCAGGCCCAGGGAGCGGGCCGCCGCCTTGGCCGCCGCCAGGGAAACGCCCAGGATGGCGTTGGCCCCGAGGTTGCTCTTGTTGGGCGTGCCGTCCAGCTCGATGAGCGCCGCATCGAGGGCCGCCTGGTCGGTGACCTCAAAGCCGATGATTTCCGGCGCAATCTTTTCCACCACGTTCTTGACGGCCTTCTGCACCCCTTTGCCCAGGTAGCGCCTGGGGTCGCCGTCCCGCAGCTCCACGGCTTCATGGGCGCCGGTGGAGGCCCCGGAAGGCACCGCCGCCCGGCCCAGGGTGCCGTCCTCTAGGATAACGTCCACTTCCAGGGTGGGGTTTCCCCGGGAGTCCAGGATCTCCCTGGCACGGACATCGACAATGGCCAGTGACATTTGCTTACCTCCCCGTCATCCTATTTTGCCGCCGCCCGGGCAATGGCCAGGAAGCTTTCCACCTGCAGGCTGGCGCCGCCCACCAGCGCCCCGTCAATGTCGGGCTGGCGCAGGATCCCGGCGGCGTTCTCCGGCTTCACGCTGCCGCCGTACTGGATGCGCACCTTCCCGGCCACTTCGCGCCCGAACATTTCCGCCAGCAGGGCGCGGATGAAGGCGCTCATCTCCTGGGCATCCTCCGGCAGGGCGGTGCGCCCCGTGCCGATGGCCCACACGGGCTCGTAGGCCACGACCACGTTCCCGGCTTCTTGTGCCGCAAGGCCGGCCAGGGAGCCGCGGAGCTGCCCGGCCACCACCTCCCGCGCCCGCCCCGCCTCCCTCTCGGCCAGGGTTTCCCCCACGCAGACGATGGGCACCAAGCCGTGCCGCAAGGCCGCCTTTACCTTGGCGTTGACCGCCTCATCACTCTCCCCGAAGTGCTGGCGGCGCTCCGAGTGCCCCAGGATCACGTAGCGGCAGCCCAGCTCTTTGAGCATGAGGGGGGATACTTCCCCCGTGTAGGCCCCTTCCTCCGCCCAGTGCATGTCCTGGGCCCCCAGGCCCACTTGACTGCCGGCAAGCTCCCGGCCCACGGCCAAAAGCGCGGTAAAGGGGGGGCAGACGGCCAGCTCCACGCCGGCGGGGCTGCCGGACGATTTTAGCCGGCGCGCGTAATCCACCGCCTCGGCCACCGTCTTGTACATCTTCCAGTTGCCCGCCACCAGAGGCACGCGCACGGCCATCACCCCTACCCCGCCTTTTCCATGAGCACCGCCACCCCCGGCAGCACCTTGCCCTCCAGGAACTCTAAAGAAGCGCCGCCGCCGGTGGAAACGTGGTACATCTTGTCGGCCACCCCGGCCTTTTCCACCGCCGCCGCCGTGTCCCCGCCGCCCACCACGGCGGTGGCCCCGCTCTCCGCCAGCGCGCGGGCAACACCCAGGGTGCCTGCCGCATAGGGCTCCATCTCAAAAACCCCCATGGGCCCGTTCCAGAGCACCGTGCCCGCGCGGGCAAGCTCCCGGGCAAAGAGCGCCACCGTTTGCGGGCCGATGTCCAGGGCCATCCACTCCTCCGGCACGCCGTCTGCCGGCACCACCATGGACTCCGCCCCCGGCTCGGCGGCCCTGGCCACCACCAGGTCCACGGGCAGGAGCACCTTCACGTTTTTCTCCCCGGCCTTTTCCATGATCTCCCGGGCCAGCTCCAGGCGGTCCGGCTCCAGCAGGGACTTGCCCATCTTGCAGCCGCGTGCGGCCAGGAAGGTATTGGCCATGCCCCCGCCGATGAGCAGGGCGTCCACCCTGCCCAGCAGGTTTTCCACCACGCCGATCTTATCGGAAACCTTGGCTCCGCCCAAAAGGGCCACAAAGGGGCGGACCGGGCGCTCGAGGACCTGGCTGAGGACGCTTATCTCCTTTTCCATTAAAAAGCCGGCCACCGCCGGGAGGAAGCGGGCCACCCCTTCCGTGGAAGCGTGGGCCCGGTGAGCGGTGCCAAAGGCGTCGTTAACGTAAAGGTCGGCCAGCTCGGCCAGCTGCCGGGCAAACTCCCGGTCGTTCTTTTCCTCCTCCGGGTAAAAGCGCACGTTCTCCAGCAGCACCACGTCCCCCGGCTCCATGGCCTCCACGGCCGCCCGGGGAGCTTCCCCGATGCAGTCGTCCACCTTGACGACGCGCTTCCCCAGCAACTCCTCTAAGCGGGCGGCCACCGGGTCGAGCCGGTAGCGCTCGTCCACCTTGCCCTTTGGCCTCCCCAGGTGGGAAACCAGGATGACCCTGGCCTGCCTTTCCACCAGGTAGCGAATGGTGGGGAGCGCCGCGCGGATGCGGGTGTCGTCGGCCACTTTGCCCTCTTTCAGGGGCACGTTAAAGTCCACGCGCACCAGCACCCGCTTGCCGGCCACCTCCACATCGCGCAGGGTTTTCAGCACGCAAGGGATACCTCCTTAAGACCTTAGTTTTACTGCCACCCCTTCCGGGCCATGTAGAGGATGAGGTCCACCACCCGGTTGGAGTAGCCCCACTCGTTGTCGTACCAGGCCACCACCTTCACCATGTTCCCGACGACCATGGTGGAGGGTCCGTCCACAATGGCCGAGTGGGGGTCCCCCACGTAGTCCACCGAGACCAGGGGAAGCTCGCTGTACGCCAGGATGCCCGCCAGCTCCCCCCGGGCGGCCTCTTTAAAGGCCTCGTTTACCTCCTCCACGGTAACCGGGCGGGACAGCTCGGCCACCAGGTCCACCACGCTCACGTTGGGTGTGGGAACCCGCATGGCAAAGCCGTTCAGCCTGCCCTGCAGGTGCGGCAGGACCAGCCCCACGGCCTTGGCCGCCCCGGTGGTGGTGGGGATAATGCTCATGCCGGCGGCCCGGCCCCGCCGGAGGTCGCGGTGGGGCATATCCAGGATCTGCTGGTCGTTGGTGTAGGCGTGTACGGTGGTCATGAGGCCCTTGACGAGGCCGAAGCGCTCGTCCAGCACCTTGGCCACCGGAGCCAGGCAGTTGGTGGTGCAGGAGGCGTTGGAAACCACGTGGTGCACCGCCGGATCGTAGGTGTGCTCGTTCACCCCCATGACCACCGTGAGCACGTCTCCCTTGGCGGGGGCGGTAATGATCACCTTCTTCGCCCCGGCAGAGAGGTGCCGGGAGGCGTCCTCCACGCTCTTCAGCTTGCCCGTGGACTCCACCACCACGTCCACGCCCAGCTCGCCCCAGGGCAGCCTGGCCGGGTCGCCTTCCGCCAGCACGGCAATTTCCCGCCCGTTGACCACCAGGGTCTTATTCCTCCCTAAAACCTCCGCTTCCAGTTTACCGTGCACGGAGTCGTATTTCAAGGCGTAGGCCAGGGCCTGGGCGTAGTCCTCGCCCGCGGGGAGGCGCCGCGACTTGTGATTTACCGCCACCACCTGGATCTCCGGGCGCGCGAGGGCCGCCCTCAGGACCATCCTGCCGATACGGCCAAACCCGTTGATGCCCACCCTTACCGTCATTATTCCCCTTCACTCCTTTCAATAGTATATCTGAATTGGGCATAATCACGGGATTTATGATATTCTTATTCGCCAAATAGATAAATAGTTCCTCCTTTTTCTGGCTAACTGTCTGGACATTTTAGGCAAAAAGAAGAAGCCGGGTGAGGGGCGCAGGCCGGATTCTTGCCGCCCCGCCCGATACTTCAAGCAAAAAAGAAGGCACCGCCTCTAACAGCGGTGCGCTGCCGGTTTCCTCTCCGGGGGCGCCGCTTTTCAGTACCTTTTGCGCTGGCGCACGGAGGGTATGCCCAGCTCGTCCCGGTACTTGGCCACCGTGCGCCTGGAGATGCGTATGCCCCGGCGGTGGAAAATTTCCGCAATCTTCTGGTCATTGAGGGGGTCTTTAGGGTCCTCGGCGGCCACAATCTCCTGCAGCATTTTCTTGATGCTCTCGGCGGAAGCCTGCACCCCCCCGTCGCCGCTGATGCCGGAGGAAAAGAAGTATTTCATCTCAAACACGCCCTGGGGGGTCTGCATGTACTTGTTGGCAATGGCCCTGCTGACCGTCGATTCGTGCAAGCCGACCATTTCCGCCACCTGCTTGAGGTTCAGCGGCTTGAGGTACTTCACGCCGTGGTCCAGGAACTCCCGCTGCAGCTGCACGAGGCAGTTGGCCACGCGGTAAAGGGTGAGCCGGCGCTGCTCCACGCTCTTAATCAGCCAGGCCGCGGCGTTGAGCTTGCGCTCCACAAAGCGGCGCGTCTGCGCGTCGTACTTTTCCTGCTGGCTGATTACCGCGCGGTAGGTGGGGCTGATGGTCAGCCGGGGCAGCAGGCTGTCGTTGATGAGCACCACGTAGTCCCCGTCCACCTTCTCCACCACCACGTCGGGTACGATGTAGCGCACCTCGTTGGGGGTGGAGAAGTTGCGCCCCGGCTTGGGGTCCAGGGTTTTCAGGACGTCCGCCGCCTGCTGCACCTGCTGCACGTCCACGCCCAGCTGCTGGGCCAGGCGGCTGTAACGGCCCCTGGCCAGGTCCTCCAGATGGCCGCAGATGATCTTTTCCAGCAGGGGATTTTTAATACCCAGCTGGTTAACCTGGATCAGCAGGCACTCCTGCAAGTTTCTTGCCCCCACGCCCGGGGGGTCGAAGGACTGGATGAGGCGCAGGGCCTCCTCCACGAGCGGCACCTCCACCCCCAGCCTCCTGGCGGCCTCCTCTACGGTAATCTGGAGGTAGCCGTGATCGTCGAGGTTGCCGATGAGGTACTCGCCGACGGCCCGCACCTCCTGGCTGCACCTGGAGAGGTACAGCTGGAACATCAGGTGCTCCACCAGGGTGGGCGCCTGGCTGAGGAAGTGCTCGTAGTTGTACTCCGGGGGCTCCGGGTCGCGCTCTGCCCGGGGCAGGCCCAGGTCGCTGGAGTCCAGGAAATATTCCTCCCAGTCCGGATCGAACTTGCCCTCGTCCTCTTCCTCGCGCATCCCTTCCCCTTCCACTTCCCCTTCGCCTTCCCCTTCCTCCCTCACTACTTCCAGGAAGGGGTTTTCCGCCAACTGCTGCTCCAGGTAAGTGGAAAGCTCCAGGGAGGAAAGCTGCAGGATGGTAATGGCCTGCCGCAACTCGGGGGTCATCACCAGCTTTTGCGTCTGCTCAACGTTTAAGGTGTATCCCAGGCGCATTTCTTATCTCCTCCACGAAGCCCGCCGCTTCCCTTAAAAGAATATTTTCGCCCGCCGGCGACCTTTTTCCTGCCGCCCCTGCCTTTATACCAAACATATTCAGCCGGCAGCCGCGCCATCACCGCCCGGCGACCTGCCCCGACTCTTGAGCGCGCCGCGCCCGCGGTGCCGCCGCAAGAAAAGCACAAATACAACCGCCAGGCTTAAGGCCCAGGCCGCCGCGGCGGCCGCGCGCTCCTGGCCGGGGGCAAAAAGGTAGGGGTGCAGGCCCCAGAGGTAATCGGCCAGGTCGTTGGCCAGCATCCAGCCTGCCGCCGCCCAAACCGCGGGCAGGGAGTAAGAAAGGGGCCGCCAGAAAAGAACCCCTTGCGCGGCCATGCCCAGGTGGGAGAGCCAGAGCATGACCTCCACCGGGGCAATATCTCCCCCCAGCCACCAGTAGTGGCCGATGACGGCCACCGCCCACAGGCCGTACTTGACGTTGGCCGCGCAGGCCACCACGGCCAGGGCGGTAAACCTCGCCCCTGCCAGGCAGGCCGCCAGGGCCGCGGCAAAAAGGGTGGTGGAAAAGGGGCTGTCGGGAACCAGCGGCCAGGCAAGCAGGGGGGTTTCCGCCAGCTGCCGGTGGTACCACCAGTACCCGTAGGCGGAGCCGGCCAGGTTGACGAACAGGAGGGGCACGGCGTAACGCCTCTGCCAGGGGCGGGAGATGAAATCAGCGAGCAGCTTCCTCATCCAGGACCCTCACCACCCTGGCCGGCACGCCGGCGGCCAGAACACCGGGCGGTATGTCCCGGTTCACCAGGGAGCCGGCGCCGATAACGGCGCCGTCGCCGATGACCACGCCCGGCAGGATGGTTGTGTTGGCCCCCACCATGACGTTGGCGCCAATGACCACCGGCCCCACGCGGTACTCATCCACGAGAAATTCGTGGCAGAGGATGGTGGTATTATATCCTATGACGCTGTTCTCGCCGATGGAGATGAGGTGGGGGAAGAAAATATCCACCATGGCCATGAGCCCCACCGAAACGCCGCTCCCCACCTTCATGCCCAGGCAGGACCTGTAGAGAAGGTTCTTTAAGTCCAGCCAGGGCAGGTACCGGCAGAGCACGATGACGAGAAAATTAAAAGCCACCCGCAGGGGGTGCACCAGCTGCCAGCAGTAGCGCATGGCGTTACGGCCCGGGGGCACCCGGTGCCGCGTTATGCGCCGCATCCTCTTTTCTTCCATCCCTTAGCTCACCCGCCGTCTCCCGGAGTTTTCTGGCCAGCTCGTCCAGCCTGCGCAGGCGGTGGTTTACGGCCGACTTGCTGGCGCGGGGCTCCAGCATCTCCCCCAGCTCCCGCAGGCTGGCATCGGGGTGGCGCAGGCGCGCCTCGGCCACCTGGCGCAGGGCCGGGGGGAGCCTGTCCAGCCCCAGCGCGGCGGCCAGGAAGCGGATGTTCTCCAATTGCCGCAGGGCGGCGTTGACCGTCTTATTCAGGTTGGCCGTCTCGCAGTTCACCAGGCGGTTGACCCGGTTGCGCATGTCCTTGTACACGCGCCGGTTCTCAAACTCCAGCAGGGCCCCGTGGGCCCCCGTGATGCGGAGCAGGTCGGCAATGCTGCCGCCGTCCTTTAAGTAGACCACGTGGCGGCCTTTGCGCCGGCTGATGCCCGCCTTCAGGCCGAAGCGCCGCATGAGGCGGCAGACGCCCCGCGCGTGCGTAAGGTCCCCGGCCACCACTTCCAGGTGGTAGGCCCCGCCGGGATCGCTCACCGAGCCCCCTCCCAGAAAGGCACCCCGGAGGTACGCCCGCCGGCAGCAGTCTCGACGCACCAGCCCCCGGGGGACGCCCTCCGTGAGGTTGCCCCGCCCGTCCACCAGGCCCAGCAGGCTGAGGATTTCCTTTACGCCGCGCGGCGACCGGACCTGGACCTGGTAGCGGTTGTTCTTGCGCAGCGTGCGGTGGCGCAGCACCGCCACCTCGCCGTGCAGCCCGCAGCAATCCTTGAAGAGGGAGAAAAGCTTGCGGGCTACGGCGGCGCTTTCCGTTTCCACCAGGAGCTTTCCCTGCCCGGCCTCCAGGTGCAGGCTGCCGCCGATGCGCACCAGCGCCGCCAGCTCGGCCAGGCGGCAGCACCTCTCTTTTCCCGCCACCCGGGCAAGCTCGTTTTTGGTCAGGGAAGAAAAAGACATGCCGCTCACCGCCCTTAAAACAGCGCCAGCCGCCGGGCACTTCACCCGGCGCGGCGCCTAGAGTCCCCTGCTCGCCTGTGGCAGGGGCAGCGAGTTACCGGAACGCAGGGCCAGCTCCAGCACGAGCCGGGCGAGCCTGTCGGGGTGGTGGCGGACAACGTTCCCCTCGTGGTGCACGAGATCCGCGCCCACCACCTCCACGCCGAGCTGGCGCAGCCTGGGCACGTCCGCCACCACGGGCACCGCCCCCTCCCGGCGGTAGCGGGCCTTTAAGCGGGGCGGGACCTCCCCCTGGTTGACGACGACGATGTCCACCAGCGGACCGGCGTGCGCGAAGATGGCCTGCAGGTGGTCGGCGGCGGTGTAGCCGTCGGTTTCCCCCGGCTGGGTCATGATGTTGCACACGTACACGCGCACCGCGCGGCAGCGGGCCAGCGCCTCGGCAATGCCCCTCACCAGGAGGTTGGGCAGCACGCTGGTGTAGAGGCTGCCCGGCCCCAGCACCACCGCGTCGGCCTCGGCAATGGCCCGCAGCGCTTCAGGCAGGGGGGAGCAGTCGCCGGGGATGAGGAAGACCCTCTTGATCCCCTTCTTGTACCGGGGTATGGCCGACTCCCCGCACACCAGGGTGCCGTCGGCAAGCTCCGCCCCCAGCACCACGTTGTCCAGGGTCACCGGCAGCACCTGGCCCCGCACGGCCAGCACCCTGCTCAGGGCCTGCACGGCCTCCCGGAAGCCCCCCACCATGTCGTTTAAGGCGGCCAGGAGGAGGTTGCCCAGGTTGTGCCCGGCCAGGTCCCCGGCCTTAAAGCGGTACTGCAAAAGCTCCTCCATGAGCGATTCCTTGTCCGCCAGGGCCACCAGGCAGTTGCGGATATCCCCGGGGGGCAGCATCCCCAGCTCTCCCCGCAGCCTCCCGGAACTCCCCCCGTCGTCCGCCACGGTGACAATGGCCGTGATGTTGCTGGTGTAGCGCTTCAGCCCCTTCAAGAGCACCGCCAGGCCCGTCCCCCCGCCGATGACCACAATGCGCGGCCCGCGGCGCAAATACCCCCGGGCGTAGAGGATGTCGGCCAGGTTGCAGGACTTTTCCGGCACCAGCGCGTCCACCACCGAGCGGAAGGCCCGCAGGATGCCGTACACCAGGGCGGGCAGGCCCAGCAGGAGGAAGAGGGTGCCGCCCAGGAAGGCCCGCCCGGGCCCGAAAAGCTCGCGGCACCAGACGCGCAAGACCACCTGGTACTCGAAGGGGAGGAGCTGGCTCAAGAGCCCGATGCCGGCGGCGGCCAGGAGCAGGCCGGCAAAGGCCAGGAGCAGCCAGCGCTTGAAGTTTAACCCGGGGTAGAGCCACTTCAGCCAGCGCACTACCTCTCACCCCTCATTTCCGGCTGATGTCCCGGTGGCGCACGGCCACCCGGTACCCCTGGGCGGCCAGGTGCTCCCCGAGAAGATTGGCCAGCACCACGGAGCGGTGCTGCCCCCCGGTGCAGCCGATGGCAATGGTGAGGGTGGCCTTTCCCTCACGCACGTAGTGGGGGATGAGGTAATCGATGAAGTCCAGGAAGCGCCCCACAAATTCCCGCCCCAGAGGGGCCTGGCAGACGTACTCCTGCACCTGGGGGTCGTTGCCCGTTAAGGGGCGCAAGGCCGGGTCGTAGTGGGGGTTGGGCAAAAAGCGCACGTCAAATACCAGGTCGCTGTCCAGGGGGATGCCGTACTTGTAGCCGAAGGAAACCACGGTCACCCTGAGCGGCGCCCCCACCGCCTGCTCGCCGAACAGGCCAGTTAGTTCTTCTTTTAGCTGTTGAGGGGTCATCTCGGAGGTATCGATGATCTTGTGCGCCCGCCCTTTCAGCTCCCTGAGCCTTTCCCTCTCCCGCTGGATGCTCTGCAGGATCTCGCCGTCCACGCTCAAAGGGTGGGCGCGCCGGGACTCCTTGTACCGGCGCACCAGCGTGGCATCGGACGTCTCCAGAAAGAGGATCTCGTAGCGCAGCCCCTCCTGCTCCAGGTCGGCCAGCACCTCAAAGAGGGCGTCGAAAAACTCCCCTCCCCGGATATCCACCACCACTGCTATTTTATTAATCTCCCGGGAGGACTGTGAACAGAGCTCCAGGAACTTGGGAATGAGCGTGGGGGGGAGGTTGTCCACGCAAAAGAAACCCAGGTCCTCTAAGATGCGCAGGGCCTGGGTTTTACCGGCCCCCGAGAGGCCGGTAACGATAACCAGGCGCATGTTTTTCACTCCCGGGCCAGGCGGGCTTTCAGCTGGTCGATGACCTTCACCGGGCCGGGGTCCACGCCGTAAAGCAGGGCCAGGTAAACGCTGGCATAGTCCCCCACGTAGACCAGGGAGTACATGCGCGCCAGCAGCCCCTGCCCACGCGCCTCCACCTCGGCCATGCCGGCCACCGCCTTTTCCACGATCTCGCGCGTGAGGGCAAACCTCTTCTGCACCCGCGGGTGGTCCTGCGGGTCCCGCAGCATGACCACGTAGAGCTGCGCGAGCAGCTCCGCCGGGTGCTCAAAGCCGACCAGCTCGTTGTGGTTTAGCTCGGGGAAAACGTTCCAGTAAGCCGGGGCCTTGGCATTCTCGTTGATCTGCCCCTTCCACCTCTGGGCCGCCACCTCCGAAGTCCCGCTGGCGCCCCAGATGACGGGGATGCGCCCGTGCATGTTTGCCGCCAGCCTCTTGGCCGGGTTCTCCTCCCGGGGGACCTGCGGCCCCAGCTCCTCCCGCAGGGCGCGCAGCACCTCCACCAGCTCGGCCACCTCGCCCCCCGCGTCCGGCACCAGGCCCATGCGCTGCATCACGGCCAGGGTGGGGAGGAAAAGGTAACCGGTGGCCGCGCGCGGCGCCAGCCCGCCGGGCACCCTGATGAGCGGCACGTTCTCCTGGGAAGCCACCTCCGCCAGCCTGCCGCCGCTGGTCACGGCAACAACGGTGGCCCCCTTCTGCCGCGCCTCGCGGTAGGCGCTCAAGGTCTCCTCGGTATTGCCCGAGTAGCTCACCGCAAAGACGAGGGTGTGCGGGCCGGTAAACGCGGGCAGCACGTAGTCCCGGTTCACCACCACCGGCACAAAAGACGCCTTCGCGGCGTAAACCCGCAGGAAGTCCCCGCCGATGGCCGAGCCGCCCAGGCCGGTGACCAGCACGTGGCGCACCTCCCCCATAAAGGGAACGCCTGCCGCCAGGCCCAGCTCCCAGGCGCGCGCGCACTGCTCGGGCAGCTCCCAGAGGGCCTCCAACATGCCCGTGGTGTCGGCCTCGCGCATGGCCTGCGGGTTATCGAGTATATTCTTTTCCAAGGGTCCCCATCCTCCCTTCACGGCCTCTTTTCCAGCACTTCTTCCACGTAGGCGCGCAGCACTTCCGCCACCCCCCAGGCCTGGGCAATGCACCCCCGAGGGAAAAGTGGCTCGTCGCCGTCAAAGATCTCCCCGATGTAGCCTACCCCGTACTCCCGCAGGTGGTCCGTAAAGGGGGAGAGCAGGCGGGCCGCCTGCAGGCGGCTGGCCGGGGAGTAGTTGTGCACCCGGCGCCAGGCGGTGACAAAAGGCCCGATGAGCCAGCTCCACACCGTCCCCTGGTGGTAGGCGCCGTCCCGCTGCCGGCGGTCGCCGCCGTAAACGCCCCGGTAGGCGGGGTGCGCCGGGGAAAGGGTGCGCAGGCCGTAGGTGGCGTAGAGCTCCTGCCAGACGCGGCGCAGCGCCCGGCGCCCCCTCCACGCGTCCACCATGGAGTAGGGCAGGGAGAGGGCGATGACCTGGTTGGGGCGTAAAGCGCTATCCTTGCCCTGGGGGCCGACGACGTCGTAAAAATAGCCGCCCTCTTCGTACCAGAATTCCCGCAAAAAGCTCTCCTTCTGCCTGGCCATGAGTTCCCCGTAGGGAAATTTTTTGCCGAAGCGCCCGGCCAGCTCCCCCAGCACCCCCAGGGCGTTGTACCACAGGGCGTTCACCTCCACCGCCTTGCCGTGGCGCGGCGTGACCACCCAGCCGTCCACCTTGGCGTCCATCCAGGTAAGCTGCGTCTCGCCGGAGCCGGCGGAGAGCAGGCCGTCCCCGTCCACCTTAATGTCAAAGTGGGTGCCTTCTATGTACCGCCCGGCGATTTCCTCCATCACGGGGAAAAGCTCGCGGCGCACGAACTCCTCGTCCCCGGTGTACCGCAGGTACTTCCACGCCGCCCAGAAAAACCAGAGGGAAGCGTCCACCGTGTTATAGAGTATTTCTTCCCCGTCGGTAAACATATTGGGCAAAAGCCCGTCCTTGGCGTGGCGCGCAAAGGTCAACAGCACGGCGCGGGCGTCGTCAAAGCGGCGGGTGACCAGGGTAAGGCCGGGCAGGGCAATCATGGCGTCGCGGCCCCAGTCGTTGAACCAGTGGTACCCGGCAATAACGGTCTTGCCCCCGGTGGAGCGACGCGCGGCAATGAAGGCGTCGGCCGCCAGCACCAGCCGGCGGGCAAGGGGGCTCTTGTACCCCGCCCGCTCCAGCAGCTCCTGCTGCCGCCGCAGTTCGCACTGCAGGAGGGCCTCTCCCTCCAGGGAAAAGACTTCCTCCACGGTGGCCAGGAAGGTAACGGCCAGCTCTTCCTCCGGCCCGGCCTCCACCACGAAGTCCCCGGGGAGGAAGTGGTCCTCGGCGGCCTCAAAGCCCCGGCGGGCTTCTTCCGCGTAGTAGAGCCCGTAGTACCAGTCGCCGCGCACGGCAAACCTCCCGGCGCTGCAGGCCAGGCGCAGGGGAGGCTCCTCCCCGGAGGGCCTCACCTCCACCACCCCGCGTCCGGCGGGCCGCACGTGAAAGTCCACCTGGCCGCGGCGGGTGGTCCAGTGAAAGTCCCGGCAGTTGACCAGGGGCGTTAAGCGGAGAACTGCCGGGGCGGCCCCGTTGTGCAGGCGGTATAAAACCACCGTGGTGTTTTCCCCGTAAATCATGAACACGGTCTTTCTAAGGGTGATGTCCCCAAAGGAATAGATAAAAGTGGGGAACGGGTTAAAGCGCACCTGCTGCAGGTGGATGTAGCCGCCCTCCGCCGGACCGCCCACCGTCTGGTTGGCCGCCAGGATGTAGGTGCGCTCCGGCGTTTCCACCCTCTCGTCCAGCTTGGCCAGGTACAGGGTGCGCCGCACCGGCGGCAAGAGCGCGGCCACCAGGAGGCCGTGGTACCTGCGGGTATTGGCGCCGATGAGGGTGGAGGAGGCGTAGCCCCCCAGGCCGTTGGTCACCAGCCACTCCCTTTCCGTGCCCCGGGCAAAATCCCGCCAGTAGGCCTTCCCAAAGCGCAAAGGGTACCCCTCCCCCTCGACCGCCCAACGGCAAAGAATCTCGCGCTGCGGGCCGCCTGCCGCCGCACCGCCGGGCGCCGCCACCGCCGCCCCGCGCGCCTGCGGCACGCAAAGGCGCCCCGCGAACGTCCACCCCCAAAGGTGGGCCGTGCATTAGGATAAACGGCATTACGGCTCACTATACGGCGGCTCGCCCCGCGCGCCGCCTGCGGCCAGGGCCAGCGCCCCCAGCACCCCGGAGCGCTCCCCCAGGGCGGCGGGCACGATGCGCGCCGCCCGGCGGCTGGCCTCCAGGGCCCGCCGGGCCAACTCCTCCTCCATGGCCTCCCAGAAGAGCGTGCCCGCCCGCATGGCTCCGCCTCCCAGCACCACCACCGCGGGGTTGAGGAGGTTTAAGATACCGGCCATGCCGATGCCCAAGGCGCGCCCCGCGGCGGCAATGATGGCGCGGGCCTCCTCGTCCCCCGCCGCCGCGGCCCGGGCCACCGCCTCCGAGGTGATGGACGCGGGGTCCCCGCCGGCCGCCTCCAGGATGGCCCGGCCCCGCCCTGCGGCCACCAGCCGGCGGGCCTCCCGGGCCATGGCCGTGCCGGAGGCCAGGGCCTCCAGGCAGCCGTAGCTGCCGCAGCCGCACCGGGGCCCGCGGGGGTCCACCACCAGGTGGCCGACTTCCCCCGCCCCGCCGGTCGCCCCGCGATACAGCCGACCGCCCAGCACCAGCCCGCCGCCCACTCCCGTGCTGACGGTAATGTAGACCATGTGCGCCGCACCGCGCCCGGCGCCGTAGCGGTGCTCCCCCAGGGCGGCCAGGTTGGCGTCGTTGTCCAGGTAAACGGGCACGCCCAGCAGGCGCTCGAGATCTGCTTTTAAGGGGACGTCGCGCCAGCCCAGGTTCGGCGCCTGGTAGACCACGCCGGCGGCCGGGTCAAGGGGCCCTGGGGCGCCCACGCCCAGGGCCAGCGGGGGACCGGGCAGGCCCGCCTCTTCCTGCAGTTGGCCCACGGCGGCGGCCAGGCGGCGGATGACGGCCTCATACCCTTCGCGGGCCGGGGTGGGCACCTTCAGCTCGTTGATGACCCGCCCCTCGAGGTCGGCCAGGGCGGCGTAAATCTTGGTTCCTCCCAGGTCGATGCCGGCCACGTAACCTCCCACCGGCACCTCACCTCACCCCCTCACGGCCCAGGATGAACTTTTCCACCACCCGCGCCACGCCGTCCTCCTCGTGGGAAGCGGTGACGTAATCGGCCGCCGCGCGCACCTGCGGGCGGGCGTTGGCCACGGCCACCCCCAGGCCTGCCCAGGCAATCATCTCCAGGTCGTTTTCGGCATCCCCCACGGCAATGACTTCCTGGGGCGCAAAGCCGTAGTACGCCGCCACGGCGGCCAGGGCCCGGCCCTTGTTGGCCAGGGGGTGGGAAAACTCCAGGAAAAAAGGCTTGGACTTGGTGATGTGCAGGCTGTCCCCGTAAAGCGCCCGCATCTCATGCGCCAGCCGGTCCAGGTCCTCCTCCCGCCCCACGGCCAGCACCTTGGTGGGGTCCTGCCCCCGCGCCCGCAAAAAGGGCACCAGCTCGCCCACCGCCACGGCGCTCACGCGGGAGATGGACTCGTACAGCGCGCTCTCCGGCCCGGTCTTCTCCACGTAAAGGCAGTCGTCCAGGTAGACGTTGACGTGAAACCCCTTCCCTGCCAGCCGCTCCACCACGTCTAAGGCAATTTCCAGGGGCACGGGCCGGTGGACCACCACCTCGCCGGTAACGGCGTGCTTCACCAGGGCCCCCTGGTAGACGATGAGGGGGGCCTCTATGCCCAGCTCCCGCGCAAAGGGCAGGGTGGCCCTGAACATGCGCCCCGTGGCCAGGGTCACCACCACGCCGGCCTCTTTGGCCAGCCAAAGCGCCCGCCGGTTGCCCTCGCTCACGCGCAGGTTTTTATCCAGGAGGGTGTCGTCGAGGTCCACCGCCAGGAGCCTGTAAGCCATCCTCTCCCTCCGCAGGGTGAAAGTACCTGTAAACTTCCTCTGCCGCGCGGCGGTTCATGCCCGGCACGGCGGCCAGCTCTTCCGGCGTGGCCCTGCCGATGGCCTCCAGGGAAGGGAAGGCCTTCAAGAGGGCGCGGCGGCGCGCGGGCCCGATCCCCGGGACCTCCTCCAGCACGGAGCGCAGGGTGCGCTTTTGGCGCAGCTTGCGGTGGTAGGTCACGGCAAAGCGGTGGGCCTCGTCCCTTAGCCGCTGGAGCAGCTTTAAGGCTTCCGAGTCCCGGGGAAGGGAGAGGGGCTCCGCGGCATCCGCCGTGTAAACCAGCTCCTCCCCCTTGGCCAGGGCTACAGCCGGTATGTGCCCGAAGCCCAGCTCTTCCATGGCTTTGCGCGCGCAGGCCAGCTGGCCCCTGCCGCCGTCCACCACCACCAGATCGGGCAGGCGGTAAAACCCGGCTTCCCGGGTGGAGAGCCTGCCGGAGTTGATCAGCTCCCGCTCCTCCAAAAAGCGGGTGAAGCGGCGGGAAACGGCCTCTTCAATGGCCGCGTAATCGTCGTTTTGGGCCGTGCGGATCTTAAACCTCCGGTACTGGTGCGGCGCGGGGCGGCCGTCCTCAAAAACGGCCAGGGAGGCCACCGTCTCCGCGCCCTGGATGTGGGAAACGTCAAAGCACTCCAGGCGGCGCGGCACTCCGGGCAGGCCCAGCTCTTTGGCCAGCTCCTGCAGGGCTTCATCGCTGCGGCGCGAAATTTCCGCCCCGGCGCGGGCCTCCTCCAGGGCCAGGCGGGCGTTCTCGGCGGCCATCTCCACCAGCTCTTTTTTCTTCCCCCGGCGCGGCAGGGATATTTTCACCCGCGAGCCTTTGAGGCGCGAGAGCCACTCCTCCACGGCGGGCAGCTCTTCGGCCTCGGCGTCCGGCAAAAGGATCTCCGCGGGGATGTAGTCGGCCCGCGCGTAGTGCTGCTTGAGGAAGGCCGTGAGGATCTCCGCCTCCCCCGCCCCTTCGGTCCTCTCCAGGAAGAACTGGTCCTTTCCCAGGAGCTTGCCGTGGCGCACGAAGAGGACCAGCACCAGGGAAAGCCCTTCCCCCCGGGCGCAGGCCAGAACGTCCAGGTCGCCGGCGTCGGTAAAGAGCACCTTCTGGCCTTCCAGCACCCTCTTGACGGCGGCAATCTGGTCCCGCAACTCTGCCGCCCGCTCAAACTCCAGCTTCCGGGAGGCTTCCTTCATGCGCCGGGTAAGCTCCTTTACCAGATCCTCCTGCCTGCCCTCTAAAAAGAGGCACACCTGGTGGATGACGGCGCGGTACTCCTCCCTGCTTATCAGCCCGGCGCAGGGCGCCGGGCAGCGCTTAATGTGGTAGTTGAGGCAGGGGCGGCCCTTGGCCGGCCTGCCCTCCTCCAGCTTCTGCCCGCAGGTGCGAAAGGGAAAAAGCCGGCGCAGCACGTCCAGGGTCTCCCGCACGGCCCCCGCCTCGGTGTAGGGGCCGAAGTAGCGGGAGCCGTCCCTTACCACGCGGCGGGTGATGAAAACCCGGGGGAAGTCCTCGGCCAGGGTTACCTTCAAGTAGGGGTAGCTCTTGTCGTCCCGCAGGTAGACGTTGTAGCGCGGGCGGTGCTCCTTGATGAGGTTTGACTCCAGGAGCAGGGCCTCCACCTCGTTGTCGGTGACGATGTACTCCAAATCCGCCGCCCGGCGGACCAGCGCCCGCACCTTGGGGTTTGCGCCGGCGCTGGCCTGGAAATAGGAGCGCACGCGGTTCTTTAAGGAAGAGGCCTTGCCCACGTAAATTACTTCTCCGTTTTCGTCCCGGAAGATGTAGACGCCCGGCCTGTCGGGCAGGGAGGAAAGCTTATCACCAACCCCCACGCGCCCTCACCTCGCCAGAACACCCCCCGCGGCCCGGGAGAGCCCCGCCTCCTCCGGCACTTCCGTGAAGCGCTCGCAGCGCGGTGCGTTGGCCAGCACCCGCGCCAGAAACTGGCCGGTGTAGGAGGCGTGTACTGCGGCCACTTCCTCGGGGGTGCCGCAGGCTACCACCTGCCCGCCGCCGTCACCCCCTTCGGGGCCGAGGTCGATGATGTAGTCGGCGGTTTTGATGACGTCCAGGTTGTGCTCGATGACCACCACCGTGTTGCCGCCGTCCACCAGGCGGTGGAGCACGAGAAGGAGCCGGTGCACGTCGGCCATGTGCAGGCCGGTGGTGGGCTCGTCCAGGATGTAAAGGGTGCGCCCGTTGGAGCGGCGGGAAAGCTCGGTGGCCAGCTTGACCCGCTGGGCCTCACCGCCGGAGAGCTCCGGGGCGGGCTGGCCCAGGCGAATGTAGCCCAGACCCACGTCCTGCAGGGTTTTCAGCCGCCGGTATATCCTGGGTATGTGGCGGAAAAACTCCACCGCCTGGTCCACGGTCATGTCCAGCACGTCGGCAATGCTCTTGCCCTTGTACTTGACCTCCAGGGTTTCCCGGTTGTAGCGCCGCCCCTTGCACACCTCGCAGGGCACGTAGACGTCCGGCAGGAAGTGCATCTCGATCTTGATGATGCCGTCCCCCGCGCAGGCCTCGCAGCGCCCGCCTTTGACGTTAAAGCTGAAGCGCCCGGGGCGGTAGCCCCGCACGCGGGACTCGGGCAGGGAGGCAAAGAGGTCCCGGATGTCGTCAAAAACCCCCGTGTAGGTGGCCGGGTTGGAGCGGGGGGTGCGGCCGATGGGCGACTGGTCCACGTTGATGACCTTGTCCAGGTGCTCGAGGCCCCGGATCTCCCGGCAGGCCCCCGGCTGCACGCGGCTGCCGTGCAGCTCCCGCGCCAGGTACTTGTAGAGGATCTCGTTGACCAGCGTGCTCTTGCCCGAACCGGAAACGCCCGTCACGCAGACGAACACGCCCAGCGGGAAGGCCACGTCGATGTTCTTCAAATTGTGCTCTGAAGCCCCCAGCACCTCTAGAAATTTGCCCTGCGGGCGGCGGCGCACCGCCGGCACGGGGATAAATTTTTGGCCGCTCAGGTACTGCCCGGTAACGGACTCCGGGCAGCGGACGATGTCCTCCAGCCTACCCTGGGCCACCACCCTGCCGCCGTGCTCCCCGGCCCCCGGGCCGATGTCGATGATGTGGTCGGCCGTGCGGATGGTTTCCTCGTCGTGCTCCACCACGATGACCGTGTTGCCCAGGTCCCTTAAGCGCAGCAGGGTATCCAGGAGGCGCCGGTTGTCCCGCTGGTGCAGGCCGATGCTGGGCTCGTCCAGGATGTAGAGCACGCCGGTGAGCCCGCTGCCGATCTGGGTGGCCAGGCGGATGCGCTGGGCCTCCCCGCCGGAAAGGGTGCTGGCCGGGCGGTCCAGGGTGAGGTAATCGAGGCCCACGTTGGCTAAAAAGCCCAGCCGGGCGTTGATCTCTTTGAGGACCTGCCGGGCGATGAGCTCCTCCCGCGGGGTAAGCTCGAGGCGCGCGAAAAACTCCTGCGCCTTTTTCACCGTCAGGCGGGTGACCTCGACGATGGAAAGCCCCCCCACCTTCACCGCCAGGGCCTCCGGCCTGAGCCGCGCCCCGCCGCAGGCCGGGCAGGGCCGGTCGCTCATGACACGCTCGATCTCCTCCTTGATGTACGGCGAAGAGGTTTCCCGGTAGCGGCGGGCCAGGTTGTTGATGACCCCTTCAAAGGTGGCCAGGTACTGGTGGCGGCGCCCCAGGGCGTCCCGGTAAACCACGCGGATCTTCTCCGTGCCCGTGCCGTAGAGGATCTTGTCCAGCTGCTCCTTGCTCAGCTCGGCCACCGGCGTGTCCAGGGAAAAGCCGTACCTCTCGGCCAGCCCCTCAAGGCAGGCGTAGGCGTTGGTGCCCTTGAACCACCCCTCGATGGCCCCTTGGGCCAGGGACTTCCGCTTGTCGGGGATGACCAGGTCGGGGTCGATCTCCCTCTTTACCCCCAGGCCGGTACAGGCCGGGCAGGCGCCAAAGGGGCTGTTAAAGGAAAACAGCCGGGGGGCAATTTCCGGCAGGCTCACGCCGCAGTCGGGGCAGGCAAGGTTCTCGTTGAAGAGCAGCTCGCCGCCCCCGTCCACCACCACCATGGCCACCCCGGCGGCCAGGGCCAGGGCCGTCTCCAGGGAGTCGGCCAGGCGCCCCTCAATGCCGGGGCGCATGACGATGCGGTCCACCACCACCTCGATGCTGTGCTTCTTGTTCTTGTCCAGCCTGATCCCCTCGGCGAGGTCCCTCACCTCGCCGTTCACCCGCACGCGGCTGAAACCGTTTCTCTTTATTTCCTCCAGCAGCTTCTGGTGCTCGCCCTTTTTGCCCCGCACCACGGGGGCCAGGATCTGGATGCGCGTGCCTTCGGCAAGGGTCACCAGCTGGTCCACCATTTGCTCCACCGTCTGGCGGGATATCGGCCGGCCGCAGGAAGGGCAGTGGGGCCGCCCCACGCGGGCAAAAAGCAGGCGGAGGTAGTCGTAGATCTCCGTCACCGTGCCCACGGTGGAGCGGGGGTTGTGGCTGGTGGTCTTCTGGTCGATGGAAATGGCCGGGGAAAGCCCCTCAATGTAGTCCACGTCGGGCTTATCCATCTGCCCCAGGAACTGCCTGGCGTAGGCCGAAAGGGACTCCACGTAGCGGCGCTGCCCTTCGGCGTAAATGGTGTCAAAGGCCAGGGAGGACTTGCCCGACCCGGAAAGGCCGGTCAGCACCACCAGCTTGCCGCGGGGTATCTCCACGTCGATGTTTTTTAAGTTGTGCACGCGGGCGCCTTTAACGACGATCTTATCGGCCATGAGGGGAACCTCACTCCCCGACAACTTCCCCCAGGGGCACCAGGCGGCGGTCCAGGCCCCGTAATTCCAGGCGCAGCTCGATGATCAGGTCCCGCAGCTCCGCCGCCCTTTCGAACTCCAGGTGTCGCGCCGCCTCGCGCATCTCCTTCTCCAGGCGGGCAATGGTCTGGCGGAGCTCTTTTTTGCTCATGCGGCGGCGCTCCCTGCCTTGAGCCCGGTAGACCGCCCTGGCCTCCGCCGCCTTGGTGGCCTCGATGACGTCCCGGATGCCCTTTTCCACCGTGCGCGGCACGATGCCGTGCTTTGCGTTGTACTCCATCTGTATTTTGCGCCGCCGCTCCGTTTCCGCAATGGCCCTGGCCATGGACTCGGTGATGCGGTCGGCGTACAAAATGACCTTGCCCTCCACGTTGCGGGCGGCCCGCCCGATGGTCTGGATGAGTGAGCGCTCGGAGCGCAGGTAGCCCTCCTTGTCCGCATCCAGGATGGCCACCAGGCTCACCTCGGGCAGGTCCAAGCCCTCCCGCAGGAGGTTGATGCCTACCAGCACGTCGAAAACGCCCAGGCGCAGGTCGCGCAGGATCTCCATGCGCTCTAAGGCGTTGATTTCCGCGTGCATGTAGCGCACCCTCACGCCGAACTCCCGCAGGTAGTCGGTGAGGTCCTCGGCCATCTTCTTGGTGAGGGTGGTGATGAGCACCCGCTGGTTCTTGGCCACCCTCTGGCGGATTTCCGCCAGCAGGTCGTCCATCTGCCCGCGGGTGGGGCGCACGACAACTTCCGGGTCCACCAGGCCCGTGGGCCGGATGATCTGCTCCACCACTTGGGAGCTGTGGGCCAGCTCAAAGGGCCCCGGGGTGGCGGAGACGAAGATTACCTGGTTTATCTTGCTCAAAAACTCCTCGAACTTCAGCGGGCGGTTGTCAAAGGCCGAGGGCAGGCGGAAGCCGTACTCCACCAGGGCCGTTTTGCGCGAGCGGTCCCCCTCGTACATCCCCCGGATCTGGGGAATGGCCACGTGGGACTCGTCAATGAAGAGGAGGAAATCCTCGGGAAAGTAGTCCAGCAGGGTGTAGGGCGGCTCGCCGGGGGCGCGCCCGGTGAGGTGGCGGGAGTAGTTCTCGATGCCCTTGCAGTAGCCCACCTCCCGCATCATCTCGATGTCGTACCGCGTGCGCTGCTCCAGGCGCTGGGCCTCCAGGAGCTTCCCCTGGGCCAAAAGTTCCGCCAGCCTCTGCTCCAGCTCGGCCTCGATGGAGGCAATGGCCCTCTCCAGCCGGGGCCTCGACACGGCGTAGTGGCTGGCGGGAAAGATGGACACGTGCCGCCGCTCGCCCAGCACCTCCCCGGTGAGCACGTCAAACTCCACAATGCGCTCGATCTCGTCCCCGCAAAACTCGATGCGGACGGCCCTTTCGGTAAAGGAAGCGGGGTAGACCTCCACCACGTCCCCCCGCACCCGGAACTTGCCGCGGGTGAAGTTGATGTCGTTGCGCTCGTACTGAATGGCCACCAGCCGGCGCAGCACCTCGTCCCGGTCGTAAACGCCTCCCCGGCGCAGGGAGACCACCTGGGTGCGGTACTCCTCCGGGTCCCCCAGGCCGTAGATGCAGGAAACGCTGGCCACGATGATCACGTCCCGCCGCTCGAGGAGCGCGCAGGTGGCCGAGTGGCGCAGCTTGTCGATCTCGTCGTTAATGGAGGAGTCCTTTTCAATGTAGGTGTCCGTCTCCGGGATGTAGGCCTCGGGCTGGTAGTAGTCGTAGTAGCTGATAAAATATTCCACGGCGTTTTCCGGGAAAAACTCCCGGAACTCGCTGCAGAGCTGCGCGGCCAGGGCCTTGTTGGGCGCAATGACCAGGGTGGGCCGCTGCACCGCCTGGATGACCTGGGCCATGGTATAGGTTTTCCCGGAGCCGGTCACCCCCAGCAGGGTCTGCATGCGGTAGCCCTTTTGGAGACCTTCCACCAGCTGGGCAATGGCCTTGGGCTGGTCGCCCCGGGGTTCAAAGTCGGATTTCAGCTTGAATGCTCCTGCCTTCAACGCTGCCTCCCCTCCTCCCCGTCCGGCCACGGCTGCCCCTGGTAAGGAGACCTCGCTTCCTTTTAGATTCTATTTCCCTTTGCGGCGACTGTCAATTAAATCGCGCCACAGGCCCGGGGGCAGGAGGTCCCTTAAAAGGACCTCGCCGAAGCGCTCCCGGCCCCGGAAAGGCCCGGGGTCGTAGTCCTCGGGGCGCGGGCAGGGGCGGCGGGACTCGTGCATCACCGGCAGGCGGCCCAGGCGGCGGCTTTCCAGGAGCATACGGCGCACCAGCTCGTCCATGCCGGCGTTAACCACCCGGCTACGCACCCTTGCCGCCCGGCGGGAGGGCCGCCGGCACAGGTAGGTCTGGCAGACCAGGGGCCGGCGGGCGTAAAGGGCGCAGCGGCCCCTCCCGGCGTCCAGGAAAAGGCAGGAGCCGTCGTGTTTACGGGCCAGGCTCACGTCCACCACCGGGCCGTCCACCACCACATGGGCAAACCTCTCCAGGAAGGCCAGCAGCGGGGAGGGGGCACCGGCCAGTTGCTCCCTGATGCTCTCTTCCGCCAGGTAGGCCGCCACGTCGGGGTAGGTGAGGGGGACGCGCTCCCAGCAGCAGGCGGTGCAGGGGCGGCCCGGCCCGCCGGAGCAGAGGCGACCCCCGTACTCCTCGGCAATAAAGCGGTTGACGGCTTCCAGGTAGTCCTGCACGGTGGCCTCCGGAGCCAGGACCTCCAGGTCGTAGCCCGGCCTGCCGCCGACCGCGCAGGGAAAGGCGCGCACCTTCACGTTCAGCCACCCAGGTAAATTTTTTCCCTAATCTTCTCCTCGAGATGCCAATCTGCCGAATTCTTCACCAGAACCAGCAAGTCGTAGTCGGAATGGGGATCGGCGTCGTCCCGCGCCCTCGAACCGTATAGAATTACTTTGGCCTCAGGAACAACTTCCCTGATCAAGTCTCGGCATCGCTGTAAAATATTACCTTCGAACACCTTTCCAGTCATCTCATCACCTTCTAAAACAGAGAGTTCTCAACATCAATTGATACCACGTATTTTATACCAACTTGATATGCAAGTTAATCATCTTGCCGAAGAATTTTTTCTCGCGTTTATGAGCTTCTCCATCTTTCCTTTTACCAATAAATCTTGCCGCCGCGGGAGGAATGCCCGCGGGAGAAGAGAACTTTATATAAAATTCACAAATTTCTCGCGGGAGGGAAAAGAGTATGGCCCTTGACCCCCAGACCGCATCGGCCAGGCTGGAGGAGTACCTGCGGCCCGCCACCTTCCCGGTGGCCGTTAAGCTTTCCGGCGAGGAGGACCTGCCGCCCAAGGCGCGGCGCCCCGTCGCCGCCCTGGGCCACCCCCTGTGCATCTGCCAGGGCATCTCCCTTGCCCGCTACCTGGGCTGGACGATGGGCTTTTTAAAGGAAGACCACGCCTGCGCCCCCTCGCTGGTGGTGCTGGGGCTGGCGGAGGAGCCGCCGGATCTGAAAATGAGCGCGGTGGTCCAGCCGCTCTACGGCGAGACGGCAGAGGCCTGCGAACTCACCCACCGGCACATGGCCCGCCTGCCCCTGGGCAAAATAAAAAGCGTCTGGCTGGCGCCGCTGGGCCGCGCCGCCTTTGAGCCTGACGTGGTGCTCGTTTACGGCAGCCCGGCCCAGGTGGCCCGCCTCATCCACAGCGCCCTCTATAAAAAAGGCGGGGCCATCACCTCCACCTTCATCGGGCGCAACTCCTGCGCCGCCGCGCTGGCCGCCCCGTACCTGCAGCAGCAGTGCCAGGTGGTGGTCCCCGGCTCCGGGGAGAGGATTTTTGCCCATACCCAGGATCACGAAATGTGCTTTGCCTTTCCCTGGAGCCTGGCGGAAGAGGTGCTCTACGGCCTGGAGGCCACCCACCGGGCAGGCGCCATGCGCTTCCCCACGCCTTTCCTGGGAATGCGCCAAAGGCCCCTCTTCCCGCCCTCCTACCACCCCCTGGAGGAGCGCTTCGGCCTGCGGTAAAAAAGCGAGGGGGCCCCCTCCCCCCTCGCTTTTTGAGCGGTTCCTTAAAAGACCTCGTCCAGGCTAACCTCCAGGCCGGGCAGGACCCCGGATAAAAGCTTCCTTCCCTCACCCCTGGCATACACCGCAGGGGACGCGTCCTCGCACGCCTCCAGGTCGAACACCTCCACCACCTGGGCCGCCACGTCCACCAGCCAGAGTTCCCGCACCCCGCTCTTGGCATAAAGTTTCTTTTTGAGGGTGCGGTCCCTTTCGGCCGTGGGAGGGGAAAGCACCTCCACCACCAGGTCGGGCGGCCCCTTAATGTTCTCTTCATCTATCAGGTGAAGGCGTTCCCGGGAAATGAACATTATATCGGGCTGCACCACGTCGTGAGGGGAGAGCACCACATCCAGGGGGGCCAAAAACACCTCTCCCAGCTTCCGCTCCTTTACAAAGCGCCGCAGGATGTCCTCGATATTGGCGGCCACCCGCTGGTGAAAGACGCTGGGCGAAGGTACCAAATAGAAGTCCCCCCCGATCAGCTCCACCCTTTTTTCCTCCGGAAGCAGGCAGTAGTCCTCGTAGGTAAACTTAATCTGCGGCCTGGCCCAAGCCATTTCCTGCACCCCTGGCTAGATTATACGCCGCAGGCACGGCACCAATCAACTGCCGCCGCACCCACAAGCCCCTATATACCGTACCGCGGCTCTAACCCCCGTCCGTGCGGGCGCCGCCCGCCCCGGCGGCCCCTCCCTCCGTGGTGCTCCCGATCCTCTCGATCTCGCCGGGCACCTCCACCTCCGGCACCCTGCCTTCCCGGGTGGTAATGCGCAGGATGGTGCGGGCAATTTCATTTGACGCGGCACTATCGTATGTGCTATCATAACAGCGGTAGGATGTGGTGTCTTTTGGGCAGCCTGAAGAAGCTCCTGGAGAAAATCAAGCGCAACCCGAAAACGGTAAGGTTTGACGAGCTGGACCTGGTGCTCCGCAGGGCAGGCTTTGAACGCAGCCAGCCGGGAGGCGGGTCCAGCCATTACGTTTACCGGAAAGGCAAGTTCAAGCTGGTGGTCCCTTACCGCCAGCCGTATGTCCTACTCGCCTACGTCAAGAGGGCGATCAAGCTTTTGGAGGAGGTGCAGGAAGATGAATAAGGGCCTGGAATACTACCTTCGCCTGCCTTACAGGGTAGTAATCTACCCCTCGCCCGAGGGCGGCTATGTTGCGGAAGTTCCGGATCTACCCGGCTGCCTTACCCAGAGTGAAACCCTGGAGGAACTCATGGAGATGGTTGAAGACGCCAAGCGCTGCTGGATAGCGGATGCCCTGGAAAGGGGTGAAGAAGTCCCCGAACCGGTGGACGAAAGCTACAGCGGGCGCATCCTGGTGCGCGCCCCGAAGTCCCTGCACCGTGCGCTGGCCGAAAAGGCGCGGGAGGAGGGGGTCAGCCTCAACCAGTACATTGTGTATCAGCTCTCCAGGGCGGTGGGCCTGCGGTAGGCGGAGAAGCTGCGGCCAGCCGCAGGCACGGCACCAATCAACTGCCGCCGCACCCACAAGCTCCTATATACCGTACCGCGGCTCTAACCCCCGTCCGTGCGGGCGCCGCCCGCCCCGGCGGCCCCTCCCCCCGTGGTGCTCTCGATTCTCTCGATCTCGCCGGGCACCTCCACCTCCAGCACCCTGCCTTCCCGGGTGGTAATGCGCAGGATGGTGCGGGGCTTTTCTTCTTCTTTGCGGCCCTCGTCGTGACCCTCATCCCGGCCCTCGCCCCCCTGCCGGCCCGCCGGCTCCGGCTGCCGGGCGCCCTGCGCGCCGCCACCTTCACCCCAGCGCCCGGCCAAAAGGTAGGCGTTTTCCCGGCGGATGAGGCGCACGGGCACGATGCGGGCCGGCACGCTGTAGCTGCCGCTGGGCACACGGGCATCGTGCGGCCAGTAGCCGCCCCTGGCCAGCTCCAGGGCCGCCTCCAGGGCGTAACTGCCCAGAAGGTCCGGACGCGTGTCCACCTCGCCGTCGTGCTCCCCGGCCACCAGCGCCTCCCAGGCCTCCCTCCCCGCCCCGACCCCCACGGTCACCACGCGCTCCTGCGCCCCCGCTTCCTTCACCGCCGCGAGCGCCCCCGCCGCCGCCCGGCTGCCGACGGCCAGCACGCCGCCCAGGCGCGCGCCGTACTTTTCCAGGGCCTGCCGCACGGCAGCCTCCGCCGCCCCGGCCTCATCCTTCTCCAGGATCACTTCCTCCAGGAGGCGCAAGCCCCCCAGGGCTTTCCTGGCCGCCGCCAGCACCTCGCGGCAGGCGCCGCCCTTCGGGCCAAGGAAGAGTACGCCGCCGCCCTTTTCTCCCGCCTGCTGCAGCAGGGAAGCGGCCAGGCGCCCCGCCGCGTCGCGGTCAAAGGAGACAAAGGCGTCCACCGGGGCATCGGCGGGAAGCTGCTCCAGGGCCACCACCTTCACGTTTTCCCCGGCCAGCCGCTTTAAGGCCTCCTTAATCCCCGCAGGGTCCACCGGCTGGACGACCACGGCGGCCACCTTCCCCGCCAGCTCTCTGAGCTGCCGCTCCTGCACCGCGGCGTCGCCCCCGGCATCCAGCCAGGTGACGCTCAATTTCTCCTGCCGGGCGCGGGACTCCATGGCCTGCCGCATTATGCGGTTTGCGTCTTCCTGCGCGCCGGCCAGGCTGACGGCCACCCTCACCTGGGGGGACACCTGCTGCTCCCCTGCTTTCTCCCGCTCGGGGCACCCGGGGAGGAGCAGCAGCACCGCCACCAGCAGGGCCAGGAGCACGGGCCGGCGCCCCGCCGCCCCCGGCAGGCGCCGGGGGCCGACAGGAGCAGGCTTAAAGCGGCGGGCAATGCGGGCCAAAACGCTTGCCGGCACGGCTTCTTCACCCCAAAAGCGCGCAATTTACTTGTATTTATCTTCCCCCGCCGGGACAAAAAATTTAGCCCTTCTAGAAAGGGCCCGCAGGGGCATATCTATGAATCAAAGGAGGTGGGGTAAAAAAGCGTGCGCGAAGTTCTTGCCAGGCTCGCCCCGCGCCTTCGGCCCCGCAGGGCACCCGGTCTGCTGGAGATCATCGATGAAGCGCGCCGCGAGCTAAAGGAAGCCTGGGAGGAGTTTCACCTGGCCGGCAGCGACCTGGTCGATTACACCATTTTTAAGATAAATGCGGCGGAAAGGAGGCTAACGGGGCTTTTGCGGCAGGCGCGCCGCCAGGGGCTCACCGCCTGGCCGCCGCTCGACCGGCAGTAAGGGAAATTCGCGCGCGGGGGGTGTAAAAGCGGGCGGCCACCGGCACGCGGGACCGCCCGCCCCCGGGGCAAAGAAACCGGCAGCCGCCGGAAGAAAGGAGCCGGCCGCCCCAATGCCGCCAATTAACTAGCAGTAAGGGGCCACGTGACCCGGGTCGATGAGTTCCCGGTACTTGGCCACCACCTGCTTGAAGTCCTCCCAGGCCTCCCGCTTCAGGTTGGGGTTGCGCAGGAGCGCCGCCGGGTGGTAGGTGGGCATGTACCAGACGCCGTCCCTTTCCACCCAGCGCCCCCGGTCCCGGGAAATGCGCCCCCGGGGGTCAAGCAGCACCTGCAGGGCGGTGGCGCCCAGCAGGACGATGATCCTGGGCCTGAGGATGCGTAGCTGGGCCTCCAGGTTGGGCCGGCAGGCGGCCCGCTCTTCCTCCGTGGGGATGCGGTTTCCCGGCGGGCGGCACTTGACGGCGTTGAGGATGTACACGTGGGTGAAGCGCTCAAAACCGCAGGCGGCCAGGATCTTGTCCAGCAGCTGGCCCGCCCGCCCCACAAAGGGGCGGCCCAGGCGGTCTTCGTCTTCCCCGGGGCCCTCCCCGCAGAGGACCAGCTTGGCCCTGGGGTTGCCCTCGCCGAAAACCACCCCGCGGCAGCCGCTGCGCAGGCCGCAGCGCCGGCAGGTCTTCACCTTTTCCTCCAGGGCGGCCAGGTCGTTGATGTGGGTGAGATCCCACCCGGGATCGCCGAAAAGGCTCTGCTGCGACCAGAGCATACCCTCACCCCGCAGTGAGGGGGCAGGCTAAGCCTGCCCCCTTTTTTTCTCGCCCTATTCCAGCTTCTCCAGGATAATGCGGTGGTCCACCAGGGCCAGCTCCACGATCCTGGCCTTAACGATCTTGCGGCGGCCGAAGATGTCCTCCAAGAGAAGGCCGTCCTCGTGGGGGATGACCCGGTCCACGTTTTCAAAGAAAAGCTCCTCCTGGCCGTTTTTGCGCAGGTAGGCGTTGGCTTCGCACACGGCATTTCACCTTCCCATTTTGCGCGCTTTAAGCAAAATTTTATCCCCGTCTCTTTTGCGGTGTCAACTTTTATTTGACCCTAGCTCCCCTTAAGGCGGCGCCAGAAGCCGCTCCACCAGCGCCACAAGGGGCCGGCGGTGCTCACGTCCATGACCTCCTCCTCGTACCCCTCCGGAACCGGGAGGAGCCCAAAAGGCTGCCCCTTGTGGCGCCAGGATACCACTTCCCGGCGGTACGCCCGGCCCGACCCGTGCAGGAACTCCACCTCCACCGGCCCCCAGGCCCAGGCCAGCGCCTCCTCCAGCTCCCGGCGGGAATTCACCGGTTGCTGGTTTACGGCCAGGAGGACGTCCCCCGGGCGCAGGCCCGCCCGGTAGGCCGGGGCCTCGGGGATGACGTCCAGCACCCCCACCCCCCGCTCCGGCGGGACGTAGAGGGGGCTCCGGCGGAACTCCCCTCTCTTGCCGGCGTAAATGACCAGCTCGTGGCCCAGGGGAGAAAAAAGGGCGGCCAGGAAGGCCAGGGCGCGGTGGTGCTGGGACCAGTAGGCCAGCAGGAGGAGCAGCAGGCTGTAGGTGCCCAGGTAGAGGGCGGAGAGGCGGCTCTTGGCCGCGGGCCGGCGGGAAACGGCCAGGTCGCCGTAGCCCAGGCCGGCCACTACCGGCACGAGGGCATAGGTCAGCTCGGCGGGATTGCCGGGAACGTCCGGCTTAAACAGCGGCCACCACTCGGGCATGGCCACCCCGTGCTGCACGGCCACCGGGCCCACCACCGCCAAGGCGGCAATGGGGATGGGCCAGAAGCGCTGCAGGGTGAAACCGCCCACCACGCGCCCGCCCGGCGCCCGGAAGTAGGCCGGCACGGCCCCCAGGTGGCCGCCGGCCAGGATGAGGAGGCTCTCCACCATGTGCAAGACGGCCACCAGGGCCAGCACCTGGGCAATGTTGACCTCCGGGAAGCCAAAAAAAAGATTGGCCAGCGCCAGCACGCCGCCCGCGTAGGCAAAGCACAGGAAGCGGGCGTTGATGAGCATCAGCAAGATGGCCACCGGCCAGAGGTAAATCAATCCCGAACCGGAAAGGGTGAGCCCCACCAGCACGATGACCAGGCTCCCCAAAAAGCCGCCGCCCAGGCCGTAGGCCGAGGCCAGGGCGGTCTCGCGCCACACGCCGCCCAGCGCCGCCTCGCCGAAAAAGACCCTCCTCACGGCGGCCATGCGCCGGTACTGCAGGGCCACCAGCATCACCACCACCCAGAAGAGAGGGTCGGCGAGGGCGCCGGCGAGGGTGGCCAGGATCATGGGTATGACCTGCTGGAAGGGAAACACTCTTTCACCCCTATGCCGCCCTGGCCAGCCTGCTCCCCAAGATAGCCACGGCCTTTTCCAGCTGGTAATCCTTTTCCGCGTGGGGGTCCTGCTCCACAACCACGTGCGGCTCGACGCCCTTCCTGTGGATGTCCTGCCGCGAGGGGGTCAGGTAGCGGGCAATGGTCAGCTTCAGCCCGGCACCGTTGTCCAGGTCGAAGATGGTCTGCACCACGCCCTTGCCGAAGGTCTTCTCGCCCACCAGCGTGCCGGCCCCGGTGTCTTTAATGGCGCCGGCCAGGATCTCCGCCGCGCTGGCCGTGCCCCCGTTGACCAACACCACCAGGGGCAAATTTAAAGTGTGCCCCTCGGAGGTGTAGGTTTCTTCCTTGCCGTCGCGGTACTGTATGTAAACCACCGGCCCCTTGGGGACAAAGTAACCGGCCACCTTAACTGCCGCGCGCAGCTCTCCCCCCGGGTTGTTGCGCAGGTCCAGGATAAGGGCCCGCATCCCCTCGGCCTTCAGGCGGGAGAGGGTGGCCTCCAGCTCGGCGGGCGTCTTCTCCGTAAACTGGGAGAGAGCCACATAGCCGATGCCGCCGCCCGGCAATATTCTGCCCTCCACGGTGGGCACGTTAATCTCTTCCCGCACCAGCTCCACGTCCCAGGGCTGCTGGCCCTTGCGCACGATGGTCAGCTTCACCTTCGTGCCCACGGGGCCCCGCAGCATGCTCACCGCCGTATCCAGGTCCAGGCCGCGGGCATCCTGGTCGTTGATGCGGGTGATGATGTCCCCCTGCCGCAGGCCCGCCCTCTGGGCCGGCGTCCCCTGGTAGGCGCGCACCACCGTGAGGTACTCGTCTTTAATGCCCACCAGTATCCCCAGGCCGCCAAAGCTGCCCCGGATCTGCTCCTGCAGGTGCACGTACTCCCTGGGCTCCAGGTACACGGAGTAAGGGTCGTTTAAGGCCTTGACCATGCCCTTGATGGCGCCGTCCACCAGGGTGGCGGCGGGCACCGGCTCCAGGTACTGGGTCCTGATGAGGGCCAGCACTTTTAAAAAGGTGCCCAGGTGCTGGTAGTTGGTGGCCAGGAGGCCGCCGAGGGAGAAGGCGCAGAAAAAAAGGGCCATACCCGCCACCACGGCCAGCCAGCGCAGTCCCCTGCCCCGCATCACCCTCACCTGCCTTGAGAAGAACTACTCTGGTATTATACTACAGGTAGGCCATGGGATCTACTTCCTGACCGTTAACCATGACCGTAAAGTGCAGGTGGGGCCCGGTGGACAGCCCCGTGCTGCCTACCCGGCCGATGACCTGGCCCTGGCTCACTTCCTGGCCCTGGTAAACTTCCTGGCTGGAGAGGTGGGCGTAGAGGGTGGTCACCCCGCCCCCGTGGTCCAGCATGATCACCCTGCCGTAGCCCTGCATGTAGCCCACGTAAATGACCGTGCCCCCGCGGGCGGCCACCACCGGCGTGCCCGTGGGCGCGGGAATGTCGATGCCGTTGTGCAGGCGCACGTAGCCCAGGATGGGGTGGCGGCGGTAGCCGAAGCCCGAAGAGAGGGAGTAGTAGCCGGGCACAGGCCAGGCAAAGCGGCCTCCCTGCTGGGAGGAGGGCTGTCGTCCGGCCCGCTGCAGGGCAATCTGCCGCAGGATTTCCTGCTCCTGCGCTTTTAGCCGCTCTGCGGCCTCTTCGTGGCGGCTCAGCTCCTGCTGCGCCTGGGCCAGCAGCACCCGCTGCTCTTCCTTCCTGGCGGCCAGCTGCTGCCGCAGCTCCTCCTGCTGGCGTATGAGCCCGGCCAGGCGCGCCTTTTGCTCCTCCAGACCGGCCTTCTTTTGCTCCAGGTCCTTCTTTAGGGCCAGGAACTCCCTGACCGTGGCGGCGTCTTTCGCCAGCACCCTCTTTAAAAGCTCAAAGCGATTAAGGAAGTCCCCGAAGTCCCGGGCGGCCAGCAGCACCTCCAGGTAGCCCACTTCCTTTTGCTTGTAGGCTTCCCGCAGGCGCCGCTTCATCTGCCGGCGGCTTTCCTCCAGCCTGGCCCCCGTCTCTTTGATGTCCTGCTCGGTGCGCGCGATTTCCGCCTGCACCGCGCTTAAGCTTCCTTCCAGCTGCTTCAGCTTCCCCTCGATTTCCGCCACGGCCCGCTCCATGGCGGCCACCCGGTCCTGGTAGGCGCGCACCGCCCGCTGGTACTGGCGCACCTGCTGCTGCTCGTAGTTGAGCTTCTCCCTGGTATCCTGCAGTTGCTCTTCCAGCGTGGCCCCCAGGGCCGGCCACAGGTTCGTGAGGAGGAAGAGCCAAAAGAGCAGCACTGCCGCGAGCCGCAAGGTAAGCCACCCTCTCGCCTAGACGTTTAAGAAGCGCCGGATAGAAATGAGGCTGCCCGCGGCCCCCACCAGGAGGCCGAGGGCGACCAGCGACCCCAGGAGGGCAAAAAAGGCCTGGTCCTGCCCCACCACGGGGATGAAGGGCATGGCCCCGGTCACCGACCTGACCACCGCCGCATATCCCGCGTGCACCAGCAGGGCGGCCAGGGCGGAGCCCGCCAGGCCCAGCATCATGCCCTCCAGGAGGAAGGGGAAGCGCACGAACCAGTTGGTGGCCCCCAGGTACTTCATGATGCCGATCTCCCGCTGCCGGGAAAACACCGAGAGGCGGATGGTGGTGGAGATGAGGAAGACCGCCGCGGCGCCGATCAGGGCCATGGACGCCAGCCCCGCCAGGCGCACCCAGCGGGTGACCGCCACCAGCCTCTCCACCACCCCCTGCCCGTAGCGCACGTCCTCCACCCCGGGCAGGGAGGCCGCTTCTTTAGCCACTGCCGCCACCTGGTCGGCCCGCTGCGTCCGCACGCGGAATGCGTCGGGGAGGGGGTTGTCCTCCTCCAGCCCCTCCAAAAGGCCGCGGTTGGGCCCCAGGTTCTTCTTCATCTCCTCCAGGGCCTGCTTTTTGGAAATGAACTGCACCTCCACCACGCCGGGCAGGGCGCGGATGCGATTCTGGAGGTCCTGTAATTGCTGGCCGGTGAGCCCGTCCTTTAAGAAGATGCTTACCTCCACGCTGGACTCCAAATAGTCGGCCAGCCGGTTGACGTTCATGACCACCAGCAGGGAAAAGCCCAGGATGAAAAGGGAAACGGTCACCGTCCCCACGGCGGCCAGCGAAAGCCAGCTGTTGCGGGCAATGGAGAGCAGCGCTTCCCGGAAGTAATATTTTAGCGCCCTCACGGCACCATCACCCGCCCGTCTCCTGCTGCCGCCGCCCGGCGGGGCCGCCGGTGTGGGGCAGGGCCACCCGCCCGTAGTCGTCCCTGGTGATCCGCCCGCCCTCCAGCACCACCACGCGCTTGTCCATGGCCCCCACCATGTCCCAGGCGTGGGTGGCCACGATGACCGTGGTGCCGGCGGCGTTGATGCGGCAAAACAAGTCCATGATTTCCCAGGAAGTGTTGGGGTCCAGGTTGCCGGTGGGCTCGTCGGCCACCAGCAGGGGGGGGTTATTGACAATGGCGCGGGCGATGCCCACGCGCTGCTGCTCCCCGCCGGAGAGCTGGGCGGGGAAGGCGTGCATTTTCTCCTCCAGGCCCACCAGGCGCAGCACCTCCGGCACGCGCCTCCTTATCTCCCTCCCGGAGGTGCCGGTGACCTCCAGGGCAAAGGCCACGTTCTCGTAAACGGTCTTGGTGGGCAGCAGCCGGAAGTCCTGGAAGACGATGCCTATGCGGCGGCGCAAATAAGGCACCTCGCGGGGCCTGAGGCGGGCTATGTTGCGCCCGTTAAAGATGACCTGCCCCCGCGTGGGCAGTTCCTCGCGGAAGATGAGCTTTAAAAGGGTGGTCTTTCCGGCCCCGGTGGGGCCCACCAAAAAGACGAACTCCCCTTTCCTGACGTGCAGGTTGATGTCCTCTAAAGCCTTGGCCCCGTTGGGGTACTCCTTGCAGACGCCGTAAAAGCGGAGCAACTTCCTGCCCCCCAGCAAACCCGCAAAAGGTTCACGGGGTAAAATAATTCGACGTTTTCTCTTCCTTTTCCTCTCATTTCCCCTTCAACTTTACGGCGGTCCGCACCTTGGCGGCAATGTTTTGCGCCGTCAGGCCGTATTTTTGCAGGAGTTCCTCCGGCGTGCCCGACTCCCCGAAGACGTCCGGCAGCCCCACGCGCAGCACCGGCACGGGGTGGTGCTCGCACACCACCTCGGCCACCGCGCCGCCCAGCCCGCCGATCACCGAGTGCTCCTCGGCGGTGACAATGGCCCCCGTCTCGCGGGCGGCCGCCAGCACGGCCTCCACGTCCAGGGGCTTGATGGTGTGCATGTTGAGCACGCGCACGGAAAGCCCCTCCGCGGCCAGCTCCCCGGCGGCCTCCAGGGCCGCGGCCACCATGATGCCGCAGGCAATAACGGTGGCGTCGCGGCCTTCGCGCATGAGCATGGCGCGCCCGGGCACGAAATCCGCGCAGCCGCCCTCGTGCAGCACGGGCACCTTGGGGCGGCCCAGGCGTATGTATACGGGGCCGGCGATCTCCGCCGCCGCCCGCACCGCCGCCCGGGTCTCCCAGGCGTCGGCGGGGACGAACACGGTCATGTTGGGCAGCACCCGCATGAGGGCGATGTCCTCCACCGCCTGGTGGGAGCCGCCGTCCTCCCCCACGGTGATCCCGGCGTGGGTGGCGGCAATCTTCACGTTCAGGCGGGAATAGGCCACGCTGTTGCGCACCTGCTCGAAGGCCCGCCCGGCGGCAAAGACGGCAAAGGTGCTGCAGAAGGGGATCTTCCCGGCGGCGGCCAGGCCGGCCGCCGTGCCCACCAGGTTCTGCTCGGCAATGCCCAGGTTGAAAAAGCGCTCCGGGAAGCGTTTCTTGAACTCCACCGTCTTGGTGGACTTGGAAAGGTCGGCGTCCAGGACCACCACGCGGGGGTTTTCTTTGCCCAGCTCCACCAGGGCCTCCCCGTAGGCGTCCCGGGTGGCAATCATCTTCATCGCCGCAAAACCTCCTTGTTGCTACGCCAGGTCCGCCAGCGCGCGCGCCACTTCCTCCGGCTTCGGCGCCGTGCCGTGCCAGTCCACCTGGTTTTCCATGAAGGAAACTCCCTTGCCCTTAACCGTGCGGGCAATGATCATCTGGGGCCTGCCCTTTACGGCGCGGGCGCGCTCCACGGCGGCCAGGATCTCCGCCATGCTGTGGCCGTCGATAACCTGCACGTCCCAGCCGAAGGCCCGCCACTTGTCGGGCAGGGGCTCCACGCCCATCACCTCGGCCACCGGGCCGTCGATCTGCAGGCCGTTGTAGTCCAGGAAGGCGGTGAGGTTGTCCAGGCGGTAGTGGGCCGCCGCCATGGCCGCCTCCCAGACCATCCCCTCTTGCACCTCCCCGTCGCCCAGGAGCACGTACACCCGGTAATCCTTCCCGTCCAGTCGGGCGGCCAGGGCCATGCCGTTGGCCGCCGCCAGCCCCTGCCCCAGCGACCCGGTGGAAAACTCCACCCCGGGGAGGCGCTTCATGTCCGGGTGCCCCTGCAGGGGGCTGCCCAGGCGCCGCAGGGTGAGCAGCTCCTCCACGGGGAAAAAGCCCCGCTCGGCCAGGGCCGCGTACAGCACCGGCGCGGCGTGGCCCTTGGAAAGCACGAAGCGGTCGCGGTCCTCCCAGTCGGGCCTTTGGGGGTCAATGCGCAGCACCTCAAAGTACAGCGCGGCCACGATGTCGGCGCAAGAGAGTGATCCCCCCGGGTGGCCCGAGCCGGCCTTCCCGGTCATGGTGATCACGTGGCGGCGCAGCGCGCGCGCCTTTTCTTCCAGCCGCCTGATCCTGCCTTCATCCATGAAAAAGCACCCCTTGTAAAGTAAAGTCAGCGCCGGTAGTACTCCCGCCAGTCCTTGAAACCTTCCCCCAGCACCTCGTGCACGTCGGCCAGGATGACGAAGGCCCGGGGGTCCTCCCGGTAGACCAGGTCCTTTAACCGCGTGACCTCCGCGCGGTTGACCACCACCAGTAGCACCTCCCGCTCCTCGCCGGTGTACATGCCCCGTCCTTTTATGGCCGTGGCGCCCCGGTTGAGCTCGAGGAGCACGGCCCGGGCAATTGCTTCCGCGCGGGGCGAGATGATGAAGAAGGCCTTGGTGTAGCTGATACCCTCCTGCACCTGGTCGATGAGCCAGGAGGTAACGAAAATGGTGATGAGGGCGTACATGGCCAGCTCCCAGGAGCGAAAAGAGAAACCCGCCGCGAGCACGATGGCCCCGTCCACCAGGAAGAGGAGCTGGCCCACGTTGGCCCCCGTGTAGGTGCGCAGGACCGCCGCCGCCAGGTCGGTGCCGCCGGTGGTCCCCCGGTAGCGGAAAACCAGGCCCAGCCCCAGCCCGCTCAGCACCCCCCCGTAAATGCTGGCCAGGAGGGGATCGTGCGTGGGCACGGGCAAGAAGGGCGCCAGGGCGTCCACCACCAGGGAAAGGCTCACCGTGCCGTAAAGGGAGCGAAAGCCGAACCTCAGCCCCAGGCGGTAGACGGCCAAAAGAAATAGAGGCACGTTCAGGGCCAGCATGGTCATGCCCACGGGGGCGCCGGTGAGGTGGTAGATGACCGTGGCCAGGCCGCTCACGCCGCCGGCGGCAATCTTGTTGGGCACCAGGAAGAGGTCCAGGCCGAGGGCCACCAGCAGCACCCCCAGCGAAACGCCCAGGATCTCGCTCAGCACGCGCGCCACCTCACCTCTCACCCTCTCACCCCCGCGCCAAACGCCCCCTGCAAACAGAGCATTATTATTCTCACCACCCGGAGCAAAATCCTGCAGGAAACGACACGGGAATTAAAGAGGGCCCCTTTTTAAGAGGCCCTCTTGGCCTGCTCCCTGGCCTTTTCCCGTAAGAACGCGGCAATGAACTCGTCGATCTCCCCGTCCATGACTGATTGCACGTTGCCCACCTCCACCCCGGTGCGGTGGTCCTTGACCAGGCTGTAGGGGTGAAAGACGTAGGAGCGGATCTGGTTGCCCCAGGCAATTTCCGTCTGCTCCCCCCGCAGCTGGGCCAGCTCGGCCTCGCGCTTCTTCATCTCCAGGTCCAGGAGCTTGGCCTTTAACAACTTCATGGCCGCGTTGCGGTTGGCCAGCTGGGAGCGTTCGCTCTGGCAGGAGACCACGATGCCCGTGGGCAGGTGGGTGATGCGCACGGCGGACTCGGTCTTGTTCACGTGCTGGCCGCCGGCCCCGCTGGCCCGGAAGGTGTCGATGCGCAGGTCCTCCGGGCGGATCTCCACCTCCACGTCCTCGTCCAAGTCCGGCAGCACGTCCACGGAGGCAAAGGAGGTGTGCCGCCTCCCGGCGGCGTCAAAGGGGGAGATGCGCACCAGCCGGTGCACGCCCTTTTCCGCACGCAGGTAGCCGTAGGCGTTGGGCCCGGCCACCTGGAAGGTGACGCTTTTCAAGCCCGCCTCGTCCCCGGGCAGCATGTCCAGGACGGTGACGGTGTAGCCCTTCTCTTCCGCCCAGCGGGTGTACATGCGGAAGAGCATCTGCACCCAGTCCTGGGCCTCGGTGCCCCCGGCCCCGGCGTGCAGGGAGACGATGGCGTTGCCGCGGTCGTACGGCCCGGAAAGCAGTATTTCCAGCTCCATCTCCTCCACCCGGCGGGCGAGCTTTTTCAGCTCTTCCGCCGCCTCCTGCAGCGCGTCGGCGTCCTCTTCCTCTTTCAGGAGTTCTACGAGCACCTGCAGGTCCTCGTAGGCCTTTTCCAGCGCCGCAAAGTCCTCCAGGCGCTCCTTTAAGCCGGCCAGCTCCTGGACCACGGCCTGCGCCCGGCGCGGGTCGTCCCAGAAGCCCGGCTCCAGCATGGCCTCCTCCAGCTTCTCGACCCTGTCTTTTGCGGCGGCGAGGTCAAAGAGAGACCCTCAAATCCGCCATGCGCTTGCCCAGCTCTTCCAGCTGCCTGTTCAGCTCGTAAAGCAAGTCCCATCCCCTCCTCTTAGCTGACTCTGCCGCAGCACTTCTTGTATTTCTTGCCGCTGCCGCAGGGGCAGGGCTCGTTGCGCCCCACCTTTTGACTGCGCACGGGCTGCCGCGCGCCCTCCTCGCCGCGGTTCTCGTACATCTCCCGCTGCCGCAGGGCCGGGGCCACATTGACGCGGTAAATGTAGCGCACCATGTCCTCCTGGATGCTCTCCACCATGTTCCGGAACATCTCAAAGGCCTCGAACTTGTACTCCACCAGGGGGTCCTTCTGGCCGTAGGCCCTCAAGCCTATGCCCTCCCGCAGCTGGTCCATGGCGTCGAGGTGGTCCATCCACTTCTCGTCCACGATGCGCAGCAGCAGCAGCCGCTCCAGCTCGCGCATGACCTCCGGCCCCAGCTCCCTTTCCCGCGCCTCGTAGCATGATAGCGCCCGCTCTTTTAGCTGCGCGGCAATCTCTTTGCGGCCCGCCTCCCCGAAGTCCTCCGGGGCCACCTTTTGCCCGGGGAGGAAGAGGCTTTCGGCGTGGCGGCAGAGGCCGTCTAAGTCCCACTCCTCCGGGGGAACCCCTTCCGGGCAGTAGCGATCCACCGCCCGCTCTACCGTCTCCTCCACCATCTTTAAGACGACCTCTTTGAGGTTCTCCCCCATGAGGACCTGGCGCCGCTGGCGGTAGATGATCTCCCGCTGCTGGTTGATCACGTCGTCGTACTGCAAAATGTGCTTTCTGATCTCGAAGTTGCGGTTCTCCAGGCGCTTCTGGGCCGTCTCGATGGACCTGGTGACCAGGGGGTGCTCGATGGGCGTGTCCTCGTCGATGCCCAGGCGGTCCATGAGCCCGGCAATGTTCTCCGAGCCGAAGAGGCGCATGAGGTCGTCCTCTAAGGAGAGGAAGAACTGGCTGGAGCCCGGGTCCCCCTGGCGCCCGGCCCGGCCCCGCAGCTGGTTGTCGATGCGCCGGCTCTCGTGGCGCTCGGTGCCGATGATGTGCAGGCCCCCCAGGGCCACCACCTTCTCGTGCTCCTCGGCGGTAATGCGGCGGTACTTCTCCAGGGCCGCCCGGTAGAGCTCCTGCACGGCGGGATCACTGGAGTGGGGGTCGTAGCCCTGCTGGCGAAGCTCGGCCTGGGCCAGGAACTCCGGGTTGCCCCCCAGCAGGATGTCCGTGCCCCGCCCGGCCATGTTGGTGGCAATGGTCACCGCGCCCAGCCGCCCGGCTTGGGCCACGATCTCCGCCTCTTTCTCGTGGTACTTGGCGTTTAAGACCTGGTGCGGTATGCCTCGCTTTTTGAGCATCTGGCTCAAAAGCTCGGACTTCTCAATGGAAATGGTGCCCACCAGCACCGGCTGGCCGGTGGCGTGGCGGCGGGCGATCTCCTCCACCACGGCCTTGAACTTGGCCCTCTCCGTCTTGTAGACCACGTCGGGGAGGTCCTTTCTGATCATGGGCTTGTGGGTGGGAATGACCACCACGTCCAGCCCGTAGATCTTGCGGAACTCCTCCTCCTCCGTGGCCGCGGTGCCCGTCATGCCCGCCAGCTTCTCGTACATGCGGAAGTAGTTCTGGAAGGTGATGGTGGCCAGGGTCTGCGTCTCCCGCTCCACCCGCAGGCCCTCCTTGGCCTCGATGGCCTGGTGGAGCCCGTCGCTGTAGCGCCGGCCGAACATGAGGCGCCCGGTGAACTCGTCGACGATGATAACCTGGCCGTCCTTGACCACGTAGTCGCGGTCGCGCTTCATGAGGGTGTACGCTTTCAGGGCGTTAAGCAGGTAGTGAGTCAGCTGGTAGTTCTTCTCGTCGTAGAGGTTCTCCACCCCCAGCATCTTCTCCACCTTGGCCACGCCTTCCTCGGTGAGCACCACCGTGCGGGCCTTCTCGTCCACTTTATAGTCCACGTCGCGTTGCAACCGCGGCACCAGGCGCGCAAAGGTGTAGTAGAGGTCCGTGGACTTCTCCGCCGGGCCGGAGATGATCAAGGGCGTCCTGGCCTCGTCGATGAGGATGCTGTCCACCTCGTCCACAATGGCGTAGTACAGCTCCCGCTGCACCACCTGGTCCGGGTGCACGGCCATGTTGTCCCGCAGGTAGTCGAAGCCGAACTCGTTGTTGGTGCCGTAGGTGACGTCGGCGGCGTAGGCCTTTTTGCGCGCCGCGGTATCCAGGCCGTGCACAATCAGCCCCACGGAAAGGCCCAGGAAGCGGTAGATGGGCCCCATCCACTCGCTGTCCCGGCGGGCCAGGTAGTCGTTCACCGTCACCACGTGCACGCCCCTGCCGGTGAGCGCATTTAGGTAGACCGGCAGGGTGGCCACCAGGGTCTTGCCCTCGCCGGTCTTCATCTCCGCAATGCGGCCCTGGTGCAGGACGATGCCGCCCATGAGCTGCACGTCGAAGTGGCGCAGCCCCAGCACCCGGCGGCTCACCTCCCGCACCACGGCAAAGGCCTCGGGGAGCAGGTCGTCCAAGCTCTGGCCGCGGGCCAGCCGCTCTTTAAACTCCGGCGTCTTGGCGCGGAGATCCTCGTCCGAGAGCCGCCTGACCTCGTCCTCCAGCGCGTTAATTTGCTCCACGAGGCGCGAAAGCCTCTTTATCTCCCGCGCGTTGTCGTCCAGCAGGTTGCGCAAGAGCTTGAGCATAAATGCCACCTCAAATCCAGCAAAGCGGGGAGCATTTTTCCCGCGCGCGGATTGGGCAGGCGGCAGCAGCCTGCCGGGGAAAAGCGCTCCCCGCAAAAAATGCGGCAAACCACCTCAGCATATTTTAGCACACTTAATACTCCGGTTCAATGAGGCCGTAGTTGCCGTCGCGGCGGCGGTAGAGCACGTTCACCTCGTTGGTCTCGGCGTTGGAAAAGACGAAAAAGCTGTGCCCCAGGAGGTTCATCTGCATGATGGCCTCGTCCACGGTCATGGGCTTAATGGCAAAGCGCTTGGTGCGCACCACCCGGGGGGCCTCCTCTTCCTCCTTCTGACCGGCGGCCCTGGCCTCAGATGCTCCCTTCTCGTAGCGTCGCAGCAGCCGGCCCTTGTAGCGCTCGATCTGTTTCTCCAGCTTCTCCACCACCAGATCGATGGAGGCGTACATATCTGCGGTGACCTCCTCGCCGCGCAGGATCACGCCCCCCAGGGGGATGGTCACCTCCACGCGGTGGGAGTCCCCCTCCACCGCCAGGACCACCTGCACGTCGCTGATGACCTCCAGGTACTTTTTCAGCTTGCCCAGGCGCTTTTCCACATAGTCCCTGAGGGCATCTGTGACTTCCATATTCCTTCCCCGCACCTGCAGTCGCAACTTGCACCAGCTCCTTTCCCTCGACGAGCAATTTTGCCCCGCTAAACTTACCATAAGTGACGAGCTTATCTCGGCAAAATTGCTCGTCGTTGCTGTGGGGTGTTAAATATTATTCCCGCTGCCAGAGGCAATTCCTGCAAGGGGACTGGCAAAAAAATCTACCCCCGCCGCCAAATTAAAACCCCCTGTGGATAATGTGGATAAGTTTGTTGATAACTTGCCGCCCAACAGTTCGGCGTTATGGAAAAATTGTTGATAATGCATGATATTGTCAACATATCGTGAACCGGGCAGGTTGGCGGCGAAAAATGCCGACGGAGGCATCTTGACCCTACGGCTTCCGTAGGCAGCTCCCTTACTCCAGCTACTACCGCCCGGTATCCATCCTCCGCAATAAGCCCCGCAGCGGATCCTTTTCCCACGAAATTATTTCCGCTGGCGATATAACGGGTATCCCACCACAGCAGCTCTCCGGGAAATGCTTCTTATTGCCCGTCACGAGGGCATCGGCGTCCCCCGCTACGGCAACCTCCACGAACATTAGATCATCTGGGTCCGGCAGCGCGATATTAAGTGGCGGCGCGACGATCCCCAGGCCTTCAGAACGGATGAAGTCCAGGAGCGCTTTCACGTCCTCCGGCGCAAACCCGAAGCGTTCCCTGCACAGCACATCCTCATATTCACGCAGGATACGGTCATCGAAGATAAGAGATATCTGCCCGGTGAGGACCGCATCCAATACGCGCGCTGCTGGGCCGTAGGGGCTCAGGAGAGCCGAAACGAGCACGTTGGTGTCCAAGACAATTTTCACCATGATTGCCGCGCGCGCCTTGCCGCCTTGATTTCGGCTTCAATGTCCCTTTCGCTCATTTTGTCCAACCCCAGGGCGCGGGCGCGCTCGCGTATGCGCGAGACGGCCGCCTGGGCCCGAGCCCGCCGTATCAGGCGGACGGTTTCCTCCAGCCCACCCTCCTGTATGCCGATGAGGAGTGCTACCGGTCTCCCGTTGTAGGTGAGGACCGCTTCTTCGCCCGCGCGGAGAACATTCCAGATTTCCCTCCCGTGCAACCGCAGGTCGCGCACGGTAACAAATTTCATAGCTCTTCTACTCCTCCTCATAAAGCCTGCTGTTATATTATTATATCACAATTGTGTCACCTACTTTGCAAAAATCAAGGGCCCGGATCGTTCCATCCGGGCCCTCGCGGTGCGGCGATGGTTACAGGGTCATGCTGACGGTCTGGGTAGCCTCATCCCAGCTGACGCTGGCGCCCAGGGCTTGAGCCACCCAGCGGAACGGCAGCATGGTGCGGCCGTTGGAGATCTCGGCGGGAACGTCCATCTTGATCTCGGCGCCGTTGACCTTCAGGACGTTGCTGCCGATGGTCAGCTGCACGGCCACGCCGCCCTTGAGCAGGGTGACCACGCCGTCAGCATAGTAGATGTTCTCGGGAGCAACGCCCAGGGCCATGGCCACATACCTCACCGGCAGGTAGGTGCGGCCGTTCTTCACGTACGGCGCCACGTCCATGGTTTGCTCCACGCCGTTCACGGTGAACTTGGCTTCGCCGACCTTGAAGGTAGCGGTGGCTTTTTGCTCAACAGGAGCAGGTGTTACGCAGTTAGCTATTACTGCTTCTGCTGAATATCTGTACGGCGTAAAGATATAACCGTCATATTCATAACCGTTAGCTGCTACTCCTTCATCATAGAGAGCACTACCGCCCACATACAGTTTTAAGTCACCTTCTGGAACAGTACGGTCGATATTAAGCATGATCCCGCTAATCTTAATTGTGCTGGGTTCTGTGCTTGATGCTTTAACCGGAATCTCATAATATGTCTTATCCTTCGCAATGTAGCTTACAATGTTTCCAGCCTCAAGCTGCAGGTTGCCCTTGGTTACTTCAACTTTTGGTGCAGATGCGAACTTGACGCCATCCGGGAGGGCGATTACCAGCTTAGCTTGACCAGTTGCGCTGCTATTTGTTGTTACCAACCTGTTTGCTGCGTCAAATTCGCTTCTTGTTACTGTACCAGCAATTACACCAGCAGATATCTCCTCAATTGTAACGTCTGCAGCAGATTGATTGTTCTTACCAATAATCACGTTTGGTTTGTTATTTACTGTTACTTTAACAGGTGATACAACTTTACCTAAGGTCATTGTACCAGTAAATCCTTGGCTGCCTGCTATTTCAACTACCAGGTCTCCGGTAAAGTCGGCAGATGTGATTACCTCGGCATCTTTGAAAACAAGCTTTGCTGCAGTGCCAGTTGTGCCACCTGTTGTCCTAACCGTACCTTTTATTGTCCTGTAGTCGGAGCTGATGGATTCCCAATCAACCCTCGTCACATTGCCCCATGTAGTCGCACTGGCATCGACATTCGGCAGGCTTACCCATTTAACGTTTGCCGGGAGTGTTAAAGTAATTGTGCGGTTATTCAACAAACTTCCAGGAATAGCTTCTTCAATTGCAAAGCTACCAAGTTTTTCACCATTCTTACCGGCTATAATCTGAGGAGCATCGAGCGCCTTAATAGATGCGGAATACTCACCATACTTACCAATCGTAAGTGTTGAAGGCGATACGGTGCTTTCGCCGCTTACCTGCACTACAACATCGCCCTGACGTGCTGTTGTTTCATCGACCTTGACGTTAGCTTTGATGTTGAAGTACAGGCCGTAAGCGTTTTGGTTCAAGTCAACCAGCGCTACAATCTGTAGCTCACGATTATTATCTCCGCCTACTTGTAGCTTCAGCACTGGAGTCGTCCCGTCTTTGAGTATTTGATTGCCGCTTGCCGTGAAGTTCGCAGGCCAAAAGACCTGATCAACTATTGGATTATCCCAAGAAAAACCGGGCGGTAGCTTAAACTTAACGGTGTTGCTGTTTACACCACCTTGGAATGCACCAGCAGTACCTTCCTTAACGCCAATTACAACTGGGTTATCGGAAGTTGTTCCTTCGGAACCAAAGACAGGCTGGCTTTCATTGATGAGGTAAACTGTTGCCGTCCCAACTTTTGCAATCGTAAGTTCACCACTGCTAAATATCGAGGACGCTGATGCGGATGCCTTCATCTTAACCTCTCCTGAAGGCGTCCCCGAAGGCACGAACAGGTAGAGTCCCTTTAATACAATCAAGCCAGGCCTACCGGTATTTGATATCCTATTCAAGGTAATTTTTATAGTCCGCGCATCAAGTTGCTCTACAGATACATCGCCGTTTCCTTTTACAAGCGCATTGTCACCGCTGTAAGCATAAGCGGGAGTGTCCAAATTGGCAGACGTTACGTTGCCACCGCTAGAGCTTCCCGCAAGAACAAAACCAGAAGGTGTTGCGGGTAGTGTTAAAATTACATAGTCCTTTGCTGGATTAGCACTTAACATCGATGAAGGGTCAAAATAGATAGAAATGTCCCCAATCCACGTATAGGTTTTACCAACTACTGTCGGCGAAATATTTCTAACGGTTGAAATTCCATATGTGCAGCTTGCCGCCGCCGGGCCTACCATGGGCACCAGTAAGGTCGCCAGCAGTGCCAGAGTGGCCAGGATGGCGATCCACTTGCTGCGGAATCTCCTCATCCGGCTTTAGCCTCCTCCTTCAAAATTTTTGCTCTACGCAACTTGCTCCGCGGCCCTCGGCCGCTTCCCGAAATGGTTGGCCAACCTACTAATCCCTTCCGAGCCCTCACCCCCTCGCAAATTTCTGCCGCGGAAGGTATATTCTACGCGCCCGCCCAGATTTCCTCCTTGGGAGGATGACTCGTTCCTCGCCTGGACGGCCCTTCCTCGGCTACCTGGTTTATTAGACAACTGAAAGGGGCAAAAGGTTCCCGGGGGCGGGGAAAAATTTTTTACCCGCATCGGAGTACCACGTGACCTCTAAAAAAAGAAGCCGCCTTGTCTCTAGGCGGCTTCCCTGCAACATGTTCTTATGGCTTATCGTCTTTGGCACATCTTTCTTTGGTGCACTTTTACTTTACCTTCTCCAGCAGCCGCAGGATCATGGAGGCGGCTTCCGCCCGCGTCACGGGCTTGTCCGGCCTGAACGTCCTGTCCTCGTAGCCGGAGACTATGCCCGCCTTCGCTGCCGTCTCAACCGCGTTCTTCGCCCAGGCCGGGATGGCCGACGCGTCGGCAAAGGCCGGGGCCTGACCGCTCAGCGGCACCTTCTTGGCCTCCACCACGCGGCTGAGGATGGCCGCCAGCTCCACCCGCGTGAT
>NZ_AUBR01000011.1 GCF_000429345.1 Desulfovirgula thermocuniculi DSM 16036 | reverse complement strand
GCCGTCCAGTACAGGTGCAGGCAGGCCTTCTTTAAAGGAGAACCCGTGCCTTCATATGCGGCTCTGTGCTCCGAGTTCAAGGAGCACCCGGCGTATCGTGCCCTGCCCGCTCACATAGGGCAGGAGGTCATCAAGAAAGCGAGGAAGGCGTGGGACTCCTTCTTTGCTTGCCTGCGGCTGTACCGGAAAGGCGAACTGGAGAGGCCGCCGCGCATACCCCGCTACTGGAAAGACTGCCGGACGGGAAGGCGCACGTTTTGCGTCATCCCCGTCAAGGCGCCCACGTCCTACACGTTGAACTCCCGCACCCTCTCCCTCACACTACCGCGGGATCTCCGGGAAAAGCATGGAGGCCGCCTGGTCCTGCACGCGAAGGGTGTCTTGCGCTTCCACGGTACCCCCAAAACCCTGGAACTCAAATACGACCGGGTTAAAAGGCGCTGGTACGCCCACCAGGTGGTGGAAGTGCCGGAGGCGGTGAGAAAAATCCGGCCCGAGAAATACGCCGCTTTAGACCTCGGCGCCAGGGTGCTGGCTGCCCTGGCCGTCGAAGGCCTGGACCGCCAAATCCTCTTCTCCGGCCGCGAAGTCTGGAAGGACTTCCTGTACTGGACGAAGCGAATCGCAGAAGAGCAGGCAAGGCTTGCCCGGGCCGGGCGTAAAACCTCCCGGCTGTTGGGAAAGCTCTACCAGGTTCGCACCCGCAGGCTCAAACACGCCTTCGTCGCCCTTGCCGCAGAAATCGCACGCATCCTCAAGCAGCACCGCGTGACCACGCTGTTCCTCGAAGACCTGACGGGCATCCGGGAAGACATGGACTTCGGGCCGAAGAACCTCCTGGTGCACAACTTCTGGGCCGTGAGACAGCTGAGAAACCTCATCGAGGCCGCCAGCACGAGGGCCGGGATACGGGTAGTGCCCGTGGAGCCGCGCGGCACCTCTTCCGGGTGTGCCATCTGCGGTTCCCCCGTCAAGCGTCCCGCCAGGCATAAGGTGGTGTGCGAAAGATGCGGCCGCGTCTGGCACGCCGACGCCAACGCGGCGCTCAACGTACTGCTTCAGGGCTCCTCGAAGGGGCACGGGGCGGAGGCCACGCCCCTGAAGCCGCTCGCCCTCCGGTGGAACCGCCACCGGTGGGTGAGCCGCTTCGAATCTGCCGCCGGTACGCTGTATGCGACGAGCGGCAGCCGGATGGCGGCGTAAGCCGCCTGAAGGAATCCCCGGGTTTTAACCCTGGGTGAGGAAGTCAACTGGCCGTTAAGGGCTTGAAACCGAAGCCCAGAAACCTCCCCAGGAGGTTTCGCGGGCCGCGCGCCGGGGCTGCCGCCTCCCTCTCCTTCCCCCCGGCGCCTGCTTCCTTTTCGTCCCCGGCAAGCTCCGCCGCCAGCCGCCCGGCCAGCTCAAAAACGCTCCCGGCCACCGCACTGCCCGGCTCCGCCAGCACGAAGGGCACGCCCCTGTTCACGGCGGCCAGCACTACGGCTTCTTGCGCCGGCACGGTGTGCCAGAGGGCGAGGTTGAGCGTCTTTTCCAGGTCCCGCGGCGAAATACCCCCGGTGCACATTCTGTTCAGGACTACGCGCATCTTTAAGTGGAGGTTGGCGCGCTGCAAGATGTCCGCGTTCACGCGCGCATGCTTCATGGCCGCCAGCTCCTGGGTCACGGGCACGATGATCCTGTCCGCCATTTCCAGGGCCCTGGCCACGGGCCCCTCAAAGGAGGCCGGGGTATCCACCAGCACGTAGTCGTAATTCGTTTTAAGCGATTGCAGGATCTCCCCCGCCTGCTCCGCCGTGACCGCCTCCCCCGCCGCCACGTCCCCCGGCGCCAGCAGCACCTTCACGCCGCTAAAGTGCGGGACCAGGTAGCTTTCCAGGAGGGAGGGGTCGGCGAGATCGGACTCCTGCGCCAGGTCGCCGATGGTCCCCCTGGAGTCCAGGTTGAGGTGCACCGGCACGTCCCCGCCCCGCAGGTCTAAGTCCACAAGGACCACCCTCCGGCCGGTCTGCTGGGCCAGGGCTACGGCCAGGTTGCAGGCCAGGGTGGTGCGCCCCACGCCCCCCTTGGTGCTGAAAAAGACCACCAGCCTGCCGGAGGCGCGGGCCGCCTCCGCGGCGCTCCCGGGCGGCCTGCCGGCAAAGCGGGCCTGCCGCTTCTTCTGGGAGGCGCCGGCCCTGCGGATGGTCTCCGCCAGCTCGCTGCTGGAGAAGGGCTTGACCAGGTAGTCCCTGGCCCCGGCGGCCATGGCCCGGCGCAGGTACTCATGCTCGCCCTGGATGGAAATGATCACCACCGCCACCTCCGGAAACTGCTCGGTGAGCAGTTCCGTGGCCCGGATGCCGTCCATACCGGGCATGTTGATGTCCATGAGCACCACGTCCGGGCGCAGGGCCTCCGCGAGACGCAGGGCTTCCTCACCGTTGGCGGCCTCGCCCACCACCTTGATGTCCTCCTCAAAGAAAAGCAGCCTCTTGATGTCCTCCCGCGTGGTGGCTATGTCGTCGGCCACGAGAACCCTCACGGTTTCCACTCCCCTCACCCCCAAACGAAAGCTAGCGCACCAGGTGCTCGAGCCTGGCGGACGGCAGGGATAATTCCCCCTCCTCCCCGGCGGGCCGCAGCAAGAGCCGCACGGAGCCCCTCTCGGCGGCCAGGATGAGGACCTGGGCCTGCTGCGGGGTGACCTCCAGGGTCACCGTCTGGGCCTGCGGGGCCCGGGCGCCGGCGCCCCGGTTTCCCCCCGCCTCCACGCTCCGGTCGACGGCCAGCACGGCCACGTTCTGGAGGAGCAGGGTGGTTACGGTAACCTTTGCGCCCCCCTGGGGCACGTCCACCGTCCCCACTACGTCCACCCTGTCGCCCGGTCGCAAGTGCCCTCCTACACCGGAAACCTCGTCGACGGCAATGGTGGCCGCCCTCTTCCCGCCGCCGATTTGAAAGGCCAGCCCCTGGGCGGCATCGCCCGCGGCGACCCTGCCCTTTAAAACCTGCTCGCCGGGGAAAATCGGCGCCGTGCTCACCCTGCCTACCGCTTCCTCTTTCCTGGACAGCGCCTCTTTATGGACGTAGGCGGCGGGCACCTCCTTTACCTCCACCATGTTCTCCGTAATCCTGGTCTGGGGCGGGATTTTTTCCCTGGCCACCACCACCGGCCGGAAATCTCCCGCCGCGCGGTACGACTCCTTGACGGCCTGCAGGTAGGCGTAAACCCCCCAGGCCGCGGCCAGGCCGAAAAGCACGGCCAGGAGCAAAAACCAGTTTATTTTGCGCAGCACGGCGCAAACCCTCCCCGTCCCTACTCCACCAGGCGCGGGGCGTAAAGCCCGGTGTCCGCGGGCACCTCAAAGGACCCCTCGCCCTCCACGGCGTAGCGCAGGAAGCGGCCCCGGATCTCGTCCCTGGCGGCGTCCGCCTGGTCCACGAAAAAGGCGGCAAATCCTTCCACCCGCACCTCGTCCCTGCCGCGCGGGGGGAGGGCGGGGTCAAAGAGGGGCACGATAAGCACCCGGGGGCAGCCCGGCTCCAGGCGCTCCGGCGTGCAGCCTCCGGAGCACATGGCCAGCCGCTGGCGCAGGGCGTAAAAAGTGGGGCCGCTCATGTTCCCCGGCTCGGTGGTCACATAGTCGCCCACGGCCACCCGCCCCGGGTAGCCGTAAATGAGGTTGCGCTCGTAGTTGCACGCCCCCCGCCCGCCCAGGGCCAGGGCGCCGAAGTTTCCCGGGGTAAAGGGGTCGCCGTACTTTAAGGTGTAGAGCTCCCCAAAGCGAAAATCCTGCCGGGCCACCAGGAGGGGGGCCACGCCCGTGAGGGCGTACACTCCGCAAGCCGACGCCGCCGCCTGTGCCCTGGCCTCCGCGGCGCCGAAGCCCAGCACGCGGGCCAGAAAGAAATCCACGCGCCTTTTGGCCTGCACGCGCACCACCTTTTCCCCCGGCGGGCCGGGGGAAACGCCCACCTCCAGCGTTTCCTGCGGGGCGCCGTTGGCCAGGGCCACCTGCCGCGCCGCCTCCACGGCGGACTGCTCGCTGCCGCTCTGGGCCAGCTCGCCCGCCCCGGCCAGCGCCGCCGCATCCACGGCGTTGGCCAGCTGCTGTCCGGCCAGGTAGTAGCGACCCAGGTCGGTCACCAGGGCGCCGAAGCCCAGCAGGCAGGTCATGGCCAGGGCCACCAGCACCGCGGCCCCGCCCCGCTCTTCGCCAAGAGGGTTCCCGTACACGGCTTAAAAAGCCCTCCTTCACTCCACCCGCATGGTGGTGGAAGCGCGCAGGGGAAACGGGTCGGGGAGCAGGGCCTCCATGAAGGGGAAGACCAGGTCCAGGGTGTAGCGCACCGTCACCGTCACCAGCTGCCCCCGCGCCAGGCCCCCTGCCGGCTCCTGCACGACCTCCAGGCGGTCTTCGTCCAGCGCCGCCGCCACCTCCCGCACCCTCCCGCAGACCTCTTCAGGGGGGAGGCCCACGGCTGCCGCCCGGGCCCCTTCCCGGCTGGCCGCGGTGAGCACCAGCTGGGCGTGCAGGAGCCGCCCGAACTCCATGATCCCCCCCAGCAGGAGCAGCAAGACGGGCAACAAAAGGGCCAGCTCCACCAGGGCCTGGCCCTTCTGCTCGCGCCAGAGTCTGAGCGCCACGCCCATCACCCTTTCAAAAGCGGGAAGAGGTAGGCCAGGAGAACCCCCGCCGCCAGGGCGGCGCCGAAGGGAAGGGTGTCCTTGGACCCGGCGCCGTCAAGGGCGGCAAAAGGGTAGGGGAGGGGGGCGCGGCCCAGGCGTAAGAAGAGCCACCAGCACAGGGCGCGCAGCACGCCCGGCAGCCTGCCCCGGGCGGCCAGGGCGCATACGGCCATGACTCCCCCGGCCAGGGCCGCGCCTAAAAAGACCTGCAGGGCAAACCCCGGGCCCTTGATGGCGCCCAGGGCCGCCAGGAACTTCACGTCCCCCGCCCCCACCTGGCGCATGGCAAAGGGAATAAAGAGGAGGAGCAGGCCCCCCGCCGCGCCGGCCAGCCCCGCGAGCGCCCCCGGCGGCCCCCCCGCCAGGAGGTTGGCCAGGAGCCCGGCCAGGGCAAAGGGCACCACCACGGCGTTGTAGATCCTGCGGCGGCAGAGGTCGGTGCAGAGGCAGGCGGCGGTGAGGGCGAGGGCGAGGAGGTCGGGAAGAAATTCTATATGCAGCATGTTGGTTTAAATAGCATACATTACCTGTTAGGGTTAAGTTCTCCACCTATCCGTTCAAAAATGGCCTTTAAATTAGATCCCATCGTCGTGAGAACACCAATCACCACTATGGCCACCAGCGCCAAGATGAGGCCGTACTCGGCCATGCCCTGACCGTCCTCCTCTTTTACCAGGCGACGTAGAAGCTCCCGCATGGCATCCCACCCTTTCCGCAAGGTTTGTTTAAGGAAAGGGTAGCATCTTTCTGCCTTTTCCGACATCGACCGAACGTCTTATTTTCAAGCCTGCCTTTGGTCCCGCGCAGCCCTGGGACTCCGGTCCTAAAATAAAAAAGCCCCCTTGAGGGAAGGATGGTCGCAGTATATACTTTGAATAAACAACCCTTAGAAAGGGGTTAGAGCAAATGCAACTACGCGTGGCCCGATGGGGTAACAGCTTGGGGATACGCATACCGAAACCCGTGGCCGAAAAGCTCGGCCTTGCCGCAGGAGTCCCGGTCACCCTGGAGGTAGAAAAAGATGCCCTGATCATCCGCAGGAAAAGGTACAAACTTGAAGCACTCTTAGCAGGGGTCAATCCCAAAAACATACACGGCGAGGTTGAAACAGGCAAGCCGGTAGGGCGGGAAATATGGTAGCAGCCGAAAAATTCTACGTTCCGGAACGCGGCGATCTTGTCTGGCTCCATTTTCATCCCCAGGCCGGACACGAACAGGCCGGGCGCCGCCCCGCACTCGTTATCTCCCCCAAAGCGTACAATGAAAAGGTCGGCCTTGCCCTTATGTGCCCGGTAACTTCAAAAATAAAAGGCTATCCTTTTGAAGTGGTTCTGCCGGAGGGTTTAAAGGTATCCGGCGCCGTACTGGCCGACCAGATAAAAAGCCTGGACTGGCAGGCAAGGCAGGCCGCATTTATATGCAAGGCCCCGCCGGAGGTAATGGCGGAAACCATAGCCAAGATCCGTGCCCTGCTCGATTAAATCTCCACCAGCTTGTGCTTTACGGCGTACAGGGCCGCCTGGGTGCGGTCCTCCACGCCCAGCTTCTGGAAAATGCTCGTCAGGTGGTTCTTTACCGTTTTTTCGCTGATGAAAAGTTTCTGCGCGATGCCCTTGTTGCTCTCCCCCTGCACCAGGAGCCGCAGCACCTCCAGCTCCCGCCTGGTCAGCGGCACGCGCGGCCCGGCCGGGCGGCGCACCTCATCAAAGACCCTGGCCGTAAGCCGCGGGGAGAGGTAGGATTCCCCGCGCATGACGCCGTGGATGGTTTCCAGGAGCCCGTCCGGGCTCACGTCCTTTAAGAGGTAGGCGGAAACTCCCGCCCGGATCAGCTCCAGCACGTATTCCTCCTGGTCGTGGATGGTCAGGGCCACGACCCTGGCTTCCGGCACCTCTTCCTTAATAACCCGGCAGGCCTCTATGCCGTTCATGCCGGGCATGTTGACGTCCATGAGCACCACGTCCGGGCGGGTGCGGCGGGCGAGCTCCACGGCCTCCCTGCCGTCGGCGGCCTCGCCCACGAGGCAAATCGACGGGTCCAGGGAGAGGATCCTGCGAAGCCCTTCCCTCACCAGAGGGTGGTCGTCGGCAATGAGCACCCTTACTCCTCCCATGCGCCGCCTGCCCTCCCCCGCTCAAGCCTGCTGGCGCAGCGGCACGGACACGTACACCGACGTGCCCTTGCCCGGGGCGGTGTTCACCTGCACGAAGCCGCCCAGCAGCTGCGCCCTCTCCCGGATGTTGATCAGGCCGTAGCCCCCCGGCCCCGCGCAGGCGCCCGCCTCCGGCAGCACAAAGCCCTTCCCGTCGTCCCGCACCAAAAGGTTCACCCTCTCCGGGACGATCTCCACCTTCACCAGCACGCTCTTGGCCTGGGCGTGCTTGCGCACGTTGCTCAGGCACTCCTGCACGATGCGGAAAAGGGTGACTTCTACGGAAACGGGAAGCCGCCGGTCCTGCCCCAAAAGGACAAATTCCGCGGCAATGCCGTACTGCTGCTGGAAATCGGCCAGGTAGCGCTTTAAGGCGGCCACCAGACCCAGGTCGTCCAAGATCATGGGCCGCAGGTCGAAGATGATCTTGCGCACGTCCTGCAGGCTCTGCTTGACCAGCTCGCGCAGGGCGGCAAGCTCTTCCCGCAGCCTGGCCGGGTCGACTTCCAAAAGCTTTAGGCAGAACTCCGCGCGCATGACGATGTTGGCCATCACCTGGGCCGGTCCGTCGTGGATTTCCCGGGCAATGCGCTTCCTCTCTTCTTCCTGGGCCCTGATGATGCTGATTCCCAGCTCGTGAAGCTGCTGCAGCTCGCCGATCTTCAGCGAAACCCGCTCCACGTTGTCGGTTAAGTAGTCAATGGCCGCGCTCAAGTGGGCCAGGGTGCTCTCCACCCTGGCCAGGTGGGCCTTCAGGTGCCGCAGGGTTATTTCCAGCTGGTCGCGGCGGAAGCGCAGCATGCGCTCGCGGTGGCGCAGCTCAAAGAGCTTCAGCTGCAGCCCCTGGGCCTCCTCGTAGGCCGCCTTGATGTCCTCCTCACGGTAGCGCCGGAAGTCCCGGCTCACCTCCATGAGGCGCACCCGGGCCTTTTTCTCGGCGACCTCCAGCTCGTCCACCCGCGCAATTGTTTCCTTTAGCTCTTCCAGCACCTGGTTCAGCTCCAGCTGGAGGCGGGTGCACTCTTTGCTCGTGGCCTCGGCAATGTCAAAGACCTGGCTCTTGGCCTTTTCCAGGGCGGCAAGGGTTTCCTTCATCACCTTGTCCAGAGCCGTAAGGTCCAGCAAAGCCTCACCACCCCTAAAGCCCCGGAAGTCCGGCCGCCCTTTAGGTGCCAAACCGCACCGGCAAAGCCCGCGGGCTACAACCCCAGGGCCTCCCTTGCGGCCTCCTGGACGGCCCGCAGCTCTTCCTCGCTGCCCGCCTCCGCGTAGAGGCGGAAGAGAGGCTCGGTGCCCGAGGGCCGCACCAGGACCCAGGAGCCGCCGTCCAGCAACAGCTTCACTCCATCCACGTCCAGGCGCCGCAGGACCTTCTTCCCCGCCAGCTCGCGCGGGGCGAAATCGCGTAACTTACCCAGCACCCGCTCCTTCTCCTGCGGCGTGGTGTGGACGTCCAGCCGCCGGCTGTAGAGGCGGCCGAAACGTGACCAGAGCTCTTCCAGAAGCTCCCGCAGGCTTTTCTTGCGCGCGGCCACCATTTCGGCGGCCAGGAGCCCGGCCAGGATGCCGTCCTTTTCGGGAATGTGCCCGCGTACGGACAGGCCCCCGCTCTCCTCGCCCCCCAGGAGGCAGCCCTTTTCCAGCAGGTGCTGCCCGATGTACTTGAAGCCCACCGGGGTCTCGTAGGCCTCCTGGCCGTAAGCCTCCGCCAGGCGGTCCAGGAGGTGGGTGGTGGCCACGGTGCGGGCCACCGGCCCCCTCTCGCCCCGGTACTCCAGGAGGTGGTAGTAGAGGAGGGGCAGGAACTCGTTGGGCGCAATAAAGCTCCCGTCGCGGTCGATGAGGCCGAAGCGGTCGGCGTCGCCGTCCAGGGCCAGGCCTACCGCCGCCCCGCGCTCCAGCACCAGGCGCCGCAGCTCGCCCAGGGTCTTGGCCGTGGGCTCGGGCAGGCCGCCGCCAAAGAGGGGGTCGCGGTGGTTGTGCACGGCGGTCACCTCCGCCCCTTCCCCGGCCAGGATCTCCTCCAGGTAGCCGGTCCCCGCGCCGTACATGGGGTCCACGACCACGGCCAGCGCCTCCCGGCGCACGGCCTCCAGGTCCACCAGGCGCCGCACGTGCCGGAAGTAGGCGGGCCGGGGGTCTACCTCCCGGCGCGGGGCGGACGATTCCCCTGCCGCAGGCAAAGCGGCGGGCAGTTCCGCCAGGCGGCGGATATGCTCCTCGATCTCCCGCGTGATGTGGGGAAGGGCCGGGCCGGCGTACTCGGGGATGAATTTAAAGCCGTTGTACTCCGGGGGGTTGTGGCTGGCGGTGAGCATCACCGCGCCGCCGGTGCCGTACTCCTTGATGGCAAAGGCGGTCACCGGCGTGGGCGTGGGCCGCCCCACCAGGTACACGGGTATGCCGCAGGAGGCAAAGACCTCGCCCGCCGCGGCGGCAAAGCGGTCGGAGAGAAAGCGGGTATCAAAACCCACCACCACCCCCCGCCCGGCCAGGCCGTGCCCGTGCAGGTATTCCGCCACCGCCCGCGCCACCAGCTCCACGTTCTCAAAGGTGAAATCGCGGGCCAGGACACCCCGCCATCCGTCGGTGCCAAAGGAAATCTTTGCCGCCAAAGGAAAACCCCCTCACTGCGATATTTTGCCCCCGGGGGGCTTGTCGGTGACGTCCGTCAGGTGGGGCATGGTGTCCCTCCTGGTATCCACGTAGAGCTTCCCGTCGGTGTCCAGGCTGGCGTAGACCACATCCTTTACCGATTTGATGCCCATCTTTTCCAGCTCGGCGTAGAGCCAGTCCTCGGTGAGCTTGTTTTGCTGAAGGTTCTGGTAAATGACCTGCCCGTCCACAATCAGCTCCGAAGGCACCCCCTGGTACCTGGTGGGTAGCTGGAGGTCGCCGGGGGTGAGCGGCTGTTTCTGGGTCTTTAAGAGCACGGAAAGCTTCCCGTTGGGCTCCAGGATGGCAAACTCCACGTCGGCGATGTTGAAAACGCCCTTGTCCCGCAGCTGCATCATCAGGTCGTCCACGTGGTAGAGCAGCTTCTTCATGTTGTTTTCCAGGATCTTGCCGTTGTGCACGAGGATGGTCGGCTCGCCCTCGATGATCTTGCGCAGCGGGCGGTACTTCATGGTGGCGTACTCCGCAAAAAGGGTAAACAGCCCGAAGAGGAGGAGCCCGAAGAGGTAGTACCAGCCGCTCTCCTTGATGTCCGTAACCATGGCCGCGGCTATGGAGCCCACCACAATGGCGTTCACGAAGTCGCTCACCGTGAGCTGGCCCACCTGCGTCTTGCCCACCAGGCGGGTGATGAGGAGCACCCCCAGGAAGGCGCCCAGCCCCCTGATGAAAATTTCCAGATAAGGGTTCACCATCCCTTCCCCCCATCATATCAATATACAAATTTTAGAATGCCAGGGCTCCCCGCACTTTATGCGGGGAAGGAATTTTTCTGCCAGGATATGGCAAAAATAGAGGGTGGAGGGATGGTGTGCATGACGCGGCAGGCCATGCTGAGGAAGCTGGCGAAAAGGCAGAAAATGCTCGAGGAATACCTTAAAAAGCTCAGGCGCCGGCGGGGAGAGAAAACCCCCGTCTGCCGGCCTTCCCGGTAAGTCCCTTTAAAGAGGCGAATCCCCGGGAAAGGTCCTCTTCCCCGGGTAGGCTTGTGCGGCGACCGCGCCGGGCCCGGAGCCGCGGCCCCCTGCCCCTGCCCTTCCCGCTTTTTAAAGGGGGCGGGAAGGACGCGGCGGCTCCTAAAACGCCCCGCCAAAGCCTCCTACAGCCCCCGCACCAGTTCCTTTAAGTAGGAGGCAAACTCCTCTCCCAGGTCGGGGCGGTCCAGGGCAAACTCCACCATGGCCTTCAGGTAGCCCAGCTTATCCCCCACGTCATAGCGCCGGCCCTTGAAGACCAGGGCGTAGACGGGCTGCTCGCGGCAGAGCACGCGCAGGGCGTCGGTGAGCTGGATCTCCCCGCCGGCTCCGGGGGGTGTTTCGGCCAGGATTTCGAAGATGCGCGGGTGGATTATGTAGCGGCCCATGATGGCCAGGCGCGAGGGCGCTTCCTGCGGGGAGGGTTTTTCCACCAGGTCCCGCACGCGGTAGACGCCGTCCCGCAGGGGCTCGGCGTCCACAATGCCGTACTTGCCGACCTCCCGGATGTCCACTTCCTGCACGCCCAGGATGGTGCCGGGCATTTCCTCGTAAAGGTCCATGAGCTGCTTTAAGCAGGGCACCCTGCTGCGCACGATGTCGTCGCCCAGCAGCACGGCAAAGGGCTCCTGGCCGATGAACTTGCGGGCGCAGTAAACGGCGTGGCCGAGGCCCCTGGGTTCCTTTTGGCGCACGTAGTATATGTCCACCATCTCGCCGATGTCCTGCACCAGCTCCAGAAGCTCCATCTTGCCCTTGGCCAGGAGCTGTTCCTCCAGGTCGGGCGAGCGGTCGAAGTGGTCCTCAATGGCCCGCTTGTGCCGGCCCGTGATGATGAGGATGTCCTCAATGCCCGAATGCACAGCCTCCTCGATGATGTACTGGATGGTGGGCTTGTCGACGATGGGCATCATTTCCTTGGGCTGTGCCTTGGTGGCCGGCAGAAAGCGCACTCCCATGCCCGCCGCCGGTATGACGGCTTTTTTTACCGCAGGCAACCCCAGCACCTCCCCAGATCACATCTCCTTTACCTGGCCCTTCCTGCCCACCTGCCTGCCCACCAGGCCGAGCCTGCTGGCGGCGGAGACGATCCCCGCGGCAAGCACGGCCAGGAGGAGCAGCGCATGGCTTACGGCCAGGAAGACCAGGAAGACCGCGCAAAAACCCAGTAGGGCGCTGACCCCGTAGATGGTCAGCACCGCCTGCCGGTGGGACAGGCCCAGGGCCAAAAGCTGGTGGTGCAGGTGCTCCTTGTCCGGGGCAAAGATGGGCCGGCGGTTGAAGTAGCGCCGCAGGATGGCCATGAAGGTGTCCAGGAGGGGGATGCCCAGGATGAGCAGGGGGAGCACCACGGCCACGGCGGTAACGCTCTTGGTGAGGCCCATTACGGCCATGGCCGCCAGGGCGTACCCCAGCAGCATGGACCCCGCGTCCCCCAGGAAGATCGACGCAGGGTGGAAGTTGTGGCGCAAAAAGCCCAGGAGCGCCGCCGCCAGGAGCAGGGCCAGGAGGATTACCTCCTGCTGGTCCGCGGCCCCGAAAAATTTCCACTGCACGAAACCCACCGCCGCCATGGTCAGGGCGGCAATGAGCGATACGCCCCCGGCCAGGCCGTCCAGCCCGTCAATGAGGTTCACGGCGTTGGTCACGGCCACCACCCAGAACACGGTAAGCGGGAGGCCCAGCCAGCCCAGGTCAACCAGATGACCGTTTAACGGGTTGGTGACAAAGTATATCTCTATGCCGAAGGGCAGCAGGGCCAGCGCTGAAACCACCTGCCCGGCCAGCTTTAAGCGCGGGGAAAGGCCCCGCACGTCGTCGGCCACGCCCACCAGCGTCACCAGGGTCAGCCCCAGGAGCAGCCCCAGGACCTCCAATGACTTGGGCACGGCGACAATCACGGCGGCCACAAAGGCCGCATATACCGCCACGCCCCCCAGCCGGGGCATGGGCTCGCGGTGGACTTTACGCGCGTCGGGCCGGTCTACCGCCCCCAGGCGAAAGGCCACGCGCCTCACCCAGGGCGTGGCCAGATAGCTTACCCCGGCGGCCACCACCAGGCCCGCCAAAGCTTTTTCCAAAACCAGATCCCCTCCGCCAAGCGCAGGATTTACCTCATTCCACGGCAAAGAGAAGCTCCGCCTCGGCCACCAGGTCCCCGTCCACCAGCGCCCGGGCAGAGGCCCTGCCCACGGAGCCGCGCATTTTCTGGATCTCTACCTCCAGGCGCAGGACGTCACCCGGCACCACCTGGCGGCGGAAGCGGGCGCGGTCGATGCCCGCAAAGAGGGCCAGCCGCCCGGCAAACTCCGGCTGCTTCAAGAGGGCCACGGCGCCCACCTGGGCCATGGCCTCCACGATGAGCACGCCGGGCATGATGGGGCGCCCGGGGAAGTGCCCGGCAAAAAAGGGCTCGTTGGCCGTCACGTTTTTTACCCCCACCGCCCGCCTTCCCGGCTCCAGCTCCACGATCTTGTCCACCAGCAGGAAAGGGTAGCGGTGGGGAAGAATTTCTTGTATGGCTTTTGCGTCCAGCATGGCACCAATCACAGACATATTATACCACGGGTGGAGCCGATGGGGCAAAAACTTCTTTTTTCTAGCACCGCGCTGCTCCTGGCGGCGGTTCTCTTGCTTGCGGCAGGCGCACGCCTTTCGCCCCCCGACGGTGAGGCCGCGCGGCGCTACGACATCGTGGTGTACGGCGGCAGCTTTGCCGGCTGCGCCGCCGCCCGCACGGCAGCCTCCCTGGCGTCCGGCAGGTCCGTCCTCCTGGTGGTGCCGGGAACATTACCCGCCCTGGGCGGCATCGGCACCGTCGGGGGGCAGAATTTTTTTGACGTGTGGTACTGGCGCGGGGGGCTCACCGCCGGCGGGTCCTTTGCCCGCTGGTTTGAGGAAGCCGGGCAGTTCTACCACCCGGGCCGCATGGCCGCCATTTTGCGCGCCGACCTCGCCCGGTACCCCAACATCCACATCCTCTGGTGCTACGACGTGGCGGAAGCGGTGCCCTCCGGCGGGGAAGGCCCGCTGGCGGAGCTCGTTTTAAGAGAAGTGGTGCCGGACTCCCAGGGCGTGCCCCGCTGGGGGAGGGGCGCGGTGCGCGTGCGGGGGCGCGTTTACGTGGACGCCTCCGAGGACGGGCGCCTCACGCGCCTGGCGGGTGATGTCACCACCACCGGTCGCGCCGACTGGCCGCAGGCCTACTTAGAGCACGGTGAGGGGAGGACCGTGGCCGCCCGCCAGCAGGCCGCCACCCTCATGTTCAAGGTGCGCGGCGTAAGGGCGCCCTCCCCGGAGGCGGGCCGCCTGGTGAGGGCGGGCGACCTGGTCTTCTTCTGTGATCACCGGGGCAGCTGGGGGGTGGCCGGCGGCTGGAAGGCCTACCGGGAAAACCCGGTGGTAAGGGACTTCAACCGGCGCTACGGCCCCCGGGGCTTTGCCCTAAAGCCCTTAAACGCCGCCCAGGAAGGGCCGGGCAGCCCGGAGTGGTGGGTCAACGCCCTCTTGATCTTTAACGTGGACGGGCGGGCCACAAGGCGGGACGCCGGCACGGCCGCCTACCCGCCGGACGCGCGCCCGGACGCCCTGGACGCGGACACCGCGCGGCTCCTGGCCAAAGAGGTCATCTGCGACCCGAAGTTTCTATCCGCCCTCCGCCAGGTGGGCGGCACGGCGGCCGACGGGAAGGTTTACGGCTTTGCCGGCGCGGAATTGGTGAGGGACGAGCGGGGAGAGCCCGTGGTGGGCGAGGTACTCTACTTAAGGGAAACCGTGCACCTCACCCGGGAGCCGCGGGAAGCGGGACCGGGCAGCGAGGAGAGCGCCTACGCCCTCACCCCCTCGGCCTGCCAGGGCGCCGGGGACGGCCCGGGGCGCGGCGCGGACGGCCGGCACTACGGGGAGCGGGTGGGCCTGGGCTTCTACGCCATGGACATAAACGCCTACACCTTTGAGGACCTGCGCGCCGGCGGGGAATACGCCTGGCCGGTGACGGGCAGGGTGCGGCCCGACTGGCAGCAGAAGGGCGGCGAGCCGCAAAATCCCGTTTACCTCCCCTACCGCATGCTGGTCACGCCCCGGGTGCCAAACCTCCTGGTGCCGGGCTACGCCACGGGAGCCTCCTCGCTGGCCTGGGCGGAAGTGCGGGTCATCCCCAACCTCTGCGTGCTGGGGGACGCGGCGGGGGCCGCCGCCGCCAGGGCCGTCCTGTTTAACGAAGAGCCGGCCCGCTTCGGGCCGGAGCAGATTTCCTGGGTGCAGGAGGCCCTCAAGCGCCTCGGGGGCAGGCTCGAGAAGTAAGGAGGTCCCTCACCAGGCGGGGGGTAAGGCGGGCCTGCGCCTTGAGCGGCTCCACCGCCAGGCGGAGCTTCTCGCGGGCCGCCTCATGCCCTGCCAGCACCTCCTCCACCTCCCGGGAGAGGGCGGCAAAGTCAAAGGCGCCGGCAGGCAGCGGGGGGCGCCAGTTGATGCGGGCCAGGAAACGCTCCACCTTGGGGTCGTAGCTGAGGCCCACCAGGGGCACGTTAAAGACCGCCGCAAAAACGAGGGCGTGCAGGCGCATGCCCAGGCACAGGTGCAAACACCCGAAAAGGGAGAGGGCCTCCTCCACGGAAAGCGCCCGCGAAACCACCGCCGCCGGCTCCGCCATGCGGGCGGCCACGCGCCGGCTCACCCCCAGGTCCGCCGGGAAGTGCAGGGGGATGAAGACCACCGCCAGGCCCCGGCGGCAGAGCCCGTCCAGCACGCGCGCCAGGGCCTCCTCCTGCTCCGCGCCGAAGCCCGGCCACTCCCTGAGCGCCACCCCCACCACGGGGCGCCCGGCAGCACCCACCTCCGCCAGCACCGCCTCCCCCTTCTCCCCGCCCACCGCCGCGGGATCAAGCCCCAGCACGGGGTCGGCGGTAACCACCACCGGCGGTCTCTTTACCCCCAGATGCCGCAGCTCCGCCGCAGATTCCCCGTCCCGCACGGTAATGAGCCGCGCGCGCTCGGCCACGCGGCGCACCAGCCGGCGCCCCGCCTCCGTCGTCACGGGGCCGATGCCCTGGGCGTAGAAGACGACCGGCTTTCTCAGCGCCCCGGCCAGCCAGATCACCCCCGCGTAGTAGAGGAGGCTTTTCAGCCCGGTGACGTCCTGCAGCAGGCTGCCGCCGCCGCTCAAAAAAACGTCGCAGGCGGCCAGCGCGCGGCAAACCGCCGCCGGGCTCCAGCGGTTCACCGCTTCCACGCCAAAGGCGGCGCGGGTCCCGGCAGGGTCGCCGGAGAGGACCACAAAGCGCGCCCCCGGCAGGGATGCGCGCAGGGCCTGCAGCATGCTGTAGAGCACCGCCTCGTCGCCAAGGTTGCCGAAGCCGTAGTAGCCGGAAACGGCCACCACGGGGCCGGCGCCCCTCATGGCCCCTCACCCGGCGGGACCATTTTCTCCCGGCAGCGGGCCGCCGCCCGCACGGCCAGAACCAGCACCGCCCCCACCAAAAGGCCGAGGGCCAGGCCGTAAAACAGCCGCAGCAGGGAGACGGCCAGCGGCGTGTGGATGTGGGCAAAGGTGTTCACCAGGGAGATCTGGCCCACTGCCCCCAGGATGAGCAGCGGCAGGTAGCGGTTGTCCCGGTAGCCGGTGGCAAACAAGAGCATGAGCAGGGGGTGCCCCAAAAGAAACTCCTTGGTGCGCGGGCGCACCCCTAAAAGGGCGTCCAGGAGGTTTCTGGCCTTTAGCTCCAGGGCCGAGGTGACCGCTTCCCCCTCGTTGCCCGTGCGCACGAGATAAACGGCCAGTACGGCCAGCAAAAGCGCGCCGGCCGCCGCCCACTTCACCAGCACCGGCCGCTGCAGGGTGCGGGATAGGCGCTCATGCCAGGGCTCGGGCGGCGCGTAAAGGAAGAAAAAGGCAATTGCCGCCAGCAAGAGCGGCAGCACGTGGGCCGGCTTGACCCCCCAGAACTGGTCCAGCTTGAGCATGAACCCGGCATCCGCCAGCAGGCCCACGGTAAAGAGGGCCCCGGGGAAGGAAAGAGAAACGGCCAGCACCAGCCGCGCGGCGCACTCGGGAAGCGGGGCGCCGCGGGGCCGCACGGTAGTGAGCAGCGAGAGCGTGGGGAAAACCACCACCGCCGCCAGGGCGGCGAGCTTTCTGGCCGGTGAAGGGGCCGCGGCCAAAAGCCCACCCCAGGCCAGGGCGGCCGCCAGGCCCAGCAGGGGCAGCCCGCGCTCCAGGCCCAGCCGCTGCAGCAGCAAAAGCCCCCCGGCAATGACCCCCAGGCCCATCACAAACACCAGGGGCCGGGAAACGGGCAGCGGCGGCAGGAGCGAGGCCCGGCCCACCACGAGCCCCTCGCGGTAGAGGCCCTCCCGCAGCCCGGCCACGAAGTCCAGGTTGGCCCGCAGGACGCTGCCGGCGCCGGTGCCGTCTGCAAGGGGCCGCACCAGGAGCATCCTGGCGTTGCGCTCCGCGGCGGCCAGGAGGTAGCGGTTCCGCGCTTCCTTGGGCGTGTAGCGGGGCATTTCCTCCGGCTTAATGGTGTGCAGCCGCACCACCCTCTTCTGCAGGAGGACCCCCAGCTTTTCTAACCCCCGCTGCCGGAAGAACTCCACCTGCACCACCGGCACGCCCAGGCCCTCTAGGGTGCGGGCCAGCGCCCCCAGCTCCGCCGGGTAGCCCGGTAATGTGTCGTCGTTAAAGGCCACGGCGGAGAGGTTGGGGATGTCCTTTAGGGGCGAGAGCGCTTTCTCCATGCTGCGGGCAGAGGCTCCCGGCCAGGCGCGCACCTGCACGGCGGCAAAGAGCCCCGCCCGCGCGCTGTCCCGCAGGGGCCCTTCGGGAAAGCCCAGGCCGATTTTTTGCAGGTTGGAGGGGGAGGCGGGCACGCGCACCACGAAGACCCCCGGCGCCGGGCGGAAGACCCGCGCGCCGCCGGCCTTGGCCTCCAGCTGCAGGGCCAGCCGGCGCGCCGTCTCCTCCCGCGAGGTCACGAGATAAGTGTGGCGGGAGGAAATCTCTTCCTGCGCGCGCAGGCTCCCCAGCCACGGGGGCTGGAGGTTTAAGAGATCCTGGCCGGTGAGGGCGCTCACCTCCCCGGTCGCCTTCAGCTCTTCCAGGGTGGGCTCTTTAAAGAGCACGGTGGTGAGGCCCTGTTCCCGAAAGAGCCTCATCACCTCCAGGGTGTCCTTCCCGGAAAGGGCGGCCAGGTTGGCCAGGTCGTCGTAGACCATGGCCACCTCCACGGTGCGAAAGCCGGACTCCACCCGGTAGCGCTGCCAGGCGGCAAAGGCGGCCGCCAGCAGCCCCGCGGCCAGGAAAAAGAGGCAAAGGGCGGAAAACACGCGCCTGGACAAGGCAAACAAAACCTCCCCTGCAAAATTCGGGTTCCCCCGGCATGGATTCTAAGCACGCTAAGGCCCTTGCAGGCCGGCCTTACCTTCGCCACCCGGACGAGTTTCAGCCCTCTTTCCGCTGCGGCGGGGATTTGGCGCCTACCTTTTGCCGGGCCGCATACCGCCCCCTTAAAATGCAGGACGCCCCGCGCCCTGACTCACGCCCCTCCGGGAACCTTTTGCGGCCCGGGGCTCTCTTGCACCGGCGGCGCCGCCCCGGAGCCGGGAGCGGGCGGGGGCGCGGGGCCGACCGCGGCGGGACCGGTAAAGACCTCCGTTACCCGACCCTCCCGGAAAAAGGACCGCGCCACCAGGCGGGCCCGGCGCGGGTCCACCTCCCAGTAGCTGACGCCGTTCTTTTCCAGGAAGCGGCCGGGCAGGGTCTGGGTGACGATTTCTCCCCCGGCAAAGAGGCGGGCCGCCTGCACCATGGCCGGCAGCTGCCGCGGCCCCAGGTTGGTTTCCACCTGGCGCGCCAGCTCCGGCAAGAGCCCGGGGAGGCGGGCCAGGTTGGCCGGCTGCATGGCCTCGCGGGCCAGGGCCGCCAAGAACTTCAGCTGCCGCTCGGTGCGCCCGATATCCCCCAGGGCGTCTCCCCGGAAGCGCACGTAGGCAAGCGCCTGCGCGCCGTCTAAGCGCTGCAGGCCGCGTTTTAAGTCGATGGCGTACTCCGGGCCGTCGGAGTGGTCCACGTAGTGCATGTCCTTTTCCACCTCCAGGGTGACGCCCCCCAGGAGGTCCACGATGTTCTTAAAGCCCTCCCAGCGCACAAGCACGTAGTAGCGCACGGGCAGGCCGATTAAATCGGAAACCACGCGCGCGGTGAGCTCCGGGCCGCCGTAAACGGCGGCGGCGTTGATTTTATCCGGCCCGTGCCCGGGGATCTCCACCAGCGTATCCCGCGGGATGGAGAGAAAGGCCAGCCGCCCCTGCAACCCGTCCGCGCTGGCCACGATGATGGTGTCGGTGCGGCCGGTTTCCTCCCCGGGCCGCGCGTCGGAGCCCAGCAGGAGCACGGTAAAGGACGGAGGACGGGCGGAGCGCGTCCCGGCACCCTGGGGCTCACCGCCGGGAAGGCCGTGCAGGCCCAGGTACAGCCCCAGGGCCAAAAGGGCGCATCCGGCCAGGAGGAGGAAAGCCGCCAGGGCCGCCTTTACCCCCCGCGCCAAGGTGCCGCACCTCCGGGGCTATTTCGACAGCTCGCGCCCGCGGTACATGACCACGACCTCGCTCCTGGCCAGGAAGCCCCGCCCGTCGTCCCGGGGGATGATGTAGAGGTGGTTGGCCGCCACGCTCTGCCCCGCAGGAAGGCTCGTCCCCGCGGTCACGTCGGGTATGCCGTTACCGGTGGGGTCCACGGCCACCGCCGCGCCGGAGCGCAAAATGAACTCCGTGCCCGCCGCGCCCAAGAACGCCTGCCCGGCGGGCACCACCTTCACCTGCCAGGCCGGCCCCTGCAGGTTTTGCAGGGCCTTCTGCACGTAGCCGGCCACGTACTCCTCCACGTAACTCTTGGTCACCAGGGGATCGGCGGCGGAGCCAGGATCTCCCCCGCTCGCCCCGGCAAACGCCGCATAGCCCCCGGCTGCCGCCAGGAGCACCAGGAGCACTGCCGCCGCCCAAAGACGCTTTTCGTGCATTGCCGCTTACCCCCTCCTGACTCTTTTCGACGGCCTTTTACCCGTTCCTTCCCCCGAATTTTTGCCGCAGGGACTCGCGGAGCACGAGCCCGGCAAAGCGGGGCAGCACTAACATGCGGCGCCAGCGGCGGGGCTCCATGAGGAGCCTGCCCAGCCACTCCAGGCCCAGCCGCCGCATCCAGGCCGGCGCGCGCCGCGCCTTCCCGGCCAGCACGTCAAAGCTGCCCCCCACCCCCATGGCCACCTTTGCACCCAGCACCGCCTTGTGGCGGGCAATGAAAAGCTCCTGCTTCGGCGCGCCCAGGGCCACAAAAAGAAGGTCCGCGCGCGCCGCGCGGATTTCCTCCACCACCCCCCTCTCTTCCTGCGGGGAAAAGTAGCCGTGGTGCGTGCCGGCCACTACCAGCCCCGGGTGTCTTTCCTGCAGGCGCCGGGCGGCCTCCGCGGCCACCCCCGGCGCAGCCCCCAAAAGGAACACCCGCCAGCCCTCGCGCGCGGCGCGCGCCACCAGGGCCAGCATGAGGTCGATGCCCGTCACCCGCCCGGGCAGGCGCGCGCCACACATCCCCGCCGCCCACACCACCCCTACGCCGTCCGCCGTGACCAGGTCGGCGGCATTGATCAGGGAAAGAAGCGGCGGCTCTTTTTGCGCGCGGTAGAGGATCTCCGGGTTCAGGGTAATCACCTGCCGGGGCCGGCCTTCCCTCACGAACGCCGCGATCTTCTCCACCGCCCCCTCCAGGTCCACCGCGTCCACCCGCGCGCCGAGTATGTTTATGCTGCGCATAAACCTTGCTGCACCCCGCAAGCTATTATACTGCCCGGGCCGCCCGCCCGGCAATCCGCCAGTAGCGCGATTTGGCTCGCGCCCGCTCCGTTCATCCCTCGAAGCCCGCCGGCACCTGCCCTGCTTCCCGCCGATGGGGCACGTCCCCCTTACCCCCCAGGAAGAACGTCAGCGGCAGGGCGAGAGCCACCATGAGGGCGCTGACCACGAAGCAGTCGCCGATGGCCACGGCCACGGCCTGGCGCTGGGCGGCTATGCTCACCACGGCCATAGCGGTATCCGTGGGGAGGCCCAGCAATTGCTTGATGGTCTCCAGGGCAGGCAGGGCCACCACCGACGACCAGGAGAAGCCCTCCTGGTACCAGGCGTAATGCAGCGCCTGGCGCTTGGTCATCACGTAGGTCAAAAAGGCAATGCCCAGGGAGGCCGACACCTGGCGCACCAGGTTGTTGATGGAGGAGGCCCGCCCGGAGAGGTGGCGCGGCAGGGCGTCGATGCCGGCGGTGGAAACGGGCATCATGGCCAGGCCCATACCCGCCGACCGCAAGACCAGCATCATCTGCAGCCAGCCGTAGGAGACGTCCAGATCCAGCCGGTGCAGCTCCCAGGTGGTGTAGACCACGACCGCCAGCCCCACCAGTGCCAGGGGCCTGGCCCCCAGGCGGTCGTAAAGGCGCCCGCTCACGGGCATTAACAGCCCGCTGGTCAGCGCCGCCGGCATCATCAACAGGCCCGTCTGCATGGCCGTGTAGCCCAAAAGCCCCTGCAGGAAGACGGGGATGAGGAAGAGGCCCCCGAAAAGGCCGATGGTTACCACCGCCGTGATGAGCAGGCTAAAGGCAAAGACGGGGTTTTTGAGCATGCGCACGTCCAGCATGGGCTCCTCCTCGCCCAGCTCCCAGACGACGAAGAGCACGAAGAGAAAGAAGGCGGACAAAAGGAGCGTGACGATGTACTGGGAAGTCCAGCCCTTGTCCTGCCCCTCGCTTAATGCCAGGAGCAGGGCAAAGCTGCCCGCCCCCGCCAAAACAGACCCTATCAGGTCGAACCTGGTGCGCAAGAGCGGCGTCTCTTTCAAAAACACCGCCGCCAGGAACATGCCCACCACGCCGATGGGGATGTTGATGAGGAAGATCATGTGCCAGGAGAGGTTATCCACCAGGTAACCGCCCAGGGTGGGGCCGATGGTGGGGGCCATCATGGCCGAAATGCCCCACAGGCCCATGGCCATGCCCGTCTTCTCCCGGGGCACGATGCGGAAGATCATGCCCATGCTCACCGGGATGATCATCCCCCCGCCCACGGCCTGGATGACGCGGGCCACCACCAAGGAGGTGTTGCTCCAGGCCAGGGCGCACAGGAGCGAGCCCAGCGTGAAGAAGCCCAGGGTGAGGATGTAGAGCCGGCGGTAGCCGAAGACGTCCCCCAGGTAGCCGCTCACCGGGATGACCACCCCGGAGGTGAGCAGGTAGGCCGTCATCACCCACTGGATTTCATCCGTGCTCACGCCGAAGATGGCCATGAGCTTGGGGATGGCCACGTTAACGATGCTGCCGTCCAAAATGGCCATAAAGGAGCCGATGACCAGAATGAACAGCTCCCGCCAGGGAAATCCCCCCGCCGGAAGCGATGGCTCGGGCCGCAAGGGCGCCACCCCCTACTTCACGTGGATGCGCACAAAGGCGTTGGTGCCGACCTCCACGTACTCGCCGGGCTTCTCGTTAAACACGATCTTCACCGGCACCCGCTGCACCACCTTGGTGAAGCTGCCGCCGCTGGAAGAGGGCAGGAGCGAGAAGACGGAGAGGGAGGCCTTGCCGATCCTCTCCACCCGCCCGGTAAAGGTTTTCCCGGGCAGGGCGTCTAAGGAGATGTCCACCTGCTGGCCCACCCGCACGCGGCGCAGCTTGTCTTCCTCAATGTTGGCCGTTACGTAAAGATCCTTGGGGTCCACCAGCACGACCACCGGCTGCCCCGGCGCGGCCATTTCCCCGGGCCGCGCCAGCTTTTTCACCACCAGGCCGTCCACCGGCGCGCGCACCACCGCCAGGTCGGGGTTGGCCGCTTGAAGCGTGGTGTCGTCCAGCCTGGCCACCACCTCGCCGGCGCGCACCGCCTGGCCTTCCTCCACATAGACCTCCAGGATTTTACCGGAAACCTGGGGGCTGACCCGGAAAAGGTCAGCATCCACCTTGGCGTCCTCCGTACTCACGAAGTAGGCGTTGGTGTACCAGTAGTAAAAGCTCACCCCGGCCAGGGAAAGGACCGCCAGCAGGAGAACCGCCACAATCACTTTTTTATTTTTGTTATTCACGCCGCCACCCCCTAGCTTTCTCCAGAGGCCACACGGATGCCGCCCCTCGCCCTTTTGGCGTACCACCGCTCCTTCCAGTCGTCCAGGATGGTATAGACCACGGGCACCAGCACGAGGGTGATGAGGGTGGAGAAGGCCAGCCCGCCGGCCACCACCGTCGCCAGGGGCGCCTGCCCCTCGGAGCCCTCGCCGATGCCCACGGCCATGGGCAGCATGGCCAGTATGGCCGTCAGCGCCGTCATTAAAATGGGGCGCAGCCTCACCGGCCCGGCGGTGAGGATGGCCTCGCGGCGGGAATGGCCCCGCCGCCGCAGGATATTTACGTAGTCCACAAAGACAATGGCGTTCTTGACCACAATACCCACCAGCATGATGGCGCCGATAAAGGCGGGCACGGAGAACGAGCGCCCGGTGACCAGTAGGGAAAAGGTAATGCCCACCAGCGTCACGGGCACGGAAAACATGATGATGAAGGGGTAAAGGGCCGACTCAAACTGGGCCACCATCACCAGGTAAACCAGCACTACCGCCAGCACCAGGGCCAGGGCCAGATCCCCGAAGGTTTCGGCCATCTGCTCCTGCTCGCCGCCGAATTCCACCGTGTAGCCCGGCGGCAGGGCCAGGCCGCCCAGCTTTGCCCGCACGTCCCTGACTACGCTGCCCAGGTCCCGCCCGGCCAGCTTGGCGCTCACGGTAACCATGCGGCTCTGATCCTCCCGGGAAATGGAGCGCGGGCCGCGGTCCTCGACAATTTCCGCCACCTGGGAAAGGGGCACCTTGGTGCCGTAGGCCGAGGTGAGCAGGAGGTTCTCCAGGTCCGCCTGGCGGCCCACCGCGCCCTCCCGCAGCTGCACCCTGACGTCCACTTCCCGCCCGCCGGTGCGGTAGCGCGTGGCCACCGTGCCCTCAACGGCAGTGCGCACGGTGGCGGCCACCTCCGCGGGAGAGAGGCCGCAGGCCGCCGCGCGGTCCCGGTGCACCCGCACCACCAGCTCGGGCCGCCGCTCGCCCAAACTGGAGGTCACCTCCCGGGTACCCGGCACCTCCCGCACGAGCGAGGCCACCTTTTCGCCCAGGTCTGCCAGCACGTCCAGGTCGTCGCCCTTGATCTTCAACTGCAGGGGGGCGTCCCCGCCTTGCATCCGCATGGTGTCCTCCACCGCGCTGACCCTGGTCTTTACGCCGGGAATTTCCGCCAGCCTTTCCCGCAGGACATCTGCCGCCTGCTCCGCCGTGAGGTCGCGGCGGGACCTATCCACCAGGGTGAGGACGATCTGGGCCACGTCCGTGGAGCTCTCCCCCCACAGCCCCTGCATCCCGGTAAAGCCCACCCCGGTGAAGACGCTCTCCACCCAGGGGTAGGAGGCGGCAATCTTCTCCACCTCCTGGGCCACGCGGTTGGTCTCGGCCAGCGCCGTGCCCCGGGGCATCTCTAAGGTAACGGTCACCTGGCCCTGGTCCATGGAGGGGATGAACTCAAAGCCCACCAGGGGGAAGGCGGCCACGCTGGCCGCCATGAGGGCGGCAACCAGGGCCAGCACGCGGCGCCGGTGGTCCAGGGCCCACTCCAGGAGGCGCCGGTATGAGGCCACCAGCTTTTCGTACCAGCGCTCCGAGAAGCCGTACAGGCGCCAAAGCACGCGGCGCCCGGCGCCCGCTCCGCCGGCCTCCTCCAGGTGCAGCCAGCGGCTGGCCAGGAGGGGCACCACCGTAAAGGAGACGACCATGGAGGTGAAGATGGCAAAGGAAACGGTCTTGGCCATGGGGGCAAAGAGCTGGGCCGCCAGCCCCCGCACGAAGACCACGGGCAGAAAGACGGCTATGGTGGTGAGGGTGGAGGCAATTACCGCCCCGCCCACCTCGTCCGTGGCCGTCTTGGCCGCCTCCACCAGGCCGTAGCCCATCTGGCGGTGGCGGAAGATGTTTTCCAGCACCACGATGGCGTCGTCCACAATGAGCCCCACCCCCAGGGCCAGGCCGCCCATGGTGATGAGGTTTAAGGTCATGTCGTTAAAGTAGAGGAGCACAAAAGTGCCGATGATGGAGATGGGGATGGAAGTGGAAATGATGAGGGTGGAGCGCAAGTTGCGCAGGAACACCCACATCACCAGCATGGCCAGCAGGCCCCCCACCAGCATCTCCCTGAGCACATGGTAGATGCTGCGCTCGATGTAGGAGGCCTGGTCCATGACCACCTCAAAGCGCACCCAGGGCAGTTCTTTTTCCAGCTCCTTTACGGCCTTTTTTACCTCCCGCGCCACCTGCACGGTGTTGGTGCCGCTCTGTTTCTGCACGTAAACCGTGAGGGCGGGGCGGCCGTCAACCCGGCTGAGCTGGGTGGTCTTTTTAAAGGTGTCCTCCACGCGGGCCACGTCGCCCAGGTGCACCGGGGTGCCCTGCGAGCTGCCCACCACCACCTGCGCAATTTCGTCGGTGCTGCGGAACTCCCCGGCCACCCGCACCAGGACGTCCTTTTTGCCCTCCTGCACCTTGCCGGCGGAAACGTTGGCATTTTCCGCCTGCAGGGCCTGCACCAGGCCGTTTAAAGTGAGGTCGTAGCCGGCCAGCTTTTCCGGGTCGACCAGGACGCGGATCTCCCTCTCCAGGCTGCCGGCCGACCACACGGCAGCCACACCGCGGGCCCTTTCCAGGCGGGGCCGGATGACGTCGTCGAAAGTCTTCTTTAACTTTTCGGCATCGCCGGCAGAAAGGGCCAGCTGCAGGATGGGCATCATGTTGGGGTCCATCTTAAAGGTGGTGGGGGATTTTACGCCGGAGGGGAGGTAGTTGCGCACCAAATCCACCTTTTCTCGGATCTGCAGGGCGGCGTAGTCCATGTCCGTGCCCCACTTGAACATGAGGACGATCGTGGAGCTGCCGGCGCCGCTGGTGGACTGCATGGTGTCCAGGTCGTTTAACATGGCTAAAACGGCCTCTAAGGGCCGCGTCACCTGCTCCTCCACCTCTGCCGGCCCCGCGCCGGGGTACTCGGTGACCACGGCGGCCACGGGCAGGTTCATTTCCGGCCAGAGGTCGATGGCCAAGCGGGAAAGCGACACCGCTCCCAGGATCAAAAGCACGGTTACCAGCACCGCCACCAGCATGGGGCGGGCTATGGAGACGTCGGTAACCTTCATGGGGCAGGCAGAACCTCCAAGTCTCTTACTCGCCCTTCACCCTTACTTCCGCGCCCTCCGCCAGGCCTTCGTAGCCGGCGGTGACCACCTCTTCGCCGGCCTCCAGGCCGGAGAGGATGGCCACTTTCTTGCCGTCGGACTCCCCGGCTGTCACGGCCCGCCGCTGCACCCTGCCGTCCTTCACCACCCACACAAAAGTGCTCTCCCCGTCTCTAACGAGCGCCTCCCGCGGGATGAGAAGCTGCTCCCGGGAAGAGGTGTCGATCCTCACCTCGGCAAACATGCCCGGCTTGAGGACATGATCCGGGTTGTCAATTTCCACTTTGACGGGAAAAGCCTTGGTCTGCGCTTCGGCGGCGGGGCCGATGTGGGTGATGGTGCCCTCAAAGGGCTCGGGGCGCACGGCGGCCACCACCACTTTCACTTTTTGCCCCACTTTTAACTGATTGATTAGCTTTTCCCCGCAGGTGGCCTTAACCACCACCTTATCCAGGTTGGCCAGGGAGACCACCGGCGCGGTAGCGGCCATTTCCCCGGGGTTGATGTAGCGGGCGGTGACCACGCCGCTAAAGGGCGCCCTGATGAAGCTGTCCTCATAGGCGGTCCTGGCCAGGGAAGCATTGGCCCGCGCGCCGGCCAGGGCGGCTTCCTGCACCCTCACCGCCGCCTGCGCCTGCTCCACCTGGGCAGATGAAGCCTCCACCTGCTGCCTGGCCTGCTTGTAGGGCAGCTCGTAGCGGCCCTCAAAATCGGCCTGGGAGATGGCCCCGGCGGCCAAGAGCTCCTTGGCCCGGTTGTAGTTGGCCTCGGCCACGGCCAAGCTCGCCCGCGCGTTTTCCAGGTTCGCCTGCGCCGCCTTTAGCCCCGCCTGGGCCTGGGTCAGACCCGCCTCCGCCTGGGCCACCGCCGCCTCGGCCTGGTTCAAGCGGTCGGCCAGGTCCTTATTTTCCAGAGCTACCAGCACCTGTCCCGCGCTCACCCGGCTGCCCACGTCCACCTCAACCCTGGCCACCTTGCCGGGCACCTTGGGCACGATGTTGGCCTGTTGTACGGCCTCCAGCTTGCCCGTGATTACCGCCCCGCCCTCTAAAACCCCCATTTCGGCCCGGGCCGTCTGCACGGCGGGCGGTCCGGACGATGCACCGTCCCCCGCTTTCTTTTTGCCGCACCCGGCGGCCAAAAGGGCCAGCACCAAGAGCGCGGCAAGCACCATCCACCCCTTTCTCATGCCGCCTGCATTACCCCCTTTTCTTTTCCTCCGTCTCCTCTTGGGCAAAAATCGCGAGGAGCTTTTCAAAAATGCCCACCAGGGCGACCACGTCCTGGGCCGGGAGCCTGGACAGGTAGTGCTCCAGCACGGCCCTCCGGGACGCCAGGCAGGACCTCACCAGCTCTTCCCCCTCGGGCGTCAGGGAAAGCCAGACCACCCGGCGGTCGGCCTCGTCCCGCTGCCGCTCCACGTAGCCGAGCCGATGCAGGCGGTCCACCATGGCCGTAACGGCGCTCAGGCTCACCCCGTGCTCCTCGGCCATTTCGGAGACGGTCATCCTCCCGCGCATGAAGATGAGCTTTAAGGCAAAAAACTGGCTGCCGGTGAGGCCCTCCGGCAGCGACCTGACGAGCCGCGCGTGCAGCCGCCGGAAAAGCTGCTGGAAAACGGCGTCCAGCCGTTCCAGGAGGACGCCCAGGTTGCCGCCCTCCATGCCCACCACCTTCCCCGGAAAAACTTCACCACGTTAAGTATATGGGCGGGGAAGGAGAAAGTCAAGCAAGTTGTGGAAACTGCCGCAGGCGTGTTATTCTTGATTTTAAGGAAGGGCTAAAGAGTAGCCGGGGCAGCGACAAACATTGCCGCCCATTTATGTGCCCGGCTTATATGCAAGGCCCCTTCAACTTATGCCGAAAGCTTTTATCTACTGGGCGAACACAAGTTACTAGATCCACTGTTGGCGGCACGCTTGGGCAAAATGATGGGCTTCCGGAATTTGGTTATTCACGGCTATGGGAAAATCGACGACCGGCGAATGTTGCAAATAATGAGAAACGACCTACCGGATATATTGGAGTTTCTGAAGGCCGTCGAGCACATCTTAAATCTGGAGGAAGCATCTCATGAAGGAAGCTAAGCAGCTATACCGACCCCTTGGAGAGAAAAGGCATTTACTTTCCAAAAAATGATAAAGAAAAGATCATTGCCCAGCTCAAAAAGTACCTGGTTAGCCGCCCGGAAATACGCTTCGCCTTTCTACACGGCTCCTTTCTGGAAGATGATCTCCCCTGCCGGGACATAGACCTGGCCGTGTATTTTGACGAAAAAATCAGCGACGATCAGACCTTCGACCTCACACTGGAAACGGCCGCAGAACTGAGCCGTCTCCTCGGCATTCCCGTCGACGTGCACCCCCTAAATATAGTGCTAGCAATTCTTTTTGTTATTACGCCACCCGGGGGCTTTTGCTGGCCTCCCGCAGGTGGTAAGGTCGGTAAAGCTAAAGTTCTGGTCGGGGAAGGCCTGCATGATGTGCCAGACGGCTTCCGGTCAAGGCCATAAAAAAGGCCCGCCTAAAGCGGGCCGTCGGCTTTTTTAGCGCGAGGCCTGGGAGGAGGAGCCGGAAAAAGAACCTGCGCCGGAGGAAGTACCTGCACCCGCGCCGCCGGAATACACCCAGGGCTTGGCAAATAACATGACGCATATTTCGTGCTGGGCGACGAGGTCCAGAAGATCTTTTTCCGTTTTTGCTAGCTCGGCCTCGGCACTCAGAACATCGGCCTTTGTGGCCATGCCCAGCTCAAACTTCAAGCGCGCCACGCGAAGCTTCTCACGATTTACCTCCAGACGCTGAAGGACGGCGGCATAACTATCTTCCAGTTGTTTGGCTGTATAATATATCGAGCGCACTTGTTTGCGTATCTGCTCCTCGGTACTGGCCGCCGACACTTCTGCTTTGGAAACGTCTATTTCCCAGGCATCATAAGGGTCGGAAACGCTGGAAGTATTAAAGGGGTACAAATCGAGACGCAATTTATAGTAGTCTACCTGGCTTTTGGCCAGCCAAACCGTGGGGCTTTCCGCCACCGCGCGCTCCACCGCCGCGTCCAGGCTGTCCACGGCCAGAGGCTCATACTTGGGGCGTGAGGTAAGCACGGGGCGGTCTTCAGGCCAGAGGCCGATTAACTGATTGAGCTGATGGTATGCATCATCCAATGCCTTCTTTGCCGCCTCCAGGTCTTTTGTGGCCTGCTCAATGCTCGCCGACACCGTTAAGAAATCGCTCTTGGATAACATACCCAGGCGCAGCTGATCCGCAGCTATGCGGCGTTGCCATTCGGCACTCTTTAACGTCGCTTCTTTGGCTCGTACGTTTTCCTGGGCGGAAAGGACATTGTAGTATGCCTTGTATACGGCCATAACCACGGAGTCTTTGGTGACCTCGTAAGCTTTCTTTTTTGCCTGCCAGCTAAGGTCTGCCTGCACAAGCCCGGTGAAAGCAGCAGCCGCCTTGGCAGCGTCGTCGCCGGAAATAATCCCGGCAGGGATGTACTTCACGTTGTCCGCCGCTTTTTCCCGCACCTCCCAGGCGCGGTCGATGTCGTACTGGGCGTTCTGCAGTTCCTTGCTGTTGGCAATGGCCATTTCCACGGCCTTTTCCAGGGACAGCTCGAAGGTGGCCGGCTCCTTGGCCGGAGCCGCCGCGGGCATGAGCATCACCCCGCAGGCAAGAACGAGCGCGGCTAAAATGCGCCGAAGCAAGTGCTCCTACCTCCTTCCGGTAAAACTTAACCATATAAAGGCTTCCTGCACCGCTCGCCGGCGTGTATTGAATCCCGCGTGGGCCTCGCCGACGCGCCCCGCTGCGGCGGAGGCGGCTGCCGCCAGCCAAAACGGCCTTGCTTGCGGCGGGCCTTTTTGCCCCGGCCTGGCCTTGCCGCCCGGCGGGGTAAAGCCGCCTCCCTGCCGCTCCCCAGGCCGGGCACGCCCCCGGTTAACCCGCTACGGCATACCGGCGGGCACCTCCTTTGCCGCCTTCCGTGCGCCAAACAGCCGTTGTCCCAGGTCGTCGAAGAGGGCGTAGACCACCGGCACAACCACCAGGGTGAGGAAGGTGGAGAAGGTGAGCCCCCCGATGACCACGGTGGCCATGGCCGCCTGGGCTTCGGAGCTTTCCCCCAGGGCCAGGCTCAGGGGGATTAAAGCAAAGATGGTGGTCAGCGCCGTCATCAAAATGGGGCGCAGGCGCACCGGGCCGGCCTCCAGGATGGCCTCGTCGCGGGGCAGCCCGCGGCGCCGCAGGGTGTTGATGTAGTCCACCAGGACGATGGCGTTGTTGACCACGATGCCCACCATCATGATTACGCCCACGTAGCTCATCATATTAAAGGTGCGGCCCGTCAGAAGCAGGCTCAAGACCACCCCGGTGATGGAGAGGGGCACGGAAAACATGATCACCAAGGGGTGTACCAGGGACTCAAACTGCGCGGCCATGACCATGTACACCAGCATCACGGCCAGGGTGAGGGCAATCAGCAGGGAGCGGAAGGTCTGGGCCATGTCCTCCTGCTGGCCCCCCTGATGCAGGTAGTAACCTTCGGGCAGGGGCAGGGCGGCCAGCTTCTGGGCGATCTCGCGGTTGATGCTGCCCAGGTCCCGCCCGGCGTAGTCGCCGTAGACGTAGACCACGCGGGACTGGCCGTCGCGGTTAATGACGTTGGGACCCTCCCCTTCCTCAAAGCGGGCAATTTGTTTTAGCGGCACGCGGGTCCCGCCGGAGGCAGACACCACCAGCTTTTCCAGATCAAAGGTGCTCTGCCGGTACTGCTCGGCCACCAGCAGGCGGATGTTCACGCTCTTGCCGCTCTCGTCTTCGATGGTGCCCACTACCAGGCCGTCGCCCAGAATCCTGGCCAGGTTGCCCACCTGGGAGGCGGTGAGGCCGTACTGGGCGGCCTTCTCGCGGTCCACCACCAGCCGCAGCTCAGGCCGGCCCGCCTCCATGCTGTTCATCACCTGGCGGGTCCCCGGCACGCTGCGCACGATTTCGGTTACCTGCGCGGCCAGCCGGCGGAGCGTATCCAGGTCGCTGCCCTTGACGGCAATCTCGATGGGCCGCCCGCTGAAGGCGCGGCTGAGCATACCCAGGGAGCTGGAGCTGGCGGCCACGCGGACGGTGGCCCCGGGGATACCCCTGGTCTTGCTGCGCACCTCCTCCACCACCTGGTCGGTGGTGCGCCGGCGCTCCTCTTTGGGCTTTAAGCGCACGGCCAGCGAGCCCTGCTCGGTCTGCGGCGCCCCCATGTAGCCGCCCGCGCCGCCGCCCACGGTTATGGCCACCGTCTGCACCTCGGGGATCTGCGCCACGGTGGCGGCCATTTTTTCCAGCACGGCCTGGGTTTCGGAGAGCACGGTGCCCACCGGCATCTGCACGTCCACGGTAAGCTGGCCGCTGTCTTCGGGCGGGAAAAGCTCGCGCCCGATGAGCGGGATGAGGCAGACGCTCGCCCCCAGGAGCAGGGCTACCGCGCCCAGCAACAGGGCCCGCCGGCGCAGCGAGGCGGCCAGCACGCGGCGGTAGAAGGAGTCCAGCGCGCCGTACCACTGCTCGCTCTTCTTAAACACCCGGTTCCACCAGCGCCCCCCCTCGCCCAGGTCGCGCACCTCGGCAAAGAGGCGCGAGGCCAGCATGGGGATGAGGGTGAGGGAGACAAAGAGGGCCGCCAGCTGGGAGAAGGCCACCGTGAGGGCAAACTGCTTAAAGAACTGGGCGGCCAGCCCCTGCACGAAGACCACCGGCAGGAAGACCACGGCCACGGTGAGGGCGGAGGCAATCACCGCCATGGCCACCTCGGCGGTGCCTCCTTTGGCCGCCTCCTTGGGCCCGTAGCCCTTCTGGCGGTAGCGGTAAATGGCCTCCAGCACCACAATGGAGTAGTCGATCATGTGCCCCAGGCCCAGCGACAGCCCGCCCAGGGACATGAGGTTTAGCGTGAGCTTGTTGAAGTAGAGGAGGATGAAGGTGGTGTTGATGGCAAAGGGTATGGCCAGGGCGATGACCAGCGTGGTGCTCACGTTGCGCAGGAAGACAAAGAGCACCAGGATGGCCAGCAACCCGCCCAGGATGCTGTCCCGCACCAGCTGCCTGATGGAGCGCCCGATGGAGTCCGCCTGGTCGAAGGCGTAGTGCACGGCGAGGTTGCCGGGAAGCTCACGGCAGACCCGGGAGAGCTCCTTTTTTACCCTTTCGGCCACGTCCACCGTGTTGGCCCCGCTCTGCTTGAAGACCATAATGCTTACGGAGGGCCGCCCGTTTAAGAGGGCAAAGGTGTCCTGCCGGGCAAAGGTGTCCCTCACCTCGGCCACTTCACGCAGGCGCACGAAGCCGCCCTGGGGCAGGGGCACGGGCAGGTTTTCCAGGTCCTGCGGGGTCCGGTAGCGCCCCAGGGCGCGCACCACAAAATTGGTCTGTCCCCTGGGAATGATGCCCCCCGGCGCGTCCACGTTTTCCGCGGAGAGGGTCTGCGCCAGGGTGTTGAGCGCAATCCCGTAGCCGGAGAGCTTCTGGGGATCTACGACTACCTGCAGCTCCCTTTCCCGGCCGCCAAAGACGCTCACCGAGGCCACCCCGTCCTGGCGCTCCAGGCGCGGGGCAATGACGTCGTCCACCAGGCGCTTTAGGTCCTCCGGCGCGTAGTCGCCGGTGAGGTTTATCCTGAGGATGGGCATCATGTTGGGGTTAAAGCGGAAGATGCCGATGTCCTGGGCGCTGTCCGGCAGGCGCGTGCGCACGCGGTCGATGGCCGCCCGCACGTCGGACAGCGCCGTGTCCAGGTTCGTCCCCCACCGGAACTGCAGGGTCACGCGGGCGGAGCCCGTCTGGCAGGTGGAGGTGATTTTTTCAATATTGTTGACGCTCCCCAGCGCCCCCTCCAGGACCCTCACCACGTCGTTCTCCACTTCCTGGGGACCGGCCCCGGGGTAGCTCACCCGCACCATGATGTACGGGTTGTAGATGTCCGGCAGGAGGTCGATGGAAAGGTAGGTCAGCGAGACAAAGCCCAAGATGACCAGGGCCACGATGAGCATGGTGATGGCCACCGGTCGCTCCACGGAAAAATCGGCCAGCCGCAAGGCTCTCTACCTCTCTCCCTTATTGTTTGGCACCGGCCTGCCTCCCGGCAGCGGCCCCGGTCCCGCCTGCCGGGCCGGCACCGGCGGGCCTCCCGCCCGGCGCGGCGCCGCCGGAAACCACCACTTTCGCGCCGTCGGTGAGCCCCTGCTGGCCCACGACCACCACCTGCTCGTCCCCGGCCAGGCCCTCCTTTACCTCCACCAGCTTGCCGTCGGAAATGCCGGTGACCACGGCGCGCTCCCTGGCCGTATCTCCCTCCACCACGAAGACCGCCTTCTTGTTGCCTTTACTCACCACCGCATCCACCGGCACGGCCAGGGCGTTCTCCGCCCGGCCCACCACCAGGTGCACCTCGGCGTACATGCCGGGCTTCAACAACCCCTCCGGGTTGTCCACGGTCACCTCCACGTTAAAGGCCTTGCTCTTGTCGTCCGCCGCCGGGCCGATGGCCGTAATTTTACCCGTGAAGGGGCCGGGACCGGCGGCGGCCACCACCACGCGGCACTCCTGGCCCACCCGCAGCCTGTTGACCTCCTCCTCGCCCACGCTCACAGCCACCTTCACCCGGCCGATGTCCACCAGTTCCACACACTGGGAGGAGGGCGAAACGACCTCCCCGACATTCACGTTCACCTTGCTCACCAGGCCGCCAAACGGGGCGCGCACGGTCATGTTGGCCAGCTGCGCCTCGAGCACCTCCAATTGCGCCCGGGCGCCTTCCAGGTCCGCCTCCGCCGTTTTGACCATGGCCCGCTCATACTCCGCCAGGACCTGCTCGTAGGCGTCCTGCGACACCGCCCCGGCGGCAAAAAGCTCCTTGTAGCGCTCCAGCTTCTTCCTGGCGTTCTCGCGGTTTATGTCCGCCAGCTTCTTGTTTTCCTCCGCCCTGGTCAGATTCGCCCTGGCCTGGCGCAGCTGGCTCTCCACTTCCGTCCTGTCCAGCTCGAAGAGCACCGCACCGGCGGCCACATACTGGCCCAGGGCAACGGCCACGTCGGCCACCCGCCCGGAAACCTTGGGCCCCACCACGGCCTTCCTGATGCCGGCCACCTGGCCGCCCACTACCAGCTCCTTTTCCACGGTGGCCCTTTGCACTTTTTGCACGGCCACCGCCACCGGGGGCCTTGCCTGCCCTCCCGGCACCTGCGCCTGCTGGCTCCTGGCGCAGCCGTACAGGGCCACGGCTGCCGCCACCAGCGCCGCCCCCAACAGGCGCACACAGGCTCCCGCGCGCCCCGTTAACCGCAGAAAAACCACCCCTCTCCCCATGCGGGTTAGGCAAAATTGTTAAGCTGGTTAACTATACCCTAAAGGTGATAATACCCGCCCCTTGCCGCCCGGTCAAGAAGCAAAATGTAGGCTCACCCTTTTTAACCATGGCAGAAAAATGTTACAAAAGTGTGGGAAAGCGTGCCAAAAGGGCCCTTACGGACACAGGAAAAAATAAAGGTGCGCCGCTAGCGCACCGGACCCAGCTCGTTTAAGTTGACAACCTCCAGGATGTCCCCTCGTACCACCATGGCATAAATCCCCTTCGCCGTAAGTAAATCTACCGTACTCTTGGCCATATCCAGGGCGGCGTAAATGGGGACCACAGGTCCGCATTTCTTCTTTGAACTCTTCCATCCCCTCGGCCAGCTGCTTAAGCTTAATTTCGGTGAGCCTGGATTCGTAGGCCAGCTCCATCATGGCCTTTTCCAGGGCGCTCATCCTCTTGAGGAAGGGTGGTCACAGCATATCACTTCCTTTTGTAAAAAGAACCTTACCACGGGCCTGCCCATGAAGGCAACCCCATCAATGCTGCGCCTGCAAGGCTTGAACGGCAGGGGCCGCCGCAGGTCCGCGCGCCGCCCGGAAGGCGACTTGCCGCAGGCGCCTCTGCCAAAAGTTAAGCATTTTAACCAATTGTCTGCCGGACTCGTTCCGTGTTATTATCCTTTTACGGGCAGAAAATTTTCGCTCCGGGCCTACCTAAAGGGAACTTTTCCCCTTTAAGAGTTGTCTTACATAGTAGGCGGGGTCCGGGGTAATCTCTTGCAGGGGTGACTCATCCTTGGACCACGTCACCCACCTTATCAGGCGCTCCCAGAAGCGGGATCTCGCGGCTTTTGAGGAGCTGGTGGTGCTCTACCAGCAGAGGGTCTACGCCCTCTCCTATCAACTGACGGGAAACCATGACGACGCCCAGGAGCTGGCCCAGGAGGTCTTCGTGCGGGCCTACCGCGCGCTGGAGACTTTCCGCGGGGAGGCGGACTTCGGCACCTGGCTGCACCGCATCACGGTGAACCTCTATTTAAACATGAAGAAGCGCCGCAGCAGCGCGGAGCTTATCTCCCTGGACGAGCCCGTGGACACCGGAGACGGCGAGGTCACCCGTGAATTACGCGCCGCTACCGGCGACCCGCTGGAAGCCCTGGAAGAAAGGGAGTTCCGGGAAATGGTGGAAAGGGCGCTCGCGGAGCTGTCCCCCGAGCAGCGCGCCGTGCTGGTCCTGCGGGAGATAGAGGGCTACAGCTATGAGGAGATCGCGCGCCTGCTGGGGCTCTCGCTGGGGACGGTGAAGTCGCGCCTCAACCGGGCCCGGGAGTCGCTGAAGAAAAAGCTCTCTCCCATGCTGCGCGGGTCGCCGGACGAAGGTAAGGCCGGGCGGGTAGAGGCCGCCGCGCCTGCCCTGGCGCTGGCCAGGGGAAGCGCGGGCCGCCCCGGTACCGGGCCGACCCGCTAAAATAAAAGAAGGTGCGAGAAGTGGACTGCCGCAGGGCGGAAAAAGAAATTTTTTCCTGGGTGGACGGTGACCTCCCGCCGGGGCACGAGGCGGAGCTGGCCGCGCACCTGGCCGTATGCCCCGGCTGCCGGAAGGAAGCCGAGCTGTGGCGTGCCGTGACGGAGGCCCTGCGAAGCCTCCCCGCCGCCGGGCCGCCGGAAGGCTTCGCCGCCGGGGTTGTGGCCCGGATACGCGCGGAAGAGGGCGCGCGGCGCGCCCGCACCGGCTGGTGGCGGTTCCTGCCCCCGGCGGCGCGGCGGGGCGTGGCCGCGGCAGCGGCGGCGGCGCTCCTGCTGGCCGGGGCGGGGGGCTTTGCCGCGCGCCACTGGTGGCCCGTCGGCATACCGCCGCAGGTGGCGGTAAACACGGGGCAAAGCACCCCCGGCAGCACCGTTCCGGAGGGCGCGTCCCCGCCCGTCACGGGCACGGGAGGGCGGTCCGGCGAGTTGAGCGCGCCCGCACCCCCGGAGGGCACGGGCACCCGGGAAGTAACCGCTGCGCCCCCCGCAAATTCGAGCAAGCCGCAAGGCCCGGCAAACGGTGCACCGGGGAGGAGGGAAGCTTCCACCACCCCGCAGGACGGCGGAGCCGGGCCGGGTAAGGCGCCGCTGGTCTTCCTCAACCGCCCCCGGATCATCGAGGAGACCCTGCTTAAGGTGCAGGTGGCGGACCTCGCGGCGGCCAGGAGCGCGCTTTTGGCGCTGGGCGGCCAGTACGAGCGCCAGGAATTCGGGCGCCAGCAGCTCGACGGCAAAACGGTGGAGATCTGGCGCTTCGTGATCCCTGCGGAAAAGGCCGGTGAGTTTATTAGCGCCGCCGGCAGGCTGGGGAAGGTCACCGGGCGCCAGGACCAGACCACCGACAGAACCGCGGATTTCGCCCGGGCCTTAGAGCGCTACCACAGCCTGCTGGCGCAGGCCGCAGGCGGCGGGGAAAACAATTCCTCTCTGGAGGCAGAAATAAACTTCTTAGAGCAGCAGTTGCTTAACTGGGACAGAGAAGCGGGACAGCACGTGGTGGTCGTCCTGCTGGAAGGTAAGTAGCAACAAAAGAGCCCGACACCCTCCTTCAAATAGAGGCGGGAATCGGGCTTTTTTGTTTATCCCTCGAAAATCTCCTGAAGCTTTATTTCCAGCCTTTGCAGTGTCGGCGAACTCAGTACCTCTTCTTCATCATAAACCCCATAGCGGTTCCAATCTCTTTCTCCGCGCACGAAAACTTCCACCAGGCGGAGTTCCGGATCCACCAGCCAGTACTCACGCACGCCGTGCCGGTGGTAAAGCCGGCTCTTATCTTTGCGGTCCAGCTTGGCCGTGGAGGGCGAGAGCACTTCCACCACTAGGTCCGGCGCGCCGTTAATTCTCGCCTCTTCAACGATAAAAAGGCGCTCTGCCGAAATAACCACTAGGTCGGGCGAAACTACTTCTTCTCCCAGCACCACATCTACGTCCGGATAGACTTCCCCCGCCCTTTCCCGCCGCAGGTAATTTTCCAAAAGCGCATAAAGGCGGCCGATAACCTTCTGGTGGCGGGGCCTTGGCCGGGGAACCACAATTAGCTTCCCCCCTACCACCTCGTAGTCACGGCGATCATCCAGCTTGAGGTAATCTTCATAGGTATAATGCCTGTCCGCAAAGACGGTCAGCCCTTCCATTTCCCCTTCTCTCCCTGCCGCAAGGCTCCCAAGGCTATTATAGCACGCTACCTGTACCGGGCAAGCCGCCAGGCCAGCACCGCCGCCTGGGCGCGGGTGAGGGGCTCCTGCGGCGCCAGCCTGCCGTCCGGGTAGCCGGCCAGCAGGCCCGCCGCCGCCACCCGCCGCACCGCCTCCCTTGCCCAGGCCGGCACGTCACCGGCATCGCGCCAGGCAGGGGCTGCCGACGCGCCTGCCGCCGCAGCCGTCGCGGCCAGCGCCCGGTCCAACATGCAGGCGGCCTCCGCGCGGCTCACCGGCCGGTCCGGGGCAAACGTGCCGTCCGGATAGCCGCAAACCAGGCCGCGATCAAAGGCCACGCGTAGGGTTTCCTTCGCCCAGGCGGGGAGATCCCCGGGCAGCGGGGCCCCCGGTGCGCCCTGCATGGGAGAAGGCGCCCCTTCCCAGCCCAGCACCCGCACCAGGAGCACCGCAAACTCCGCGCGCGTCACCGGGCGGTCCGGGTAAAAGTTGCCGTCCGGGTAGCCGGCCAGCAGGCCCTCCTGAACCAAGGCGCCGATCTCCCGGGAGGCCCAGTGCCCGGTAACATCGCCAAACTGCACCGACCCCAAGGTGAGGTACATGCCCGTCGTACCCCCGTCCGACTCGTCTACCGCCACCAAAAGGGCGTCCCCGGCGGGGCCGGACACGTACGCCCGGAAGAATCCCCCGGCACCGGGCAGCACTACTATGCGGCCGCCCCCGGGCGGGTAGATGTAAAGGCGGTCGGCGGAAGTTTCGCCCTCCACGGTAAAGCCGCCCGCCGCGGGGAGGGAGCGCGCGCGCAGGAACGGCGCGGGTACGCCGGGCCGCGCCCTGGCCTCCAGCTTTGCCGCCACCGGTGTCTTGGCGCCGGGGGCAAAAAGCAGGGTGTAGGCGGCCTCCTCCCCGGGAAGGAGGTCCTCCGGACGCACCGGGTAACCGTTCTTAGTAATTAGCGTGCGGGATGAAAGGAGCGCTTCCACGCCGCCCAGCTTCACGCTGCCCTGCGCCGCCTCCACGCCCACGCTCCGGATCTCTCCCCGCCCCTCCAGGGCCACCTCGGCCACGTCCACCCGCAACACCTCTCCCTTTTCGTTCAGGGCCGCCCGCACCCACCGGCCGCTCCCCAGGGAAGAGGGCTCCGCGGGGCGGCCCCAGCGGAAAACGGCCGCACCTGGCGCCAGCACCAGCTCCCGCACGCGCCCGAGGGAGTCCGCCACCAGCAGGCCGCCCCTCTCGCCGCCGAAAACCACCTGGCCGTAGACCACCGCGCGGTGGGCGGTAACGGCAATGGCCTGATCCCCGGCCAGGAGGAGCGAAACCAGATCCCCCGGGGCCAGGTCCTCAAGGGCCGCCGCGTGCCCGTCCAGGGTGACCTGCAGCCCGGGCATGAGGCGAAAGGTGCCCGCACCGCGCAGGGTGACGGTTTCCCTGCGGGCATCCAGGGACTCCAAAGCTCCCACGGCCAGCGTGCGCCCGGCCTCCACGCAGGTGACCTCGTTCCTTCCCGGCGCCAGCACCAGGCGCACCTTCATGCCCGGCACGAGGTCGTCAAGCTCCCCGGCCACCGGGTAGCCGTAGGGAAGGTCCTCCGGGGCGGAGGCCGCCAGCCGGTCGTGGAAGATGAAGGCGGCGCCCGGCGAGAGGCGGTAGGTTTTGGCCTGCCCGAAAAGGCGGATCTCCCTCCTGGCCGCGTCCACGGCGGCCACAATGCCTTCCTCCTCGGCAAACGAAGCCCACACCCGGTAGGCCTCCAGGGTACGCGGGTCGTAAGAGAGGCGCACCGGCGCTCCCCGCGGGAAGCCTTCGGCGGACACTTCGCGCCCGTTGGCCCAGAGAGGGCTCCCGGCATCCTTGGCCAAGAGAAAACCGCCCTCGCGCTCCTGGGCGCCAAGAGGGCGCAGGAGCTTGCCGCCGGGGAGGCTCAACACTTCCGCCGCTTCGGCCTCCGCCACCTCTTCCGCCACGTAAAGAACCCTGTTCCCGGCCAGGTAGGCCCTTGCGCCGGGGAGCAGGCGGTCCGCCGTCAGGGGGTAAGACTTTTTGCCCAGGGCCACCCTGCCCTCCGGCGACAAAACCGCCTTCTCACCGTCGGCCAGGTAGACCGCCTGCTCCGCCCCGCTCACGCCCACCACCACTTCCTCGCGCAGCGGCTGCCCGTACACCAGGGCGAAGTCCTGGCCGGGCGGCAGTCCCGGCCCGGGGCCTTTCTGCAGGGAAGCGGCCCGCACCACCACCGCATACCTGCCCTTTTGGGGGCCGGGTATGACCACCTGCTCCACGTTGTTCGTGCCGTCCTTCTTTCCCTCCCCCTTATCGTTGCCCAGGTACACCCTGCCGTCGGGCCCGGTAACCACCAGGTCCAGGTCGTTGACCAGGGCGGGTGCCGCCCCCGGCGCCGCCGGGGGGTCGGTCCAGGCCAGGGTGACTTTAAGGGGCCGCGAGGGGTCCTCCACGTTAAAGTAATAGGTGCGGCTTTCCCCGGGCTGGAGGTAGCCGGTTTCGTCGGCAAACAGGAAGGCGCGCTCTTTTAAGGCCAGCACGGTGGCGGCCAGGTTCAGCCGGCCAAAGCCGGCGCCCCTTTCCTCTAAGGAGTCGGCGCCGTTAATCAGTGCCGCCTTTAAAAGGGCCGCCGAGGGGTTCACATGGCCGCTTTCCTGGAAAAACTGCCGCAGGAGGGCCGCCGCCCCGCCGGCCACCGCCGCGGCCATGCTGGTGCCGGAGAGGATCGTATAGGCGGGGTTGGCCGGGAAGTTGCTCTCCACCAGGGGCGAACAGGCGGAGATGATGCCCGCGCCCGGCGCCACCAGATCGGGCTTGAGGCGCCCGTCTCCCGCCGGACCCCGGCTGGAAAACGACGCCACCTGCGCGGCGTCGTCGGTATCCGGGCCCAGGGAGGGGCGCGGGTTTTCGCTGGCCCCCACCACCAGGGCGTTCTTGCTGTTGGCCTCGGCGGTGAGGGAGGAGTCCTTCGGTCCGGCGTTGCCCGCGCCGAAGATCACCAGGAAGTCGGGGTGCTCCCGCATAAAGGCGTCGGTGGCCGCCGCGCCGGCGCCGTAGGCGTTTACGGGCGTGCCCCAGCCGTTGACGTGGATGCGGGCCGCCGCCTCATAGGCGGGGCGGAAGAGGGCGGCCAGGTCCCGGGGAGGCGCAATTTCCCCCGCCGCGTTTAAAATGCCCTGAAAGTAGAGGCTGGCTCCCGGGGCCAGGCCGGCAAACCTGCCGTTTGAGGCCGCCCCCGATCCGGCGATGATGGCGGCCATGTGGGTGCCGTGGCCTACGGGGTCGTCGGCGCGCTCCCGCCCGGCCCAGGAGCGGAGCATGAGCACCCTGGGCTTCCTGCCGGGCTCGCTTTTTAAGTCGGGGTGAGGGTCGTCCGGCTTCCCGCTCCCCAGGCCGCTGTCGGCCAGGGCCACTACCTGCCCGGAGCCGTCCAAACCTTCCGGCACGGCCAGACCCGGCGCCGCCACCGCCCCGGCTCCCACTACAGAGGCCGCCCGGTCGGACAGCCACGCGGGGCGCGGCGCGGGAATTCCCGCCCGGTGGAAAAGAAAAGGCACCAGGACCGCTGCCGCCAGGGCAAGAAAAAGCAGCGGCCGGCGCCACCGGGCTAAGCCGTTTTTTCTTTCCCGCTTGTCCATGGTAATCCTGCTAATTCGACACCAAGGCAGCGGGTTCCTGCCGGCCCGTAAATTCCTAATTTTTCAAAAAGATAGGCCCTTTAAGGGGCGCCCTCAAACAGCCCTGCCCCAGCCGGGGCGCCGCTTCTTGCCCGCCGCATTGCCGGAAAGGACGTGGAGCATGGCCAGGGCCCGCCCGGTACCGCGGGCCACGCAGGTCAGGGGGTCGTCCGCCACGTGTACCGGCACGCCCGTCTCGCGGCTGAGCAGGCGGTCGATGCCTGACAGCAGCGCCCCGCCGCCGGTAAGCACGATGCCCTTGTCCACAATGTCGGCGGCCAGCTCCGGCGGGGTGTGCTCTAAGACCTCCTTCACCGCCCCCACCACGGCCTCCAGGCTCTCCCGGATGGCCTCGTAGACCTGGGCGGTGCTGATGGTCACCGCGCGGGGGAGCCCCGTCACCAGGTCGCGCCCGCGCACCTCCATTTCCCGGTTGGGGGACGACGCCGGGTCGGCGCTGCCGATGGCCACTTTGATCTCCTCGGCGCTGCGCTCGCCGATGGCCAGGTTAAAGGTGCGGCGCACGTAGCGCACGATGTCCTCGTCCAGCCTGTCCCCGCCCAGGCGCAGCGACCTGCTGCAGACCACGCCGCCCAGGGAGAGCACGGCCACGTCGGTGGTACCCCCGCCGATGTCCACCACCATCTTGCCGGAAGGCTCGGAAATGTCCAGCCCCGCCCCCAGGGCCGCCGCCAGCGGCTCCTCGATAACGTAGGCCTGGCGCGCGCCTGCCTGCACGGCTGCCTGGCGCACGGCCCGCTCCTCCACGCTGGTGACGGCGGCGGGGATGCAGATCATCACCCGGGGGCGGAAAAGCCCCCTGCGGGCGCCTACCTTTTGTAAAAAGTAGCGGAGCATCTTTTCCGTAACGTCGAAATCGGCAATGACGCCGTGGCGCAAAGGCCGAATGGCCACGATGTTGCCGGGGGTGCGGCCCAGCATGCGGCGCGCTTCACTGCCTACGGCAATGATCTTGCGGTTGTCCTTGTTGATGGCCACCACCGAGGGTTCCGAGAGCACGATGCCCTTGCCCCTGGCGTAAACCAGCACGTTGGCCGTGCCCAGATCTATGCCCAGGTCGTTGCTGAAGCCGAGCATAAAGGAAAATCTCCTTTCCTGGCTTATTGCGCTGGTAGGTACTTTTCTACATATTCAGTCAAATTCCTCCAGCCCGGCGCAAATTTTTATTTCTGGCCGCCGTACTTGCGGCGCGTCGCCTCCCCGCCGCGGATGTGCCTCTCGGCCTTGTTCTGCTCCAGCACGGCCCGCACCGCCCTGGCCAGCTGCTTGTTTAGGGAAGGCAGCCGCTCGGTCATGTCCTTGTGCACGGTGCTCTTGCTCACCTGGAAGACCTGGGCGGCCTGGCGCACGGTGCATTTCGTCTCCAGGATGTAGGCGCAGATTTCCAGCACCCTCTTCTGTATGTACTCCTGCATTGCCCTACCCCCCGGCCGGAAACCTATTAAAATGTATATGCTTTAAGGCGGAGGCAATTGCCGCGAGATGCCCAGGTATTTTGCGGGGTCAAGGGCCTCGCCGTCCTTTTCCAGGGCAAACTCCAGGACCGCCCCTTCGTCCGGCAGCCGGCCCAGCACCTCGCCGCCCAGGACGTGCCTGCCGGGCCGCACCACCACCTCGCCCAGCCCGCGGTAAATGGTGCGGTAGCCTCCCTCGTGCCCTACGGCTACGGCGTAGTAGGCGGGCACCGGCGGCCCGTCCCCGCCGGGCCTGACATGCGCCCCGGGCCGCACCTCCTCCACCACCCCGGAGGCCGCCGCCCGCACCGCCGCGCCCGGGCGGCCTTTTATTTCAACTGACCGGTTGAAGCGGAAATCGCCAAAAACACCGGAGTAGCCCCCGCCAAACGGCGAAACCACCTCTCCCTCCAGCGGCAGGGCGAGGGAAAGGGCGCCCGCCGCCGGGCCCGGCGCGGCTTCCTGCAGGACCTGCCGCACCGGCTCCGGCGCGCGCTCCGCGGGCCGGTGCCAGAACCGCAGCGCGAAAAAGAGGCCGAGCAGGGCGAGCACCACCAGCACGGTGCTGGCCAGAGAATAGACCATGCGGTTGGTCCAGAAGCGCATACAGAAAACCAGCTCCCGTATAGTATTAGCCCTCTTCTTCCTTACACGTTCTACCCAAAACTCACTCCATTTTGGTTATTTCCACCCCGGTGTAGTAGTGCTTGATGATTTGGTCGAAGGTGTAGCCGTGCTCGGCCAGGCCCCTGGCGCCGTACTGGCACATGCCCACGGCGTGGCCGTAGCCCCGCGTGGTGACCTCCACGCGCCCGTTTTTGAGGGCAAAGCGGAAATCGGCGGAGCGCAGGCCCAGCTTTTCGCGCACCGCGGTGGCGGGGAGCACTTTATCCCCCAACCGCACGGCCCTGGGGCGGCCTGCCGGGGTCCTCTCCACCACCTGCAAAAGATCCGGGCTTCCCCCGCCCGCCACCGGTACGGCCTTCAGCTCCACCCCCAGGGCCCGGTTGACCTCCTCCAGGGAGAGGTAGACCGTGCGCACGGGCTCCGGGTCGGCACAAAACGGGCAGGGCACCCCCATGAGGTAGGGCGCACCGGCGGCCCAGACGGCGGCGGCGTCCTCTGTGCCCCGCCCGCCGCAGGAGGCGTGGTAGACCGGGTCGATGAGCTGGCCCCGGTAGGTGATGACCATGCCGCGGGTTTCCTCCACCGCCCGGCGCACCCGGTAGTAATACTGGTAGTAGCCCAGGGGCCCCCAGCGGGCGCGCATTTCCTCGCGGGAGATCCAGGCCTGGCCGTGGCGCGGATCGTCGCAGACGTCCGCCCCCGGGTGCAGGCCGTCGCCGGCGTTTTTCGCCATGCGGCGCACGATGTAGGTGCGGGCGGCCACCGCCTGCGCCTTCAGCGCTTCCTGGGGAAAGGAGGCGGGCATTTCGGCGGCCACCACCCCCACCAGGTACTCCTCCATGGGGAGCTCGATTATCTCGCCGGTGGCGTGCAGGTACAGGCGGACCTTCGCTTCCCGCGCCTCTATCTGCACCGGCGGGAAGTGCTCCCTCACGGCGGGCAGGCCCACGGCCAGGGAGGCGGCCAGGCAGGCGACGCCCAGGAGAAAGCGGTACAAGCAATAACCCCCTTTGCCTACCATTTTTTCCGGAACGTCCCGCCTTTATGCGCAAAAAAAAGCAGGCACGCCTCTCTCAAGGGCGCGTGCCTGCCGGCCTGCTTTGCTTTTTTAAAAGTTATCTCTTACGAAACCGCCTTCAAGCGGGCCAGGGCGCGCTTTAAGGCCAGCTCCGCCCTCACGATGTCGATGTCCGGCGTGCGGGCCTTTAAGCGCTCCTCGGCGCGGGCCTTGGCCGCCAGGGCCCGCTCGCGGTCGATCTCGTCCTCGCGCTCGGCGGTGCGGGCCAGCACGACCACCCGGTTGTTGCGCACCTCCACGAAGCCCCCGCTGATGGCCACTTTAAAGGTGCGGTTTTCCTCCTGCACCCTCATGACGCCGATGTCCAGGGCGCTGACCAGGGGTGCGTGATGGGGCAGGAAGCCCAGCTCGCCCTCCACGCCCGGCACCACCACAAAGCGGACGTCGCCGCTGTAAACCTTTCGCTCGGGGGTGACAATCTCCAGGCGCTGGGTCTTTTCCGTCATGCCCCTACATCCTTTCCTCTAGCAGCTTCTTGCCCTTGGCCACCGCGTCGTCAATGGTGCCCACCATGTAGAAGGCTTCCTCGGGCAGGTCGTCGTGCTTGCCCTCCAGGATCTCCTTGAAGCCGCGGATGGTTTCCTTAAGCGGCACGTACACGCCCGGCCGGCCGGTGAACTGCTCGGCCACGTGGAAGGGCTGGGAGAGGAAGCGCTGCAGCTTGCGGGCGCGGGCGACGATGAGCTTGTCTTCCTCGGACAGCTCCTCCATGCCCAGGATGGCAATGATGTCCTGCAGCTCCTTGTAGCGCTGCAAGACCTTTTGCACGCCGCGGGCCACCTCGTAGTGCTCCTGCCCCACCACGTTGGGGTCCAGGATGCGGGAGGTGGAGTCCAGCGGGTCCACGGCGGGGTAGATGCCCAGCTCGGCAATCTGCCGGGAGAGCACCACCGTGGCATCCAGGTGGGCGAAGGTGGTGGCCGGCGCGGGGTCGGTGAGGTCGTCCGCGGGCACGTACACGGCCTGCACCGAGGTGATGGAGCCGCGCACGGTGGAGGTGATGCGCTCCTGCAGCTGGCCCATTTCCGTGGCCAGGGTGGGCTGGTAGCCCACGGCGCTGGGCATGCGGCCCAAAAGCGCCGAAACCTCGGAACCGGCCTGGGTGAAGCGGAAGATGTTGTCGATGAAGAGCAGCACGTCTGCGCCTTCCTCGTCCCGGAAGTATTCCGCCATGCAGAGGCCCGTGAGGCCCACGCGCAGGCGGCAGCCGGGCGGCTCGTTCATCTGGCCGAAGACCATGATGGTCTTGTCCAGCACCCCGGCGTGGGTCATCTCCAGGTAAAGGTCGTTGCCCTCGCGGGTGCGCTCGCCCACGCCGGCAAACACGGAGATGCCGCCGTGCTGCTTGGCGATGTTGTTGATGAGTTCCATGACGATAACCGTCTTGCCCACCCCGGCGCCGCCGAACATCGCGATCTTGCCGCCCTTCAAGAAGGGCACCAGCAGGTCGATCACCTTGAGGCCCGTTTCCAGCTGCTCGGCCTTGGTGGACTGCTCCACCAGGGGGGGTGCGGGCCGGTGGATGGGGTAGTATTTATCGCTGACGATGGGGCCTTTACCGTCAATGGGGTTGCCCAGCACGTCCAGCAGGCGCCCCAGCACGGGCCGGCCCACGGGCACGGTGATGGGCTTGCCGGTGTCGATGACCTTCATCCCCCGCACCAGGCCGTCGGTGGAGGACATGGCAATGGTGCGCACCACATTGTTGCCCAGGTGCTGGGCTACCTCCAGCACCAGGTCCTCCTGCCCTTCCCGGGGGATACGCAAGGCATTGTAAATGTCAGGTACCCGGCCCGGCGGGAAGCGCACGTCCACCACCACGCCGATTACCTGCACCACGTGTCCGATGTTTTCGCTCATTGCTCCCTGCCAACCTCCTTTTCCGCGCCACGGGGTTTTCGCCTACTCCAGGGCAGCCGCGCCGCTGACCACCTCGAGGATCTCCTTCGTGATGGCCGTCTGGCGGGCCTTGTTCATGGAGAGGGTCAGCTTGGCAATCAGCTCTTCCGCGTTCTTGGTGGCGTTGTCCATGGCCGTCATGCGCGCGCTGTGCTCGCTGGCCTTGGACTCCAGCAGGGCGTGGAAGACCATGTTCTCCACGTACATGGGCAGGAGCCGGGCCAGCACGTCTTCGGCGGAGGGCTCAAAGATATATTCGACGCGCCCGGGCTTCTTGCCGTTTTCGCTTTCCTCCGGCGTCTCTACCGGCAGGAGCTTGACGATCTTGGGCCGCTGCACGAGAACGTTCACGAACTCGCTGAAGACCAGGTAGACCTCGTCAAACTCGCCGGCGGCGTACTTTTCCATGACGAAGCCGGCTATCTCGCGGGCCTGGGCCACTCTGATGGTTTCCCCCAGGCGCACGTAGCTCTGCACGATATTGTAGCCCCGGCGGCGGAAGAAGTCGCGCCCCTTGCGCCCCACGCAGACCAGGGAGACCTGCGCGCCGGCGGCCTCCCGCAGGGCCTGCATGGTGGTGCGGATCAGGTTGGCGTTAAAGCCCCCGCAGAGGCCCCGGTCGGCGGTGATGAGCACATAGGCCACCTTCCGGGGCTCCCTTACCTCCAGCAGCGGGTGCTTGACGTCGCCGGCAGCGGCGGCCACCCTCCCCAGCACCTCCCGCAGGCGGCGGGCGTAGGGTCGGGCCGCCAGGACCTGCTCCTGGGCGCGGCGCATCTTGGCCGCCGAGACGGCCTTCATGGCTTTGGTGATCTGCTGGGTGTTCTTGATGCTCTTAATGCGCCGCCGCAAGTCCCTTAAACTCGGCAAGTCCTTTCACCACCTTCGGGCTTACTGCGACCTCTTGGCCACAAAGCCCTGCTTGAACTCGACGATGGCCTGCTTTAGTTTTTCTTCCGTCTCCTTGCTCAGCTCCCCGGTCCGGGCAATGGCCTCGCCCACTTCGGGGTACTTGGTGTGCATGAACTCCAGGAACTCCGCCTCAAAGGGCTGCACCCACTCCACGGGCATGTCGTCCAGGTAGCCGTTGACGCCGGCGTAGATGACCATCACCTGGTCCTGCACGTCCATGGGGGCGTATTGCTTCTGCTTGAGCAGCTCCACCATGCGCTCGCCGCGGATCAGCCGCGCCTGGGTGGCCTTGTCCAGGTCGGAGCCAAACTGGGCAAAGGCGGCCAGCTCGCGGTACTGGGCCAGGTCCAGGCGCAGCATACCGGCCACCTGCTTCATGGCCTTGATCTGCGCCGCGCCGCCCACGCGGGACACGGACAGGCCCACGTTGATGGCCGGGCGCACGCCGGCATAAAACAGGTCCGGCTCCAGGTAAATCTGGCCGTCGGTAATGGAGATGACGTTGGTGGGAATGTAGGCCGAGACGTCGCCGGCCTGGGTTTCAATGATGGGCAGCGCCGTCAGCGAACCGCCGCCGTACTTGTCGTCCAGCTTGCAGGCCCGCTCCAGGAGGCGCGAGTGGAGATTAAACACGTCGCCGGGGTAGGCCTCGCGGCCGGGCGGGCGGCGCAGGAGCAGGGAGAGCTCGCGGTAGGCCACGGCCTGCTTGGAGAGGTCGTCGTAGATGATGAGCACGTGGCGGCCCTGCTCCAGGAACTCCTCGCCCATGGCACAGCCGGCGTAGGGAGCGATAAAGAGCAGCGGCGCCGGGTCGGACGCGGTAGCCGACACCACAATGGTGTAGTCCATGGCCCCGTGCTCCCGCAGCTTCTGGATGACGTTGGCCACCGTGGAGGCCTTTTGGCCGATGGCCACGTAAATGCAGATGACGTCCTTGCCCCGCTGGTTGATGATGGTGTCCACGGCAATGGCCGTCTTGCCGGTCTGGCGGTCGCCCAGGATGAGCTCCCGCTGGCCGCGCCCGATGGGGATCATGGCGTCAATGGCCTTGATACCCGTCTGCAGGGGCTGGTGCACCGGGCGGCGGTAGATGACGCCGGGGGCAATGCGCTCAATGGGGCGGAACTTGTCGCTCTGGATGGGGCCCTTGCCGTCCAGGGGGCGCCCCAGGGGGTTGACCACGCGCCCGATCAGCGCGTCGCCCACGGGCACGGAGGCAATGCGCCCGGTGCGCTTGACGATGTCGCCCTCTTTGATATGCGTGTACGGCCCCAGCAGCACGGCACCCACGTTGTCCTCTTCCAGGTTGAGGGCCATGCCCAGGGTCGGCTCGCCGCCTTCCGGGGCCGGGAATTCCAAAAGCTCCATGGCCATGCAGGCTTCCAGGCCGTATACACGGGCAATACCGTCACCCACGTAAATGACGGTGCCCACATCGCGCATCTCAATTTGCGGCTGATATTTTTCAATTTGCTGACGGATGATGGAGCTGATCTCCTCCGGTCGCAAATTCATACTACCCGTTCACCCCTCTCCCGTTTAACCGACCTTTCTCAAGTGTTCCCGCATGGCGGCCAGCCTTGCGCGCAGGCTGCCGTCAATCACCCGGTCGCCGATGCGCACGACCACCCCGCCGATTACGCCGGGGTCTACCTGGTAGGAAACCTTTACGTTCTTGCCGGTAATCTGGCCCAGCACCTTTTGCAGTTCCTCTTTCTCTTTCGCCGTTAGCTCCACCGCGCTGGTCACTTCTGCCCTGACGATGTTCCGTGCCTTGTTGGCCAGATCCACAAAGCGCTCCCGGATCTCCTCCAAAAGGGTTTCCCTCTTCCTGTCCACCAGCAGGTAAAGGAAGTTCTCCATGACCGGGGATACTTTGCCGCCAAAAAGGTCCTTAATGAGTCCCTTTTTCTCCTCGGCGGTGATGCGGGGGTGGTGGAGGATTTTTTTCAGCTCCGCCGACGTCCTGACGGCCTCGCACACCGCCTCCAGCTCTTTTTCCATGCGGTCCACCATGCCGGTCTCGGCGGCCAGATCGTAGAGGGCCTCGGCGTAGCGCCTGGCCACGATGGCGGTACCTTTTAGCATGGCAGGCCCCTCGCTTCGTCAATAAATTCCTTGATCAGGTCGTGGTGGATCTCCGGGGTAAGGGCGCGGCCGATGATCTTCTGGGCCACCAGCACGGAGAGGTTGGCCACCTGGTTGTGCAGCTCCGCCACGGCTTTTTCCCGCTCGCGGGCGATTTCCTCAATGGCGCTCTCCTTAATGCGCTGGGCCTCCGCTTTGGCGGCCTCGACGATCTCCTGGGCCTTGGCTTCCGCGTCTTTTGTGGCCTGCTGGAGGATGGCCTGGGCCTGCTCGCGGGCCCTGGCCAGCTCGGCCAGGTATTCCTGCTTCAGCTCCTCGGCCTTCTTCCTTTCCTCTTCGGCCGCCGCCACGTTATCGGCAATGTACTTCTGGCGCTGCTCCAGGACGTTTACCAGGCGCGGGTAGACCACCACGCGCAGGAAGATGAGCAGGATGATGAAGTTGATAACCTGCGCGATCAGGGTATAGTTAATGCCCAAGGATTCCAACGGTAGCTCCCCCCTTTCCCACGGCTTGGCGGTGGATATAAGGGGCAATAGCAGGTGCCCCCACCTGCTATGCCGCCTTATCATCCGCCGTGAAAATTTGCCCGCAGGCTGTGATCAGATTTTACCGAAGAGCATGAAGGCGATCACCACAGCGATGATGGGCAGGGCCTCGATCAGACCCACGGAAATGAACATGGTGACCATCAGGTTACCCCGCAGCTCGGGCTGGCGAGCCATAGCCTCCACGGTGCGCCCGGTGACCAGACCGTCGCCGATGCCGGCGCCCAGGGCGGCCAGCCCCACGGCCAGTGCGGTACCGAGGGCGGCAGCAGCTCCTACGTCCATCCGACTTTCCCTCCTTTCCCTTAATGCTCATGGTGTTCCTGTACGGCATGGGAGATATACGCAATGGTCAGCATGGTGAAAATGAAGGCCTGGATGAAGCCGACGAAGATGGAGAAGGCCAGCCAGATCACGGAGGGTATGAACCCGCCGAAGACGTAGCTGTTGAGGCCGATGAGCCCCAGCAGCACGGCTATCAGCACTTCGCCGGCGTAGATGTTCCCGTAAAGACGGAAGGCAAGAGTCACCGGCTTGGCCAGCTCTTCGACAATTTTCAGGGGCAGGAAGAAGAAGAACGGCTCCACAAAGTGCTTGAAGTAGCCCAGGCCCTTGTAGCGTATGCCCAGGAACTGCACGAGGATGAAGACCATGATGGCCAGGCCAAGGGTGGTGTTCTTGTCCGCCGTGGGAGACATCATGGTCGGCACCAGGCCCCAGAGGTTAGAAAAGAGGAGGAAGGTAAACAGGGAGAAAATCAGCGCCATGAGCCCGGCCCCTTTGTGGGGGTCGATGTTTTCGTACACCAGGCCCCGCAGAAAGAGGAAGAGCTCTTCCAGCATCAGCTGCAGCTTCGTGGGGCGCCGCAGGTCCATGTTGCGGGTGGCCGCCAGGGTAAAAATGATCAGCAGCAGCATGACCACCCAGGTCATGACCAGCGTTTTGGGGTTCAGCTGGACGACGGTGTTGCCCACGGTAAATTCCCACGGGTGGTGCGGGAACCCCCAGACGTTCAGCTCCTCATGGACCTGCTCCAAGCTCTTCACCTGCTTTTCACCTCCTTTCCCCTGCCCTCATAAAAATATGCCTCCTCCCGGCTGCGTAACAAAGCGCCGTAGGCGGCACTGAGGGTGGTGATCACGGGGACCAGTAGTATCCCCGCTCCCAGCCAGAAAACGTTTACTTCCAGGTAGCGCCCGGCAAAGAAGACCACCACGGCGGCCAGCGCCAGGCGCATGACCAGCCCCTGAGCCATATAGCCCCGCGCGCGCTGCCGGTCCAGATAGGCCAGGCGCTTCACGCGCAGGGAAAGGGAGAAGGCGTTCAAGAGGCCCACGGCCAGGCCCAGGAGCATACCCCAGGCCAGGGGGTCGCGCGCATCAAACACCAGGGCCAGGCAGGCCAGGGCCGCCGGCACGGCCACCACGCGGGCGGTGAGCTTCAGCTGGTTATCCAGCTCACGAAAAGCGCGGTCCTGCAAGGCCTTCCTCCCCCCTTCCCCTACGAGAAAAACCTCTTTAGTGTCTGCACCACGCCCCAGATGCCCGCGGCCACTCCCAGCAGCACGCCGGCGGCCGTCAGCCAGGGGTCGGTGTGCAGCCGCTGGTCAAGCCAGCGCCCGGCGTAAAAGCCGGCGACGGACATGACGGCCAGCTCGACGCCGATGGTGGTGGTGACGGCCAGGGCCTCGATAATAGGGCTCCTCTTGGGCCTCTTCTCCAACGCCGCCCCTCCGCTTTATTTTTCTTGTGAGCCTTCGCACTTTGTCAGCTGCGTTACACTCATCACAAGGTATTCTCTTCTACACAAATTCATTTATTCCTTCAACGGCACAATATTTTTTCCCTACGGCAAATTTTGCCCGGGACGAAGGGCTCGGGGGGCGCGGAGGCAAGGCCGAAGTGGTAGCGGATGGCCTGGCAGATGCGTCTCGCGGCCCGCCCGTCGCCGTACGGGTTGACGGCCTCGGCCATCTGCCGGTAACAGAGGGGGTCGTCCAGCAGTCGCCGCGTCTCGTAAAGCACGGCCTCCCTGGAGGTGCCCACCAGGCGCACGGTCCCCGCCTCCACCGCTTCCGGGCGCTCGGTGGTGTCCCGCAGCACCAGCACGGGCTTGCCCAGGGCCGGCGCCTCCTCCTGGAGCCCCCCCGAGTCGGTGAGCACCAGGTAGCAGCGGCCCATGAGGTTCACAAAGGGCTGGTATTCCAGGGGCTCGATGAGGTGCACGCGGGGCAGGCCCCCCAGCACCTCCTCCACCACCTGCCGCACGGCGGGGTTCCGGTGCACGGGAAAGACCACTTCCACGTCCGGGTAGAGGCCCACCACCTCGCGCAGCGCCAGATATATCTCCCGCATGGGGTCACCCAGGTTCTCGCGCCGGTGGGTGGTGACCAAAAGCACGCGACGGCGCTTGTAGTCTATTTGCGCCAGCACGGGGTCCTCAAAACGGTAAGCGGGGTCCACGGTGGCCAGCAGGGCGTCGATGACCGTGTTCCCCGTGACGTAAATGCTCCCGGGATCTACCCCTTCGCGCAGGAGGTTTTCCCTGGCCGTCGCCGTGGGGGCGAAGTGAAGGTCGGCCACCACCGCCGTGAGGTGGCGGTTCATCTCCTCCGGGAAGGGTGAATACTTGTTCCTGGTGCGCAGGCCCGCCTCCACGTGGCCCACGGGGACCCGCAGGTAAAAGGCGGCCAGGGCGGCGGCAAAGGTGGTGGTGGTATCGCCGTGGACGAGCACGAGGTCCGGCTTTTCCGCCCCGATGACCCGCTCCAGGCCCTCCAGCGCCCGGCAGGTGATCTGGAAGAGGGTCTGGCCGGGCCGCATGATGTCCAGGTCGTAGTGGGGCCTGATGGCAAAAAGCCGCAGCACCTGGTCCAGCATTTCCCGGTGCTGGGCGGTCACGGCCACCCGGCAGTCGAACTCCTCCGGATGGCGGGCCAGCTCTTTAATTAGCGGGGCCATCTTGATGGCCTCGGGGCGCGTGCCGAAAACGGCCAGGATTTTCAGCATCTCTTTTGCTCCCTTAGCCTTCCTCAAAAGGTTCACCGCCGGCCAGGCAGGCCTCTGCCCGGGCCAGCTGGCGCCCCAGGTACATGGCGTGGCCGGCATCCGATACGGCCAGGTCCCTGGCTATCTCCCGTGCAAGGGCCGCCGCGCTTTTCCCGCGGTACTCGTTGATGACCATGTCGCCGAAAAGGTGGTAGGCCACGATCTGGCCGTCCTCCACGGTGATGCGGAAGTTGCCGTGGGGATCAAAGCGCAGGCGGTACTGCCTGGCGGCGGCCACCATCCTGGCCCGCTGGTACTCCTCCGGGTCCACGGTGATGGAGTGGGAAAAGACGGTGATGGCGCCGGGGGGAAGGTTCGCGGCGGCGGCCACGTGCTGCTGCACGGCCATGAGCCCGTAGAAGTTTTCCAGCCAGGCGTCCAGGGCGTTGTGCGTGCGAAAAGTGGCCGTTAAGGTGAGCTTTTCCTCAAAAACCCTGAAGAAGAGGGAGACCAGGCAGGGGCGCCCGCTTTGCCCCTCCAGGTCCCGCGCCGGGTCCCAGAGGGAAATGTAGCAGTGGCGGTCCTGGCTGTCCTCCTGCAGGCGCCGGGCCACGGCGGCAAGCGTGTCCAGGCCGAAGTAGCTGCGCAGGCGGTGCCCGTAGCGGTAGCTGGTGTCCGGGCCCGGCGGGGAGGGGTCCAGGATGTCGCGCTGGTACTGGGAGAACTTCTCCAGGGAAAAGCCGTAGCGGGCCAGCTCCTCCGGCGGGTCGGGGACCGGCCTTTCCACCACCACTTTAACATTCTGCAACTCCTGGCGGTCTCCCTTCTTTAAGTGCACCAGGTGGCCGAAGCGCACGATCCTGAAGACAAGCTCCTCCCATGCCTCCAGGGGCGTTTCGGCCACCACCACGTGGGCCCGGGGGTTGCTGGGGTAGCGGCCCACCTCCACCGGCGGCAGGGGCAAGAGAAAGCGCACCGCCCGCACCGGCGGGGGCGGGGGAAGCTCGTTAAAAAAGCGGGCCAGCCGCGCCAGCGATTCCCCGGAGGCCAGGTCCCCCACCTCCACCAGTACCGGCGGGTCGTGGAAAAGCTCCGGCCCCAGCAGGTGGTCCACCAGGCGGTTCGTGCCCTTCACGCGACGGCAGCGCACCCCCAGGGCTTCGTATTCCTCCACGCCCAGCTTAAAGAAGTTCACCAGCTCTTCCCTGGAGCCCGAGAGGTCGCGCCCGCAGATGACCAGGTAGCGCAACTGCGGGTTGTAGAGGAGGTTGCGCAGGAGGTGCTTTAAGCCGTTGCCGTAGAGGTTCCCCAGCACGGCCACCGGGGAGGTCTTGGGGTCGAGGTTTACCCCCGCCTCCTCGAACCTCCTTAAAACCCAGGAAATGCGGGACCACAGGGTGACCACGCCCACATAGCCCCGCGGGTTGACGATATGCAGCTTTTCGCCAAAGTGAAGGGGGATAAATTCCAAGGGGATCATCCCTCTTTGGTGAAGCGGCCCCGGGGGCCGCCCACGTTGGTAAAAGCGGAGTTGAAATTGCGGTACAGCGATTTGTAATCGCGGACGCGGTGCCACTTCTTTACAAAGCCGGGCGGCAGGTCTTCCCGCAGGATCACCTGGCTCCAGCCGCCAGGCAGGGGGTAGGCGTAATAGGGCTTCTCCCTGGGCACCCCCCTGATGAAGACCACTTGAGGCACCACCCACTCCAGGCGGGCAAGATACACCCGGTGCATGCCGTCGCAGACGATGTGGAAAACCGAGCCGTCGGCCTCGATGGATTCCTCCACCACCGGGGGGAGGAGGTCGACGGGCTCCTGCGCCCCCTCCAGGTAAAGGGTGACGTAACCGTTTAAGCAAAAAAGGTCCAGCCCGTGGCGGGCCAGTTCCCACTTCAGCTCCCGCACTTTGGCCAGCTCGCCGCTCAAGACGTAGGTCTGGGCAGGGGCGAGGTAATTGGTGTGAATCTTTTCCAGGGAGATGAAGGCCTCCCGATATATGTAGCACTGCGGGTCGGCCAGCATGGTCACCCGGCGCAGCCTTTCGACCAGCTCCGCCGGGGGGTGGTGAACAACCCTGGTTATTTTCATGGCTCATTTCTCCTTCAATAACCGGTTGATTTCCTCCAGCGCCCGGGCCACCTCCCCCGCGCCGCCGACGACGGCCTGGGGGCGCGGGCAGGACCCCGCCAGCACGCGGGCCAGGGCCTCTCCCTCCTTTTCCGGGCGGGAAAGCACCCAAACGGCAAACATGCCCATCTCCAGGGCCGGGAGGATGTCCTTTTCATAAGTGTCTCCCACCATGACCGCGCGGGAAGGTTCCGCCCCCAGGGCCTGCAGGGCGGCCCGGAACAGCTTCCCGTCCGGCTTCCTCCTGCCCACTTGAAAGCTCAAGGCGCAGAAATCGACCAGGGCGGCAATCTCCGGGCAGGCAGATAAAAAGCCCCGGAAGTACGGCACCCATATGTCCGAAACCAGGGCCACGGCAAATCCCAGGTCCCGCGCGCGGCGCACCGCCTCCAGGGCGCCCGGCAGGGGTCGCGCCGCCGTCTCTTGCGCCGCCCAGAGCCGGCAGACGGCCTCTTCCTGCGCCGCCGTAAGAGGGAAGAGCGCGGACAGGGCCGCGCAGGCCTCCCGGGGGGAGGAAAACTCCCGCGTCATGAGCAGGTCCGCCGCCCGCCGGGCCTCTTCCTCCGCCAGGCCCAGGGTACTTGCCAGCTGGCGGGCCGGCGAGACCTCCGGGCCGCTCACCAGGGTGGCGCCGATGTCAAAGAGGGCCGCCTTTACCTTTCTTCCCACAGGTCCACCCGCACCCCGTGGCGGCGCAGGAACTCGATGCCCTCCTCGCCCCCTTTGTAGTCGCGGCGCACCACCACCCGCGCCAGCCCGCAGGAAACGATGAGCTTGGCGCAGTTTAAGCATATGTCCGCGTTTACGTAAATGGTCCCCCCCTGCACGGCCAGCCCCCTCTTGGCGCAGAGGCAGATGGCGTTTTGCTCGGCGTGCACGCAGGGCTTGTAGTCCTCCCTGCCGGCCAGGTCCTTTAAGCACTGCCCGGTGTCGCAGCAGTGCGGCGCGCCGCTGACCACGCCGTTGTAGCCGTGGGAGAGGATGCGCTGGTCCACCACGATGACCGCCCCCACCTTCTTGCGCAGGCAGGTGGAGCGGCGGGCAATCACGTCCGCCACTTCCATGTAGATCTCGTCAAAGGTGGGCCTGGAAGCCAAAAGGACCACCCCCGCGCGCCTAGTAAAGCGGGTAGCGGCGGCAGAGCTCGCCGACCATTTCCCTGACGCGCTCCAGGCGCCTTTCGTCGCCGCGGTGGGCAATGGCCAGGTGGATGATCTCGGCCACCGCCTCCATGTCCTGCTCGTTCAAGCCCCGCGTGGTCACCGCCGGCGTGCCCAGGCGGATGCCGCTGGCCACGGCAGGCGGCTGGGGATCGTAGGGGATGGCATTCTTGTTCACCGTCACCCCCACGGCATCCAGGATCTCCTCCGCCTCGCGGCCCGTCACCCCCTTGTTGCGCAGGTCCACGAGGATGAGGTGGTTGTCGGTGCCGCCGCTGACCAGCTCAAAGCCCCTCTCCAGAAGGGCCCTGGCCAGGGCGCGGGCGTTTCTCACCACGCGGCGCTGGTACTCCCTGAACTCGGGCTGCAGGGCTTCCCCCAGGGCCACCGCCTTGGCGGCAATGACGTGCATGAGGGGCCCGCCCTGGATGCCGGGGAAAACGGCCTTGTCCACGGCGGCGGCATGCCTGGAGGGGCAGAGGATCATCCCCCCGCGGGGCCCCCGCAGGGTCTTGTGGGTGGTGGTGGTAACCACATCGGCGTAGGGCACCGGGTTCATGTGCTCCCCGGCGGCCACGAGACCGGCAATGTGGGCCATGTCCACCATGAGGTAGGCCCCCACGCTGTCGGCAATCTCCTTAAAGCGCGCAAAGTCGATGGCCCGCGGGTAGGCGCTGGCCCCGGCCACGATGAGGCGGGGTCTGTGCTTGGCGGCCAGCGCGGCCACTTCCTCGTAGTCGATGAGCCCGGTTTCCCGGCTGACGCCGTAGAAAAAGACCCTAAAGTACCGCCCGGAGATGTTTAAGGGGCTGCCGTGGGTGAGGTGGCCGCCGTGGGCCAAATTCATGCCCAGTATGGCGTCGCCGGGGTTTAAGAGGGCAAAGTAGGCGGAAAGGTTGGCCTGGGCCCCCGAGTGGGGCTGCACGTTGGCGTGCTCGGCGCCGAAGAGCCGCCTGGCCCGCTCGATGGCCAGCTGCTCGGCAATGTCCACGAACTGGCAACCGCCGTAGTAGCGCCTGCCGGGGTAGCCCTCGGCGTACTTGTTGGTGAGCACCGAACCCTGGGCCTCCATAACCGCGCGGCTGGTGAAGTTCTCGGAGGCAATGAGCTCTAAAGTGTGGCGCTGGCGCGAGAGCTCCATCTCTATGGCCCGCGCAATTTCGGGGTCAACCTCTACCAGGGGCCGGTTGAGGCGCTCACGCACGGCCGTTTCCCTCCCCCCGGCAGGCCGGAGCAGGGGCTCCTTCCCCCGGCTTACCCCCGCACCGGCTGTACTTCTTCTCTATTTCGGCAATCTTGGCCACGCGGCGGGCGTGGCGCCCTCCGGCAAATTCCGCGGAAAGCCACACGCGCACGATCTCGCGGGCCAGGCCGGGACCGATCACCCGCTGGCCCATGGTGAGGACGTTGGCGTCGTTGTGCTCCCGGGAGGCCCGGGCGGAAAAAGTGTCGTGGCAGAGGGCGGCTCTCACGCCCGGCACCTTGTTGGCGGCAATGGCCACGCCGATGCCGGTGCCGCAGCAGATGATGCCCCGCTGGAACTGGCCGCTGGCCACGGCTTCGGCCACTTTGAGGGCAAAGTCGGGGTAGTCCACCGCTTCCTCGGAGTGGGTGCCGAAATCGTGAAAGGGGATGTTGTTCTCTTTCAGGAAAGATATGATCTCTTCTTTCAAGCGAAAGCCGCCGTGATCAGCGGCCAGAGCTACGCGCACTTTTGCTCCACTCCCCGGTTAGCCTTTAGGCAATCTTTCTACAAAAAGCCTTTTATTCCTGCTCCGGCTTTTCGCCGCCAAGCCACCTCTTAAGGGCCGCCTCCACAAGCTCTTTGAGGTGCAGGGCGCAGCGCCGGTACTCTTCCTGGGTTCCCCCAAAGGGGTCGGGCACGTCCCCGTCCCTCCCCGCAAACTCGGCGAGGGTGAACACCTTGGCCGCCTCTTCCGGGAACAACCTGCATATCATTTCCTTGTGGTGCTCGGTCATGGCCAGCACCAGGTCGGCCTCAGCCATATCTTCGGCCAGCAGGCGGCGCGCGCGGTGGGCGGATAAGTCCAGGCCCATCTCCTCCATCACCGCCACGGCGTGCTCCGATGCCCCGCCGCCCTCCGGGGCAAAGAGGCCCCGGGAGGCCACCTCCACTTCCCCCGCCGCGCCCTTTTCCGCCAGGTAGCCCCGCGCCAGGGCTTCGGCCATGGCGCTGCGGCAGGTGTTGCCGGTGCAGACGAAGAGCACCTTCCTGGCCATTACATGCTTCCCCCCATTACCTGCCAGAAAAGCTTGGCCCCTATGCCCAGGAGGATGGCCCCGCCCAGGAGGCGCGACCTCTTCCCCGCCCAGCACCCCACCAGGCGGCCCAGCCAGAGGCCGCCCAGGGTCATGGCCCCGGCCACCGCGCCGAAAAGCAGCACGGCCAGGAGGAGGTTGGCCCGCAGGGTCCCCATGGTAAAGCCCACGCTCAGGGCGTCCATGCTCACGCTGGCCCCCAGGAGGAAGAGGCCCCAGCCGCCCAGCACCACGTCCGGGGGCTCCTCGTCCCGCACCGCCTCCCAGATCATGCGCGCCCCCAGGTAGAAGAGGATGAGGGCGCCGCCGACAGCCGCCGGCCGGCCCAGGTAGAGGCCCGCAATCTCGCCGGCCTTAAAGCCCAAAAGCGGCATGGCCACGTGAAAGGAAAAGACGGTGGCGCTGAGGGCCAAGACCCGGGCAGGGCTCACCCCGGCCATGCCGATGCCCAGGCACAGGGAAAAGGCGTCGGTGCCCAGGGCCACGGCCAGCAAAAAAAGAGCCGGTAAACTCATCCGTCCCCTCACACCTTTTCCACGTTCTCTCCCGCGGCCCGGCGCAGGCGGTTCATTACCGCCAGGCCCACCCCCCGCGGCTCCATGCCCTCGGCCAGGATCACGTCCACTCCCAGCGCATCGAGGCGCCGTAGAGCACCGAAAAGGGCGGCGGCCACGGCGCGAGGGTTGTCCCGCGAACCGGCCACCACCAGGCTCACCCGCCCCTCCGGCAGCCTGTACAGGGGGGCCGTCTCCTCATAAGCCAGGATGCCCACCGCCTTGCCCCGCGCCAGGTAGCCGCGGGCCAACTCGGCAATGCGCCCGGCCACCCGCTGTGGGTCCCCCTCCACCAGCAAAAGGGGCGCGCGGGGGGCGTAGTGCCGGTATTTCATCCCCGGCGAGCGGGGGCGCGGCAGGGCGCAGGGCTCGCCCCCGGCACCGGGCGCCAGGCGCACCTCCCCCAGCACTTCCGCCAGCTCCTCCGGCGTTATCCCCCCGGGCCGCAGGATCAGCGGCACCGGCCCGGTGAGGTCCAGGACGGTGGACTCCAGGCCGATGGCCGCCGGGCCGGCGTCCAGCACCGCCTCGATGCGCCCGCCCAGGTCCTCCAGCACGTGCTGCGCGGTGGTGGGGCTGGGCCGCCCGGAGAGGTTGGCGCTGGGGGCCGCCACGGGCACGCCCGCCGCCGCAATCAACCCCAGGGCCACGGGGTGCGCGGGCATGCGCAGGGCCACGGTGGGCAGGCCGGCGGTAACCTGCGGGGGCAGGTGGGGGGCGGCGGGCAGCACCAGGGTAAGGGGGCCGGGCCAGAAAAGTTTAATTAAGAGGGAGGCCTGCGGAGGCACCTCCCCCTCGACCAGGCCGGCCACCTCCCCGGGGCCGGCCACGTGCACGATGAGCGGGTTGTCCTGGGGGCGCCCTTTTACCTCAAAGATGCGCGCCACCGCCCGGGGGTCCAGGGCGCTGGCGCCCAGGCCGTAAACCGTTTCCGTGGGGAAGGCCACCAGCCCTCCCCGTCGCAGGATCTTCCCCGCCCGGGCCAGAACCTGCGGATCGGGCCTCACGGGGTCGAGGGACCAGTAAAGGGTTTCGATGGCCTTCACCTACCCCGCCATGAACTGGCCGCGCGTACCTAAGTGGTAGTATACCACAAAACCTTCCTTGGCAAGAGCTTGCGGCGCATGATAAAATGCGGCCAAGGGATTTGTGAGAAGGCCCGTTGCAGCCATCCCGGAGGTAAAAAACAATGGGACTAACCTATGTAACCGTAAAAATTATTCCTCTGGAAAGTAAAGCAGGGGAAGCCCCCCAGAACTATTACGAGGACAATTTCCTTGTGGATACCGGAGCCACCGATACGATGGCTCCCGCCGACAAGCTCCTGGCAGCGGGCGTGAAGCCCGTAGGCAGGATGGCCTTTGAGCTTGCCGACGGCCGCCTGGAAGAGTATTCCTTTGGCCTTGCCCGTATTGAATTCATGGGCGAAGTCACGGCCGGCCGGGTCGTCTTTGGTCCTCCAGGAAGTGAACCGCTTCTGGGCGTAACGGCTCTTGAGTCGGTGGGCATCCTCGTCGACCCGGTAAATAAAACTTTAAAGCGCCTGCCCGCCATACCCCTCAAATAGCCCGCCGGGCGCCCCTGGGGGCAGCGCCCTGCCCGAAGCCCCTCAAAGCCCGGGCCCCTGCCGTCCCGGCCTGCGCCAGGACAAAGGCGGCCGCCGCCACCAGCACAATGGTGCCCCCCGGAGCCGTGCCCAGGTAGCAGGAGAGGACCAGCCCGCCACCGGAGACGGCCACGCCCAAGGCCAGGGAAAGCCAAAAGAGCTGGCGGAAGCTCCCGGCCAACAACTGGGCGGTCAGCACGGGCACAACCATAAGGGCGCTGACCAGGAGCGCCCCGATAACCTTCATGGCCACAAAAACGGCCAGGGCCACCGCCAGCATGAAGGCGGCGTTAAGGCGGCCCACGGGCAGGCCGGCGGCGCGGGCGCACTCCTCGTCAAAGGAAATAAAGTAAAGCTCCTTGGCAAAGAAGAGCAGGAAGGCGGCCACCAGGGTTGCCGCCGCCAGCATGGCCTTTAAATCCCCGGGGGCTACGGTGAGGAGGCTGCCGAAAAGGTAAGACCCCAGCTCCTGCCCGGCGCCGCGCACCAGGCCGAAGAGCACCAGGGCCAGGGCCAGGCTGGTGCTCATGACCAGCACCAGGGCCGCCTCCCCGAACACGCGCCCGGCGGCCCGCAGGCGCTCCACTACCAGGGCACCCAGGAGCACAAAAGAAAAAGTGCACGGGGAGGGAGGGAGGCCCAGCACCAGCCCCAGGCCGCTGCCGGCCAGCGAAACGTGGGCCAGGGCATCGGCCAGGAAGGCCAGGCGCCGCAGGACCAAATACACCCCCGCCGCCGGGCAGAGGGCGCCAGCCAGGAGCGAGGCCGCCAGGGCGCGGGCCAGAAAGTCGTAGGCAAGTATGTCCCTCATGGTTACCAAGCTCCTTTTGCCTCAGTGGCCGTGGGCAAGGCGCCGCACGGGAAAGCCGTAAAGGCGCGCCAGGTTGGCCCGCGTGAGCACCTGGGCGGGCGGCCCGTGGCAGATGATGCGCCTGTTCAGGCAGGCCACCTTGCCCACGTGCCGGGCCACCGCCCCGGTGTCGTGGGTGACCACCAGCAGTGTCATATTCATCTCCCGGTTGAGCCGCTGCAGTAGGGCGTAAAAGGATCCCAGGGCGAGGCTGTCCAGGCCCGCCTCCGGCTCGTCCAGGATCAAGAGCTCGGGCCGCCCCGCCAGGGCACGGGCCAAGAACACCTTTTGCTGCTGGCCGCCGGAAAGGCAAGATAAAGGCAGGCGCCGCAGCTCAAGAAGGCCCAGGAGTTCCAGGGCCTCCTCCACCGCCCGCCGATCTTCCCTGCCCGGGCGGCGCCCCGGCCCCAGGCGTGAGGTGCGCCCGGCCATGACCACCTCCTCCACGGTGGTGGGGAAGCGGTGTTCCAGGGTGGCCCGCTGCGGCACGTAGCCGATCCTGTGCCAGCAGCGAAAGGAGCCCACCGGGCAGCCGAACAGCCGGATCTCCCCCGCGCGGGGTTTTAAAAGGCCCAGCACGAGCTTCACCAGGGTGGTTTTCCCCGAGCCGTTGGGGCCCATAAGGGCCCAGAAGTCCCCTTCCTCCACCGCCAGCGTGACGTCCTCCAGCACCGTCCTTTCCCCGTAACCAAAGGTCACTCCCCTAACTTCCACCACCGCTCCCATGGGTCTATTCCTCCAGGGCCAGGCTTAAATTGGCCATGTTCTGCCTCATGAGGGAGAGGTAAGTTTCCCCCCGGGCCATTTCCTGGGGCGTTAAGGTTTCCAGCGGGTGCAGGACCAGGGTGCGGGCCCCCACCTCGCGGGCCAGGGCCTCGGCCATCCTGGAGCCCGCGCCCGGCTCGTAAAAGACGTACTTTATGCCTTCCCGCCGGCAGAAGTCCACGAGGCGGCGAAAGGTCACGGGATCCGGCTCCCCCTCGGCATAAACTCCCGCCAGGGAGAGCTGGCGCAGGCCGTAGCGCCTGGCCAGGTAGCCGAAGGCGGCGTGGGAGGTGACGAACTCCCGCCGCGCAAACTTCCGGCTCCTTTCGCGGAACTCGCGGTCCAACTGCTCCAGCTGCGCCGTGTAGTCCGCGGCCCGCTGCCGGTAGGCGGCGGCGCGTTCCGGGTCGGCTGCCGCCAGGGCCTCGGCCACGCGCCGCACCATCTCGCAGGCCAGCACGGGGTCGAGCCAGGCGTGGGGGTCGAAGGAGCCGGGGTGGGCGTGGTCGCCATCTTCGCCTTCTCCGACGGGAAGCAGGTCCAGCCCCCGGCTGGCCTCCACCACCACCGCGCCCCCGGCGGCCAGGTTGCCCGCGTACTTCTCCGCCCAGGGCTCCATCCCCGCGCCGTTATATATAAAAACCCTTGCCCGCCGCAAATTCAGCGCGTCCTGCGGGCCGGGCTCCCAGTGGTGGGCCTCCACCCCCGGAGGGAGAAGGCCGATAACCTCCACGTGCTCCCCTCCCACCTGGCGGGCAAAATCGTAGAGGGGAAAGACGGTGGCCGCCACCACCAGCTTCTCCCCGGCAGGCGCGGGCTTTTGGGCGCGGCAGCCAGACGCAAAGGCAAGCAAAAGGACGGCGGCAAGGAAAAGGGCCGCCACCCAAACGGTACCTCTCACCGCAGCACCCCCTGCTGGCAGTCCTGGCAGTAGCCGTAGACCCTAAAGGCGTGGCCGGTGACCATAAAGCGCGGCTTTTCCTCCCTCACCCGCTCCAGGCAGTCCACCGGGCAAAAGGGCAGCTCCTCGGCCCGCCCGCATTTTAAGCAGACCAGGTGGTGGTGGTGGCCGCGCCCGGCGTACTCGTAGCGGCGGCAGCTCTCGGCAAAGTCCATCTCGCTGGCCAGGCCCAGGCGCACAAAGAGCTCCAGCGTGCGGTAGATGGTGTCAAAGCTCACCCCGGCGTAGCGCTCCCTCACCCGGCGCCAGATCTCCTCCGCGCTGAAGTGCTCCCCTTCGGCGGCCTCCAAGAGCACCCGCAGCACCTCCTGGCGCTGGGGCGTAAGGCGCACACCCTGCTCTTTCAAGGTTCTAAGCGCCTCCTCCAGGGCTTTACGCCCGCCCTTTTTCTTCATAGGTATGCCTCCCAGTTCGGAATAATTCCGGGTTAAAAGTAAATCTAAGCTAATTATTTGCGCCGCCCGGCTTTTAGTCAAGATGCTTTTATCCCTTTCTGGCCACCACCAACCGCTCGCGCCCGGCAAGGTCCGTCTTTATGGACAGCTGCCAGGCAGCGCCGGCAAAGAGGGCGGGCACGCTGCCTGCTTGGGGAGGGCTTATTTCCACCAGCAGGTAACCGCCCGGGCGGAGGAACTCCCACGCCTGGGGCACGAGGCGCCGGTAGAGATCCAGCCCGTCCTCGCCGCCGTCCAAGGCCACGAGTGGCTCGTAGCGGGAAACCTCCACCGGCAGCTGAGGGATCTCGCCGCGCGGCACGTAGGGCAGGTTGGCCGCCACGAGGGAAAGGCGCCCGGAAAGCCCCAGGGTGTAAAGGGGGGTCAGCAGGTCGCCAGCCAAAAAGCGCACGCGCCCTTCCACCCCGTGGCGGCGGGCATTTTGAGCGGCCACCTCCAGGGCAGGGGGAGAGATGTCGGTGGCGTAAACCACGGCTCCCGGGTGGTAGCGGGCCAGGCTCACGGCAATGCACCCGCTCCCCGTGCCCGCCTCGGCCACCAGGGGTTCCCTTTCGCCTTCCAGGAGCAAGAGGGCCGTTTCCACCAGGAGCTCCGTTTCCGGGCGGGGAATGAGGACGTCCGGGGTGACGGCAAAGGAGAGGCCCATAAACTCCTTTTCCCCCAGGAGGTAGGCCACTGGCTCGCCGTCCGCCCGGCGGCGCAAGAGCTCCCACAGCTTTTCTTCTTCCGCGGGCAAAAGCACCCTCTGCGCCTCCCGGTAAACCCCCACGCGGTCGGTCCCGGCGGCGCGGGCCAGGAGCAGCTCCGCCTCCAGCGCCGCGCCGGGCACCCCCCTTTGCCGCAAAAAAGCCCTGGCCGTGGCCAGGGCCTCCGCCATCCTCATCACACCGCCTCCTCCGCCAGCTGGAGGCGGCGGGCCTGGTCGGTGGTGATGAGGGCCTCGATGATCTCGTCCAGCTCGCCCATGAGGATTTCCGGCAGCCGGTGCACGGTGAGGCCGATGCGGTGGTCCGTGACGCGGTTCTGGGGGAAGTTGTAGGTGCGGATGCGCTCGCTGCGGTCGCCGGTGCCCACCATGGACCGCCGCGCGGAGGCAATCTTTTGCCGCTGCTCCTCCTGCAGCCGGTCCAGGAGGCGCGCCCGCAGCACCTTCATGGCCTTCTCCTTGTTCTTGTGCTGGCTCCTCTCGTCCTGGCAGGTGACCACGATCCCCGTGGGCAGGTGGGTGATGCGCACCGCCGACTGGGTGGTGTTCACGTGCTGGCCGCCGTGGCCGGAGGCGCAGAAGACGTCTATGCGCAGGTCCTCGGGGTTGATCTCCACCTCCACCTCCTCGGCCTCGGGCAGCACGGCCACCGTGGCCGCCGAGGTGTGGATGCGGCCCCCCGACTCGGTAACGGGCACGCGCTGCACGCGGTGCACGCCGCTCTCAAACTTGAGCTTGCTGTAGGCGCCCTTGCCCTCGATGAGAAAAATGACCTCTTTTAAACCCCCCAGGTCGGTATAGCTGGTGTCGATCAGCTCCACCTTCCAGCCCTGGCGCTCGGCGTAGCGCGTGTACATGCGGAAGAGGTCGGCGGCAAAGAGGGCCGCCTCCTCCCCGCCGGTGCCGGCGCGGATCTCCATGATGACGTTTTTCTCGTCGTTGGGATCCTTGGGCAGGAGGAGGACTTTGAGGCGGCGCTCCATTTCCTCCTTTTTCCTTTCCAGCTCCTTGTACTCCTCCTCCACCAGCTCTTTAAACTCCGCGTCGAGCTTATCGGCCAGCAGCTCCTTTGTTTCCTTTAGCTCCCGGCAGATCTTTTTGTATTCCCGGTAGGCGGAAACTACCTCTTCCAGCTCCGCGTGCGCCTTCACGTACTGCTGCCAGCGCTCCCGATCGGCCATTACCTGCGGGTCGGCAATGAGCCCGGTGAGCTCCTCGTAACGGCGCTCAAGCCCGTCCAGTTTCTCGAGCATCGCCTTCTTCACCTCCCAACACCGCCTCAAGGGCCGAAACGGCCACCTCGATCATGCCGTCGTCAGGTTCCCTGGTGGTGAGGCCCTGCAGCCACCGCCCCGGCACGAGCACGAGGCGGCAGAGCCAGAAGTCCGGGTACCTGGCCGAAAGCTTCAGGACCTCGTAAGAAACCCCCGCCAAAACGGGAAGGAGGAGCAGCCGGGAGACGAGCCGCCACCAGAGTGATTGCTGCTCCCCCAGGAGGGAAAAGAGGAAGACGCTCAGCACCAGCACGATGAGCAGGAAGCTGGTGCCGCATCGGGGGTGAAAGGTGGGGTAAGGGCGCACTTTCTCCACGCGGAGTTCCTCGCCGGCCTCAAAGGCGTTAATCACCTTGTGCTCCGCCCCGTGGTAGGCAAACACCCTTTTAATGTCGGGCAGAAGCCCGATGGCCGCCACATAGAGGAGGAAGACGCCCATGCGCACGGCCCCCTCCACGGCGTTCTGCAGCAGGCTTCCCTTGAGCCGGGCGGCGAGGTAGTGGGTAATGCCGGCGGGGAGGAGGATGAAGAGGAAAATGCCCAAACCCAGGGCCGCCGCCAGGGTGAGGCCGATCTCCCAGCCGGACAGCTCTTCCTCCTCGCCCGCCGCCTGGGCGGCAGAATAAGAAAGGGCCGCCAGGCCCAGCACGAGGGACTCCACCAGCACCACCACTCCCCGCACCAGGGGCCACTTTAGGGGGCGCCACCTGGACGCCGCGCTCTTCACGGGGCGGCTCTCCACGGCAATGCTCTCGTCCGGGCGGCGGACCGCCACGGCCCAGCGGCTTTTGCCCCGCATCATCACCCCTTCAATGACGGCCTGGCCTCCGTAGGTCGCGTCGCCCATCCCCGTCCTCCCCACTTACATAAATAGCAGAGCGCCCGCTCTGCTACTTCAAGCCGTACTTTTTGCGGAATTTCTCCGCCCTTCCCCTGGTTTCCACCGTGCGCTGGGAACCCGTAAAGAAGGGGTGGCATTTGGAGCAAATCTCCACCCGCAGCTCCTTTTTGGTGGAGCCGGTTTCAAAGGTGTTGCCGCAGACGCAGATGACCCGTGCCTTACCGTAGGGCGGGTGAATGCCTTCTTTCACCTTCCAGAACACCTCGCTTTGCTCTCGCATTTGCACACTAGTATATTATAGCACGCGACGGCAACCGGGGCAATCCCAACAAAATGTTGTGTCCGTGTCAAGATTCAGTAGGTGCCCTCACAAGAAAATTTCCCTTATGAGACCCCATCACCCAAACGAACGCCTCGAGGAACCTGCCTTGAAACCAAACCGTAGATGGTTTAAACAAGCCACCACAGAGTCGGCCTCAGGAAATAAACACCAGCATGAGCATACCATCCGGTTACATATGCGTCAGACGTGGCCGTAGAGAGCAATCAGGCCTGCCGCCAGCTTTTTGCTCCCCCGGTGCTGGACGCCTCCAGGGCCAACGACCCCGACGTAGGGAGCGTGACGCCGGTGAGGTTCTGAATTGCCGACAGGCGGGGTGAAGACTTTTTGACTACGTGTGCTGCTACAGGACCGACT
>NZ_AUBR01000010.1 GCF_000429345.1 Desulfovirgula thermocuniculi DSM 16036 | reverse complement strand
GTCGGGGCAGTAAAGCGGCTGGAAATCCAGCTCACCTACCCAGCGGTCCAGCTTTTCCTTGAGCACGCGGTAAAAGTTGCCTTCCGGGAAGAGATGCGGGCAGGCAATGTCCGGGTGGTAAAAGTCCAGCTGTAGTTCTCTATCGCGGCGGTACATGAGTCCAACCCCCCAAAAAGGCCTTTGGAGGGAAATGTTCGACAAAAGTAGTAGATTCCTTGCCAAGAAAGGATAAACTTTCTCATGAACTAAACGTTCAGGTCAATCTGCCAGTTTTTGGACTGGGGGTTTTGCGACAGTCTCGAGTTGGTAAACTTTTACCTTGTGCTGCGGGACGACCTGGAGGAGCTGCTGCGGGACCTGGAAAAGCACCGGAATACGGCGGAGTATTACTACCGCCTGCGCGCCCTTGAGCCGCAAACCCTTTCCCCTGTGGAGCGCGCTTCCAGGTTTCTCTACCTGAACAAGACCGCCTACAACGGCCTCTGGAGGGTAAACAGCCAGGGGAAGCACAACGTGCCCTTCGGGCGCTACAAGGACCCCAGGATCTGCGACGCAGAGAACCTGACCCTGGCCAGCCGGGCGCTCAAACGGGCGGAAATAATTTGCGACGACTTTTCCCGGGTGCTGGAATTTGCCCGCCCGGGAGTGTTTGTCTACCTTGACCCGCCATACTACCCCCTGTCTGCCACGGCAAAGTTTACCGGCTACACCGCCCACGCCTTTGGGGTTGAGGACCAGCGGCGGCTGGCCGCCGTTTTCCGCGAGCTGGACAGGAGAGGCTGCCTGGTGATGCTCAGCAACTCCGATACTCCCTTCATCCGCGAGCTTTACGCCGGGTACGACTTGCGGGTCGTCCACGCCCGCAGGGCTGTGTGCTGCCGGGGGGACAGGCGCGGGCCGGTTGCAGAACTGGTCATCCGCAACTATAGCTAAAGACGAGAAATTTTGCCTTGGCATGCTTTTCGTTGACCGGTAAGCTTTACGGGACAAAATTCCCGGTCGAACAACCGGGAATTTTGTCTTGACACGCTTTTCCGCAATTAGGTAAGCTCTATTGAGCAAAATTCCCGGTTGTAAGGAGTGTTAACAGTTGTCCAAGCTCTGGGGAGGGCGCTTTCAGAAGGATACCGACCGCCTGGTGGAGGATTTCCACTCTTCCATTTCCTTTGACCGGCGGCTTTACCGGCACGATATAAGGGGTAGCCAGGCTCACGCTCGCATGCTGGCCAGGCAGGGGATCATTTCTCAAGAGGAAGCAGAGCTAATCGTGCGCGGATTGGAAGAGATCCTGGCCGACATCGAGGCCGGGCGGGTGGAGTTTGCCGTGGAGGCCGAGGACATCCACATGAACATCGAGCAGCTCCTCACGCGGCGCATCGGCCCGGTAGGGAAAAAACTGCATACCGCCCGCAGCCGCAACGACCAGGTGGCCCTGGACGTGCGCATGTACTTAAAGGACGAGATTGACGCCATCGTGGGTCTCTTAAAAAAGCTCCAGCACACCCTGCTGGACCTGGCCGAGGAACACTGCGAGACCGTCATGCCCGGCTACACCCACCTGCAGCGGGCCCAGCCCGTCACCCTGGCCCACCACCTCCTGGCCTACGTGCAGATGTTCTGGCGGGATGTGGAAAGGCTCCTGGACTGCCGGCGGCGTACCGACGTGCTGCCTCTGGGAGCGGGGGCCCTGGCCGGCACCACTTTTCCCCTAGACCCCCACTTCGTGGCCGGGGAGCTGGGCTTTGCGGCGGTGGCCGAAAACAGCCTGGATGCGGTCAGCGACCGCGACTTTGCCGTGGAGTTTGTGGCGGCGGCGGCCATTATCATGATGCACCTGAGCCGCTTCTGCGAGGAGATCGTGCTGTGGTCCTCGGCGGAGTTCGGCTTCATCGAGCTGGACGACGCCTACAGCACGGGCAGCAGCATGATGCCCCAGAAGAAGAACCCGGACGTGGCCGAGCTCATCCGGGGCAAGACGGGGCGCGTTTACGGCGACCTTCAGGCCCTCCTGACCATGCTCAAAGGGCTGCCGCTGGCCTACAACAAGGACATGCAGGAGGACAAAGAAGCCCTCTTTGATGCCGTGGACACGGTAAAGAAGTGCCTGGCGGTTTTTATCCCCATGGTTTCCACCATGCGGGTGAGGAAGGAGAGGATGCTCGCCGCTGCCCGCGAGGGGTTCACCAACGCCACTGACCTGGCCGACTACCTGGTCAGGAAAGGGGTGCCCTTCCGCGAGGCCCACGCCCAGGTAGGTAAAATGGTCCTCTACGCCCTGGGGGAGGGCAAGGCCCTGGAGGACCTCTCGCTGGAGGAGATGCGGCAGTTTGCCCCTGCCGTGGAGGAAGACGTTTACCGGGCGCTGGACATCCGCCGGTGCGTGGCGGCGCGCCGTGTTCTGGGCGGGCCCGCCCCCGAAGCGGTGCGCCAGGCCATTAGCCGGGCCAGGGCCAGGCTAGATTTTTAACATAAATTTGCTTGACACCACGGGTGCTCTTTTGTATACTGAATAGCAAGTTGCTGCGGAAAAAGACGATGAAGGGGAGGAAGTAGCCTGTTTTCCAGGCCACAGAGAGCCGGGGGAGCTGAGAACCGGTGCCGGAGCAGGTGAAAGGGATCGCCCCGGAGTTGCCAGCTGAAAGGCGTTTCTCACGCGCCGATTAAGCCGGGCCGGGTTGGCTACCCGTTAACAAAGCCGTGTCCTGATAGGGACACATAAGGGGTTCTTGCCGCGAGGCAAGGGCAAGCAGGGTGGTACCGCGGAAGGCCTTTTGCGCCTCTCGTCCCTGGCAGTAAAAGAAAGTTACTGCCGGGCAGGAGGCGCTTGTTTTTTGCACAAAAAACAGGCGGGCTTTTTAAAGTGGGAGTGTACCTAGGGTTCCGCTCCGCCCCGTGGCGGGGGTCTGGACCAAGCGGTACAGGCCGGCAGGCTGCCGGTTACACCGTGGGGATAAAAGACCCGAGCGGGAGGTTCCACTTTCACGGGGAGCTTGCTTTTCGGGTCTTAAATTTTTGGCTAGTGGGGTGGGGTTTTGCATGGGGCTTATCATTTACTTAAACGGTGAGTTCGTGCCGGAGGAGCGGGCGGTGGTTTCGGTCTTCGATCACGGCCTTTTATACGGCGACGGGGTGTTTGAAGGCATCCGCGCGTACAACAACCGGGTTTTCAAGCTCAAAGAGCACATCGTCAGGCTGTACGAGTCTGCCCGCGCCATTGACCTGAAGATTCCTCTTAGCCCGGAAGAAATGATGGAAGTGGTCCTGGAAACCTGCCGGAGGAACAACCTGCGGGACGGGTATATCCGCCTGGTGGTCACACGCGGCCCCGGGGACCTGGGACTGGACCCCCGCAAGTGCCTCAGGCCCACCATCTTCTGTATAGCTGCCTCCATACAACTGTACCCCGCGGAACTTTACGAAAAGGGCCTGGAGCTGGCTACCGTGGCCACCCGCCGCAACTTGCCGGAAGCCTGCAACCCTCGGGTGAAGTCTTTAAACTACCTGAACAACATTTACGCCAAGATTGAGGCCAACCTCATGGGTGTTCCCGAGGCCATCATGCTGAGCCAGGAGGGCTACGTGACCGAGGCCACCGGCGACAACATTTTCATCGTTAAAAACGGCGTGCTTATCACGCCGCCCCCTTACCTGGGCATCCTGGAAGGCATCACCCGCAACACCGTCATGGAGCTTGCCCGCGAAAAGGGCATCCCGGTGGAGGAAAAGGTGTTCACCCGCTTTGACATATACAACGCCGACGAGTGTTTCCTCACCGGCACGGCAGCCGAGATCATTCCGGCGGTAAAGCTGGACGGGCGCGTCATCGGCAGCGGCCGGCCGGGCGAGATAACCAGGGAGCTAATGCGCGCTTTCCGCGAGCTCACCAAGACCGACGGCCCGGTGATCTTCCCGGAGTAAGCTCTATTCGAAGGAGGCTTGGCGACGTGCGCAGCGAGGTAATAAAGAGAGGCCTGGAGAAAGCCCCGCACCGCTCCCTCTTGAGGGCGCTGGGGTTTGTGGACGAGGAGATGGGGCGCCCCCTGATCGGGGTGGTGAATTCCTTTAACGAGATCGTGCCGGGGCACGTGCACCTAAATGAGATCACCGCTGCGGTCAAGGCCGGGGTGCGCATGGCCGGCGGCGTGCCGGTGGAGTTTCCCTGTATTGCCGTATGCGACGGGCTGGCCATGAACCACGCGGGGATGAAGTTTTCCCTGGCCAGCAGGGAACTTATTGCCGACTCCATTGAGGTGATGGTGCAGGCCCACCAGTTTGACGGCTTGGTGCTGGTTACCGCCTGCGACAAGGTGGTGCCGGGGATGCTCATGGCCGCCGCCCGGCTGGACATCCCGGCCATTGTGGTCAGCGGCGGCCCCATGCTGGCCGGGCGCCACGAGGGCCGGAGGATCTCACTGAGCAACGTCTTCGAGGCCGTGGGAGCGGTCAAGGCCGGGCGCATGGACGAGGAGGAGTTGGCGGCCATAGAGGAAGAGGCCTGCCCCAGCTGCGGGTCCTGCGCCGGCATGTTTACGGCCAACTCCATGAACTGCCTTACCGAGGCCGTAGGCCTGGCCCTGCCGGGCAACGGCACCATCCCCGCCGTTCACGCCGCCCGGCGCCGCCTGGCCAAGTCTTCCGGCATGCGCATCGTGGAAATGGTCAGGGAAGACCTGCGGCCCTCGGCGGTGCTCACGCCGCAGGCCTTTGAAAATGCCCTGGCCGTGGATATGGCCCTGGGGTGCTCCACCAACACGGTGCTGCACTTAATGGCCGTGGCCAGTGAAGCCGGGGTGCACTTGGACCTGGAAAAGATCAACGAGATTAGCGAGCGCACGCCGAACCTGTGTCGGCTCAGCCCCATGGGGCCCTACTTCCTGGAGGACCTGCATGAAGCCGGGGGCATCCCCGCCGTGATGGCTCAGCTGGCCAGGAAGGGCCTCCTGCACCTGGATGCCCTCACCGTGTCCGGCAAAACGGTGGGAGAGCTCATCAAGGGCTGCCGGGTGAAGCGCCCGGAGGTGATCCGGGACGTGGAGGACCCGTACAGCCCCACGGGCGGCATTGCCATCCTTTGGGGCAACCTGGCCCCCCAGGGGGCGGTGGTGAAAAAGGCCGGCGTGGCGCCGGAAATGATGGTTCACCGCGGCCCGGCCAGGGTGTTTGACTCCGAGGAGGAGGCGGTGGAGGCCATCCTGGGCGGCAGGATCAAAAGGGGCGACGTCATTGTCATCCGCTACGAAGGCCCCCGCGGCGGCCCGGGGATGCGCGAGATGCTTACCCCCACCTCCGCCGTGGTGGGCATGGGCCTGGACAAGGAGGTGGCCCTGCTCACCGACGGGCGCTTTTCCGGGGCCACCAGGGGAGCCTGCATCGGCCACATTTCCCCCGAGGCTGCCGAAGGAGGTCCCCTGGCGGCGCTGCAGGACGGGGATATGGTGGTTATCGATATTCCCCGCCGCCGCCTGGATGTGGAGCTAAGCGAAGAGGAAATCAAAGAGCGCCTCTCCCGTTGGAAGCCGCCCACGCCGCGGGTTACCAAGGGTTACCTGGCCCGCTATGCCCGCCAGGTCAGCTCGGCCAGCCAGGGGGCCGTCTTTAAAGGAGGTGGAGGGGAGTGAAGAAATCCGGGGCCCAGATATTTGTGGACTGCCTGAAAGAACAGGGCGTGGACACCATCTTTGGCTATCCCGGCGGGGCGGTCCTGCCCATTTACGACGCCCTTTATGAAAGCGACATACGCCACATCCTCACCCGGCACGAGCAGGGCGCAGCCCACGCGGCCGACGGCTATGCCCGGGCCACCGGTCGCCCGGGGGTCTGCCTGGCCACCTCCGGCCCCGGAGCCACCAACCTGGTGACGGGCATTGCCAACGCCTACATGGATTCTGTTCCGCTGGTGGCCTTTACCGGCCAGGTGGTCACCTCCCAGCTTGGCAGGGACTCCTTCCAGGAGGCAGACATTACCGGGATTACCATGCCCATCACCAAGCACAATTATATCGTCAAGGACGTGCGCGACCTGGCGCGCGTCATCAGGGAGGCCTTTTACATTGCCACCACCGGGCGGCCCGGGCCCGTGCTGGTGGATATCCCGCGGGACGTATCCGGGGCCCAGATTGAGTACCAGGACCCCGGCCCGGTGAACCTCCCGGGCTACCGCGTGGCCACGGAGCCGCGTCCCGAGGACCTGGCCCGGGCGGTGGAACTCATTGCCCGCGCCGAGCGCCCGGTTATCTACGCCGGCGGCGGGGTGGTCAATTCCGGGGCGCACCTGGAGCTGCGCCGCTTTGCCGAGATGCTCCTGGCCCCCGTGGCCACCACCCTGATGGGCCTGGGGGCCTTCCCGGGGGACCACCCCCTCTCCCTGGGGATGCTGGGCATGCATGGCAGCAAGTACGCCAACTACGCCGTCTGCGAGTGCGACCTGCTCATTGCCGTGGGAGTGCGCTTTGACGACCGGGTTACCGGCAAGCTGGAGAGCTTTGCTCGCCAGGCCAGGATCATCCACATCGACATCGACCCCGCCGAGATTGGCAAGAACGTGCGCGTGGACGTGGCCTTGGTGGGCGATGCCAGGCGGGTGCTTTCCCTCCTCATCGAGCGCCTGGAGGCCAGACTGCCGGGGGCCTGGCAGGAAAAGATAGCCACCTGGAAGAAGGAGTACCCCCTTACCTACGAGGAAAACGGGCGCTTAAAGCCCCAGAAGGTCATCCGGGAGATCTACTACGCCACGCAGGGGCAGGCCCGCATCACCACGGACGTGGGCCAGCACCAGATGTGGACGGCCCATTATTACACCTTTACCCGGCCCCGCACCTTCATCTCCTCCGGCGGTCTGGGCACCATGGGCTTCGGGTTGCCGGCGGCCATCGGAGTACAGGTGGCCTGCCCGGACGAAACCGTCTTTGACATTGCCGGGGACGGGAGTATCCAGATGAACATCCAGGAGCTGGCCACGGCGGTGCACTACAACCTGCCCATTAAGGTAGCCATCATGAACAACGGTTACCTGGGCATGGTCCGCCAGTGGCAGGAGTTTTTCTACAACCGGCGGTACGCCTACAGCGAGCTGGTCAACCCCGATTTCGTGAAACTGGCCGAGGCTTACGGGGCGGTGGGCATGCGGGTGGAAAAGCCCGCAGAAATAGCGCCAGCCCTGCAGGAAGCCCTGGCCACCCCTAAACCGGTGGTCATTGATTTTATTATCGAGCGCGAGGAAAACGTGATGCCCTTCGTCCCGCCCGGGCAGCCCCTCAACTGCATGCTGGGCTGAGCGACAGATAAGGGAGGTGTGATAATGCGGCACACCTTGAGCGTGCTGGTGGAGAACAACCCCGGCGTTTTAGCGCGGGTGGCCGGGCTGTTCAGCCGGCGGGGCTACAACATTGACAGCCTGGCCGTGGGCCGCACGGACAACCCGGCCATTTCCCGCATGACCATTGTGGTGGAAGGCGACGAGCGCGTGCTGGAGCAGGTGATCAAGCAGCTGCGCAAGCTCATTGAGGTCATTAAGGTCAGCGACATCTCCCGGGAGGAGCACGTGGACCGGGAGCTGGTGCTCATCAAGGTTAGCGCCGAGCCGGAAAAGCGCGGCGAGATCATGCAAATTGCCGATATCTTCCGCGCCCGCATTGTGGACCTGGGGCGCCGCACCATGATTTTAGAGTGCACCGGCAACGAGGGTAAAATCAGGGCCTTTGAGGAGTCCCTGCGGCCCTACGGCATCAAAGAGCTGGTGCGTACGGGCAAGATTGCCATGCTGCGGGGTTCCCGCTATACAAACATCAACGGTACGAGGGAGGATGAGTGAGAGTGGCCAGGATTTACTACGATCAGGATGCCGATTTAAAGCTTCTGGAGGGCAAGACCATTGCCGTGCTCGGCTACGGCAGCCAGGGCCACGCCCAGGCCCAGAACCTGCGCGACAGCGGCCTGAAAGTGATCATCGGGCTGCACGAGGGCAGCCGCAGCCGGGAAAAGGCCCGCGCCGACGGTTTCGAGGTGGTGAGCCCGGCGGAAGCTGCCGCGCGGGCGGACATCGTGCAGGTGCTGGTGCCCGACGAGGTCCAGCCCGGCCTTTACCGGGAGGCGGTGGCCCCCCACATGACCCCCGGCAAGGCCCTCATGTTCTCCCACGGCTTTAACATCCACTACGGCCAGATCGTTCCCCCGCCGGAGGTAGACGTGTTCATGGTGGCCCCCAAGGGGCCCGGCCACATCGTGCGCCGCATGTACCTGGAGGGCAAGGGGGTGCCCTGCCTGGTGGCCGTGCACCAGGACGCCAGCGGGCGGGCGAAGGACCTGGCCCTGGCCTACGCCAAGGGCATCGGGGGCACGCGGGCCGGCGTGTTTGAGACCACCTTTCGTGAAGAAACGGAGACGGACCTCTTTGGCGAACAGTGCGTCTTGTGCGGGGGGGTCAGCGAGCTGATCAAGGCCGGCTTCGATACCCTGGTGGAGGCCGGCTACGCGCCGGAAATAGCCTACTTCGAGTGCCTGCACGAGCTAAAGCTCATCGTGGATCTCATTTACGAGGGCGGCCTCTCCTGGATGCGCTATTCGGTGAGCAACACCGCCGAGTACGGGGATTACATGGTGGGCAAGCGCATCATCAACGAGCAGGTGCGCCGGGAAATGAAAAAGGTTCTGGAAGAAATCCAGAGCGGCCAGTTTGCCAAGCAGTGGATCCTGGAGAACCAGGCCAACCGGCCTATGTTTAACGCCATGCGTAGGAAGGAAGCCGAACACCTCATCGAAAAAGTGGGACGCGAGCTGCGCAAGATGATGTCCTGGCTGCCCCAGAGGCAGGTCTAGGTGCAGGCCGGGACGGCATAATTTAAGGACTTAAAGGGGGTGTTACCGTGAAACTCACTGCGGCCCAGGCCCTGGTCCGCTGCCTGGAGCTGGAGCAGGTGGAGGTGGTTTTCGGCCTGCCCGGCGGGGCCATGCTTCCCGTGTACGATGCCCTCTACCATTCCAGCATCAAGCACGTGCTGGTCCGCCACGAGCAGGGGGCCGTGCACGCCGCCGACGGCTATGCCCGGGCCACCGGGCGGGTGGGGGTGTGCATGGCCACCTCCGGCCCGGGCGCCACCAACCTGGTGACGGGCATTGCCAACGCCTACATGGACTCCGTCCCCCTGGTAATCTTCACCGGCCAGGTGCCCACCACCCAGGTAGGCACGGATGCTTTCCAGGAAGTGGACATCACCGGCATCACCATGCCCATTACCAAGCACAACTACCTGGTAAAAGATCCGGCGGCCCTCCCGCAAATCATCAAGAACGCCTTTCACATTGCCTCCACCGGCCGGCCGGGCCCGGTGCTCATCGACCTGCCCAAGGACGTGGCCCAGGCCACCATCGACTTTTACTATCCCGAAAAGGTCAGGCTGCCCGGCTACAGGCCCAACTACCAGGGGCACCCCGCCAAGATCAACCAGGCCGCGGAGCTGATCCGCAGGTCTGAGCGCCCGGTGATTTACGCCGGCGGGGGGATCATCAATGCCGGGGCCAGCGAGGAGCTGGTGCAGCTGGCGGAAACCATCTCCGCGCCGGTGGTAAATACCCTCATGGGGCTCTCCAGCTTTCCCGGTGACCACCCCCTCTTCCTGGGCATGCTGGGCCTGCACGGCACCCGCTATGCCAACCTGGCGGTTACCGAGTGCGACCTGCTCATTGCCCTGGGAGCCAGGTTTGACGACCGGGTGACCGGCAAAGTGGCCGCCTTTGCTCCCCAGGCCAAGATCATCCACGTGGACATCGACCCGGCGGAGATCGGCAAGAACGTCCTCGTGGACGTGCCCATTGTAGGGGACGTCAAGCAGGTGCTGCGGGCCCTCTTGCCCCTCCTGGATAAAACCGACCGCTCCCGCTGGCTGGCCCGCGTGCAGGAACTAAAGGAGCAGTACCCCCTGACCTACTCCCGGGAAGGGGGCCTCAAGCCCCAGTACGTGGTGGAGGAGATCTACCGCCACACCGGAGGCGAGGCGGTGGTGGCCACGGACGTGGGCCAGCACCAGATGTGGGTGGCCCAGTTTTACCGGTTCAAGCGCCCGCGCAGCCTCATTTCCTCCGGCGGCCTGGGCGCCATGGGCTTCGGGCTGCCGGCGGCCATCGGCGCCCAGCTGGCCCTGCCCGGAAAGCAGGTCATCCTGGTCACCGGGGACGGCAGCTTCCAGATGAACATCCAGGAGCTGGCCACCCTGCGGGAGCAGGACCTGCCCCTGAAAATATTCCTCCTCAACAACTACAAGCTGGGCATGGTGCGCCAGCTGCAGCAGTTTTACTGCGAGGGTCGCTACATGGCCGTGGACTTCAAGTTCCACCCCGACTTTGTCTTGCTGGCCAAAGCCTACGGCATCAAGGGCTACTCCGTGCAAAGCGAAAAGGAGCTGCAGGAGATCCTGCCCCGCGTCTTTGAAGAGCCCGGCCCGGTGCTGGTGGACTGCCTGATCAGCCCCGAGGAAAACGTGCTACCCATGGTGCCGGCGGGGCGGGGCATTGACGAGACCATTGCCTAGCGAGGACAAGGAGGTTTGGTATGGCCCGGCGCATATACATCTTCGACACCACCTTGAGGGACGGCGAGCAATCCCCGGGGGTAAGCCTGAATGCCGGTGAAAAACTCCAGATTGCCCGGCAGCTGGCTAAGCTGGGCGTGGACGTAATTGAGGCGGGCTTTCCCATAACTTCCCCCGGGGATTTCGAGGCCGTGCAGCTCATTGCCCGGGAGGTGCGGGGCGTTACCGTGGCCGCCCTGGCCAGGGCCAATTATGCCGACATCGACCGCGCCTGGGAGGCCGTGAGGGAGGCCGAGCAGCCGCGCATCCACACCTTTATTGCCACTTCCCCCATTCACATGGCGCACAAGCTGCGCATGACCCCGGACCAGGTTCTGGAAGCCGCCGTGGCCGCCGTGAAGCGGGCCAAGAGCTACGTCTCCGACGTGGAGTTTTCCTGCGAGGACGCCTCCCGCTCCGAGCTGGACTTTCTCTGCCGGGTGGTGGAAGCGGCCATTGCCGCCGGGGCCACGGTCATCAACATCCCCGACACGGTCGGCTATGCCGTGCCGGAGGAATTTGCCCGCCTCATCCGGGAGATCCGCCGGCGGGTAAAGGGCATCGAGAAGGTCGTTTTAAGCGTGCACTGCCACGACGACCTGGGCCTGGCCGTGGCCAACTCCCTGGCCGCGGTGCTGGCCGGCGCCGACCAGGTGGAGGGGGCCATCAACGGCATTGGGGAGCGGGCGGGGAACGCCGCCCTGGAAGAGGTAATTATGGCGCTCCACACCCGCCGCGACCAGTTTAACTGCGTAACCAACATAAAGACGGAGGAGATTTACCGCACCAGCCGGCTGGTGTCCAGCCTCACCGGCATGCCCGTGCAGCCCAACAAGGCGGTGGTGGGTAAAAACGCCTTTGCCCACGAGTCGGGCATCCACCAGGACGGCGTGCTCAAAGAGCGCACCACCTACGAGATCATGAACCCGGTCATGGTGGGCATCAGCCAGAGCACGCTGGTGCTGGGCAAGCACTCCGGGCGGCACGCCTTCCGCCAGCGGCTGGAGGAATTGGGTTACCAGTTAACCGATGAAGAGCTAAATAAGGCCTTTGCCCGCTTTAAAGCGCTGGCGGATAAGAAAAAGGAGATTACCGATGCCGACCTGGAAGCCATCGTCGAAGACGAGCTCCGGCCCGTGCCCTCCACCTATACCCTGGAGTACCTGCACATTTCCACCGGTACCACGGTAGTCCCCACGGCCACCGTGGGCCTGCGGCGGGGCGAAGAAGTCCTGGAAGAGGCGGCCTGCGGCAACGGCCCGGTGGACGCCATCTGCCGGGCCATTGACAAGATCACCGGCGTGCCCTGCGTTTTAAAGAGCTGGGGGGTCAGCGCCGTGACGGGCGGCAAAGACGCCATCGGCGAGGTGACCCTCAAGATTGCCGAAAACGGCGGCAAAACCTACCTGGGGCGGGGTTTCTCCACCGATATTCTGGAGGCCAGCGCGAAAGCATATTTAAACGCTGTAAACAGGCTCCTATGGGAAAAGGGAAAGGAGAAGCAATAACCTATGTCCATGACCATTACGGAAAAAATCCTGGCCGCGCACGCCGGCCTGGAGCGCGTAGAGCCGGGGCAGCTGGTCAACGTGCGCGTGGACCTGGTTTTGGGCAACGACATCACCGCCCCCATGGCCATCCAGGAGTTCCGGCGTATCGGCGTGGAGCGCGTCTTCGATCCGGAGCGGGTGGTGCTGGTTCCCGACCACTTTGTGCCCAACAAGGACATCAAGTCCGCCGAGCAGGCCAAGGTGGTCAGGGAGTTTGCCCGGGAGCAAGGGCTCACCCACTACTACGAGGTGGGCCGCATGGGCATCGAGCACTGCCTCTTGCCCGAGCAGGGGCTGGTGGCGCCGGGGGAGCTGATCATCGGGGCCGACTCCCACACCTGCACCTACGGCGCCCTGGGGGCCTTTGCCACGGGCGTGGGCAGTACCGACCTGGCTGCGGCCATGGCCTTAGGGGAAATCTGGCTGAAAGTTCCCCCCACCATCAAGTTCGTTTACCACGGTCAGCTGCCCCCCTGGGTGGGCGGTAAAGACCTCATCCTTTACACCATCGGCAAAATCGGCGTAGACGGCGCCCGGTACAAGGCCATGGAGTTTACCGGGCCGGTCATCGAGGGGATGTCCATGGACGGGCGCCTGACCATGGCCAACATGGCCGTGGAGGCGGGGGCCAAGAACGGCATTGTCCCTCCCGACGGGGTGACCCTGCGCTACATTGAGGGGCGGGTAAAAAGGCCTTACCGCCTTTACCACAGCGACCCGGATGCCCGCTACGAGGAAGTGTACGAGTTTGACGTGAGCGGGCTCGAGCCCCAGGTGGCCTTCCCCCACTCTCCCGCCAACGTGCGGCCCATCAGCGAGGTGGGCCTGGTGGAGATCCACCAGGCGGTCATCGGCTCCTGCACCAACGGGCGCCTGGAGGACCTGCGGGAGGCGGCCCGCGTGCTGAAGGGCAAAAAGGTGCACCCCTACGTGAGGCTTATCGTCATCCCGGGGACGCAGGAAATTTACCGGGCGGCCTTAAGGGAGGGCCTCATCGAGATCTTTCTGGAGGCCGGGGCTGCCGTGAGCACTCCTACCTGCGGGCCGTGCCTGGGAGGGCACATGGGCATCCTGGCGGCAGGGGAGCGCTGCATTGCCACCACCAACCGCAACTTTGTGGGCCGCATGGGCCACCCGGAAAGCGAAGTTTACTTAAGCGGCCCGGCGGTGGCCGCCGCCTCCGCCGTGCTGGGGCGCATTGCGGCCCCCTGGGAGGTGCAGTGAGGGATGGAAAAGCTGCGCGGTAGGGCCTGGAAGTTCGGCCACGACATTGATACCGACATGATCATCCCGGCCCGCTACCTGAACACCTCGGATCCTGCCGAGCTGGCCCGCCACTGCATGGAGGACGCCGATCCCTCCTTTGCGGGCCGCGTGCAGCCGGGGGACGTCATCGTGGCCGGCAGGAACTTCGGCTGCGGGAGCTCGCGGGAGCACGCCCCCCTGGCCATTAAGGCCTGCGGGGTTTCCTGCGTTATTGCCGCCTCCTTTGCGCGCATCTTTTACCGCAATGCCTTCAACATCGGCCTGCCCATCCTGGAATCGCCGGAGGCGGCGGCAGGCATCCGGCAGGGCGACGAGGTGGAGGTGGACCTGGGCAGCGGCACCATCACCAATCTCACCCGCGGGGAGCAGTACCGCGCCGCGCCCGTCCCCCCCTTCATGCAGGAGATCATTGCTGCCGGAGGGTTGATTAACTACGTGAGGCGGAGGTTGGGTAAGGATGAGGTTTAGGGTTGCCGTGTTGCCGGGAGACGGCATTGGGCCCGAGGTCATCGCCCAGGCCACCCGTGTGCTGGCCGCTGCCGGCAGGCGCTTCGGGCACGAGTTTCAGCTGCGGGAGGGTTTGATTGGCGGCATTGCCTACGACGCTACCGGGCACCCCCTGCCGCAGGCCACCCTGGACCTCTGCCGGTCCAGCGATGCCGTGCTCCTGGGAGCCGTAGGGGGGCCGAAGTGGGATAAGCTGCCGGTGCACCTGCGCCCGGAGGCGGGGGCATTACTACCTTTGCGCAAGGCCCTGGACGTTTATGCCAACCTGCGCCCGGCAGTGGTTTTTCCCGCCCTGGCAGATGCCTCCACCCTGAAGCGGGAAGTGGTGGAGGGGCTGGACATCCTGGTGGTGCGCGAGCTCACCGGGGGACTGTACTTTGGCGAAAAGCGCCGCGAGGAAATTCCCGGCGGGCAGCGGGCGGTGGACACCATGGTGTACACCACGGAGGAAATCCGGCGGGTGGCGCGGCGGGCCTTTGAGCTGGCCAGGACGAGGAAGAAAAAGCTCACCTCGGTGGATAAGGCCAACGTGCTGGAAAGCTCCCGTCTGTGGCGGGAAGTGGTTACGGAGCTGGCGAAAGACTACCCCGACGTGGAGCTAAACCACATGCTGGTGGACAACTGCGCCATGCAGCTGGTACGTAACCCCAAGCAGTTTGACGTCATCCTCACCGAAAACCTCTTTGGCGATATCTTAAGCGACCAGGCGGCCCAGCTGGTGGGCTCCCTGGGCATGCTGCCCTCGGCCAGCCTGGGGGACGGGGTGGGCCTGTACGAGCCGGTGCACGGCTCCGCCCCCGACATTGCGGGGCGGCAGCTGGCCAATCCCATTGCGGCCATACTCTCCGTGGCCCTGATGCTGCGCTACTCCTTCGGCCTGGAGGAGGCGGCGCTGGCCGTGGAGCGGGCGGTGGCCGCGGTGCTGGAGGAGGGCTACCGCACGGCGGACATCATGGAGCCGGGCAGGAAACAGGTGGGCACCACGGAAATGGGCCGGCTCATTGCCGAGAAGGTGGAAAAGGCCGCTTAACCTATAGGGCAAGCCACGGGGGTGAGATAATGGCGCCGGTGGAGATTTACGATACTACCTTGCGGGACGGCGCGCAGGGCGAAGGCATTTCCTTTTCCGTAGAGGATAAGGTAAAGATTGCCCTGAAGCTTGATGAAATGGGCTTTCACTACATCGAAGGCGGCTGGCCGGGGTCCAACCCCAAGGATGCGGACTTTTTCCAGCGCATCCGCCAGCACCGCCTCAAGAACGCCCGCCTGGCCGCCTTTGGTTCCACGCGCAGGCCCGGGGTGCCCGCGCACCAGGACCCCAACCTTCAGAGCCTGCTGGCTGCCGGGACCCCCGTGGCCACCATTTTCGGCAAGACCTGGGACTTTCACGTGCAAAAAGCACTGGAAACCACCCTGGAAGAAAACCTGGCCATGATCCGTGAGTCGGTGAGGTTTCTTAAAAGCCGGGGACTCATGGTCATTTATGATGCCGAGCATTTCTTTGACGGTTTTAAGGCCAACCCCGCCTATGCCCTGGCTACTTTAAAGGCGGCACAGGAGGGCGGGGCCGACCGCCTCGTGCTCTGCGACACCAACGGGGGGAGCCTTCCCGGGCAGATTGCCGCCATTGTGGGGAGGGTGAAGGAGGAGGTCCCCGTGCCGCTGGGCATCCACTGCCACAACGACGGGGAGCTGGCCGTGGCCAACACCCTGGCGGCGGTGGAGGCGGGTGTGGTACACGTGCAGGGCACCGTCAACGGCTACGGGGAGCGCTGCGGCAACGCCAACCTCTGTTCGGTAATCCCCAACCTCACCTTAAAGTGCGGGCACGAAACCATCCCCCGGGATGCCCTGGCCCGCCTCACCGAGCTTTCCCGCTACGTCAGCGAAGTGGCCAACCTGCACCACAATACCCACCAGCCCTTTGTGGGGGCCAGTGCCTTTGCCCACAAGGGCGGCGTACATGTCAGCGCCATTTTAAAGGACCCCCGCACTTACGAGCACATTGACCCCTCCCTGGTGGGCAACCGCCGGCGGGTGCTGGTCTCGGAGCTGAGCGGCCTCTCCAACCTGCTCTATAAATTCCGCGAGTTGAATTTGGAGCTGGGCACCAGTCGGGAGGAAAACCGCCGCCTGCTGGAGGAAATCAAGGAGCTGGAATACCAGGGCTTCATGTTTGAAGGGGCCGAGGGCTCCTTTGAGCTGCTTCTGCGCCGTGCCTACGACAACTACCGGGAGCCCTTCAAGCTGGAGAGCCTGCGCATTATAATTGAAATGAAAGAAAACAGCCCCGTGCACTCCGAGGCGGTCATTAAGATGACCGTCGGCGATAAGGTGGTGCACACGGCGGCGGAGGGGAACGGCCCCGTAAACGCCCTGGACAACGCCCTGCGCAAGGCCCTGGAGGACTTTTACCCCGAGATCCGCCGCATGAAGCTCACCGACTACAAGGTGCGCGTGCTGGACGAGAAGCAGGGCACGGCGGCCACCGTGCGCGTGCACATTGAAACGGGAGACGGGGAGCGTTCCTGGGGCACGGTGGGCGTTTCCACCAATATCATCGAAGCCAGCTGGCAGGCCCTGGTGGACAGCATTGCCTACGGCCTGCTCAAGAACAACCGCCACCGGTAGGGTAAAGAAGGAGGCGTCGCGGTATTCTGCTGGAGAGGCTCAGGGCCCTGGACTTCGGCCCTTTCAACCCCGTTGCCGTAATCGACGTTTTGCTGGTGGCTTTTGTGCTCTACCGCCTGATACTCCTCATCCGGGGCACCAGGGCGGTGCAGCTCATCAAGGGCCTGGCCGTTTTGCTGGTGGCCACGGCCCTTTCCAGCTGGCTGCACCTGGACACCTTCCACTGGCTGCTGCGCCAGGCCATGACCGCCCTGGTGGTGGCCCTACCCGTGGTCTTCCAGCCGGAGCTCCGGCGGGCACTGGAAAAGCTTGGGGGAGGGAGCTTCATCAACGCCCCCCTGCTCTACCAGGCGGAAAAGGAGCGCGCCCAGGTCATCAGCCACGTGGTGAGGGCGGCCAGCCTCCTCTCCCGTCGGCGCGCGGGGGCGCTGGTGGTCATGGAGCGCACCACCGGTCTGGAAGAATACATCGATTCCGGGGTAAAGATCGACGGGCTCGTCTCGGCGGAGCTCCTGGTGAATATCTTTGCCCCCGGCAGCCCGCTGCACGACGGGGCGGTAATCATCCGCGGCAGCCGGGTGGTTTCGGCAGGGTGCATCTTGCCTTTAACCGAAAAGCCGGATGTGGCCAGGCAGTTGGGTACCCGCCACCGGGCAGGTATAGGGATCACGGAAGTGTCCGACGCCCTGGCCGTCATTGTTTCCGAGGAAACGGGCACCATTTCCCTGGCCGTGGAGGGGACGCTGGCCCGGGGGCTGGACGAGCTGGCGCTGTCCGAGCGGCTTTCCGCGGCCTTCACCCCTGCCGGCGTGCCCGCGCGGGGATTCTGGTGGCCGCGCAGGTAGGAGGGGTGGTGGCCGCACTTGCCGGCAAAATTTGACTGGCGAAACCTGCCCCTGCAACTGCTCTCCCTCATCCTGGCCCTCGTGCTGTGGGTTTACGTAAACAACGAGCAGAACCCGCTGGAGCAGCGCATTTTCAGCGTCGCCCTGCAGGCCCGCGGCGCCCCGGAAGGGTACCTTGTTTCCGGGCTCCCGGCCACCGTGAGCGTGAAGGCGCAGGGCAGCCGCGCGCAGCTAAACGCCGTAAACGCGGGAGACTTCCAGGCCGCGGTGAACCTCGCGGGCATTTCCCCGGGAGAAAACGACTTGACCGTTAGCGTCAGCCCGCCGCCGGGGATAAAGGTCCTGCAGGTGACTCCCGCCCAGGTGCGCGTGCTGGTGGACCGCATCGGGGAAAAAAGAGTGCCCGTGGAGGTAAGCCTCAGAGGTTCGCCTGCCGAGGGCTACGAGCTGGTTGATGTCGGCGCCAGCCCTGCAGCGGTGGTCTTGAGGGGCCCGGAGCGACAGCTGGGCGGGCTGGCCAAGGTAACGGTGCAGGTAAACGTGCAGGGGATCACGGGTGCAGTGGAGCAGTACGTGAACATCTCCGGCCTGCCCCAAGGCGTGACCTCCAACCCCCAGGGCGTCAAGGTGAGCGTGATGGCGAGGCCGGTGCCGGCTCCCCCCGGGGCAGCCGTTTCCCCCGGCGGGCAGGGGAACCAGCAGGCTGCCGGCGCGCCCTCATCCGGCAGCGGGCAGGCCGCCCGCCAGAAGGAGCAGTAAGAGGTCCCGGGATCAGGCGCCCGGGACCTCTCATATAGGGTCCTCCTGCGCTCAAGGGGCTCCCGCGCCGCCGGCGAGGATTTTCCCCAGGGCGCCGTGGCGGCGGTGGGCGCTATAATCTTCCACCTCGGTGTAGACCAGCGCACCGGTGGGGCAGGCGCGCACGCAGGCGGGGGTGCCGCTCTCATCCCGGCAGTTGCGGTCGCACTTTAAGGCCACGGTGCCCGCGGCATCGCTGGTGATGGCGCCGTAGGGGCACACCATGACGCACATCCAGCAGCCCACGCACCGCTGCTCGCCGCCTTCGTTGGTCACCGTGCCGTCTTCTTTCCGGTACATGGCGCCGGCCATGCAGGCGTCGAGGCAGGGAGCGTCCGTGCAGTGGCGGCAGTTTATGGGCGCCTTTTGCTGCCCCAGCTGGTGCACGAAGATGCGCGCGCGGGGCTTTTCGCCGGCTAAAACGGCATCGAAAAGGCTTTTTGCCTGCGTGTGGGCCACGGCGCAGGCCAGCCGGCAGGAGAGGCAGCCGGTGCAGCGCGCAAAGTCGATGAGGATTTCCCGGGGCATCTTCCCCCCTCCTTTACCAGGGCCGCGTGGCCAGGCCCAGGGCCCGGCGCCGCTCGCCGATGGCGGCGTAAATTTTTTCCGCCGCCTTAACCGGGTCGGTTTCCACCATGAAGTAGCCGCCCAGGATCTCCCGGGCCTTTGCCGTGAGCACTTCGGTCACGGCGGCGCTGCCCAGCACCGGCGGCACCAACCCCAGGTGCACGGGGAAGCCCAGGGCCACGGCCCAGGTGCCAATGGCGACGGCCTTTTCCGTCTTAAATTCGGGTGCCGAGGCCACCACGGGGAGCTGCGCGGTGTCCACGCCCAGCCTGCTGGCCACGGCCACGGCCAGGTCCACCGCCCGGCTGTTGTCCACGCAGGAGCCTAGGTGCAGCACCAGGGGCAGCGGGCCGCCCAGGCCGTTGGCCTCCCCGATGGCCGTGAGCACCGCCTTTAGGCCGGGGCCGGCATATTCCAGCGTGGCCTCCGGGGTGAGGTAACCGTGGCGCGCGTAGGCCCCGGCGCCGCACCCGGTGGCCAGGCACAGGACGTCCCGCGCGGCCAGCTCCCGCGCCATGACCAGGAAATTCTCGTCCTGGGGCACCTTGACGTTGTTGCAGCCGGCAAAGAGGCAGACCCCTTGGATGTTGCCCGCCGCAATGTTGTCGAGCAGCGGCTTTAAGGGGTCGGCGGCATCCAGCCGGGAAAGGGCGGCTACTACGGCCTCCACGGAAAAGCCGGCCACCACCCTGGACTTGTGCGGGGGAATGTGCACCGGGCGCCCCCGGCGTGCGGCAAAGGCTTCCACAGCCAGGCGCACGATCTCCCGGGCCTTTTCCGCAGCCTCCTCTTCCGTAAACTCCACGTGAGCCGCGCCGGGAATTTTGGCCATGCCCATGGTGGTGATCAGCCTGGTGCCCGTGCACTCGGCCACGCCCGCCAGGGAGGGGTAGACGCACTGGTAGTCCACCACCACAGTGTCCAGGGCGCCGGTAAGCATGGGCAGCTCCTGGGAGACGGAATGGGTCAGCGGGGGCACGCCGTGGCGCATGAGCACCTCGTTGCCCGTGCAGCAGATGCCCACCAGGTTGACCCCCGCCGCTCCCGCCGCCCGGGCCTCTTCCTGCATTTCCCGCGCCGCCCGCACCACGAGGTCCGAGAGCAGTGGGTTGTGGCCGTGGAGGGCAATGTTGACGTGATCGGCCTTTAAGACGCCCAGGTTGGCTTCGGAAACCACCGGCGCGGGGGTGCCGAAGAGGATGTCCGCCAGATCGGTGGCCAGGTGGCACCCCGCGTAATCGGCCAGGGCGCAAGATATGCCGCCCAAAAGGAGGTTCACCGGGTCTGCGTCCACGCCCAGGTGGGTGCGGTGCATAACCTCGCTGATGGCCGTGTCGATCCCCCGGGGCAGCACGCCCAGCCGGCCAAGTGCCTCCAGCCGCCCGGGCGGGAGGGTGGACTTTAGCCAGGCGAGGACTCCTTCGCCCTCGCTGAACTGGGCCAGGGCTTCGCTGGCCACCCGGGAGGCCAGCTCCTTCACGGAAAAACCTTGCGCCTGGAGGCCCAGGCGTGCGGCTACTGCCCGCAGCTTCTGCTCGTCCCGCACCGGATAGTCCGGGGCCTTTCCTTCCGCCCACCTATGCAGCGCGTGGGCCAGGTGCCGGGCGTGCCCGGAGTGCGCCGCCGTGCCGGCGGCAATGGCCCGCACCAGGTTGCGGGCGACAATGGTGTCGGCGGTGGCGCCGCAGATGCCCCGCTGCGGGCCGTCCTCAAATGGGCTGATGCGGCACGGCCCCTGCACGCAGTTGCGGCAGCACACCCCCAGTTCCCCGAAGCCGCACTGGGGGAGCTGGGCCTCGTACCTGTCCCACACCGTTTCCACTCCCTGCCGGCGGGCCTTCTCCAGAAGCTCCCGCACAGCCGGATCTGCAGCCTTCGCGGCCAAGTCCTTCATTTCCGCGCCTCCTTTATGATATTTTGCTTTCTACCCGCCGCTGCGGCGGCAGGCAGCCCAGGACGACCCGGCCCGCCCGCCCCTCCAGGAGCAGGTGGCGCCACTTCCAGGCCGGTCGCCCCGTCTTGACCAGGGCCGTGTAGACTCCGGCTCCCTTCACCTTTCCGGCCAGGATGAACCCCACCAGCCTATCTCCTTCAAAAACGAGCCGCCGGTAGGTGCCGGTTGTCCCCTCGAAGGCCCTCAAAACCTCCTCGCCCTCCATTTTCCCTACGGCCACCACGTCCAGGTTCCCAAAGCGGGCGCTGTTGAGCCTGGTAAGGGGTGGGGGGTAAGAACGGGCCAGGCCCAGCATGTTGGCCGCCGCGTAGCGGCCCTGCTCGGCGGCCAGAGTCCAGAGGGCGGAGTTAGTTTTCCGCCCGGTCAGCCGGTCGGTTACCTGGACGCAATCCCCGGCGGCAAAGACGTCCGGAAGAGAGGTGCGCAGGTAGCGGTCCACCTCTATGCCTGCCCCCACCAGGCCGCCCGCTTCGCGCACCAGCTGGACGTTGGGCCGCACTCCCTTGGCCACCACGGCCAGGTCGGCCGGCAGCTCCCTGCCGTCGGCAAGCTCCACGCCGGCCAGCGTGCCGTGGGGGCCGGGCACAAAGGCCCGGGGCTGCGCGTTATAGATGAACTCCAGGCCGGCGGCAGTCAATTCCCTTTCCACCATGGCCGCCGCTTCTTCGTCCAGCTGGCGGGTAAGCAGGCGGGGGCTGGCCACGGCCACGGTTACGTGCGGCACGCCGGCTACCTTAAGGGCCAGCGCAGCTTTTAGCCCCACCAGGCCGCCGCCCAGGATCATTGCCCGGGAGACACGGGGAAAAAGGGAGGCCATTTCCCGGGCATCCTGCAGGGTGCGCAGGGCAAACACGCCCCTGGTGTCAACCCCCGGAACCTCCGGCATTACGGGGCTGGCCCCGGTGGCCACCAGCAGGCGGTCAAAGGAAAGCTGCCGCCCGTCCTCAAGGAAAACCTTTTTCTCTTCCGGGTGCAGGGCCACCACCTTGAAGCCGGCCAGGAACTCCACCCCCAGCTTTGGGAAGAAGCCGGCGGGGCGGAGCCTGATAGAATATTCGCTCTTTTTGCCGGCCAGCAAATCCGGCAGGAGGCAGCGGGAATAGGGCTCGGAGGGCTCATCGGTGACGGCGGTAAGGCGCGCCCTGGTTCCCCCCAGGCGGCGCAGGGTTTCCAGGGCGGCAATGCCCGCCGCGCTGGTGCCTATGACCACAAAGTGCAAGGGATCACCCCCCTCGAACGTATGCTTAAAAGTTCGCCTTCTTTTGCGGGAAATCCTTCCCGAAAAATGCGCCGCACTGTTTTTGCCGGGGGCTTTGTGGTATACTTTCAGGCGGTGGGCTCTGTTTTTGCGGGGAGGAGCTTAATGGTGGGCAGTTACATATTTTAAATATAATAGCGAGAGGGGATTTGCCGATGGGAAGCCTCTTTGGCACCGACGGGGTGCGGGGGATAGCCAACCGCGAGCTTACCCCCGAGCTGGCCCTCAAGCTGGGCCGGGCCGGAGCTTACGTCCTCTCCGGGGGCAGGCCGGGAGCCAAGATGGTCGTGGGGTGCGATACGCGCCTCTCCTGCGACATGCTGGAAGCCGCCCTGGCGGCGGGCATCTGCTCGGCGGGGGTGGACGTGCTGAGGGTGGGCGTCCTGCCCACGCCGGCTGTGGCCTACCTGACCAGGGAGCTGGGTGCTGCCGGCGGGGTGGTCATCTCGGCCTCCCACAACCCCATGGAGGATAACGGCATCAAGTTTTTCGGTGCCAGCGGCTACAAGCTGCCCGACGAGGTGGAGGAAGAAATAGAGCGCCTGGTCTATTCCCTGGACTCCATTCCCCTGCCGGTGGGGGAAGGAATAGGGCGCGTACACCAGGTCGGCGACGCCGTGGACCGCTATGTGGCTTTTTTAAAGGGCACAGTGTCCTGCGATCTTGCAGGGTTCAAGGTGGTGGTGGACTGCGCCAACGGTGCGGCCAGCCAGGTAGCCCCCCGCGTGCTGCGGGAGCTGGGCGCGGAGGTGACGGCCATCTTTAGCTCCCCCGACGGGGCCAACATCAATGCCGGCTGCGGCTCCACGCACCCGGAAAAGCTGCAGGAGGCCGTGGTCTCGCACGGGGCACACCTGGGCCTGGCCCACGACGGCGATGCCGACCGCGTGGTGGCCGTGGACCACGCGGGGAACCTGGTGGACGGCGACCAAATCATGGTCATCCTGGGCCGCTACTTAAAGGAGCAGGGCCGCCTGGCCGGGGACACGGTGGTGGTCACGGTGATGAGCAACCTGGGGCTGGACCTGGCCCTGCAGGAAAGCGGCATCCGGGTGCGGCGCACCAAGGTGGGGGACCGCTACGTTTTGGAAGAACTCCTCCGCTGCGGCGCCAATTTTGGCGGGGAACAAAGCGGGCACATTGTCATGCTGGATTACACCACCACCGGGGACGGGATCTTAACCGCCCTGCATCTCCTGCAGGTGGTCAAGGAAAAAGGGGCTTCCCTGCAGGAATTGGCCGCCCAGATGGAGAAGTTTCCTCAAATACTGGAGAACGTGCCGGTCAGGGACAAGGAAAAGGTCATGAGCAGCCCTGCCCTGGCCGAGGCCGTTGCCAGGCAGCAGGAGCGCCTGGGTGCCCAGGGGCGCATCCTGGTGCGCCCTTCAGGTACCGAGCCGCTCATCCGCATCATGGTGGAGGCGAGGGACAGGGATTGCCTGCGGGCCGTAGTCGACGAACTGGTTAACGTCATCCGCTGCCTGGCCTAGCTAAATCTCCGGGAAAGGGGGGATGGGTACAAAAAGGGGCCGGTTTCCAGCCGGCAGACAACCTAAAGGTCAAGCGCCAGAACCCGCGCTTCCTGCGGGTTGACGAGGAGGGAGTTTATCGAAGTTTTCGGCGGATGCTCCCCGGTCGGGCCACGACCGTTAGCGGCACTACAAAACCGGCCGGCAACGGCCGGGACAAAGGGTGCCTGGTGGCCAGAGGGCAAGGGCCGGAAAATTGACGGGCAGGCTCTTAGAGTTGCCGTGGCCTTTTTGCGCCCCGGCATTTCTAATTATTGGATAAACTTGTTCCGTGGGGGTAAGCTTCATGTGTGGTATTGTCGGGTATTGCGGCCCTCGCCGGGCCGTTCCTATTTTAATTGAAGGCCTGGCCAGGCTGGAGTACCGCGGGTACGACTCCGCGGGCATTGCCGTGCTGGAAAACGGTGCGCTTGTGGTGCGTAAGAAGGCAGGCAAGCTGGCCGGCCTGGCGTCAGAGCTCAACGGCTATAACGGGGAGGCGAGGGTGGGCATCGGGCACACCCGCTGGGCCACCCACGGGTGCCCCACCGATGCCAACGCCCACCCCCACACGGACTGCCGCGGGCAGTTTGCCGTGGTGCACAACGGGATCATTGAAAATTACCTGGAGCTGAGGGAATGGCTGGGCTCCAAGGGCCACCGCTTTTCCTCCGAGACGGATACCGAAGTGCTGGTCCACCTCCTGGAGCACTTTTACCGGGGCGACCTCCTGGCGGCCATGTATCGCACGGTGGAATGCCTGCGGGGCTCGTACGCCGTAGCGGCCATCTCCCTCCTGGAACCGGGGAAAATTGTGGCCGTGCGCCAGGACAGCCCCCTGGTGGTAGGCCTGGGGAAAGGGGAGAACTTCCTGGCCTCGGACATCCCCGCCCTTTTGCCCCACACGCGCGACACCTACATCCTGGCGGACGGCGAAGTAGCCCTGCTCACTCCGCACGAGGTAAAGGTGTTCAACCGCCGCGGGGAGGAGGTAAGAAAGCCCCTTTACCGTGTGGACTGGGACGCAGCCCAGGCCGAGAAGAACGGCTTCCCGCACTTTATGCTCAAAGAAATCCACGAGCAGCCCCGGGCCCTGCGGAACACGTTGCACGGCTACCTGGCAAAAGACGGCGCGCGGGGCGTTTTAAAGGGGGTGCCCCTGGAGGAAAGCTGGCTGCGCGAGATCGACAAAATCTTCATCACCGCCTGCGGCACGGCCTACCACGCGGGCATCGTGGGCAAGTACGTCATCGAGCGCCTGGCCCGCATCCCGGTGGAGGCGGACATTGCCTCCGAGTTCCGCTACCGCCAGCCCCTCATCGACCGCCGCTCCCTGGTGGTGGTCATCAGCCAGTCCGGGGAGACGGCGGATACCCTGGCCGCCCTGCGGGAAGCAAAGCGCCTGGGCGCGCCGGTGCTGGCCGTGACCAACGTCAGGGGAAGCTCCATTGCCCGGGAGGCCGATTTCGTCCTCCTCACCATGGCGGGGCCGGAAATTGCCGTGGCCTCCACCAAGGCCTACACCACCCAGCTCTTGGCCATGTACCTGCTGGCCCTGCACCTGGCCGCCCTGCGGGAAACCATGTCTCCCGAAGAGGTGGGCCGCCTGGTGAGGGAACTGGAGGGCCTGGACGGGCGGGCCGAAGCCGTCCTGCAGAACGGGCACCTCGTCGAAAAACTGGCCCGGGATTACTGCGCGGCCAGCAGCATCTTCTTCATCGGGCGCGGGCTGGATTATGCCGTGGCCCTGGAGGGCAGCTTAAAGCTCAAGGAAATCTCCTACATTCATGCCGAGGCCTACGCCGCCGGAGAGCTCAAGCACGGCACGCTGGCCTTGATTGAAAAGGGCGTGCCGGTTGTGGCCCTGGCCACGCAAAAGAGCCTCTTCGAGAAAACCTTAAGCAACATCAAAGAGGTAAAGGCCCGCGAGGCCACCGTTATTGCCCTGACCATGGAGGGGCAGCGGGAGCTGGAAAAGGTGGCCGACCACGTTATCTACATCCCGGAAGTGGACCCCCTGGTGGCCCCCGTACTGGCGGTCATCCCCCTGCAGCTCCTGGCCTACCAGATGGCCGTGGCCCGCGGCTGCGACGTGGACCAGCCGCGGAACCTGGCCAAGAGCGTCACGGTGGAGTAGGGAGGGCTCCAAAAAGGGGGCATTTCCGGAGAACCTTCCGGAGAACCGGTGGCAGTAAAAAGGGGCGAGGATGGAAAACCTCGCCCCTTTTGTGCGGGTTACTTTTTAAAGAAAGCTCTGCCCCGGGGTGAGAGAGAAGTCTGCGTCTTGTAATAAGATTATGCGTCTTGTATGCTAAATAAAGAGGAGGTGTAGGGCTTGAACACAAGAAACATTGTTAAAACCACCGTTAGTCACCGTTACCAGACCGTTATTCCAGCCGGCATCAGGGAGCGCTATAATATCCGGGAGGGATCGCGTATAGCCTGGATCGACCAGGGAGGAGAGATAAAGATAATTCCCTTGCCCGCCGAACCGTACAACAGCTTCCGAGGTGCCGGAAAGGGAAAGGACCTGTTAAATTTACTGATGAAATACCGGGAAAAGGAACGGAAGGCAGATGAGTGACCTCAAAAAGTACGTGCTGGATACCAGTGCCCTATTGACCTATTATCAGGACGAAACAGGGGCTGAGCTGATCGAAGAGCTGTTTGCGCAAGCTTCTTCAGGTCGGGCAATTATTTACATTTCGTTTATGAGTATTTTTGAAATTGCTTACCTGGTGATGTCCAAAGAGAACCTGGATGAGGCCATTAAACTGGTTCTCCAGGTAAGGGAGTTGCCGCTGGAAGAGATTTGGCCTGACGAGGAGTTGCTTTGGTTGGCCGCCCAAATAAAAGCGAAGGGCGGGTTAAGTGTGGCAGATGCCTTTATAGCCGGTGTGGCCCGGAGTAAAGCTGCCACTTTGATACACCGGGACCCAGAATTCAACAGGCCTGATTTGGGTATTGACCAGCTGATGCTCCCGGCTGAAAATAACCCGTACTCTCCATAACCGGTGCGAAACTTTTTTGCGCCGGCCCCCGGTGCCAAGAGCGGCGGCCCTGTGGTCTGCCCATACCTGGCTAGTGCCTGTCGCTCCTCATCACAAAGCCGCCGCGGGAAGGCCCTACCCCTTAGGGGGTGGGAGGAAGTCAAAAATGATGGGCTCCTGTGATACATAATTTGGGGAAGGTGGGGTAAAGGAGCAGGAGCGGATGAAGCTAAAGGTGACTCCCGAGGACTTTGTGGTCAGGGAGTTGGCCCGGCTGCCGGTGAAGAGAAAGGGCCCCTACCGGCTTTACCTTTTGGAAAAGAAAAATTGGAACACCATCGACCTTCTCATCCGGCTGGCCAAGCTGCACGGCCTCCCCTACCGCCTCTTTAGCTACGGGGGCTTGAAGGACAGGCACGCCCATACCTTCCAGTACGTCACCGTAAAGCATGGTGCCGACCTGACCACGGAGGACAAGAATTTTTCCTTTAGGAGCATAGGCTACATGGACAGGCCCATGGGGCCGGACCTCCTGGAAGGCAACGAGTTTGCCATTACCCTGCGCGCGCTCGGTGCAGGGGAGGTGGCCATGATCTGCCGGCGGGTTGATGAGGTGAGGGGTTTTGGTTTCCCCAACTACTTTGACGACCAGCGCTTCGGCAGCATGGACCGCGACCTCGGCTTCATGGCCGAAAGGCTGCTCAAGGGGCACTACAACGGCAGCCTGCAAATTTACCTTACCGGCATTTACCCGGAAGAAAAAAAAGAGGCCAAGGAGAGAAAGCGCTTTTTCCGCGCGCACTGGGGGGACTGGGCGGCCTGCCTTTCCCGCGCAAAGACTACTATGGAGCAGAAGATTTTTTCTTTGCTTGCCCAAAAACCCAAAGCTTACGTGGAGGCCCTGCGCCTGATCCCCGGCGAAGAGCTCTCCCTCCTCTTCTCCGCCTACCAGAGCTTTCTCTTTAACGAGCTTTTAAGGAGGGTGCTGCAGGATTTAGGGCTTGAGCTTGCCGCCGTCCCCGGTGTGGCCGGGCCGTACCTTTTTTACCGCCGCCTGGAAAGAAGGGAGCTGGACTACTTGAAGTCCCTTGCCTTGCCGCTGGCCGCCAGCCGCATGGCTTTCCCCGACGCCAGGAGCGAGCAGCTTTTTGCGGCCATCCTGGAGGAGAGGGGCATCAAGCGCAGCGACTTTAACCTGCGCAAGGTCCGCCAGGCCTTTTTCAAGTCGATCCCCCGCCAGGCCATCGTCTTCCCGCAGGACTTCTCCCTGGAGCCGGCAGAGCCCGACGAGCTCTACCCCGGAAGGCAAAAACTGCGCCTTTCCTTCAAGCTGCCCCGGGGGAGCTACGGGACAATGCTCATCAAAAGGCTGACCGTGTCGTTTTCTACCTGACGGCAAAGGTTACCAGTTGCGGGAAGGCCACCAGCAGGAGGAGCAGCGCAGCGTAGCCGAGGAGGAAGAAGGAGGCGCCTTTAAAAATGGACATGAGGGGCACGTCGGGCATGAGCCCCTTGACCACGTACACCGTTACGCCTACGGGAGGGGTGATGGCTCCGGCGCTGGTGACGATGCACAAAACGACGGCCAGCCAGACGGGGTCGTAGCCCAGCTGGATTAGCGCCGGATAAAAAATGGGGATGGAGATAATTAAGAAACCTAGGGCGTCCATGAGGCACCCGCCGGCAAGATAGATCAGGAGGATGCCGGCGAGGATGAACACGGGGGGCAGCGGGAGGGAGGCGGCCCAGGCGGCCACCTCGTAGGGAAGCCTGGTGATGGCCAAGAAGCGCCCGAAGACCATGGCCCCCACGATGAGCGTGATGACCATGGTGGACGACCTGACGGTGCCCAGCAACGCCTCGCTCAAGTTCTTGGGGTTCAGCCTGCCCAGGGCGAGGGCCAGGATCATGGCCCCGAAGGCCCCGAAGGCTCCCGACTCGGTGGGGGTAAACCAGCCGAGGAAGAGGCCGCCCAGCACGAAGGCAAAGAGAAGGAGCGTGGGCAGCACCAGGGGCAGGGAGGCAAGCCTTTCCCCCCAGGTAGCCCGCGGGCCGGCGGGGCCGAGGGAGGGGTTTCTCCCGCACAGGTAGAGGACAATGCCCAAAAACAAAAGCGTTAACATAATGCCGGGGATGACGCTGGCCACAAACAGGTGCCTGATGGACTGTTCCGTCTGCAGGGCGATGACCAAAAGAACCGTGCTGGGAGGGATGATCACCCCTAAAGTGCCCCCGGCGGCCACAGTGCCCGTGCTGAGGGCTTGGTCGTATTTAAATTTGCGCAACTCGGGTAAGGCCATCGTGCCCATGGAGGCGGCGGTGGCCGAGTTGGAGCCGCAGATGGCCGCAAACCCGGCGCTGGCCAGGACAACGGTGGCGGCCAGGCCGCCCCTCAGGTGTCCCACCCACCTGGCGGCGGCCCTGAAGAGGTTTTCGTTTACCCCCGTGCGGAAGATGATCTCGCCCATTAAAATGTACAGGGGGATCACGCTCATGGAGTAGCTGGAAAATTGGTTCCACAGGTCCCCGGTAAGCACGCTGAAGGCTGCCGCCGGCGAGGCCACGGCTAAAAGGCCCAGGAAGCCCACCACAAACATGGCCAGGCTGATGGGCATGCCTAGGAACATCAGCAGGAAGAGGCCCAGTAGGCCCAGGAGAGCCGCGGTGACCAGGCTCATGATGGGCGCGCCCTCCCTTCCAGACATTCCTTTAAAAAGTCGGCCAGCAGGGCCAACGCCAGAGCGGCAAAGCCCAGGGCCAGGAGGAAGATCAGGGGGTAAAAGGGCAGTTGCAGCGTTTCCGAAAGGTTGCCGTTTCGGCATACCGTCAGGGCGTAGGCGCCCAGCTTAAAGGAAACGAGGGCGCCGAACACGGCGCAGGCAAGAAGGACGGCGCACCTGGTGCTCTTTTGCAGAGGGGCCGGAAGCCGCCTTACCAGGGAGTCTATTTCCACATAACCCCTGGTCACCTGCGTGTAGCCCAGGCCGAAAGCGGTGGTGAGGGCGGTCAGCCAGCCGACGACCTCCGTGGTCCCGGCAAAAGGGGTGCGGTACGCCCGCAGGACGGCGTTGGCCACCGTGAGGAGCACCATGGCGAGCAGGCAGCCGCAGGCCAGCCGGGCAAGAAAGAGGTTTAGGCTCTTGCTTGCGCGGTTTAAAAAAAGCGTCAGCTGTTCGGCAGCCGGTGCGGTGCAGGCTTCTTTGGCCGCGTGTTCTCTGGTCAGGGCCACGGAGAGCTCACCCCTTTTTTGCTTTTTTGCGGGGCACCCCAATAAAGGGTACCCCGCAACGGCGGCTTATTTCCCGCCCATTTCCTTGGTGTACTTTTCTTTTAGCTCCTCAAGGCGTTTCTTGTACTCCTCGGCCGGAAGGCCTTTGGCCTTTAATTCCGCCACGTACCTATCCTGCAGGGGGGCCAAAATCCTGTCCCAGGCCTCCTTTTCTGCCGGGGGCAGCGAAATTATCTGCAGGCCGTGCTCCTTTTTGCTCCACTCTAGGGCCTCCTTCACGTGGTTGTCCATGTACTCGCCCGTCCAGAGGGCTATCTCCAGGCTCAGGTCGTCGATCACCTTCTGCACATCCGGCGGCAGGGAGTTCCACACCTCTTTGTTCATCACCGCCACGAAGGAGGTTACGGTCATGGGGTAGTCGGTGACGTATTTGAGTTTTTCGGCCAGCTTTAGGTCCTTTAAGACCTCCCGCGAGCTCACCATGCCCTCAATGACGCCCGTTTGCAGCGCCTCCGGAACCTCGGCCATGGTCATGCCCACGGGGGAGGCCCCCAGCTCCTTGAGCACGGGGGTTAGGGCACCGGAGATTCTTATTTTTTTCCCTTTCAAGTCCTGCAGGCTGGCCACCGGCCTGGTGGTCATGAGGTAGGCGGGTTCCGTGGCAAAGGCGGTAATGATCTTGTAATCTTTAAAGGCTTCCGGGGGGAACTCCCGCACCAGTTCGTAAATTACCCGGCTGGCCACCTTGGCGTTGGGAAAGCCCGCGGGGAGATCCGAGATGCCCAGCAGAGGGAAGCGCCCCGGCTCGTAGGTAGGGCAGGAGAGGCCGATGTCGGCCACCCTGTTTTTAACCCCGTCGTACATATTCTGGGCGGTGAGCAGGGTTCCCCCGGGGAAAAGCTCCACCTTTACCTTGCCGTTGGTGCGCTTTTCCACCTCTTCCTTCCACTTTTCCATTTGCTTGGCCGGGAAGGTGTTGGCCGGAGCAAAAAAGGCATACCTCAGCACCACCGGCTTGCTGCCTGCGGAACCGCTCTCTTTTGCGGCCTTGCCGCAACCCGCCAGGAGCAGGGCGGCCAGGGAAAGGATCACCGCCACGGCCAGGCTTCTTTTAAGCGTCACGGGACGACCCCCCATTCTCGCGGTAATCAAAGACGCGCCGGCTTTTCTTTTCGCTGCGCGGCAGGCTGCCCTGCGGGACCACTTCCACCTCGCAGGACACGCCGATGCGGGCCTTGATCAGCCGCTGGCACTCCGCGGCCACCTCCCGGGGATCGTGGCCGGGAAGGCCCTCGACCCTGATGAGCATGTGGTCTCGCGCGTTCTGGCGGGTGAGGATGATCTGGTACTCGCTGGAAGCCCCCCTGGCGCTCTTCAGCACGTCGTCGATCTGCCCCGGGTAGATGTTGACACCCTTGATTTTAATGCGGTCGTCCGTCCTCCCCAGCACGCGGTCGATCATGGGGTAAGGGGAGCCGCAGGGACAGCGGTGGGGTATGAGGCGCGTGATGTCGTGGGTGCGGTAGCGCAGGAGAGGCATCCCCTCCTTGGTGAGGGTGGTGATGACCAGCTCCCCTTCCTCCCCCGGGGGCAGTTGCTTCCCGGTGTGGGGGTCGACGATCTCGAAGAGCAGGTGGTCGCTCCAGAAGTGCATGCCGAGGTGGTAGGGGCAGTCAATGGCAATGCCGGGCCCGTACACTTCCGTGAGGCCGTAAATGTCGAAGGACTCGATGCCCAGCTCTTCTTCAATGCGGCGGCGCATTTTCTCGCCCCAGCGCTCCGAGCCAAAGATGCCCAGGCGCAAACGCAGGCGCGGCTTTAAGCCGCGGCGGCTGATCTCTTCGGCCAGCACCAGGCCGTAAGAGGCGGTGCCAATGAGCACAGTGGTTTGCAGATCCAGCATCATTTCTATTTGCTTTTCCGTGTTTCCCGGACCCGTGGGCACGGCCATGGCCCCCAGGCGCTCTACCCCGGCCTGAAAGCCAATGCCCGCCGTCCACAGGCCGTAGCCCGGGGTGATCTGCACGCGGTCGCGCGGCGTTACCCCGGCCATGACCAGGCAGCGGCGCATCATTTCCGCCCAGGTATCCACGTCGTTCCTAGTGTAGGGAACGATCACAGGCTTGCCGGTGGTCCCCGATGAGGAGTGAATGCGCACCACCTCTTCCTCGGGCACGGCCATCAGGCCCAGGGGGTAGCCGAGGCGCAGTTCGTCTTTGGTGGTGAAGGGGACCTTTTCCAGGTCCCTTACGGTGCGGATTTCCCCGGGGCGGATGCCCGCCTCCTCCAGCTTCCGGCGGTAAAAGGGGGAGTTCCGGTAGACCCGCCCCACCATCTCCTGTAAGAGGGTTTCCTGTTGCTTGAACACCCGCTCGAAGTTAAACGCTTCCGTTTTTTCCAGAGGTACGGCCAACCCTTTTCCCTCCCTCTCCCAAATTTTCGGGGTCCAAAAGCAAAAACACCAGGCCGCTTGGCCTGGTGAGAAAAACCCTTGAACTGCCTTTGCCTCACCTCGGCTCGGCCCCGCTCCGCTCGCCGCTTTTGCTCCGGCTCTCCTTAACTACATTGATATAGCTTCGCCGTGCAAAAAAGAATTCCTCCCGCAAAGGGAAATTTTTTGCTCCTTTTGGGGCGCTGCCGGGGGTGATATAATGTCCTCAAACGGCGGCTCTCGGGGTGGTTTTCTTTTGCGCGGCCTTTTCTTTGGTAACCGCATCCTCTACCTGGTGTCCCTCCTCCTCGTCCTGCCCATTTTGCTCACCCTCTACATGCTCCACGTGATCCGGGCCAGCGAAAGTTCCCTGCTGGAAAACCAGAAGGCCAAGCTCAACCAAGCGGCATACATTTTAGACCAGAAGCTTGCCGTGAGCCTGGACAGTTACCTGGCTAGCCAGGGGCTGGCCGGCAGGCCTCCTCAGGAGCAGATCGTGGCCCTGGGCGCCTATGTTAACGAGAAGATTAACGAGGTGAGGGGCGAGCAGCCGGAGGTGCACCTGGGCCTGTACTATGCTCCCCTGCACGTCTTCTTTGACGGTACCGACCGCTACGATGTGAACTTTTCCCTCCGGCGCAAGAAGGCCTTTGAGGATACCATTGCCCAGCGGGCCAGCCTCGCGCAGACGGTGGGCCCCGAGGAAGGGGGCATCGTGGAGGTTTACCGCCCGGTAATCCGCGACGGCAAGGTGGAGGGCGTCATCCGCGCCGCCGAGTACCTTTCGGAGGTGGGATTTTACGGCCAGAGGCGCCACCTGGAGCTCATCGCCTACGCGGTCATTGCCCTGGTGGTCCTGGCGGGATTCGGCGGGGCCATCTACCTTTTCCGGGACCTGGTGTCGCAGGTGCAGTTTATCAAGCGGGGCTTGAGAAACCTGGAGGAGGACCTCTCCCGGGTCATGCCCAAGGCTTCCGGGGAACTGGGCGAGATTGTGGAGGGCATAAACCGCTTTGCCCGGCGCATTGCCGAGCTCAACCTCTACACCGAAACCATGCTGGCCGTGATTGACGAGGCCATCGTGGTGGTGGACGCGCAGGGCAGGGTGGTGCTGGCCAACAAGCTGGCCCGGGAGCTTTTCTCCCTGCCTGCGGGGGCCGAGCAGCAGGAGGCGGGAGGGCTTGCCGCCATGGCCACGCCGCTGGCCCCCTACCTGGAGCGGGCGCTCAAGGAGGAGAAGGAGTCCCGCGACCTGATGCTCAGCATGGGCAACGGGCAGAAGGCACCGCGCCACCTGCTGGTGAGCGTACTGCCCCTGAAGACCCCCGGGGGCCAGTTGCTGGGCGCGGTGGTCAACTGCCGGGACCTGACGGAGCGCATGCATCTGGAGGAAAAGGTGCGGCGCCAGGAGCGCCTGGCCGCCCTAGGCAGGCTGGTCACGGGCGTGGCTCACGAAATAAGGAACCCGCTGACCACCATCAGCTGTTACATCCAGCACTGGCTGCAGGATAACAGGCCCAGCGTGCAGGCCTTGTCTGCCGTGCAGCGGGAAATCTCCCGGCTGGATTACCTGGTGGAGCAGTTGCTCTACTTTGCCAAGCCCGCGGAGGCCCGCCTCGCGCAGCGGGACCTCAACGTGTTTGTCCGGGAGCTGGTGGGGTTCTTCAGGGAAGTGCACCAGAGCAAGTACCACTTCCTGCTGGACCTGGACGTGCAATTGCCTCCGGTCTGGATGGACGCGGAGCAGATGGAAAGGGCCGTTTTAAACATTATCTTTAACGCCATGCAGGCCATGCCCGAAGGCGGGGTAATTACCATCAGCACCGCCTACCTGCCCGAGCGGCAGATGGCGGCCCTCTCCGTGGCCGATACCGGCTGCGGTATTCCCAAGGAAAACCTGGTGCACCTCTTTGAGCCCTTTTACACCACCAAGCCCAAGGGCACGGGCTTGGGCCTGGCCATAGCTTACGAGATAATCCAAGCCCACGGGGGGCAGATAGAGGTGGAGAGCGAGGTGGGCCGGGGCACCAAGTTCACCATATACCTACCTGAAGCGGCAGGGGTGAGATGATGGAGGAGCTGGTTCTGGTAGTGGACGACGAGGAAAGCGTGCGCAAAAGCTTGCGGGACATTCTCTCCTCCCACGGCTACCGCGTGGATACGGCCCGGCACGGTCGGGAGGCCCTGGAGAAAATTGCCTCCCTGGACCCGGCGGCGGTGGTCATGGACATCCGCATGCCCGACCTGGACGGCATCAGGGTGCTGGAGCTGGTCCGCGAGAAGGGTCAGGACGTCCCCATCATCCTCATTACCGCTTACGGCTCCACGGAGACCACCATTGAGGCCATGAAGCTGGGGGCCTTTGACTACCTCCTGAAGCCCCTCTCTATAGCCGAACTCCTGGAAACTTTAAAGAAGGCCATCGAGATCCGCCGCCTGACCAGGCAGGCGCCTGCTGCGGGGCGGGAGGTGGCCGCCCGGGAGGACATCATGATCGGCCTCTCCCCGGTCATGCAGCGGGTGTACAAGACCATCGGGAGGGTGGCCAACTCCAACGCCACGGTGCTCATCCGCGGCGAGACCGGCACCGGCAAGGAGCTGGTGGCCAGGGCCATTCACTTCAACAGCCCCCGTAAAGACAGGCCCTTCGTGAAGGTCAACTGCGCTTCCATCCCGGAAAACCTCCTGGAGAGCGAGATGTTCGGCTACGAGAAGGGGGCTTTTACCGGGGCGGTGACCTCCAAGCCGGGCAAGTTCGAGCTGGCCCACCGCGGGACCATCTTTTTGGACGAGATTGCGGAAATGTCGCTCTCCCTGCAGGCCAAGCTGCTGCGGGTGCTGCAGGAGCGGGAGTTCGAGCGCCTGGGGGGCACCGAAACCATCAAGGTGGACGTGCGCATCATTGCGGCCACCAATAAAGATTTGGAGAAGTGCATTGCCGAAGGCACCTTTCGCGAGGACCTTTACTACCGCTTAAACGTGGTGGACATCTACCTGCCACCGCTCAGGGAGCGCAGGGAGGACATCCCCGTGCTGGTGGAGCACATGATCGGGCTGTACAACGCCCAGTACAACAAGCAGGTGGTGGGCTTTACCGAACAGGCCATGAAGCTGCTCCTGGAGTACAACTGGCCGGGCAACGTGCGGGAGTTAAAGAACGTCTGCGAGCGGGCGGTATTGATGTCCACCGGACCCTACCTGACGGTGGAAGACCTCCCCTTCCGCATCCAGAAAAGCTCCCGCCGCCTGCACTGGCTGGCGGAGCTGAGCGGGGATTCCTTTAAAGAAAAGGTGGCCGAAGTGGAAAGGGAGATCATCCTGCGGGCCCTGGAGGAGCACAACTGGAACCGCTCGGCAGCCGCCCAGGCCCTAAAGATGAACCGGAGTTCTCTGTATATGAAGATGAAGGAGCTGGGCATTATCGACCACTGATGGGGGGGGTGACTAGGAGTGCTGCCGCACAAAGCCCGGGACATCATGATACCCTTGGAAGAGCTGCCCACCATTGAGGCCGGGGCCACCTTGTACGAGGGCATCCAGGCACTGCGGCAGTCTTTCCACCGCCAGGGAAAGCCCTGGCACGGGCACCGCATTTTAATCGTCCTCGATGCCGAGGGCCGGCTGAGCGGCATTTTGACCCTGCGGGGAATCCTCATGGCCGTAGGGCTCTACGACCTGCTCAACGACCCGCTCTTCAGGGCGGAATCCTGGAGCTGGTACTTTCTGCAGAAGTTAAAAGAGGGTTCCCTATTGCGCGTGTGCGATGTCATGCGCCCCCTGGAAGTGGCCACCGTGCAGGCGGATGATGAAATAATGGACGTGGTGAGGGCCCTGTTAAGGCACGGTGTCAACTCCCTGCCCGTTTTGGAGGGCGGGCGCCTGCTAGGCGTAGTGCGCACGGTGGATGTGTTTAAAGTTCTCAGCGCACACTTTTTAAGCCTGAACCCTCCACCTTGTGAATAAGATCCCGATAACATGGAAGACGGCCCGGAGGGGGTACAACTGTCGAAAAATTCAACAAGCGGCCCCTGCGCCGGGGGCCGCGGCTTGCCCGCTGCCGCCCCACTGTTGAGGAATTCACCAGGCCCCTGATGATAATTTCGACAAGTGAAAGTGCCCCAAAGCACGAGAGGCCCGTTTTTATGGGCCTTTTGTGCTTTGTGTAAAAAGGCACAGGCTTTGCACCCTCCTGAACAATAAAAAAGGCGCGGCAGAAAGGAGGGGGGGATATGAGTAAAGCGCAGCCCAGGCCGGTAAAGGAGGCCGTAATATGGGGTATAATTTCCCTGGCGGCCTACCTCCTGGTCTTTTTGAACCAGGGTGCAGTGATCAATTACTTTGCCCAGGGAGGCGTGGCCTCGCTGGCCCTCATCGCCACGGCTATAGCCTTTTCCCTCATCCACGGGACCTTTGCCAACTACTTCTTAGAATCCCTGGGTATCCGACCGTTAAAGAAAGGGGGGCATTAAAGTGTGGGGTAAAATGAAAAGCAAGCTCTTTGCTATAACCACCCTGGCCGCCCTTTTCCTGCTCTGCCTCCCCTTAATTGCCGAGGCGGCAGGGGAAAACCTGGGGCCGGGCGACATGGTCAAGCAGTTCGTGCAGCTGGATGCCTGGAAGGTACTCTACCTGTTTTTGCTGGGCTTTCTCGGGGGGCTGATCAGCGGCTTCATTGGCTCCGGCGGCGCCTTTGTGCTCACCCCCGGCATGATGAGCCTGGGGGCGCCGGCGGCCATTGCCGTGGCCAGCAACATGTGTCACAAGTTCCCTAAGGCCCTGGTGGGGGCCTACAAGCGCTACAAGTACGGCCAGGTGGATGTTAAGCTGGGCGTGATCATGGCCACCACGGCGGTCATCGGCGTGCAGCTGGGGATCGGGGTGCAAAAGGCCATCTTTGCCAAGTGGGGGGCGGCCGGCTCCAACCTCTACGTGAGCCTGGTCTTTGTGGCCGTGCTTACCTCCCTGGGCCTCTACATGCTCTACGACGCCCGCCGGGCGGCCAGCATGCAAAAGGAGGACACCACCTCCCGCCTGGCGGAAAGGGTAAGGAAGATTAACATCCCGCCTATGATACACTTTAAAGTAGCCAACACGCGGGTCTCCTTCTGGATCGTGGCGCCCATTGGCCTGGGCACCGGGATGCTGGCGGCCACCATTGCCGTGGGCGGCTTTATCGGCGTGCCGGGCATGATCTACATCCTCGGCGCCCCCGCCATTGTGGCCAGCGCCACGGAGCTGGTGGTGGCCTTCCTCATGGGGCTGACCGGAACCATTACCTGGGCCCTGGGGGGGTTCGTGGACATCAGGCTCGTCCTCCTCATCCTGGCCGGCTCGCTCATCGGCGTGCAGCTGGGCGCCGTGGGTACCACCTACGTGAAAGAGTACATGATTAAAGTGGTCATGGCCACCATCATGCTCATCGTGGCCGTAAGCAGGGGTATAGCCATACCCACGTACCTCCACGAGCTGGGCCTCCTTTCCCTCTCCCCAAGCACCATCGGCGTCCTCAAGAATACCAGCTTCATCGTCATGTGCCTTGCCCTGGCCACCGGGGGCGTGATTATCCTGGGCAACATGTGGAAGAAGAAAAAGGAGGTCGGTGTGGAAACGGAAACGGTGGCCGCAAAGGTATGAGGTTTTGCCGGAAGGAGGAACCGGAGATGCAGGACGATGGGAGTGGCCGGAGCCGGAAGAAGCCGCCCCTGCTGGGGCATTTGGAGGAAGCCTTTGCCTTTGCCGAATTGCAGCGCGCCCATCCCGACCACACGGGAGAAGGGGTCGGGTTGACGTTAGGGCTGGCTCTGGCCCTGGTGGCGTGCCTGTTTCTGGCGGTGTTCTTGGCCGGGTAGACTTTCCGCAAAGAAGGGGAGTAAAAAGGCTCTCCTTCTTTACTTGGACGGCGGGGTGAAAAAATGAGCGGTCCGGATCTCGTGCATTACCTGGAAGAGTTCCGCAGGGAAGTAAAACTGGAAAAGGAGCAGCTGGGCGTCCTGGAGATGTTTGTAAAATGGATGCAGAGACAGGAAGGGGAGAAAAAGGCCGCGGGTGCCAAAAACTGGGAGGGCCTCCTGGAGGATATTTACCGCCGCGTGGAGAACTACCTCTCAAAGCGCGGCCTGGCCGTGCAGTGCTGGTCGGCGGCCCGCTGGGGAAAGCCAAACGGCTCGGCCCTCTGCCTGGTGCCTTCCCACTGGCGGGAGGATATTTTCTACCGCCTCTGCCGCACCCAGCTGCGCAAGGGGCCCTTTTCCGGGAAAAAGATCCTCCTGGCGGAGCTGGTTTTGGACGGCCACAAGCACAGCTTTTTCCTGCCCTTGCTGGAGCACCTCGCCGCCATGGAGCGCCGCCTGGGGCACCGCATCGAGCGCGAGTCGCCCCGTGTGGAGCAGACGGGCAAGTACCGCTTTCGGCTGTGCTTTCCCGTAGGTGAGGAGGGCCTTACAGAGTACGAGCGCGAAAAAATTGCCCGCACGGTGGCCGACTTCATCCTCATCAGCGGCGAGTACGTGGAAAGGGCAAGGGACGCCAAGACCGGTTAGCGGGGTGCCGGCTGTGCCGCTATGGGTTAAGGTGCGTGAGGTAATGGTTCCCGCCGCGGAGTTTCCCGCCTTGCGCGAGGATGCGGATGTGCTGGTCGCCTTCCGCATCCTGCACGAGCACTATCACTCCAAGGGAAGGGAGGGCGGCTGGGAGGGCTTCCAGTCGGCGCTGGTGTACGACCGCCGCGGCAAGGCGGTGGGCATCCTCACCCTGCGCGGCCTGCTCAGGGCCTTGGAGCTTCAGGACCTCTTGGAGACCCTCTTGAAGAGCGACCCGGCGGCCCTTTTTTTCCTGCCGGGCTGCTGGCAGAGGCAATATATTCCCGTCAAGGAGGTCATGAGGCCCCTGGGGGTGGCCTATGTCTCCGAGGAGGCGGCGCTGTGGGAGGCGGCGCTGGTGATGCTCAAAAAGAGGGTGAACTCCGTTCCCGTACTGGCCGGAGGAGAACTCCGCGGCGTGGTGCGCACGGTAGATATATTCTGGCTGATCGGCGAGATCCTGGAGGACATGGTTAAATAATACGCGCCATGGGATTATCTTCTTATGGACTTGTTACGGGCAGATGTTTTATAATTATAGAAAAATTTTTTCTTTTCCCGCGTGGCTTGTTTGTGCTGGTGTGAACTTCGGGGGGAAGGTGAGGGGTAGTGCAGAGAAAGCTGGCCATGGGCGTTATTGCCCGCTGGGTGCCCATTAACCTTTTGGCCATCGGCTTTGTCCTCCTGTGGGACCCCAAGGCCTGGAAGCTGGTAGTGGCCATCCTGTGCGTAAATGCGGTGGCCGCTTTTTTAGTTAACGACTACTTAACCAAGCAGAAGATTATTAACCTGAAATTGGATAAGCATCCCCTCGACTTCACCCTGCAGATTGCCACCCAGACGCTGCCTTACCTGCGCCGGGGTCTGAACGAGGATACGGCAGAAAAGACGGCGGAGATCATTAAGAACATCAGCGACGTGTGCGCGGTGGCCATCACCGACCAGGAAAAGGTGCTGGCCTACACGGGCGCGGGTGCCGACCACCACCTGCCCGGGCGGCCCATCCTCACCGATGCCACCAGGGAGGTCCTGCGCACCGGCCAGCTCAAGCTGGTGAGGAGCGGGCGCGACCTCCACTGCCCCGTTCCCCAGTGCCCCCTGGAGTCGGCGGTGATCGTCCCCCTGAAGTGCCGGGAGAAGGTGGTGGGGACCATCAAGCTGTACCGCACCCAGCCCGGAGAAGTCCCGCCCAACGTGGTAAAGCTGGCGGAAGGCCTGGCGCAGCTGCTGGGGATGCAAATGGAGCTGGCGGAGCTGGACCGGCAGGTGCAGCTGCTCACCAAGGCGGAGCTGGACGCCCTGCAGGCCCAGATCAACCCCCACTTTCTTTTCAATACCTTAAACACCATCATCATGTTCATCCGCACCAACCCGGAAATGGCCCGCCGCCTGCTCGTCCGCCTGGCCAGCTTTTTCCGCCAGGCGTTAAGGCGCCACGGCCACTTCAACACCCTGCGGGAGGAAATCGAGTACCTGAACACCTACCTGATTTTAGAAAAGGCCCGCTTCCGGGAAAAGCTGCGCATTGTCAGGCACATAGACCGCAATCTTCTGGACTACCAGGTGCCGGTGCTCACCATCCAGCCCCTGGTGGAAAACGCCATCAGGCACGGCATCCTGCCCAAGACCGGCCAGGGCACGGTGGAGATCACCGTGGAAAGGCTGGAGGAAGATATGCTCATTGTGGTGCGGGATGACGGCGTGGGCATACCCCCGGAGAGGCTGCCCGAGATCCTGCGCCCGGGCGTAGGCTCGGGCAACGGCGTCGGCCTCAGCAACGTGCACGAGAGGCTGAAAGGGCTCTTTGGGGAAGAGTACGGGCTCTCCATCGTCAGCGCGCCCGGCGCCGGCACTTCGGTTTACGTGCGCATCCCGCTCCTGTGCAAGCTGGTGGATAAGGAGGGGAGCTTGGGTGAAGTTAAAAGCGCTCATCGTTGATGACGAGTACCCTGCCCGCCAGGAGCTGCGCTACGCGCTCAGCAGCTTTGACTGCATTGAGATCGTGGGGGAGGCCACCAATGCCCAGGAGGCGCTGACCCTTATAAAGGCGCTGGATTACCAGATCCTCTTTCTGGACATCTCCATGCCGGGGATGAACGGCCTGGACCTGGGGGCGGCCATCCAGGAACTGCCCAGGCAGCCGCAGGTAATCTTCGTGACGGCCTACGACGAGTACGCCGTGCGGGCCTTTGAGGTTAACGCCGTGGACTACCTCTTAAAACCCGTGGACCAGGCCCGGCTGAAGAAGGCCGTGGACAAGGTGCTCAGGAAGTTCCGGGAACTTCAAGCGGCGGAAATGGTGGCCGCCGAGGAAACCGCCGTGGGCGCGGCCCGCGAGGCGGATGTGCCGCTCAGGATCGACCGCATCCCCGCGGAAAAGTACGGCAAAACGGTGCTCGTGGCCGAGGGGGATATTGTTTATGCCTTTACGGAGCAGGACTACGTATACATCAAAACATACGCCGACAAGCTCTTCACCCGCTTTACCTTAAAGGAACTGGAGGCGCGCTTAAACCCCAACATCTTCTTCCGCACCCACCGCTGCTACATCGTAAATTTGCACAAAGTTAAGGAAATAGTGCCCTTCTTTAACGGCACCTACAACCTGGTGGTAGACGACCAGGAGAACAGCGAGGTGCCCGTCAGCCGGGCGCAGGCCAAAAAGCTGCGCCGCATCCTGGGTTTCTAAAGAGGGAAGTGCGTTTTTTGTGCCGGACCCCGTATAGAGGGGCCTTTTTTTGTTTAAAATGGTTTCTGGCAGGTGGTGTACGTTGCAGGTTGTCTGGGAAATGCTTAGCGACCAGAAGATCTGGAACCTCCTGGGCGACGTGCAGAGGAGGCTTGACGAGGACGTCATCCGCCTCATGCTCATTGAGCTTTTTAGCCGCGTAAAGGTGCTGGAAGAAGAAAATCTCTCTTTAAGGGTGCTGCTCATGGAGCAGGGGGTGGTGGACGAGGAGCTCTACAGCCTTACCCGCCGCGCAGTGAGGGGTTTTTTAAAGCAAAAGGACGACGAGAAGGCCCGGGAAAGCGAGTTCTTTGCCCGCTCGGGAATCCCCTTTCCCGAATGGGTCAACTTTAAGCTGCGCGGCACTTTTAACGGGGAGCCCCTGGAGGAATGAACTTCCGGGGGTAGAAGTATTTTTTAAAAACGTTGGGAAAGCAGGGCCGGCCTTGAGAGTGCTTGGTGTGGGGACCGACCTCGTGGCGGTGGCAAGGATAGAAAAGGCCGCTTGCCGCTTTGGGGAGCGTTTCCTGGAGCGGGTTTTCCTGCCCGGCGAGCGCCGTTACTGTGAGGCCCGCCGCGACCCTTACTCCTGCTATGCGGCACGCTTTGCGGCCAAGGAAGCGGTGCTGAAGGCCCTGGGCACGGGCCTGACCGGGGGGATTTGCTGGCGGGACGTGGAGGTGGTGCGGGAAAACGGCGCGCCCGGGGTGAGGCTGCGGGGCCGGGCAGCAGGCCTGGCCGCCGCAAGGGGGGTGGAAGGGGTGCTCCTCTCCCTCTCCCACGAGGGGCCCTTTGCGCTGGCCTTTGTGGTGCTCGTCGGACGCTAGCTAGTTGGGCGAGGTGTGCGGCGGTGCGGGTGGTTACAGCGGCAGAAATGCGCGGGCTGGACCGCGCGGCCATGGAAGATTACGGCATTCCGGGCCTCGTGCTCATGGAGAATGCCGGGCTGGCCGTGGTGCGGGTGGTGCGGGAGCTGCTGGGAGGTGGCGTGGCGGGGAAAAAGGTGGCCGTTCTCGCCGGCAAGGGCAACAACGGCGGCGACGGGCTGGTGGCGGCCCGCCACCTCTTTAACGCCGGAGCGGAGGTCCGGGTGTGGCTTTTGGCCAGGCCGGAGGAGATTGCCGGGGATGCGGCGGTAAACCTGCGTATCTGGCGGAAGATGGGCCGGGAAGTGCATCCCGTGGCAGGCCGGGAGGACCTGGAGGGCCTGCGCGCCTGGCTGGCGGGGGCCGACCTGGTGGTGGACGCCATTTTCGGCACGGGCTTTAAGGGAGCGGCCAGGGAGCCGGCGGCGGGGGTCATCGAGGCCGTTAATGCCGCGGGCAGGCCGGTGGTGGCCGTGGACGTACCTTCGGGCCTGGAGGCCGACACCGGGCAGGTGCTCGGGCCCTGCGTGCGGGCGTCCTGCACGGTGACCTTTGCCCTCCCCAAGGTGGGCCTAGTGCTGGAGCCCGGGCGGAGCTACGCCGGGCGCCTGCACGTGGCGGACATCTCCATCCCGGCCTTTCTCCTGGACCAGGGGCCGCCGGGGCGCTACTTAACTACCCGCGAAGTGGTGCGGCGGTGGCTGCCCCCGCGCCCGGCCTGGGCCCACAAAGGCTCCTGCGGACGCGTGCTGGTGGTGGCCGGCTCCCGCGGCATGTCCGGCGCAGCCTGCCTGGCCGCCCTGGGGGCCGCGAGGTCGGGGGCGGGGCTGGTAACCCTGGCCGTGCCCCGGAGCGTGCAGGAAGCAGCGGCGGCAAAGCTCACCGAGGTGATGACCGCCGGGCTTCCCGAGACGGCACAGGGTACCCTGGCCGGCGAGGCCCTGGAAAAAATCGCCGCCCTGCTCGATAAGGCGGACGTGCTGGCCCTCGGCCCGGGGCTCACCACCCACCCGGAAACGGCGGCCCTGGTCAGGGAACTCCTGGCCCGCGTGCAGGTGCCTTGCGTGGTGGATGCGGACGGCTTGAACGCCCTGCAGGGGTACCCCGGGATCTGGCGCCTGCTGGCGGCGCCTGCCGTTATCACCCCCCACGAGGGGGAAATGGCCCGCCTCCTGGGCACCGCGTCGGAGGACGTCCGCGCGCGGCGCCTGGCGGTGGCCGAGGAGGCCGCCGCGCACTTTAAGGTGGTGGTGCTGTTAAAGGGCCCGGCTACGCTGGTTTCTTCCCCTTCCGGCACCACCTACATCAACACCACCGGCAACCCCGGCATGGCCACCGGGGGTAGCGGCGACGTCCTCACCGGGGTAATTGCCGGGCTGATCGCGCAGGGGATGGACGTGTTTCTGGCGGCGGCGGCGGGGGCCTACCTGCACGGCCTGGCCGGGGACCTGGCAGCGGCAAAGAGGGGGAGGCGCGGCCTCCTGGCCGGCGACATCGCAGAGATGGTGCCGGCGGCCATCAGGCAGGTGGAGGAAGGCGGGGACTAGGGGGCTGCCTTTGCCCTGCCCGCCGCCTCCCTTTCCAGGATGACCTCCGTAAAGAGCCTGACCAGGTACGGGTCAAAGGCCTTCCCCGCCTCTTCCTGCAGCACCCGGCAGGCCTCAAGGGGAGTGCGGGCCTTCTTGTAGGGGCGCTCGGTGGTCATGGCGTCGTAGCTGTCCGCGATGCGCAGGATGCGGGCAAAGAGGGGGATTTCCTCGCCCTTTAAGCCGTCCGGGTACCCGGTGCCGTCGTAGTTTTCGTGATGGTGGCGGATGAGGGGCAGGAGGGAGGAGAAGGACGAAAGGGGCTTGATGAGGCTCTCACCCCACTCGGGGTGCTTTTTTATGACCTCCCACTCGCCGTTATCCAGCCTGCCGGGCTTGTTGAGCACGGTAAACGGCACTTCCACCTTGCCGATGTCGTGCAGGTACGCCCCGCACCTGAGGAGCTCCACCTCTGCGGGGGGAAGCCCCAGCTTCTGGGCCAGGGCGGCGGCGTAATCGCCCACCCGCTCGGAGTGGCCGTAGGTGTACCTGTCCCTGACGTTAATGAGGGCGAGGAGGATCTTCAGGGAGTTAAAGAGTTCCCTTTCCGAGCGGCTGAGCGCGCGGAACCTGTCCACCACCGAAAAGTAAAAATGCAGCCGGCGGCTGTACTTGGCCTGGTAAAGGGCGTGGTCGGCGGCCTCCACCAGTTCCTGGGCGCTGGAGCCGTCCTCCGGATAGCAGGCCAGGCCGAAGGAAGCGGTGAGGCGCCCCTGGGGGAGGTTATGTGCCCCCTCAAAAGAGTGAGAAGCAATCTTTTCCGCGAGGTATTCTCCGAAACTTTGCGCCTCTTGCCTGGTGGCGCCGGGCAGGACCACCACAAACTCCTCCCCGCCGTAGCGGGCGGCAAAGTAGGGCGCGGGCACCAGGCGGGAGAGAAGCTCTCCCAATTCGGCCAGGGCCCGGTCGCCCTTCTGGTGGCCCTGGGTGTCGTTGTAAAACTTGAAGTGATCCAGGTCCAGGAGGAGGAGGGAGAGGGGCGTATTGTTTTTTTCTGCTTCTTCCAAGAGGTCCCGCAGCCTTTCCTGGAAGCAGCGGTGGTTGTACAGGCCCGTGAGGCCGTCGGTGTCGGCCAGGTGGGCGAGCGTGTTGCGCGTCTCCGCCTCGATGTCGGAGAGCCCGCCGATAAACCAGCTAAGGAGCACGATCACGCCGGCGTTGACCAGGTCCAGCTGGAAGGTCTGGGCCGCGAAGTGCCGCAGGAAAGGAATGAAGTTGCTGGCCAGCAAGGCCAGGCCGGCGAGGGAGCCCACCAATATCCCTACCCGCTTTCCCCAGGTGGTGGCGGCAATGATCACGGGGGTCAGGAGCAGGGGGGTCAGAGGGGGTAGCTTTAAGGTGAGGGGCAAGATGAAGAGAAAGAGAATGCAGACGATGAGGGTTTGGATGTAACGTATTTCTTTACCTTCCTTGTTGTTGATTTTTTGAATGAGATAGGCAATGGTTAACAGTAAGAAAAGAACCAGGGCTAACTGGGCATAGTAAGGAAGGCCTTGGTATATGTAATGGTCTTTAAGGAAAACGCTATAGCCATACAGAGGTATTAGAATGGGAATTGAGAGTAGAAAAAGCAAAAGCCCAGCTATTTGTGTGCATATGGTAATTTCAAAAATATCTTTTGATCTTTTTGCTTGCCATTTATTCATTTAGGTTATCCCTCAATTTGAAACATTTACCCGCTAGCAAATCTTTAAGGAGAGGAAAGGCCCTCTCCTTAAAGAACCTTTTGCCTATCAGACTGTAAAAGCTTTCTTGGACTCTTTAACGGAGTGCCCGGGGAACCTTAGGCTGGTAAACAAAACCAACGCACAGAGGCTGGACGGTGGTGCTGGCCACAAAGACCAGCAGGCTGAAGATGGAGCCCAGCAGGCCGAGGTACAGCTTCTTCACCCCTCTTCACCTCCCCTGGCGATAATGCTTAAGGTTTTATCCAATCCGGCCACGAACCGGTGGCCAGCTGCCGTGAGGGTAAAAACCTGCCAGAGCAGCCCTGCGGTTACGGCCAGGACGAGGGAGCGCGGGACGGGGGTGAAGCGGAGCAGGGCCACCTGCAGGATGATCGCACCGGCGGCCACTGCCGTGCTGGCGCGGCGGAAAAAGGCGCGGGCCGCTTCTGAAGTGAGGGGCTTGGCCGGCGATTCCACCGGGGCCAGGCGCCAGCAGAGCCAGGTGGCCAGGCCCCCGCCGCCCAGCACAGCCGGGTATAGTGCTTTGGCCCCGAGAAGGAGGCTTCCCGCCGCGGCCAGCTTGCCCATGGCGGGGGCCAGGAGGGCGCTGGTGAGCGTGCAGCGCACCGGGGAAGTGCAGTGAGCGCCGCCGGAAAAGGAGCGCAGCACAAAGACGGTAAAAAGCACCGCCAGAGCTTCGCCCATGCATCCCAAGAGCCAGCCCAGGAAGGCCACGGCGGCCACCGAGGCGGCGGTGAGGAAGATGACCAGCAAGGCGTAGGCGGCAACCTCTTCCTGCTCTGCCGTCAGGTCAAGGTTCTGGCGTAGGAAGGCAGCTATGCGCCGCGAAGGACCCCACAACTGCTTATCACCTGCCGGCCTGTTCCTTTGCCTTGCGGTTGTAGTAGTCCTTAACCAGGGCCAGGATGAGGAGCGTCACCTCGTAGGGCAGGCTGAAGAGTCCCCTTAAGACGGGGCTCTTCACGATCTCCTCGTAGGCAAGGCCGCTCAGTTTCTGCAGGGGTATGAAGTAGAGAAGTTCCAGCCCCAGGACAATTAGCATACAAAGGATGACTGCCCAGAAAGCCCTGCTGATCCTCACCCCCGTGACCATGCGCACGTAAAAGGCCAGGGAAATGGTCAGGATGACCGTGTGCATGCCGAAGGCAATGGGCAGGAGGCGCACGGCGTTGGTGACGGTTTGCAGGAGGGCGACCAGGGCTATTTTCCGGCCCTCCAGCGGCAGGCGCAGGAAGGCAAAGACGGCCATGGCCATGACAAGGCTTTCGGGAAGATCCTGAAAGGGCACCCCCCGCAGGAAATCAAGCAGCGTCTCGTTAAACATCTGTCTCTCTCCATTGGTTGCCGTGATGTGCTTTGGTATGCAAATTTTATTCGCCGGGAGGTGGCAATTTCCTGCTACCGCCGGTAAAAATTCCTGCTAGCTTTTTAAAAAATTGTCGCAGGATTAAGGGGCTGGGAGGATTTTCCCGCCGGCGCCGGAGTTCCGCCAGCCCCCGGGCTAGGGGCCTCGGCTTAAAGCCGAAGTGTTTTTCCACCGCGTCGGGATCCGTAGTGTTATCCACTTCCATTTGCTTTAGCTCCACGGCGGTCACCGGGGGATCCGGGAGGAGCCGTTCCAGGAGCGGCACGGCAAGGCGCACGAGGAACAGGGGGATGGGGAGCTTGAGGCGGGTGATGCCGTTGGCGGCCAGCCAGGCATCCAGCATTTGGCCGTAGGTGAGGTGCTCCGGGCCGCCGAGCTCGTAAATCTTCCCGGCGGAGGACGGGTCCTTTAAGGCCAGCACCACGCAGCGCGCCAGGTCTTCTGCCGCCAGCGGCTGGAAGCGGGTGCGGGAGAGGATGGCCGGGGCAAGGGGAGGAGGGCAGAATTTCAGCGACTGCGCCAGGCGGTCAAAGAAGCCGAAGCCCCGCCCGTAGAGCACGGAGGGGCGGAAGATGGTCCAGTCCAGGCCGCTACCTCGCACGGCCTCTTCCCCCAACCACTTGGAGTGGGCGTAGCGGAAGGCCGGGTCGGGGGTGGCTCCCAGGGCGCTCATGTGGATGAACCGCCGGCAGCCGGCGGCCTTGGCGGCCTCCACCACGTTACGGGTCCCTTCCACGTTGACCATCTCAAAGGTAAGCCCTTCTTTTTCCCTGATGATGGCCACCAGGTGGATGACGGCTGCCGCCCCGCGGCAGGCCCCGGCCAGGGATGCCGGGTCGCACACGTCTCCCCGCACCAGCTCCGGCCCGCTGCCCAGCAGGGAGCGGGCCCTTTCCTCGTCCCTGACGAGGCAGCGCACGCGGAAGCCCGCTTCCAGCAGGGCGGGGACGAGGTGGCGGCCCACCAGCCCGGTGGCCCCGGTAACCAGCACCATGTGCGGCTCCCCCCTCTTTTAATCCCTGCCATGGTGATTTGACCGTGCCTCATCATGCCTGCCCCTGCAGGTTGCTTCCCCAGCTCTGGTAGACGCTTTCCACCTCCCGCAGCTTTCTGGTGAGGCGCGCCAGCTCTGCGAGGTGGGAAAAGCTCTGGCAGGCGGTGGCCGCAGCTTGCTGTGAGAAGGCGGCCACGGCTTCTGCCGCCTGCGTGATGGTTCGGGCAGAGGAGGCCTGTTCCTGGGCGCGGCGGTTTATTTCTTCAATGGCCGAGCGGCAGCGGGAGACGGCTGCGTTTATAGCCTCAAGCAATTCCCCTGCCTGTTTCACCAGGTCTGCGCCCCGCCTTACGGCTTCTTCTGCCCGGGAGGTTCCTGCAGCTATTTCCGCCAGAAGCTCGCCTATCTGCTGCCCTGAGTGCGCGGAGTTTTGGGCCAGCTTGCCTATCTGCTGGGCCACCACGGCAAAGCCCCGCCCTCCTCCCTTGGCGCGCGCGGCCTCAATGGAGGCGTTTAAGGCCAGGAGGCCCGTCTGCCTGGCCACGTGTGCCGTCACCTGTACGGTGCGGGTTACCGTGCCCGCCCTTTCCTTCAGGCCGGCCATTTTGGCCGTGAGCCCGTCCATCTGCCGGGCGAAGCGCCCGATGGTCCCGGCCCCTTTTTCTGCCGCCTCAAAGGTTAAGGAGACCACCTCCAGCACCTCACTTGTTTTTGCGGACACGCCGGCAAACTGGGCGGCCATGACTTCCATCTCCTTGAGCAGGCCGCCTACCTGCTCGGCCTGGGCCTGGCTGGAGGCGGTAACCTGTTCCATGCCCGAGTTTACCTGGGCGGCTCCTTCTTCCAGGGCGCGCATGTTGAAGTGTATCTGGGAGATGTGTTTGTTGTAGCCCTTGAGCATTTTGGAGATGTTTTCCATAATTTGCCCCAGCTCATCCCGGCGGGCATAGCGGAAGGTGCGGTAGCGCAGGTCGCCCCGGGCAATGGCCTCCATGGCTCCGGCGGCCTCCGCGAGGGCTGTGGCGCGCGGCCCCAGGAAAAGCCAGAACCCCCCACCTGTAATGAGCCCGCCTGCCAGGGCGGCAAGGATGAAAGCCAGGGGGTGCCATTTCCACGCCAGGCAGAGGGCGGGGAGGGCGGACGCCATGAAGGAGAGGAGCGCGGCCAGCCTGTACAGCGAGGGAAACACCTACCTCCCCCCTTTCGCCAGGCAGAAGATGTCCACCACCTGGCGGAACTTCGCCGCCAGGCCGGTGATCTGGTGGGTGGTGGCGGCTACCTCCTGGGAAGTGGCCGAAGTCTGCTCGGCGGCGGCGGCCAGGGCGTGCACCCGTTCGGTGATGCTGGCGGTGAGCTGATTCTGGCGGGCAAAGGTTTCCGCCAGGGCCTGCACCGAAGGGGCCATCTGTTCCACATAGTTTTTAATTTGCCGGAAGGTTTCCAGGGTCTCGCCGCCTGCTTCCACGCCCTCTTTAATGGCCTGCAGGGTTTCTTTTGACTCTTCCTCCATTTCCCTGACGAGCTGGCTTATCTCCCTGGCCGCCTGGGCGGACTTTTCGGCCAGGGCGCGCACTTCTTCGGCTACCACGGCAAAGCCCCTGCCTTCCCTGCCCGCCCGTGAGGCTTCGATGGCCGCGTTTAAGGCCAGCAGGTTGGTTTCTTCGGCTATGCGGCCCATGGCCACGGTAATCTCGCCGATCTTGCCGGCGCCCCTTTCCAGGGCGCCCATGGCCCGGTCGATCTCCTCCATGCTCGCGGCCACTTCCCCAATGAGCCGGCTGCCCTCCCCGGTGAGCCGGCTGGTTTTCCGGGCCAGTTCCAGGGCTTCTTCGGCAAGGGCGGCGGCAGAAAGGGTGCTTTCCGCCAGTTCCCTCACCCTGTTGTACATCTCCTGGATGCGGGCCGCCTCTTCCTGGCTGGCGGCGCTTACCCGTCCGGTGGCCTCGTTAATGGGCCCTCCCAGGGCAAAAAGCCCCTCGGTGATGCCGGCCACGTGCTCCAGGTACCGGCAGAGCTGCCTTTCCAGTTCCGCCATGCTTCTCTTCATGTGCCCCGCCTCCCCCCACCCCCCGGGTCTTATGCCGGAGACCACGTTGCCTTTCAGGTAACCGGCGGTGGCGGCGAGGATCTCCTGCAGGTCTTTTTGCAGAGGGCGCAAGACGAGGCAGAGCACGGCGGCGGTGAGCGCCCAGGCGGCGGCTGCGGTTGCCACCAGGGCAGCCGGTGGATGGGAACCGGCCGCTGCCCGGGAGGCGGCCAGGAGAGCCGCCGGGATAACTCCGCAGAGAAAACCCGCCAGGAAAATACGCCGGCGAATGAGCATGGACATCTCCCCCCGTACGCGTCTATGCGGGCATTTCCAGGCCGCCCTGCGGGCAGTAGGGCAGGTGGCAGAGGACGAGTTTCCCTGCCGGCCCTTCGGCAATGGAAAACCAGGCGGCCTTTTGCTCATGCCATGCCGCGGGCAGCTTTACGCAAAGCTGGCGGAGATCCGGCGGCGGGCTTGAGGCACCGTCCCAGAAGCACTGCGGCAGCACATCCATCAGCCGCGCGGGGTAAGGCCAGAGGCCGACCAGGGGCTGCCGTGAATAGCGCACTTCCCGCGGGGAAGGGCCGGAAAGGATGCAGGCCAGGAAAACCTCCCGGAGGTTGGTGGGCCCGGGCCGGTGCGCCCTTAACTCTTCCTCCAGGGCTGCCGCCAGGCCGGTTAAGCGCGACTTGCCGCCGTGCCAGGGAAGTGCCCGGTTACCCCTCCCGCCTTCCGGCAGGTGGAGCACGAGGTGGCCGCCGTCCCAGAGGGGGAAACAGCGGCGTACCAGTACCGCGGCGCCGGCTTCTCCGGTGTGCACCGCATCGCACGCCGGAAGGCACGCGGCATCCAGGGTGCCGTCGGTTACCAGCACCCAGGGGGTCTTTCTTTGCGCCAGCGTACAGAGGTGCATTTCCCGCCGCAGGCGGTCCCGGTGGTTAAAGAGGGAGTGGTGGACGAAGAGGTGCTCCGGCGGGAGGAAGGCGCGCAGCTCGCGGGCCAACCTTGCGGCTGAGGGGGCGTCCGGGGCAAAGACCACCTGCCGGGGAAGGCGGGGAAAGCGCTCCACAACCGCCTGCGTGAGGTGCCCGCAGGATAGTGCCGGCTCAAAGCGGGGCTCCCTGAAGCCGCCTCCTTCCTCCACGACCTCGTAGCCCGCTTCTTCTAAAAAGGCCTTCAGGGAGGGGGCGAGCAGCCCCTCCACGATTATGTGGGGGATGTGCAGCCGGCGGAGCAACTCCAGGGCGTCTAGGGTATAGCCCAGGGCCGGGCTTCCCGGGGCAGGGAGCCCGTCGACGACCACCACTGACTTTAAAAGGTTTCCCAGGGCGTAGTCGGCGTAGCGGAAGCCGTGGACCAGGGAAAAAACCAGGTGGTCGAGGGTAGCTACGGTGACCGGTGCGGAAAAGATGTGCGCCCTCAGGCCGGCGTCCTTGTTATTCCTGCTGCCGTTTTCCGGGGGAAGGCCCCAGGCGTAGGGATCGGCGGCAAAGTAGCTGGGGGCGTGTACCATTTCCACCTCTAGGGGCTCGAGCAGCCGGGAAAGCCCGGTGTAAACAAGACCCGAAGCGTGCTGCGCGGGAGTAATCCAGACCAGCTTTTCCCGCCGCGTCCGGCGGGAAAGGTCCAGGGCCCGGGCCAGGGCCGCCTCCAGCCTCTGCCTCCCGGGAGGCAGGAGAAGCAGGGCGTACCTGTGCCGGCCCCCGGGGCCCGCCCCGGGCGTGCCGTGCCGGCGGGGAAGGGTGCCGGGGGAAGAACCTGCGCCTTTCCCCTGGGCCGGCAGGACGGGGCCGTAAACGCCTTCCTCCAAGTCCGCTTCCAGAAAGGCCCGGCTGGCCTGGCTGTCGCAGTATTTCAGGAGGGTTGCCGCCAGGCAGTATACCGCTTTTAAGCGGGCGGGCGGCCAGCCTGCCCTTACCTCCCGGTGCAGCCTGGTGACCTCTTTGCGTAGCTCTTCCCGGAGGTCCCGCTGCGGGAGGCCCTGCGGCGGTAAGAGGGGGTGGGCGCACAGGGGGAAAATTTCCCGGAAGTGCCTCTCGTAGAAGAGCGGGTAGAGGCTCAGGAACTCCTTTATCTCTTCAATCATATAACTAACCCGGGGCAGGGGATCGAATGTGTAGTACAGCTCGTCAAAGGGCTGCGTGTGGTGGGTGAGCACTAAAACCCTGACCAGGAGGTTTTGCTCCGGGGGTAGATCCGTGTGCACCAGGGGCAAGCTAAAGAAGGTGTGGGAGAGTTCCCGGCCCAGCTCTTCTTTTACCAGGCGGTCCTGGAACTCCCGGGTGGCCTTGCCGAGATCGTGCAGGAAAAGGGCCAGGAAGAGAACCTGGCAGAATTCCCGGAAAGAAAGATCCTGCTCCCGGACCAGGCCTGCCACCGTTTCCCGGTGCTCCCGGAGGTAGGCCGCCAGGGCATGGAGGGCATCTTCGGTATGGCCTGCCAGGGTCTGGAAGATGTGCTTGCCCGGTCGTTTTTTGGCCAGGATGGGACGGCTCATGATGGCCGGAGGCTCCCCCAATTGCAAAAAAATTTGTACTTCTTCATATCATACTCCACGGTGCGGGGAATGGCAAGAACGGTGTAAGGGAGAGGAGGAGGGATGGGGCAGCCGGGAGAAGAACAAGGTAGAAAAAAGCAGGTAAGGAGGAGGATGAAGCTTGGAACGCCTCTGGGCGCCCTGGCGCACGGTCTACATCGGTAAAGACCACGGCGGGGGCTGTTTTTTCTGCGAGAAGCTCGGCGCCGGCGAGGATGAAGCAAACCACGTGCTCTGGCGGGGAGAGAGGGTTTTTGTCCTGCTCAACATTTACCCCTATACCAACGGCCACCTGTTGATTGCCCCCAAGCGCCATGTGGGAGAGCTGGAGGACCTCACGGACGAGGAGATGCTGGAGCTGATGCAGGCCACCCGCAAGGCCGTGCGGCTGTTGCGGGCCGCCTTTCGCCCGGACGGCTTTAACATCGGCGTGAACCTGGGAAAAATCGCCGGGGCGGGCGTGCCCGGCCACTTCCACATCCACGTGGTGCCCCGCTGGGCCGGCGACACCAATTTCATGCCCGTGCTGGGGGACGTGAGGGTTATCTCCGAGGCCCTGGACACCACCTACCGCAAGCTAAAAGAAGCCCTGGCGGCCGAAAAATAAAATAAAGCCCCCGGCAAGGGGCGTTTTCGCTTTGCCGGGGGCTTGCCGGTGCGGTATTAAAGCGGGCGCAAGACCCGCTCGTCGATGTCCTTGAGGGTGGCGCAGCCGGTGAGGATCATGGCCTGCTTCAGCTCGCCGGTGTACTTTTCAATGATGAACTTGACGCCCTCCGCGCCGCCGCCAAAGGCGCCGATGACCAGGGGCCGCCCCACCAGCACCGCATCCGCCCCCAGGGCCAGCAGCTTGAGCACATCCACGCCCGAGCGCACCCCGCCGTCGGCCAGGATGGTTACGCGGCCCTTTACCGCCCTGGCGATTTCCGGCAGCACCTCGGCGGCGCCGGGGGTGTGGTCCAGGATGCGCCCGCCGTGGTTGGAGACGACGATGGCTGCCGCCCCCGCTTCCACCGCCAACAGGGCTTCGTCTACGGTCATGATGCCCTTGACGATGAAGGGGAGGCGGGTGGAGGCCACAAGCTCCTTCAGCTCCTCCGCCGTCTTGGGCCCTACGGGCTGGCCGAAGAGGGCCATGGTAACCAGACCGGCCCCGTCCACATCCACGCCCACGGCAGGGGCCCCGGCCTCCTCGGCACGGCGGATGCGCTCGATGATGGCCTTTTGCTCCCGGGGCTTGATGATGGGGATGCCGTGGCCGTCCTGCTCGGCAATGGCCTCCAGCCCGGAAGCATAGAATTGCGGGTCCCCGCCGTCCCCGCACATGCCTATGCTGCCGGCGGCGCGGGCGCCGGCCATGATCATGCCGATGAACTCCCGCTCCGTCAGGGCGCCGCCCATGTTGTAGGAGACGCCGGTCATGGGCGCCGCCAGGATGGGAGTGGAGAGCTTCTGGCCAAAGAGCGTCAGGCTGGTGTCCGGGTCTTTGGCTCCGTGGAGGGTGCGCAGGTTCAGGCGGTAGCGGGCCAGGGCTTCCACGTTGGCACGGAAAGAGGACCCCGTGCCCGTGCCGCCCATGCCCGGCACTTCCCCGGCGCAGGCCCTCCCGTCGCAGACGGGGCACACGCGGCAGTAACCTTTCAGCTTTTCGCGGGCCGCTTCCCGCAGCTCCTTGTAATTCACCGTTCCTCTAACCTCCTTGCAGCTAGACACCTGCTGATCAGACCTTATAATATTTAGCCTTCCCCACCGGCTTTTCCTCCTGGAAGATCAATTCAGGCGGTAAATTCCCGGGGCCAGCCCGGCTTCCGCCAGGAGGGGCCGGTAAAGGGAGGGCTTTATTTCCTTTACCCCCCTGCTCTTTAGCAGGGCCGTGCAGATGGCCTCCAGGACGTTGGCCCCAAACCAGCGCCCCTCCATTTCCGGAGCAAAGGTCACCAGCCAACGCACCCCTCTTTGGGCCAGCTCCTCCACGTCCTGCCGGGTGAGGGTGCTGGTAAAGACGGCTTTTCCCCCGAGATCTTGCGGGAGGTAGCGCCGCAGGAAGTGGAAGTCGCCGGCCAGGATGTCTGCTTGCCGGTACAGGGCCGCAAAGCGGGGGCGGCTCTTTTCCTGCCTCTTGCCGGTGGGGTAAAGGAGGGCAATGGGCAGGCGGCAGAAAAAGGGCAGGAAAACCCGTGCCACGGTAGCAAAGGAATCCAGGGAGGAAAAAACCAGGGGCAGGCCCAGGGCAAAGAGGGCGTCGCCAATCATGAGGCGGCAGCCCGCCCGGGCGAAAGCTTCGGCCAGCGGCCAGCGGTCCAGCGCGCTGGCCAGGAGCACCTTTTGCCCTTCCTGCGGCAGGCCGATCTCCTGCCGCGCCAGTTCCACCACGTGGGGCTCCCATGTCTCCTTGATGCCGCTGCCGTCCACCAGCGGCGTGTGCCGCACCGCACCGGCCAGCCGCAGGGCATCCTTAAAGGTGTAGCGCCTTGGCCCCGCAAAGAGGTAAAGGTCTATCCCCCCGAGGGAAATCGCGTCCACCCGACCGTCAAGCTCCCTCAGGAGCCTTGCCGCACGGCGCAAGCTGCCGTCCGTCCCCCGCCGCTCCACGAGGATTTTCCGGCCCAGGAGGACAATTTCCGCCCGGTGGTCGCGCGCGGTCGAACCAAGGCTCACGCTGACGACGTGGAGCACGGCCCCACCACCCCCGTTTCTCTCTTTCTTTTTGCGGGCTGCTTTTCCTGCCTGCGGGGAGGATTCCGCTTTACCGGCGGCAAATTCCCTTTTTAGGGAAGCTTGCTTTCTAAGGAGCTGACCTTATGCTGTACTACAGTACGAGAGGCATGTCCTTGCCGGTCAGCGCCGCCGGGGCCATTGCCGAGGGGATGGCCCCCGACGGCGGCCTGTACGTGCCCGAAAAGCTGGTGCCCGTCGGAAAGGAGGAGCTGGCCGCCCTTGCGGGGATGCCCTACGCCGCAAGGGCATCCTCCCTGCTCGCACTTTACCTCACCGGCTTTGCCCCCGGGGAAATTGCCGCTTGTGTGGATGAGGCGTACGGTGGGGGTAAGTTTGACCACCCCGCGGTGGCCCCGGTGAAAAAGCTTGCTCCCGGTCTCTACGTGCTGGAGCTGTGGCACGGCCCCACCTGCGCTTTCAAGGACATGGCCCTGCAGCTGCTCCCCCGCCTTCTTCCCCGGGCCCTGGCCAGGGCGGGAGGGGAAAGGGAGGTGCTGATCCTGGTGGCCACCTCCGGGGACACCGGCAAGGCGGCCCTGGAGGGGTTCCGGGACGTGGAGGGGACGCGCATCGTCGTCTTCTACCCGGCCCGGGGAGTAAGCGAGGTGCAGCGACTGCAGATGGTTACCCAGGAAGGGAAGAACGTGCACGTGGTGGCGGTGGAGGGAAACTTCGACCAGGCGCAGGGCGGGGTGAAGGAGATTTTTGCCGACCCGGAGGTGAAGGCCCTTGCCGCGCGCCTGGGCTGCCGCCTTTCCTCGGCCAACTCCATCAACTGGGGCCGCCTGGTGCCCCAGATTGTTTACTACTTTTCCGCCTACCTGGACCTCCTGAGGGAAGGCGAGATCCGCCCCGGCGAGGCGGTAAATTTTGTGGTACCTACGGGCAACTTCGGCAACATCCTGGCCGCCTACTATGCCCGGCAAATGGGCCTCCCGGTGCACCGGCTCATCTGTGCGGCCAACAAAAATAACGTCCTGACCCAGTTCATCCGCAGCGGCATTTACGACCGTCGCCGGGAGTTTTACCGCACCATTTCCCCCTCCATGGACATCCTCATCTCCAGCAACCTGGAGCGGCTGCTCTTCGAGGTGAGCGGGCGGGATGCCGCCCGGGTGCGTTCCTGGATGCAGGCGTTAAAGGAGTACGGCCACTACCGGGTGGAGGAAGGGGTGCTCCGGGAGATCCAGGCCGTTTTCTGGTCCGATTTTGCCGACGACGGGGCCACGCTGGAAACCATCCGCCGCGTTTACCGCGCGTACGGCTACCTCATGGACCCCCACACTGCCGTGGGCATGTACGTTTACGAGCGCTACGTGGAGGTCACGGGAGACACCCACAAGACCGTCCTGGCCTCCACCGCCAGCCCCTTTAAGTTTAACTCCAGCGTGGCCCTGGCCGTCATGGGAGAGGAGGCCGTGGCCGGCAGGGGGGAGCTGGAGCTCCTAGAACTTCTCAGTGCTTTCACCGGCTTGTCAATACCCGCGCCGCTTAGGGACCTGGCGCGAAGGCCCGTGCGCCACACCCTCACGGTAAGCCCGGCGGAGATGAAAAGGGCGGTGCTGGAGATCCTGCCGGCGGGCGGCAGGGGTTGAGGAGGAACAATTTAATTTATTTACGGAGGCGTGATTGGCCGTGACCTACCCGCCCCTTGCAGAGCTTTCCGCCAGGATGGAGCGCTTCCAGGAAGCCCTCGGTGAAGCGGGCATGGAGGGCGCCCTCATCCTGCAGGCGGCCGACCTGGTGTACTTCTGCGGCACCTACCAGAACGCCCACCTGTACGTTCCCGCCAGGGGGCGCCCGCTGCTCATGGTGCGCCGGAGCCTGGGGCGCGTACAGCCGGAACGCGTGCCGGCGGAAGTGAGCCCCTTGCGCAAGCCGGAAGAGTTGCCCGCCGTCCTGGCTTCCCGGGGGCTGCCGTTGCCCCGCGTGCTGGGCATGGAGCTGGACGTTTTGCCCGTAAATCTGTTTGCCCGCTACCGGAAGATCTTCCCGGGGCAGATTGTGGACTGCTCCCCGCTAATTAGAAAGCTGCGTGCGGTAAAATCTCCGTACGAAATTGACCTGGTGAGGGAATCGGCGGCCCTGGCGGACGCCGTCTTGGCCCAGGTCCCCGGCATGATCAGGGCGGGCAGGAGCGAGCTGGAGCTGGCCGCCTCCGTAGAAGCGGCGGCCCGCCGGGCGGGCCACCTGGGCCTCATCAGGGTGCGGGGCTTCAACCAGCAGGAGTTCTTTTACGGGTGCATCCTGGCTGGGCCCAGCGGAGGCGTGGCCAGCTATTACGACAGCCCCCTGGGCGGGCCCGGTTTTTCCCCGGCCTTTCCCTTTGGCGTGGGACGGCACGTCATTGCCCCCGGGGAGCCCGTAATGGTGGATTTCGTGGTGGTGGCCGCGGGGGGCTACCAGGTGGACGTGAGCCGGGTTTTTGCCGTGGGGTCTTTGCCGCCGGATTTAGTTTATGCCCATCGGGTGGCCCTGGAAATCCAGGAGGCCCTGGTGAAGGCGGCACGCCCGGGAACAGCATGCGGGGAGCTTTACGCGCTGGCGTGTGAGGTGGCCGCCGGAGCCGGGCTGGCCGCTCACTTCATGGGCTGTGACGAGCAGGTACGCTTTGTGGGCCACGGCGTGGGCCTGGAGTTAAACGAGCTGCCGGTGCTGGCGCAAGGGGTAAAAGACAAGCTCGCGCCGGGCATGGTGGTGGCCCTGGAGCCCAAATTCGTCTTCCCCGGGCGGGGAGCCGTGGGTATTGAGAACACCTTCGTGGTGCGGGAAAACGGGCTGGAGAGGCTGACCGCGTACCCCGATGAGGTGGTTATATGCCCGGCATAGAGCGCATGGCCGGCATTTTCTGGCGCTACAACGTTATACTAGTTTACATCTTTGGCTCGCAGAGGGAAAAGTAGACAAAGGGAACATAAAGCGGCAGGAGATGATTCCTAAGCCTCCTGCCGCTTGGCTTTTTCATAAATTGTTTTCATGAGTTGTTTTCGTTTTGCTCGGGTTTGAAAGCGGCTGTTAAGGCCCGCATGATCCAGGTCAAAAGGTAAAGGGTACCCAGGGTCAGGCCCATCCCGAAGACAAGCATGTAGAGGCCGAATTCCCACTTAGAGAGCTCCATCTCGAGGACCCCCTTTTATGGAGCGCTTAAAGCGGCCTATGCCAGGCCCATGGCCTTGAGCACGGCCAGCATGATGCTGGCGGCCAGCACGGAGCCCACCTGCCCCCCGGTATTGACGCCTATGGCGTGCATGAGGAGGTAATTCTGGGGGTTCTCCTCGCTGCCCACTTTATGCACCACTCGGGCGGACATGGGGAAGGCGGAGATACCGGCAGCCCCTATCAGCGGGTTGATCTTTTCCCTGGCAAAGAGGTTCATGAGCTTGGCCATTAACACTCCCGCCGCCGTGTCTCCGGCTATGGCCACCGCGCCCAGGAGGAAGATGAAGAGGGTTTTGGTGGTGAGGAATACCTCCCCGTTCATGGTGGCGCCAATGGTTAGCCCCAGGAGCAGGGTGACGATGTTGGCTATCTCGTTTTGGGCGGTGCGGCTGAGCCTTTCCACCACTCCGCATTCCTTTAAGAAATTGCCGAGCATAAGGGTGCCCATGAGGGGTGCGCCCATGGGGGCGATAATGATGGTTACCACGGCTACCACCAGGGGGAAGAGTATTTTGGCCGTGCGGGAAACGGGCTTCCCCGTGTAATACTTCATGACCATGGTGCGTTCCCTTTTGGTGGTCAGGAGCCGCATCACCGGCGGCTGGATGACGGGGACCAGGGCCATGTAGGAATATGCGGCCACCGATACGGGGCCCAGGAGGTGGGGGGCAAACTGACTGGTAACGTAAATGGAGGTGGGCCCGTCGCAGGCGCCGATGATGCCCACGCACACGGCCTCCACCTTTTCAAAGCCCAGGGCGAGGGCCAGGAGCAGGGTGAGGAAAATGCCGAACTGCCCGGCCCCGCCCAGGAGGAAGACCCGGGGATTTTGCAGCAGGGGGGTAAAATCGGTCATGGCGCCGATGCCGATGAAGATGAGGCAGGGGAAGATCTCGGTGACCACGCCGGCCTCGTAGAAATACCTCAGGAGGCCTTCTTCACCCATGATGCCGGTGAGGGGCAGGTTGACCAGAATGCAGCCAAAGCCGATGGGCACCAGCAGCAGGGGCTCCACCTGGTGCCTTACGCCCAGGTAAATGAGCAGTAGCCCGGTGGCAATCATTACCGCGTTCTGCCAGGAAAAGCTGAGCAGCCCCTGGAAAATTCCCTGAAAGAGTAATAACACCGTTTCAGCGTTCATTTTGCAAGAATTCACCTCGCTGCCCCTAATGGTGTACCGTATAGAGTATACCATAGGAATAAAGTCACAGGAGCAGTTAGGAATGCAGGGAGGGTCCTAAATTTTTTTAAGGTAAGGTTGACAAGAGGGCAATATGCCAATATAATCAAGTAATAAATTGACTATTTGAATTAATTTATGGTTGGGGTGATCTCCAGTGCATAAAGAGGCTTTCCCCGAAAGACCCCCTGCGGAGGCCCCCGTTTGCGAGGTTAATTGCATAAATATGGAACGAGTGCAAAGGCTAAGGTCAAAGGTCAGGGTTGTCGAAGGCTTAGCCGATCTCTTCAAGGCCCTGGCCGATGACACCCGCCTGAAAGTTATTTATGCCCTCGCCGAGGGGGAGCTTTGCGTTTGCGATGTGGTTGCCGTTATTGGCCAAAGCCTGGCCGCTGCTTCCTACCACCTACGCCTGCTCTATCGCCTGGGGCTGGTCAAATACCGCCGGGAGGGAAAGCTGGTATTTTACCGGCTTGCCGACGAGCGCATAGGCAACTTCCTTAAAGATGTTCTTAATATGCGGGGCGTGGCAGGAAATGGTGCGGAAAATGCCGTTTAGGGGGGAGAAAAAGTTGGTCCAGGATAAAGCCGCAAACCGGGAAGATAAAAACGTGAGGGCCGTCTTCCGCGTGGAGGGAATTACCTGAGCGGACTGCGCCGCCAAATTTGAAAGGAAAGTGGCGGCGCTTCCTGGCGTGTCCAGGGTAAGCTTAAACGCCTCCACCGGCAGGCTGGTGGTGGAAGGTTCCGGCGTGGACGCCGGGGCCATAAAGCGTGCAGCCGTCAGGGAAGGGCTCCGCATCGTGCTGCCAGAGGGCGGGGCGGGGAAGGCCCGCGCCGCCGCGCCCGGCACGGGGTGGAAACTGCTGCGGGTGCTGATATCCGGCCTGGCCCTGGCGTGTGCCCTTGTGCTGGAGGTGCTCGGGTATAACCCCGCCCGTTACCTCCCCTTTTACCTGGCGGCCATGGCCGTAGGGGGGTGGGGAAGTATCCGCCGCGCCTTTCCCTCCGCCATGCGCCTGAATTTTAACGTGAGCGTGCTCATGACCGTGGCCCTGGCGGGAGCCGTCTCCATCGGCGAGTGGAGGGAGGGTGCCGTGGTGGCTTTCCTCTACTCCCTTTCGGAAACGCTGGAGTCCTGGACGGCGGGACGGGTGCGCCGGGCCATCCGCGAGCTCATGGACCTTGCGCCCCCCAGGGCCAGGGTTTACCGTCCTGGCGGCGAAGAGGTGGAGGTCCCGGTGGAAGAGGTGCGGGTGGGCGATATTATGATCGTACGCCCCGGGGAGAAGGTGGCCATGGACGGGCGGATCGTCAAGGGGGAGTCCGCCTTAAACGAGGCTCCCATAACCGGGGAGTCGCTGGCCGTGGAAAAAGGCCCGGGCGACGAGGTTTTTGCCGGCACCCTTAACACTTACGGGTACCTGGAGGTGAAGGTAACCAGGCCGGTAGAGGACAGCACCATTTCCAGGATCATCCGGCTGGTGGAAGAGGCGCAGACCCGGCGGGCACCGTCGCAGGTCTTTGTGGAACGCTTTGCTGCCGCCTACACGCCCGCCGTAATGGCCCTGGCGGCAGCCGTGGCCCTTTTCCCGCCCCTGGCCGCAGGGCAGCCCTGGGAGCCCTGGGTTTACCGGGGGCTGGCTCTTTTGGTAGCGTCTTGTCCCTGCGCCCTGGTGGTTTCCACCCCGGTGGCCGTGGCCAGCGCCATTGGCAGCGCCGCGCGCCGCGGCGTGCTCATTAAAGGCGGCGCCTGCCTGGAGGCGGCGGGGGCCGTGAGGGCCGTGGCCCTTGACAAGACGGGAACCCTTACCAAAGGGCAGCCGGCGGTGACGGATATCCGCCCCGCGGGCGGCTACCCGCCGGAGGAATTGCTGCGGGCAGCTGCCGCCCTGGAGTCCTGCTCCGAGCACCCCCTGGCCAAGGCCGTGGTGAGGGCCGCGGCGGCGCAAGGGTTGCCGGTGGAGCAGGCGGCGGAGTTTGCGGCCCTACCGGGTCTGGGAGCGCGCGGGGTGGTGGACGGGCAACTTCTCTATCTCGGCAGCCCCCGGCTGTTTGCCCGGCTGGGCCTCCCTGCAGGTGCCCTCGGTGAAGAGGTTGCCCGCCTGCAGGAGGAAGGCAAGACGGTTGTCCTCCTCGGGACGCCGCAAGCCTTGCTGGGCATCATTGCCCTGGCCGACGAGGTCCGGGAAGAGGGAGCGGCAGCCGTTGCCGCCTTGAAGCGGGCCGGCATCTCCCGCACCGTGATGCTTACCGGGGACGGCGAGGGAACCGCCCGTGCCGTGGCGGCCCGCCTGGGGGTGGACGAATACCACGCCGGGCTCCTGCCCCAGGGAAAGGTGGAGGCCGTACGTTTCCTGGCCCGCCGGTACGGTGCGGTGGCCATGGTGGGGGACGGCGTTAACGACGCGCCGGCCCTGGCGGCGGCAACCGTTGGGGTAGCCCTGGGCGGGGCGAGTACGGATGCGGCCCTGGAAACGGCGGACGTGGTGCTGGCCGGGGCCGACCTGACAAAGCTGGCTTTTGTCTTCCGCCTGGGCAGGGCGGCACAGGGGGTTATCCGGCAAAACGTGCTCTTTGCCGTAACGGTGAAGGTCCTGGCCGTCCTGGCCGTTTTCCCCGGTTGGCTTACCCTCTGGCTGGCCATCCTGGCCGACATGGGAGCCACGCTGCTGGTAACCTTAAATGCCATGCGGCTCTGGAGCATAAAGGACGAATGAAGCGCGGTGCTCACCGCCCGCGCGAGGGTGGGGGCCAACCGGGGGTGCGGCAGGAAAAAGAGAAAATACCGGCGAATAGAAGCAAAAATTTGCTTTAACCGGGAGGGCACGGGCACATGGAAGCTCCCCAGGGTTTGCTTTTTCGCCTGGCCGGAAGAGGGAGGCTGTTCAGGACCCTCATGGCGGTAATGGTCCTCATGGGCCTTGTCACCGGAGCGGTTTTTCCCTTCGGCATGGTGGCCTTGGGCTTGCCGCCCCGGGCGGTTTTCCAGCCCACTTTTGTTGCCGCCTGCCTGCTGGCGGGCCTGCTGGTGGGAGGGGCCAACTACCTGGTGGTGAGGTTGGTCCTGGCCGCCCCTTTGAAAATGCTGGCCGGCATGGCCCGGGAGGTAGCCGGGGGAAATTTAAGGTGTGATCCTGGCGGCAGCGGATAAATAAGCAAGGGGAAGAGGGCCATGGAAGTGGATGTTTTGGAGGTCCTCAGGTCCTGCCCGCCCTTTAGCGTCTTGGGCGAGGAGGTGCTCGCCGGGCTTGCCCGGCACCTGGAGGTGAGGCTTTACCCCCGGGGAGCCTATGCCTTCAGGCAGGGCCAGAAAAGCCTTGGCGTGCTCTTCCTGGTGGCCTCCGGCACGGCGGAGGTGACCGTAACTGACGAGCACCACCACCGGGAAACGGTGGTGGGCTACCGGCGCCGCGGCGATTTTTTCGGCGAAACGGCCCTCTTTACCGGCAAGACCTACGGTGGCTCCGTGCGGGCGGCGGAGAACATGGCCTGCCTGCTCATCCCGCAGCGCAGGGTGGAGGAACTCATTGCCGGCTACCCGGAGTTTGCCAGCTTTTTTACCGCCCTGCTTTCCGAGCGCCTGCGCCTGCTGTACGCGGAGGCGGTGGCCCGCCAGCCCTACGAGGCATACGGGGCGGCGGAGTCCACCCCCTTTCACAAGAGGGTCAGCGAGATCATGACCTGGTCCCCGGTAACCTGCCGTCTGGACACGCCCGTAAGTGAAGTGGCCCGCCGGATGGCCGACCACCAAATAAGCTCGGTTATCGTGCTGGACGAGGGCGGCTACCCGGCAGGCCTGGTCACGGAAAAAGACCTGGTGCACAAGGTGCTCGCTTATCCTTCCTGCGGGCCTGCGGGACTCACGGCTGAGCAGGTGATGGACAGGAAGCTGGTCAAGCTGCAGGTGGGCGATTATTACGGCAAGGCCCTCCTGGCGGTGGTCAAGCACCAGGTCAAGCACATGGTGGTGCTGGACGGGGAGAGGCTGGCGGGCGTGCTCACCCTGAGGGACTTGATTAAGGCCAGGAGCACGGGGAGCCTCTGGGTAACGGACAAGATAGAGAGGGCCAGGACGCTGGACGACCTGGCCAGGATAGGCCGGGAAGTGGACAGCTTTTTAAGCGCCCTGGTGGCCGAAAAGGCCCGGGTTCCCGAGCTTTTTGAGATCATCACCGAGATGCACGACAGGCTTACCTGCCGGGTAATCGAGCTTTGCGAGAAAGAGTTGGCGGAAGAAGGCTTCGGGACGCCACCCGTGGCATACTGCTGGATCAGCATGGGGAGCGCGGGGCGGAAGGAGCAGACCCTGCGCACCGACCAGGACAACGCCATCATCTACGCCGGGGGCGGCCACGGCGCGGCCAGTTACTTCCAGGTCCTGGGAGCCAGGGTGGTGGAGGAGTTGGTGCGGGCGGGCTTTGCCTGGTGCAAGGGCGGGGTTATGGCCTCCAACCCCCGGTGGTGCCGCTCCCTGGATAACTGGAAGGAAGTGGTTTCCGGCTGGATGGAGCGGGCCGAGCCGGAGGACATCCGGCTGCTCACCATCCTCCTGGACTTCCGGCCCGTATACGGCGCCGCGGACCTGGCCGAAGAGCTGCGGGAGCACATTTTCGGCGCCTTCAGTTCCTCTGGCCGCGCGCCCCATTTCCTGGCAGAAGAGGAAGTGCAGGCAAGAGTTCCCCTTACCTTCCTGGGAGGGTTTGCCACGGAAAAGGGCGGGCCCCATAAAAACGAGTTAAACTTAAAGGAGGCCGCCCGCCATATTGTTAATTGCGCCCGCATTTTTGCTGTAAAGTACGGCCTCCGGGAGACCTCCACCCTGGGCAGGCTCCGCCTGCTGGTGGAAAAAGGGGTCCTGCCGGAGGAGGACGGGGAGTATGTGCAGGGCGCCTTTGAGACGCTGATGATGCTGCGCATTAGGGAAAACCTGAGGAAGGTCAGGCAGGGCAGGGAGGCGGATAATTACCTAAACCCCTACCGCCTGAGCAGGACCGAGCAGATGCTGCTCAAGGATGCGCTCTTGGCCATCACCCGCCTGCAAAAGCTCACCAGCAGGTATTTCACCGATCACTGGCTGCGCTACGTTAGTTCTTGAAGGCCGGGGGAGAGGGCTGTGCCGGCAGGAGATTCCCTTTGGCAAAAAGTTAAAAGCTTGCTTTCCCCGGCGGCCAGGGGCAGGGGTTTTCTGGACGGGGAAACCGTGAAGGAAATCAGGGAAATGGTCCTGGCCGGCGCCCGCCGGATTCCCCCGGGCACCAAGCTTGAGGACCTGCGCTTCGTGGTCCTGGACCTGGAAACCACGGGTTTTGCCTACGGTGGCGGTGACGAGATCATCGCCGTGGGGGCCGTGGCGGTGAGGAACGGGGCGGTGTGCGGGGAGGAGCGCTTCCACCGCTACGTTTACCCCTACCGCCTGGTTCCAGGCGAGGTAATCGGCCTTACGGGGATTGCCCGGGACATGCTGGTGGGCTGCCCCGGCTTTTGGGGGGTCTTGCCGGAGCTGCTCCGTTTTATCGGCGACAGCGTCCTGGTCGGCCACTGCATCCACTTTGACCTGGCCTTCCTGGAGGAAAAGCTCAAAAAACATACCGGGGTAAAGATCAGGAACTGGGTGCTGGATACGGCGCACCTGGTCAGGGCCCTCTATCCCGGCCTCGGCTGCTATTCCCTGGACGGGCTGCTGGCCTTTTACGGTCTCGAGCCCGCGGGGCGCCACACGGCCATGGGGGATGCGCTGCTTACGGCACAAATTTTTGTGAATATATTAAAAAGACTGAAGGAAGAAAACATTATCACTTTTGGCGGCCTGGTGCACTTTTTAAGGCAGCACCGCATGTTGGGGGAGTGCCGCTGCTGAAAATGGGGCAAAAGATCGCCGGGCGGCAGGAAGAAAATAAAGCCTCCGGCGAATAATTTTTGGTGAGTAAAACGCAACGCGAAGGATTGGTGGTGAAGCAGTATTGCACCGCGACGAGATAGGCCAGCTTATTGACGCCTTTGAAGAGATGCGCCGGAACCTGGCCCGCCTGATCGGCGAGCTGGCCACGGAAGCCCGCAGGGCCTCGGAGATAGCCGGGCAGCTTTCCGCCTCCACGGAGCAGATTTCCCAGGGGGCCGTGGAGACGGCCAGCGCGGCTTCGGAAATCTCTGCCAGCATGCAGGAGGTGGCCGCGCGGGCGGAGTCGGTGGCCGCCAGGGCCAGCCGGGCGGCTTCCCTGGCCGAGGAAGGTAGCCGCAAGATGGAGGAGGCCAGCCAGCAGATCCAGGCCATGTACGGCGCTACCCAGGAGGTGGCCAGGAAAATAGAGGGGTTTGCCCGCACCTCGGCGCAGATCGGGGAGATCCTGCAGATCATCACCGGTATTGCCGAGCAGACCAACCTCCTGGCCTTGAATGCGGCCATTGAGGCGGCCAGGGCCGGGGAGCACGGGCGGGGCTTTGCCGTGGTGGCCGAGGAGGTGCGCAGGCTGGCCGAGCAGTCTGCCTTCTCGGCGGGGGAAATAGGAAACCTGGTGGCGGCCATCCAGGGGGAAGTTGCAGGCATTGCCGCGCTGATGGAAAAAACGGCTCAAGAAGCAGAAAAGGGCCTGGCCGTGGTGGGGGACGCTTCCCAGGCCTTTGAGGAAATCCTGCAGGCCGTGAAAGAGGTGGATACCCAGGTGGCCGACGTGGCGGCAGCGTCCCGGCAGGTGTCTGAGGCGGTAAACAATATTGCTGCCTCCACCGAAGAACAGAGCGCCATGCTCCAGGAAACTGCCGGCACCATTGCCACCCTTTCAGCCCTGGCCGAAAACTTGCGGAACATGGCCGCCCGCTTTACCGTTTGATGCCGGAGCCTCACGCTCCGGATTTAATTTCAATGACGTCGCCGTCTTTAAGCGGGTCGGTAAAGCCCGCCTCGCAACCGTTTAAGAGTATTTTTACCGGCGGGGCCAGGGAGGCGGGGTCAAGGCTTATGTACTTGAAGACGTCCAGCAGGAGGAAGTCGCCCTGCCCCCGCAGGTTTACCGGCAGGCCGTTTACCGTGACCGTGATACTTCCCTCCTTTTCCCGGTTTGCCGCGCCGCCTTCCTCCACCTCCCACACCACCCGGTCGCCGGGGCGCAGGTAATAAACCGGCGGGGCGGGCTCACCGTTAACCAGCAGCTTGAGGCGGTGAGGCGGCGCCGGAATCCCACCGCCTAGGTGCTCCGCCAGCCACTCCTGGAGGGGTTTGGCGGAAAAGACCTCCACTTTCGCCCCGTCGGTTATCTCGCGGGAGCCCTCCGCCTGCTCGCCGTTAACCAGGCAGCAGGCGGGCACCGCCGTGGCCTGGCCGTTAATCTCTACGGTGATGTGCCCGGGAGGTGAGAAAAGCTCGGCTACGGTCAGCCGGGCGTCCGCGCCGTTTTGCGCCGGGTAGACGTCGATGCGGTCCCCGTGGGCCACCCTCGTTTTCAGGTTGGCCTCCCGCCCGTTGACCAGGATGCGCGCCGGCTGGGAAAGGCCGCCGTAGATTACCCGGCGCCTGCCGTTTAAAGTAAACACCAGGTTCCTGCCGTTCTGGCCGATGAGCAGGCGCGGGTTGAAGCCGGTTAGGGCCAGCACGTTGCCCACGGTAAACTCGCGCACGTTAAACAGCCTGTGTTCCTCACCGTTGACCACCACGTGGATGAAGTCGTGGCCCATCCGGCGCAGGGCGTTTAGGGCTATGCCTACCACCGTGATTCCTTCCGGCCCGGTAATCTCGTCCTCTTCCGCCATAAGGAGCTGGCCCAGGCTGCGGCGGTCCCGCAGCACCACGCGGTTTTTCTCCAGCTGCAGGTGGCGGGCAATCTTTTCCGTCAGGCCCGGCACCTGGCTGCCCCCGCCCACGCAGAAGACGGAACGGGGGGGCCGCCCGCTGTTGAGGGCGAGGATTTGCGCTGCTACCCTGGCGGCCAGGCGTTCCAGGACCGGGTCCAGGCGCGCGAGCAGCTCCCGGGACAGGATGGAGTTTTCCGCGCCCAGGATGTCCACGTAGCGGATTTCCTCCTTCCGGGACAGCTCCCTCTTCATGCGCTCGGCGGTGTCAAAGTCCACCAGACAGGCCTGCACGATTTCTTCCGTTACCTCATCGCCGGCCACGGGCACCATGCCGTAGGCGGTGACGGCCCCGTCCCTGGTGATGGCGATGTCAGAGGTACCGGCGCCGATGTCCACCAGGGCCAGGTTTAGGAGGCGGTAGCTCTCCGGGATGGCGGCCTCAATGGCGGCGATGGGCTCCAAGGTGAGGGAAAGGGGCTCCAGCCCGGCGCGCTGCAGCACGGCGTAAAGGCTGTTCACCACCGAGCCCGGCAGGAAGGTGGCCAGCACGTCGGCGCCGATGACCTTGCCCCGGTGGCCCACCAGGCTGGAAATGGCATAGCCGTCCAGGTAATAGGAAACAATGCTGTACCCCACGCAGGTAAAATCGCCGGCGCCGGAGGCCAGATCTTCTGCCAGCTCCCGGTGGGCCTGCTGCACGGCGGCCAGCTCCAGGGCGTTTACCTCCGCCCAGTCTATTTCCCGCCCGCCGCTCTCCAGTTCCACGTGGCAGGCCCGGGTGACCAGCGAGCGCCCGGCGGCGGCAATGGCCACCTGGCGCAAAGGAAAGCCCAGCCTGTCCTCGAGGTTCCTCCTGACTTCCTTTACCGCCTCGGCCACGCTGGGGATGTCGTGTATCTGCCCGTCCAGCATGGCCCGGCGCCGGTGCTCCACCAGTTTCTGCGCCAGAACCCGCAGGCGGCCGTTTTCCGGTAAGGCCGCCAGGCCGATAACCGTGCGGGTACCGATGTCCAGGGCAAAGATAACCTTCTCGGGAGAAATTTTTTCCATCGGTTCTGGTTCCCCCACCGGTGGACGAAAAGAATAACTGGGTATATTATACCATCCGGGCCGCGCCCCGTGGCCCGGGGATGTTCGAGGAGGAATTTTTTGGTGCAGGTTGACCTGACCCGCATGCTGGTTAACCTTTCGCTGGCCCTTGACTTTTCCCGCCGGGGGTTGTTGCGGCACCACCAGCGGGTGGCCGTAATTGCCCTGCGCCTCGGTGAGGCCGCCGGGCTTTCCGCCAGAGAGCGCTTCGACCTCTTTGCCGCTTCCATGATCCACGACGCCGGTGCGGTGACCTGGCCGGAGAAAGATGCGCTGGAGGTGTTTGACGTCAGCCATCCCTGGGAGCACTGCCACCGGGGCTACCAGTTTACCGCCGACGTACCCCTGCTGGCGCCGGCGGCGGAGGTGATCCTATCCCACCACGACCGCTGGGAGGGAGGCAACCCCTCCGGCAGAGCCGGGGCGGCCATCCCCCTGGCCTCCCGCATTATCCACCTCGCCGATCGGGTGGACGTATTGCTGGACGACCGGCGGCATGTTTTAAGCCAGAGCGAGGAGATCGTCAGGCAGGTTAAGGAGCTTTCCGGTAGCGTCTTCGATCCGGAGCTGGTGGACCTTTTTGCGGGGCTGGCCGAGGCGGAGAGCTTCTGGCTGGACATTACCGGGCCGTGCCTGGCTGAAAACCTCCTGAAAATGGTGGAGGGCTACCGGGTAATCCTGGAGCCCGCGCAGTTAATGGGCCTGGCCTGCTTTTTTGCCCGCATCATTGACGCCAAGAGCCCCTTTACGCGCCACCACTCCCAGGGCGTGGCCAGGGCGGCGAGCTTTCTGGCCGCGCGGCTGGGGATGACGCAGGGGGAGTGCTTCCTCATGGAGGTGGCCGGGCTGCTGCACGACCTGGGCAAGCTCAGCGTGCCCGAGGAAATACTGGAAAAGCCGGGGCGCCTCACCCGCGAGGAGTTCAGCTGGATCAAGCAGCATACATATTACACCTACTGGCTGCTCAAGCCGCTGGACGAAGTCCTGCCCGTGGTGCGCTGGGCCGCTTACCACCATGAAAAATTAAACGGAAAGGGATACCCTTTCCGCTTGCGGGAGCGCGACCTCTGCCTGGGGGCGCGCATTATGGCCGTGAGCGACATTTACGCGGCCCTACGCGAGGACAGGCCCTACCGGCGCGGCCTGGCCTGGCCGGAGATAGAGAAGATCTTAAGAGGCGAGGTGGAGGGGGGAGCCCTTGACCGCCGGGTGGTGGAGGCCCTCCTGGACAGCCGCCGGGAGCTGGACGATATCTTTTACGCGGTTACGGCGGGCTGCCCGGCAACCAGCAGGTCGAATCGTCCCTAGGGGCCACGGCTGATGCGAAGGACGCAAGCTGTTGCTCGGCTGCCAGCAGTTCGAGCCACCTCTTGAGGTAAATGGGGAGGATGAAGTTCCGGCGCACGTGCTCTTTCGCTTTTTGACCCAGCTGCTCCCTTAAGGCGGGCTCCCTTAACAGGCGTATGACCGCCCTGGCCATTTCCTCCGTGGTGGAGGCGGCAAGGCCCGTCTCCCCGTGGATCACCTGAAGGGTAATGCCGCCCACGGGAGTGGCCACCACGGGGCGGGACTTCCACATGGCTTCGGTTACCGTAAGGCCGAAGCCCTCCCGCACCGACTTCTGCACCACCACCGTGGCCGCCCGCTGGATGGCGTTTATTTCCAGGTCGCTGTCCGGCGGCAGCTCCAGAATGTGGATGTCCGGGTCGCCGGACGCCGCTTCCAGGACCTCTAGGTATACCTGGGCCCCCTCTGGGTCGTCGGTGGCCCTGCCGCCGACCAGCACCAGCCGGCAGGGCACTTCTTTTCTCACCAGGCGGAAAACCCGGATCACCCCCAAGGGGTCTTTGAGGCGGTCAAACCTGGACACCTGCACCACCAGGGGGAGGTCCAGCGGTATGCCCAGGCGCTCCATAATTCCGGCCACTTCCCAAGGGGAGACCTCCCGGTTTTTTTCCGCCAGGGGGTCGATGGCCGGGGGCATGAAATACTCCCGGTGCCCCAGGCGCCGCGCGTAGGCGGGAAGGTGGTAGATGGCGGCATCGCAGCGCGCGGCCCAGGGGCGCAAAAAATCCCATACCGGCGGCGTGACGTCTGCCGGGTCGATGTGGCAGTACCAGAGCCACCTGCCCCGGTGGCGCGGGCGCACTTCCGCCAGCCCCAGGGGCTGCTGGTCGTGGAGCACGACGAAATCGGCCCCGGGGTCGATGAGGCGGTGGTTTTGCCGGGAAACCCGCCGGTAGGTTTCCAGCATGGCGGGCGTCACTTCTACCGGCACGCCGTGGAAGGCGTTGTGAAAAGTTTTGGTCACGCGGAAGAACTCTTCGTCCCCTTCCAGCACGTCCCAGCGCGCGCGCAGGCCCACCTCTGCCATCACGGGCACGAGGCGCCTTAATATTTCCGCCACCCCCCCGCCGACCAAGGTGGAGTTTACGTGCTGCACGAGGCAATCCCGCAGCCTATGTCCGAGGCGGTAAATTTCCTCAATGACCTGCCCGCCGACAATTCCTTCGTAAGCGCCGAGATTGGTATTGCTCACTGCCGGTCCCCGCTTTCTTTAGTTGGTTTGACTGGCTTAAGGCCCAGTATAGTATTTTATCTCCGGGGCGGGGATCTTGCACCATAAAAATAAAACCAGCTTTTCTTGGACCTGGCGGGAACCGTCTTGAGCCTTTGAAAACACTTTTTAGCGCTTTTCCGGTGCGGGTCGCCGGGACACCAGATGGAGCAGCGCGCTTAAGCCCAGGCCGGCTGCCGTGGTGGCCAGGAGCACGGCGGTGGTGTTAAATTGCAACCAGGCGTAAAGGTAGGCGGTGGAGATGATGATGGAAAGGATCATAAGCGGGAAGGCCACTTTGAGAAAGCCCAGAAAGCTTATGGGGAGGCCCCTTTTTTCCGCCATGCCCACCACCACCACGTTTGCCGAGGCGCCGATGACGGTACCGTTGCCGCCCAGGCAGGCTCCCAGCGAGAGGGACCACCAGAGAAAGTTGAGGTTTTCTATACCCCCCAGCCGTCCCATGTCTTGAATGAGGGGGATCATGGTGGCCACAAAGGGGATGTTGTCTACAAATGCTGAGGCAAGGGCCGACAGCCAGAGGATGAGGAGCCCGGCGGGCAGGAGCTGGCCGCCGGTGACCTCCAGGGCAAAATGGGCTACGGACTCGATCACGCCCGCCTCTTCCAGGGCACCCACGAGGGCAAAGAGGCCGATGAAGAAGAAGATCACCGGCCACTCCACGGTATGCAGGGCGTGTTCCGGGTCAAAGCGGGTGACCAGGAGCAGGAGGGCCGCTCCGGACAGGGCCACCACGGAGCTTTCCAGGTGCACGTACTGGTGCAGGACGAACCCGGTAACCGTTAGGCCCAGCACCCAAAGGCAGGGCTTTAACAGGGAAGGGTCCTTGATTTCGGCCCACTCGTCTAACTCCGTAATGCTTTTTTGCCGCTCGGGGCGGGCAGCAAGGTCGCGGCGGTAAATATGGCGCAGGATGAAGACGGTTAACGCGTAAATGACTACCACTACCGGCGCAAGATTGATCACGAAATCCATGAAGCCCAGGCCCACGGCGCTGCCGATCATAATGTTGGGCGGGTCGCCCACCAGGGTGGCCGTGCCGCCGATATTGGAAGCAAGGATCTCGGCAATTAAGAAAGGCAGTGGGCTGACCCCCAATTTGCCGGCAATGGCAAAAGTAACGGGCACAATGAGCAGCACGGTGGTCACGTTATCCAGGAAGGCGGAGAGGACGGCTGTAACCAGGGAGAGGGCAGATAAAATGCGCAAAGGCTCGCCCCGCGCCGCCTTGGCTGCCCGGATGGCCAGGAATTCAAAGATGCCCGTCTCGCGCGTGATACCCACAATGACCATCATCCCCGTGAGGAGGCCGATGGTGTTCCAGTCCACATAGTGAACGGCCAGCTCCGGGGTAATAACGCCGGCCAGGATAACGGCGGCGGCGCCGCAGAGCGCGGCCACGGTGCGGTGAATTTTTTCGGAGACGATTACCGCATAGGTAATTAAAAAGATCGCGGTGGCTAAAATAACTTGGGTTTGGCCCGACAAAATCCCCAGCCTCCTTTGCAAGAAATTATGGTGCGCAAAAATTAAGGGGGGGCAGTCATTTGACTGCCCCCCCCAGCAGTCGGGACCGTTTAGCCTGGCGATCATAGCCTGCTTCCGCAGGCGACAGACCCATGGCTTTGGCGCCCCAGGCTTTCGCCTGGTTTACCCAACCCGGCAAACAAAATTATACCACAGGCTGCTGCCAAGGGCCAGG
>NZ_AUBR01000009.1 GCF_000429345.1 Desulfovirgula thermocuniculi DSM 16036 | reverse complement strand
CCGTAATCTACGTCGACCCCAAGGAAACCTCCAAGACCTGTCCGCGGTGCGGAAATGTTTCCCGCTACAACCGGAAAACCCATGCCTGGTTCAGGTGCGTCAGGTGCGGGTACCAGTCCGATGCGGACAGGGTTGGGGCATTGAACATTGCCGCCAGAGGGCTCGATGCTCTCGGGGCATGACCCTGGGAGAAAGGGGAGCGTGGCACCCCCAAAGGCCAAGGTGATGATCCGGGTCATCCGGGGAATGCTGGCTAACCTGCGGTTGATCAGCCGCCATCCCACGACGGGATGCCCCCCAATTTATTGGGGGGAGGATGTCACTCTTTTAGCAGGAAAAGTGAACAGGGAGGTAGTATATTTTAAATGGTCAGATCACATAGCCATAAGATGGCTAAATAATCACCCTGCCCTTGCGGGGAGGTGGTGGCTGGGGAAATCTGCAGAGGGCCAAACTAAAATGTGCATTCATGCTTTTCTCAAGTTTCTTTAAAAACTTAAAAACTCAACTTGCAAAAAGGAGGAAAGCCGGCGTGACCTGGACGCAAGCGGTGAACCCCCTGGGCAACCTGGGTCTTTCGGCCCTGGTAGACGCCCTGCCCATCATCTTTCTCTTCTGTGCCCTGGCCGTCTGGCGCATGAAGGGGCACATAGCAGGTATCATCACTTTGCTTTTTGCCATCGCCCTGGCCGTGGGCGTGCACGGCATGCCCGTGAACATGGTTCTCCTGACCACCTTGTACGGCGTCTTAACCGGCCTTTTCCCCATTGGGTGGATTGTCATCACGGCCGTCTTCCTCTACAACTTGACGGTAAAAACGGGGCAGTTTGAGATTATCAAGGACTCCATCGCGGCCATCACGGAAGACCGCCGCCTGCAGGCGCTCCTGATTGCTTTTTGCTTCGGCGCCTTTATCGAAGGTGCGGCGGGCTTTGGCACCCCGGTGGCCATTACCGCGGCTATGCTGGCCGGCCTTGGCTTCAACCCCCTCTACGCGGCGGGCATCTGCCTCATTGCCAACACCGCCCCGGTGGCCTTTGGCGGGATCGGCATACCCATTATTACCGCCGGCACGGTGACCGGTATCGACGCCATGGCCATCAGCCAGATGGCCGGGCGCCAGCTGCCCTTCCTCTCCGTGTTCCTGCCCTTCTGGCTGGTCCTCATCATGGCCGGTTTAAGGGGCGCCGTGGAAGTGCTGCCCGCCATCCTGGTGTGCGGCATCTCCTTTGCCGTAACGCAGTGGCTTACCTCCAACTACATGACCCCCATGCTGCCGGACATCATGTCCTCACTGGTCTCCATCATTGCCCTGGTCATCCTGCTGCGGGTGTGGAAGCCGGCGCGCGTGTGGCGCTTTGCCGATGAGCCCCCGGCCACATTGAAAGTGAGGAAGCACCCCGCCGGGGTTGTCCTGAAGGCCTGGTCGCCATTTATCATCCTCACTATTTTAATCAGCGACTGGGGCATGAAGCCGGTCAAGGCCCTTCTGGATAAGGCCACCGTGAAAATCGTCTTTACCGGCTTGGACAAGGCCATCATTGCCGGCGGCAAGCCCATGTCTGTAGTGTATAACTTCAACTGGCTCTCTGCGGGCGGCACGGCCATCCTCATTGCGGCCATTATCAGCGCGGTGATCCTGCGCATCAGCGCCGGCCAGTTCCTGGAGGTGTTTGCCAAGACCTTAAAAGACCTGCGCTTTGCCCTTTTAACCATTGCCGCCGTTTTAGGCTTTGCCTTTGTGGCCAACTGGTCCGGCATGACGCCCACCCTGGGCAAGGCCTTTACCGTGACCGGCGCGGCCTTCCCCTTCATGGCCTCCTTCCTGGGTTGGCTGGGCGTGGTCATCACGGGCAGCGACACCTCCTCCAACGCCCTCTTTGGCAAGATGCAGCAAATTACCGCCGAGGGGCTGGGGATAAACCCCGTCCTCACCGTGGCCACCAACAGCAGCGGGGGCGTGGCGGGCAAGATGATCTCCCTCCAGAACCTGGCCGTGGGTGCCGGCGCCACCGGCCTGGCCGGCCGGGAGAGCGACCTCTTCCGCTTTTGCGTGTGGCACAGCATCTTCTTTGCCTCATTGATCGGCGTTATAGCCCTCCTGCAGGCCTACGTGTTCCCCTGGATGATCCCGCCCCTGGTGGCGGCAGGAAAGGCGGCGGCCACGCCGCAGACCGTCTCCCAGGGCGTAAACATCCTCGTCGGGACAGCTGTGCTCATTCTCATCCTGGGAGCGGCGGTTTACCGGCAGCGGGACGCGCAGCCGCAGGAAAGATAAGAATGGGAGGCCCCGGCCGGACGGTGTGCCCGCCGGGGCTTTTGCAGTATGGAAAAGGGGAGAGGATGCTTTGTCCACCTTGAAGCAGCTTTACGAGGAGTTTGTGGAGCGGGCCCGGGCGGTGGGAACCGAGGTACACTGGGCAAGGGGAAAAGAGGAGGCCCGGCAGCTCGTCGGCCAGGTAATTAAAGAGCTAAAGGCCACAAAGGTGGCCCTGGCCGAAAACCCTTTCCTGGAAGCCCTGGGCCTAAAAGAGGTCGTGCGCGAGTGCGGGGCGGAACTGACAAGCGGAAACCCCCGGGAGCAGGCTGCGCAGGCCGATCTGGGCATCTCCTCCTTTACCCTGGCCGTGGCCGAGACGGGCACCATCGTGCAGGATGCCACGGATATAAGCGCGCGCCTCGTTTCCATGCTGCCGCCGTGCCACTTGGCCTTGGTGCCAGCCGGAGGACTGGTGGCTACCCTGCGTGAGGCTATCGCCTTCTGGGCGCGGCGGGGTGAGATCCCCGGCTACCTGGCCTTTGTTTCCGGGCCCAGCCGCACGGCAGATATCGAGCGGGTGCTGACCATCGGCGTGCACGGGCCGGCCAGGGTCGTGGTCATCTTTGTGGAAGAGGGGGATGGGGAGCTTTGAGCAAGGCAAGCTTGCGGGAAGCCGTGAGGGACGCCTTGGGCAGGAAAAGCGTTGCCTGTGCCCTGACCCGTTTTGCCGACAATTACGTGGTGGCCCGCGAGCAGGCCTACCAGGTGAAGGATTTTGAATCCCTGCGCCGGGAGGTGGCCCGCATCAAAGGGGAGGCGGCCAGCCGCCTGGAGGAACTGGCTGCGCAGTTTACCCGGGAAGCCACCCGGCGGGGCGCGGTGGTCTTCCGGGCCCAAACGGCTGCAGACGCCTGCCACTATATTGCCCGCCTGGCCGCATCCAAGGGCATCAAGAGCATCGTCAAATCTAAGTCCATGGCCAGCGAGGAGATCCACCTCAACCGCTACCTGGAGGAGCGCGGGCTGGAAGTGGTGGAAACCGATCTGGGGGAGTGGATCATCCAGCTCGCCTGCCAGCGCCCCTCGCACATGGTCATGCCGGCCATTCACATGAGCCGCCACGAGGTGGCCGAGGTTTTTAGCCGCGAGGTGGGGGAAAGGGTGGAGCCGGAAATTCCCCGCATGGTCGGGCTGGCCAGAAGGGAACTGCGCAAGAAGTTCCTCTCCGCCTGGATGGGCATTTCCGGAGGAAATATTGCCGTGGCCGAAACGGGCACGGTGGTCATGGTGACAAACGAGGGAAACGGGCGCCTGACCACCACCCTGCCCCCGGTGCACGTGGTCATTGTGGGCCTGGAAAAGCTGGTGCCGCGCTTTGAGGACGTGGCGCCCATTCTGGAGGTTCTCCCCCGCAGCGCCACGGCCCAGCCCATCACCAGCTACGTGACCATGATCACCGGTGCCGTGCCGTGTGTAGACCCCCAGGGCAATTACCTCCCCCGTAAGGAGCTGCATATCATCCTCCTGGATAACGGGCGCACGCGCATGGCTGCCGACCCCGTCTTCCGGGAGGCCCTTCTCTGCGTGCGCTGTGCGGCCTGCTTAAACGTCTGCCCGGTCTACCAGCAGGTCGGTGGCCTTTTCGGCGACGTGTACACCGGCGCCATTGGCACCGTGCTCAGCGCCTTCTTTACCGATTTTACAAAAGCCGCCCTGGCGCAGCACCTCTGCCTGGGGTGCCAGCGTTGCCGGGAGTACTGCTCAGCCGGTATCGACCTGCCCGGCCTGATTGCCGAGCTCAGGCGGCGGGCGGTAGAGAAAAACGGCGCCGCCCATGTGGAGCGGCTGATCTTTGAGAAGGTCCTGCCCCGCCGGCGCCTGTTCCACGGGCTGCTAAAGGCGGCCGCCAGGCTGCAGGGACCCTGGGCGAAGGAAGGGAGGATCCGCCATTTGCCGCTCTTCCTTGCCGGCCTGGCGGAGGGCCGTTCCCTGCCCCCTCTGGCCGCGGTGCCTTTCCGGGACCGCCTAGAAGGCCTGCCACGCCCCGCCCGGCCGAAAGACACGGTGGCCTTTTTCTCCGGGTGCCTGGTGGATTTCGTTTACCCCGGGATTGGCGAGGCGGTGTGCAGGGTGCTGGCCGCCATGGGATGGGAAGTGAAGCACCCGGAGGGACAGACCTGTTGCGGCTTTCCGGCCAGGCAGGCCGGTATGCCGAAGAGCCTGGCAGAACTGGCCCGGCAGAACCTAGCCGCCTTACTGGAGGCAGGGGCGGAGAGGATAATCACCGCCTGCCCAACCTGCGCGGAGGCCCTGAAATGTCTCTACCCGGAAGCGCTGGCGGGCGATGCGGCGTGGTTGCCGCGCGCGGAGGCGTGTGCGGCCAAGGTGACCGACTTTTCCACCTTTGTCTGGGAGCACAAAGACGAACTCCTCCCCCACCTGGCCCCGTTGGGCCGTAAAATTGCCTACCATGATTCCTGCCACCTGAAATATGCCCTGAAGGCAGACCTCGCGCCCCGCCGGCTGCTGGCCGCGGCGCAGGCCGAGCTGGTGGAAATGACGCCCCGGGAGCTGTGCTGCGGTTTTGGAGGAACCTTTGCGCTGAAGTTCCCCGAGCTCTCGCGCGCCCTCCTGGAGCGCAAGCTGGAGGCCATACGCCGGGCCGGAGCGGACCTGGTGGCCCTGGACTGCCCGGGCTGCCTCCTGCAAATTGAAGGAGGAGGGGTGGAAAAGACGGTAAAACATACCGCCGAGATCCTTGCGGAAAAGCTAAGGAGATTGCCCTGAAAGAACCCCCGGGGTGACCCGGGGTTGTTTTATACTGGCGGGCCGTATGGTAAAATATACTTGTAATGAGGAATACTGCCATTAAGGGGGGTTGGGGGTGAAAGCAAGGCCTTTTTTAAACCAGCAGCGCTGCGAGCTGGCGGGCGTAGCCTTAATTTGCCTGTCCCTCCTGGGCTTTCTCAGCCTGGCCAACCCGCAGGTAGGGCTGGTCAGCCTGGTTACCGAAAGGATCTTGCGCCAGGCCGCCGGGGAAGGAAGGTACTTTTTCCCCCTCCTGCTGGCCTACTGGGGCTTTAGGTTCATCCGCGGCAGGGGGCCCGGCAAAATGCGCCATCGCCTCCTGGGAGGCTCCCTGCTCTTCCTGGTGGCCCTTACCCTCCTGCACATGCTTGTGCCCCTGGATTATGCCTGGCGGGCCGGGGTGGCAGGGGAAGGGGGGGGCCTTCTGGGAGCCGCCTTCTACCTCCTCCTTTACCGCTCCTTTGGTTTAACCGGGACCTGGGTGGTGCTGGCCACCCTGACCTTAATGGGCGCCATACTTGCCAGCAATTTTTCCCTCAAGCACCTGGCCGGCAGGGCGGCGGAGGCTGCCAGAGCTTACCTGGCCCAGGGCAAGCTGGTGAACTTTTTTTTTACCGAGGTGGAGGAAGAAGGCGGGGAGCACTCCGGGCAACCCGTGATTATTGACCGCAGCGGCCAGGAGGTGGCCGCAACTGGTGAAAGTACCCTAAAAGAACCCGACCAGCCCCCACCAGGCCAGCGGCTGCACCTCGTTTCCCCGCCTGCGCCGGAGAGGCAGAGCTACCAGCTTCCTCCGCTCAGCCTCCTGGCCAGGCCCGTGCGCCCCAGGCCCGCCAAGGCGGCCAGGGACATAGCGGAAGGCGTGCGCAGGCTGGAAGAAACCTTGAGCAGCTTTGGCGTGAGGGCAAAGGTGGTGCAGGTGTGCCGCGGCCCGGCCATTACCAGGTACGAGGTCCAGCCCCCTGCCGGGATAAAGGTCAGCCGCATCATGGGCCTAGCCGACGACCTGGCACTGGCCATGGCCGCGCCGGATGTGCGCATTGAGGCCCCCGTTCCGGGAAAATCTGTGGTGGGCATAGAGGTGCCCAACCAGGAGGTTTCCACGGTATACTTGCGGGAGCTGCTGGAAACTCCCGCGTTCCAAGATGCCCCTTCACGCCTGACGGTGGCGCTGGGCAAAGACATTGCGGGCGACCCGATGGTTACCGACCTGGCCAAAATGCCCCACTTGCTCATTGCCGGCGCCACGGGCTCGGGGAAGAGCGTGTGCCTGAACACCATCATTGCCAGCATCCTGTTTAAGGCCACCCCCGAGGAGGTAAAGTTTATTATCATCGACCCCAAAATGGTCGAGCTCACCACTTACAACGGCATCCCCCATCTTGTTTCCCCGGTGGTCACCGACCCGAAGAAAGCGGCTACGGCCCTGCGCTGGGCGGTAAGGGAGATGGAGCGCCGCTACGAGCTTTTTGCCGCCGCCGGCGTAAGGGACCTGGCGCGCTACAACGAGCTGGGCAGGCCCCGGGGAAACCTGCCCTTCATCGTCATCATTATCGATGAGCTGGCCGATTTAATGATGGTGGCACCGGCCGACGTGGAGGATGCCATCTGCCGCCTGGCGCAAATGGCCCGCGCCGCCGGGATACACCTGGTGGTGGCCACCCAGCGTCCTTCGGTGGACGTCATCACCGGCCTGATCAAGGCCAACATACCCTCGCGCATCTCCTTTGCCGTTTCTTCCCAGATCGATTCGCGGACCATCCTGGACGCTGCCGGCGCGGAGAAGCTCCTGGGAAAGGGCGACATGCTTTTCTTCCCCGTGGGGGCTCCCAAGCCCATCCGCGTGCAGGGCGCCTACCTTTCCGACCGGGAGGTGGAGGCCCTGGTTTCCTACTTGAAAAAGCAGGCCGCCCCCTGCTATGACGAGAAGGTGGTGGAGGAAGACCTGAAGGTACCGGCACCGGAGGAGGAGCCGGAGGATGAGCTCCTGCCCCGCGCGGTGGAAATTTTCATGGAAGCAGGCCAGGCCTCCATTTCCATGCTCCAGCGACGCCTGCGCATCGGTTACGCCCGGGCGGCCAGGCTCATGGATATCCTGGAGAAGAGGGGCTATGTGGGTGGATATGAAGGGGGTAAGCCGCGTCCCGTGCTCATTACCGCCGAGCAGTTCGAGCAGATTTTAAAAAAGAGAGGTTAAAAAAACTGGCGGGGGAGTTTAATATAGAAATTAAAAGGAGACCGCAAAGAAGTGTAGAAAGAAGTTGTAAGCGACGCGGTTAGGTGGCGGAATGATTAGAGAAATTAGCGTAGCAGAAGCCCTGGACCTGCCCGGAGCGGTGATTATTGACGTCCGCTCGGAGGGCGAATTCCAGGAAGATACCATACCGGGAGCGGTAAACATCCCCCTCCTCGACAATACGGGAAGGGCACTGGTGGGGACCGCCTACAAAGAAAAGGGGCCCCTGGAGGCCCGGCGCCTGGGCCTGGAGATCGTTTCCCCGCGCTTGCCCCGCTGGGTGCAGGCCGTGGAGAAGGCGGCCCCGGGGCGGCGCGTGGTCCTCTTTTGCTGGCGGGGCGGGCTCCGCAGCCTTTTTGCCGCTTACCTTCTGGACGTCATGGGCTTTGCCGTTTACCGCCTTGCCGGCGGCTACAAAGCTTACCGGCGTTACGTTATCCAGTACCTGGAGCGGGACCTCCCCATGAAGGCGGTGGTCGTCCACGGGCTGACCGGAGTAGGAAAGACACGCCTGCTCCAGAGGCTGGCGGAGATGGGGTTGCCCGTTTTGGACCTGGAAGGGCTGGCCCGGCACAGGGGCTCGGTTTTCGGCAAAATCGGCCTGCCCCCTTCCCCCCGGCAGAAAATGTTTGAAAGCCTCATCGTGCGTGACTTAAGGGCTGCCGAAAAGAGGGGACTTTTTCTCGTGGAATGCGAAAGCCGCCGGCTGGGCAACCTCCTCGTGCCCCGGAGCGTGCTGGCCTCCATGGAAAAAGGTTACCGCGTCTTGCTCTATGACTCCCTGGAGAACCGGGTGCGGCGGCTCGTGGAAGAATACACCTGCGGGCCGGGCCAAAACATCCCGGCGCTGCAGGAGGCCACATCTGCCCTGGCCAGGTACCTGGGAGCGCAGCAGGTGAAGGAGCTGGTGGAGCGGCTGGCCCGGGGGGAGTTTGCCGAGGTGTTTGCCTACCTCCTGGTCAAGCACTACGATCCCCTCTACCGCTACCCCGATGCCCCCAGCGAGGGCTACGACCTCTGCGTTTCTACGGCCGATTTTGAAGAAGCGGTGCGGCGCGTGAGCGAATGGGTCATCAGCCTGCCCGAGTACGTCCGGTGAGGAGGTGAAGAACTTGGAGATAGGTAGCATCCTCCGTCAGGCCCGGGAAGCCCGGGGACTGACTCTAGAGCAGGTGGAAGAGGAGACGAAGATCCGCCTCCGTTACCTGGCGGCGCTGGAGGAAGAGAAATTCGCTCTGTTACCGGGGCGCTTTTTTGCTAAAAGCTTTCTCCGCACGTATGCCAGGTACCTTGGCCTGGACGCAGAGGCACTGGTGGCCCGCTTTGAGGATCTCTACCCGCCGGAAAAAGAGGAAACGGGTCCCGTGATGCCCCGGGAAACGGGGATACCGGGTGCAAACATGAGGCGCGCCCCGCGCCTGGCCTATGTCCTGGTAGGGCTGGCGTGCGTTGTGCTCATCCTTTTCTGGGGAGCCGCCCAGTTCGGTCATCAGGGAAGTTTGCGGGATGTGCCGCAGGGGGGTGCGCCCCTGGCCAGCGCACCGCCGCCCGAAGCAAAAGAGCCCGGCCAGCCTCCCCCTCCTCCGGAGGCGCCAAAGGCGGAGGGCATCAACCTGGTTCTTAAGGTATTTGACGAATCCTGCTGGATGCGGGTGGAGGTGGACGGGAGAACTGCCTTTACCGGCGAGGTTTTGGCCAACGAATCCAAGACGTTTCAGGCTAAAGAGCGCATCCGCGTAAAGCTGGGGAACGCCGGTGTGGTCAACGTGCAGATAAACGGGCGCGACCTGGGCGTGCTGGGCGAGCGGGGGCAGGTGGTGAGCAGGGAGTTCCTGGCCTCGAACCGGGGCTAGGGGTTAAGGGGGTGGTTCCCTTTATCTGCAGCTCTTGCGGTAAAGAGATAGGCTTGTACGACGGGGTTCTCTCGTGGTACCAGGGTGATGGGAAGCTGGGCAACTTTACCATCACCCACCGGCCGGGATGGGGGTGTCCCGGCCAGCCGCGAAATAACGTTTCGCGCGATCTCTTTAGGGTAGCTTCCATGAAGGGCTATCTGGCCTTTGTGCAGTACCTCATCTCCCGCTGGGGCGAGGGGTACGTGGTTGACGATGACGATTCGCTAAGGAAAGTCATGCTCCAGCTCAATGCCCACCTTCATGAAAGCATCGCCAGCCTTCTGGGATAGCGCAGAGCAGCCCCGCTTCCCCTAGGAATTTTGCGGGGGTTCTTTTTTTTCTGCGGAGGGAGAGCCTTCTTGTGGTATACTTAAAACTGCTTGGTGTGCAGGGGGGAATTGTGTGTGTCGTTGCGTGTGGGGATGATCAGTCTGGGCTGCCCCAAGAACCTGGTGGATGCGGAGATCATGCTGGGGCACCTGCGGGAGGCCGGCTTTGCCATCACCGCGCACCTGGAAGAAGCCGAGGTCATCATCGTCAATACCTGCGGCTTCATCACCCCGGCCAAGGAGGAGTCCATAGAGGAGATCCTGCGCCTGGCCAGGTACAAGGAGGACGGCCGCTGCCGGGTGCTGCTCGTGGCGGGCTGCCTGGCACAGCGGTACCCCGGGGAGCTCATGGAGGAAATGCCCGAGGTTGACGGCCTCCTGGGCACCGGGATGATTCACCAGGTGGCCCGGGCGGTGCAAAGGGCCCTGGCGGGGGAGAGGGTGCTGGCGGTAGGCGACCCCGGCTGCAGCTATGAGGGGGCCGCGCCGCGCCTGAGGGCCACGCCGCGCTACACGGCCTACCTTAAGATTGCCGAGGGGTGCAGCAATTGCTGCACGTACTGTGCCATACCCCTCATAAGGGGCCCGTACCGCAGTCGGCCCCTGGAGGATGTGGTGGCAGAGGCGCGGAAGCTGGCCGCGGAAGGGGCCAGGGAAATCATCCTGGTAGCCCAGGATACCACCCGCTACGGGCTGGATCTTTACGGGCAACGCAGCCTACCCCGGCTGCTAAAAGAGTTAACGGAAGTACCGGGCATTACCTGGCTGCGCCTGATGTACTGCCACCCGGAAGGTATTACCGAAGAGCTGATAGAGGTCTTGTCCTCCTCGCCCAAGATTTGCCGCTACATTGACCTGCCCCTCCAGCACGCCAGCCCGGCTGTCCTGGAGCGCATGGGGCGCGGGGCCACCGCCGGCCGCCTGAGGGAGATTATCGGGCAACTGCGGGAGGCCATCCCGGGTTTGGTCATGCGCACCACCTTCATGGTTGGTTTTCCCGGGGAAAGGGAGGAAGACTTCCAGCAGTTGTGTGATTTCATGCGGGAGATGCGCTTTGAGCGCGCCGGTCTTTTTAAGTACAGCGCCGAAGAGGGTACTCCTGCCGCCGCCTTGCCGGACCAGGTCCCGGAGGAAGTGAAAGAGGAGCGCTACCACCGGGCCATGTCCCTGCAGCGGCAGATTTCCCTGGCTTACCATCGCTCCCTGGTGGGCACCAGCCGGCTGGTCCTGGTGGAGGGGAGAAGGGGCAGGCGCTATGTGGGGCGCAGCGAGGGCGATGCTCCCGAAGTGGACGGCAGGGTCATTTTCAGCGCCCACGGCTCCCCTCTCTCACCCGGTGAGTTTGTGAAGGTGAAGATAACCCGCGCCAGGGAATATGATCTGGTGGGAGAGCTGGCATGAACCTGCCCAACCGCCTGACGCTTTTGCGCGTGCTTCTGGTTCCCCTCTTTGTGGCCGTGGCCTACTGGCAGGTACCTTATGGCGCCCGCCTGGCCGGTGCCCTTTTCCTGCTGGCCGCCCTCACAGACGGCCTGGACGGCTACCTGGCCCGGAAGCGCCGCATGGTCACCCGCCTGGGCAAGCTCATGGACCCGCTGGCAGACAAGCTTTTGGTGTGTGCGGCCCTCGTTTCCCTGGTGGAGATGCACCGCTTGCCCGGCTGGGTGGCCATGATCATTATTGGCCGGGAGCTGGCCGTCACCGGCCTGCGCTCTTTTTTAAGCCGGGAGGGGGAAGTGCTGGAGGCCAGCCTTACGGCCAAGCTCAAAACGGCATGCCAGGTGGTGGCCCTGGCCGCCCTTTTCTGGCAGGAAAGCCCTTTTAGCTGGCACGATCCCACTCCGGCCAATCTTGCCCTGATGGCGGCGCTGCTTTTAACCCTCCTCTCCGGGTGGGATTACTTCCGCCGCGGCTGGGCAGTAATAAAAAAGGGTGGTTATTAGCCCATGCAGTGGCGCGGCTGGCGCATACCCGTGGTGCTGTTGGCCTTTGGGGCCGGTTTTTTGCTCTTGGGGGCCCTCCAGTGGGCTTTTAATCACTTCAGCTACCGGGAGCCTCTGGAAAGAGCGCTCAGGGCCCACGGGGCGGTGGAATCCTTTACCCTGCAAAGGCAAAAAGGGACCTTCCTCGTTACCGTGGGGCTGAAAAAGGTAGAAGACTTCCCCTCCACCTACCGGGAGTTGAGGGATTCCCTGCAGGAGGTGTTGGGCCGCCGCCCTTTCGTGCTGGAAATCAGGGACAAGAGGGACGGGGAGCTGCAGAAAGCCTACAACCGCGCCCACCTCGCCCTGTATGAAGCCCAGGTGCGGGGCAACTACCGGGAGGCGGCCCGCTGCGTAGAAGAGGAAGCCGCACGGGTGGGCGCGAGGGCGGCGCTTTTCCTGGATGAGGAGAACATGTACCTGTGCATGGAGCGCGGCGATCACTACCTCTATGCCGTGGTGCCCAGGGACCGGCAAAGGCCATGAAAACATTTCCGGTCCGTATTTATTTTGCACCTGTGATATAATAGTTTGTCGTATAATCAGCAGTTGAAAGGGAGATCCGCGGGTGGCAAAGGAAGTGGGTTTGGGCCTGGCCCTGGCCGGCCTGCTTTTTATGTACCTTAACGGTTACGACGTTACCCCCTTGCTTTTCCTGGGGGCGGCCGGTGCAGGGCTGTATTACATCGCCCGCTCTCGGGGCCTGCTGGCCCGTCACTTTGTTCCCGAACAACCGGTTAACCAGCAGGAAGTTTCCTTTGCGGACATCGGCGGCCAGGCCTCGGCCATCCAGGAGCTGCGCGAGGCTCTGGATTTTATTAAAAATTACCACCAGATTAAGAAGCTGGGCATCAGGCCCTTGAAGGGCATACTCCTCACCGGGCCTCCGGGAACGGGAAAAACCTTGCTGGCCCGCGCGGCGGCCAGCTACACCGATGCCGTTTTCATTGCCTGCAACGGATCGGAATTTATCGAAGTTTACGCGGGCGTGGGTGCCCAGAGGGTGAGGCGCCTGTTCCAGACGGCCAGGGAGGCGGCCCTGCGCCAGGGAAAGAAAAACGCCCTTATCTTTATTGATGAGATTGACATCCTGGGCGCCCGGAGGGGCACCAACGCCAGCCACCACGAGTACGACCAGACCCTCAACCAGCTCCTGGTGGAGATGGATGGGTTAAAGGTAGACGACCGGGTGAGGGTACTGGTGGTGGCGGCCACAAACCGCCCGGACATGCTGGATCCGGCCCTCCTGCGGCCCGGGAGGTTTGACCGCCTGGTGAGGGTGGACCTTCCCGACAGGCAGGGGCGGCTGGAAATCCTCCGGCTGCACACGAGGAACAAGCCGCTGGGGGACGATGTGTCCCTGGAGGAGCTGGCCAAGGAAACCTTTGGCTTTAGCGGGGCCCACCTGGAGAGCCTGGCCAACGAGGCCGCCATCCTGGCCATGCGGGAGGGCAGCGAGGTCATCTGCCAGCGGCATTTCCAGGAAGCGGTGGAGAAGGTGATGATGGGCGAGCGTCTGGACCGCCGCCCCTCGGCGGAAGAGCTGAGGCGGGTGGCTGTGCACGAAGCCGGCCACGCCCTGGTGAGCGAGCTGGTTAAGCCGGGCTCGGTTTCCTCGCTCACCATCACCCCCAGGGGCCAGGCCCTCGGCTACATGCGCCAGGTCCCGGAGGACGACCCCTACCTGCACACCCGGGAGTACCTGGAGAACCAGGTAGCCGTCATGCTGGCCGGAGCGGTGGCCGAGGAGCTGGTCCTGGGGAGCCGCAGCACCGGCGCGGGAGGCGATTTTCAGGAGGCCGCCCGCGTGGCGGAGCAGATGATTAAAAACGGCATGTCCAGCCTGGGGGTGGTGGATGCGGAGAGCCTGCCCCGGGGGCTGCGCTACCGTGCCATTACCGAGATCCTGCGGGGGCAGGAGGAGCGCGTGCGCCGCTTCCTGAGCGAGAGAAAGGAGTTGCTGGAGAAGGTGGTTGAAGCGCTGCTGGAAAAGGAGAGAATCTCCGGTGAGGAGTTCCGGCGCTTGGTTTCCTAAGGTATAATTAACTCTAAGTACCATCTTAACAACGCAAGTGCGGGGAAGTGGTTGCTTTGCAGGCCGAGTTAATTTTTACGGGAACGGAGCTCCTGCTGGGGGAGATCCTCAACACCCACGCCCAGTACCTGGGGCGCAGGCTCCTGGCGCTGGGTATTGAGGTCATCCTGCATACCACGGTGGGCGACAACTGGGAGCGCCTGGCGCAGGTCTTAAGGCAGTCCCTGCAGAGGGCCGACCTGATCATCATCACCGGCGGTCTAGGCCCCACCAGCGACGACCTCACCAAGGAGACGGTGGCCGGGGTGCTGGGCCTGCCCATGGTGGTGGATGAGCCCACCCTCCGGAGCCTGGAGGAGTATGCCGCCAGGCGGAGAGTGGCCGTAACCGAAGGCGTGGCCAAGCAGGCCTGCTTTCCTGCGGGCGCCCGCATCCTGCCCAACCCGGTGGGAACGGCCCCGGGAGCCTTGCTGGAGCACCAGGGGAAGGTGCTGGTTCTCCTTCCCGGGCCGCCGGGGGAACTCAAGGCCATGTTTGAGGAAGCGGTGGTCCCGTACCTTTCCTCCCTGGTTGGCCGCGGGCCGGTCATCTACAGCCGCGTAATCAAGGTAACGGGGCTCGGTGAGGTGGGGGTGCAACAGCTCATCGGGGACCTGGAAGGGGAGCAGGCCAGCATAGCTTACCTTGCCAGGCCCGGGGAGGTGCACGTGCGCGTTTCCGCGCGCGCCGCCGGCGCGGAGCAGGCGCGGCAGGTGGTGGGCGACCTTCTGGGCCGGGTACAGGAACGCCTGGGGGACTACGTGTTCGGCTTTGACGACGAGGTGCTGGAAGAGGTGGTAGGGCGCCTGCTGGCGGAGCGCGGCCTGACCCTGGCGCTGGCCGAGTCCTGCACGGGCGGCCTTATTGGGGCCCGCCTCACCTCCGTGCCCGGTAGCTCCCGTTACTTCCTGGGTTCCCTGGTGGCCTACCACAACCGGGTTAAGGAAAAGGTCTTGGGCGTGCCCGGTGAACTCTTGCAGAGCTGCGGTGCGGTCAGCCGGGAGGTGGCCGTGACCATGGCCCGGGGGGCAAGGCTGCTGGCGGGGGCGGACATAGGGGTTGGCGTGACGGGGATTGCAGGCCCCGAGGGGGGTACTCCCGATAAGCCCGTGGGCCTCACTTATATTGCCCTGGATGTGCCGGAGGGCTCCCTGGCCCGGGAGTTCCGCTTTCCCGGGCGGCGCGAGGCGGTGAGGCAGGGCGCAGCCAATGCCGCCCTGAACATGGTGCGGCTGTACCTGCTGCGGGGATTTTCCGGGTAAGGTTCTTCCCCTTTTAAATCCTCTTTTAAGGTGGTGTTTTTTCGTGTCCAGCGAGAAGATCAAGGTACTGGAAGCCACCCTGGCCAAGATAGAGCAGCAGTTTGGCAAGGGCTCCATCATGCGGCTGGGGGAAACCACCCGCTTTCAAGTGGAGGTTATCCCCACCGGTGCCCTTTCCCTTGACATTGCCCTGGGTATAGGCGGTGTGCCGCGGGGGCGGATAGTGGAGATCTTTGGGCCGGAGTCTTCGGGGAAGACCACCGTGGCCTTACATATCATTGCCGAGGCCCAGAAAGCCGGCGGTATAGCGGCCTTCATTGACGCCGAACACGCCCTGGACCCTAACTACGCCAAGAATTTGGGCGTGGACATCGACAACCTCCTGGTTTCCCAGCCCGACACAGGAGAGCAGGCGCTGGAGATCTGCGAGGCCCTGGTGCGCACCGGGGCCGTGGACGTGGTGGTCATCGACTCGGTGGCGGCGCTGGTGCCGCGGGCGGAACTGGAGGGGGAAATGGGCGACCTGCAGGTGGGGCTGCAGGCACGCCTCATGTCACAGGCCCTGCGCAAGCTCACCGGCGCCGTCAGCAAGTCCCGCACGACGGCCATCTTCATCAACCAGCTGCGGGAAAAGGTGGGCGTCATGTTCGGCAACCCGGAAACAACCCCGGGCGGGAGGGCGCTTAAATTTTATGCCTCCGTGCGCCTGGAAGTCCGCAAGCTGGAAGCGTTAAAGCAGGGTTCGGAAATCATAGGCAGCCGCACGCGGGTGAGGGTGGTCAAGAACAAGCTGGCCCCGCCTTTCAGGCAGGCAGATTTCGACATCATGTACGGTACGGGCATTTCCAAGGAGGGTGCCCTCCTCGACCTGGCCACCGAACTAAAGATCATCACCAAGAGCGGTACCTGGTACTCGTACGGGGAGGAACGCCTCGGCCAGGGTAGGGAGAACGTCAAGGAGTTCTTGCGCCAGCACCCGGAAATTGCCGGCGAGATAGAGCAAAAAATTCGCCAGCAGCTCAACATGGGCGGCCTCAAGCCTCCCTCCGCCGTGGATGTGGAAGGGCCGGGGGCTGGCGGGCTTGACACGCCTACCTGAAAACGTATAGAATAACTTTTGGGAGAAAATAGAATTGGTTACTACTGGTGCGCGCCCAGGCGCGGCACGGGTTTGATATAAACGACAACCCCTTTCTCGGGGGCAAAACGCAAGGCTGCAGGATCCCCCTCCGGAGGAGGGGTTGGGCTGTTTTTGCCGCCCGTGTTACGGCGACAAGGTAGTACCGATTCTTTTTTCTGCCGAGGCATACTCGGTCTTTTTTTTGTGAGGAGGTGAGAAGTTGTCGGTACCCAGTGTGCTGATGCTGGTGCTGGCAGCCGTGGTCTTCTTTGCCGCGGGTTATCTCATGCGCAAGTTCCTGGCGGAGGGCCGCATAGCTTCCGCCGAGGAAAAGGCAAAGAAGATCATTGAGGAAGCCGAAAAGGCAGCCGAAGCCAAGAAGCGGGAGGCAATCCTGGAGGCAAAGGAAGAAATCCTGCGCTTCCGCAATGAAGTGGAGAGGGAGCACAAGGAAAGGAGGTTCGAGCTCCAGAGGCTGGAGAGGCGCCTGCTGCAAAAGGAGGAAACCCTCGACCGCAAGATTGAGGCCGTCGAGCGCAAGGAAGAGGCGCTCTGCCGCAAGGAGGCGGAAGTCGAGGGCTTAAAGGCGCAGCTGGAAGAGCTCTGCCGCAAGCAGCGGAGCGAGCTGGAACGCATTTCCGGACTAACGAGCGAAGAGGCACGCCAGCAGCTCCTGGCGGAAATTGAAAAGGAAGTGCAGCACGAAGCGGCGTTAATGATTAAGGAAATTGAGAGCAGGGCCAGGGAAGAGGCAGAAAGAAGGGCGAGGGACATCATCTCCCTGGCCATCCAGCGGTGTGCCGCCGATCACGTCACCGAAACCACCGTATCCGTAATACCCCTTCCCAGCGACGAGATGAAGGGCCGCATTATCGGCCGGGAGGGGCGCAACATTCGGGCCTTTGAAACCTTAACGGGCATCGACCTGATTATCGACGACACTCCGGAGGCGGTAATCCTCTCCGGTTTCGATCCCATCCGCCGCGAGATTGCCAGGGTGGCCCTGGAGAAGCTCATTGTGGACGGGCGCATACACCCCGCCCGCATCGAAGAGATGGTGGAAAAGGCCAGGAAGGAAGTGGAGAGCCAGATCCGGCAGGCCGGGGAGCAGGCGGCCATGGAGGTCGGCGTGCACGGCCTGCACCCCGACCTCATTAACCTCCTGGGCCGTCTGAAGTTCCGCACCAGTTACGGGCAAAACGTTTTGAAGCACTCCATTGAAGTGGCCCACCTGGCCGGCATCATGGCCGCCGAGCTGGGCGTGGACGCCCAGCTGGCCAAAAGGGCCGGCCTGCTGCACGACATAGGCAAGGCGGTGGACCACGAGGTGGAAGGACCACACGTGGCCATTGGCGTAGAACTGGCCAAAAAGTACCGGGAGCACCCCGAGGTTATAAATGCCATAGCCGCCCACCACGGGGATCACGAGGCCCAGAGCATCACCGCCGTCCTGGTGCAGGCGGCAGACGCCATTTCGGCAGCCCGCCCGGGGGCCCGCCGGGAGACGCTGGAGGCCTACGTGAAGCGCCTGCAGAAACTGGAGGAAATTGCCAGCTCCTTTGAGGGTGTGGAGAAGTCGTACGCCATTCAGGCCGGGCGGGAAGTGCGCATTATGGTCAAGCCGGAGAAGGTGGACGACCTGGGAGCCGTGCGCCTCTGCCGGGAGATTGCCAAGAAGATAGAGAAAGAGCTGGAGTACCCGGGCCAGATAAAAGTAACCATCATCCGGGAAGTGCGGGTGGTGGAGTACGCCAAGTGACCCCCTTCAAAAGGGGTCGCTTTCCTTTTCTGGGAGAAAAAATTTTCTTCCCGGCGTGGCGGCGGAGGCAGGATTATATCCTCCGGAAAAGAAGTTATACGTGTTGCAGTTTGAGCCGGGAGGGTGTCGCCTTTGGTTGAGGGTAGCGTGGAACTGCTGACCGCCATACTGGTGCGTTACCCGGAGGTGGCAACCATAAATTTCGCGCCCGACCGCCAGGTGCTGGAGTTCAACTTTATTGCTTCCCGGGCCCTCTCCCGCGCGGAGAAAAGCGCTTTAAAAGGCCGGCTGGCGGAGAGCATTGAGGTTTTTAACCTGCTGGAGGAGAGGCAAGTTCGCATAAAGCGGGTCGACCACCGCTCTTACGGCAACCTGACCATCATCAGGGTGCAGCGCGATGTGGAAAGCCTCGTGCAGGAGGAAATAGCCCTGATGGTGGAAGTGCTGCGCCACTTCCTGGGGGAGGACCTGGTGGCCGAAACCAACGAGGCAATTTACGAGGAAGAGCTCATCCTGCGGGAAAGGCTCATCAAGCACATGCTGGACGGCATGCGCTACATGGCCGAGGAAAAGCACCTCTTTGCCTTCCGCGAAGGCGGCAGGGTTCTGGTCTTCAACAAACAGGTGGAAAGATTGTAAAAATTATTGCGGGGCGAGAGGAATTTATTAGGCTTTAGCAAATATATACTTCAGGAGTTGCACTAGGTTGCGGGGAGGTCATCAAGCATGGAGGTATTAAAGGTTTCGGCAAAGTCAAACCCCAACTCTGTAGCAGGTGCCCTGGCAGGGGTCATCCGGGAGCGCGGCTGTGCGGAGCTGCAGGCCATTGGCGCCGGTGCCCTTAACCAGGCGGTAAAGGCAGTGGCCATAGCCAGGGGGTTTGTGGCACCCCACGGGCTGGACCTCATCTGCATCCCTGCCTTTACGGACGTCATCATTGACGGTGAAGAAAGAACGGCCATCAAGTTAATTGTGCAGCCACGTTAAAGATTATGCCGGGGTTTTTGCTAATTTTTATCTTGCTTTTAAACCTGTTTATTCTTGCATAAAGAATAAACAGGTTTTTAATTTTGGGAGCTGGTGCGGCATGGAATGGCTGGCCCTTCATTACCGCTTTATGATCATCGATGCCCACTGCGACGTGCTCACGGCCATGGAAGAGCAGGGCCGCTCTCTAGCCGATGTGGGCCGGGGAGGGCATGTGGACCTCCGCCGCCTGCGCCGGGGCGGCGTGGGCTTAATGTTTATGGCCGCCTTTATTTCCCCGGCCCACCGTGAGCGGGCTACGGTGAGGGCCCTTGAACTCCTGGCCCGCGCGTATGAGGAACTGGAGAAGAACCGGGAAGAATTGATGCCGGTCAGGTGCGCTGCCGACATGGTCAGGGCGCGGGTAAGCGGCAAGACGGGCGTGCTCTTGGCCGTCGAAGGAGGGGAGGCGCTGGCCGGTAGGCTGGAGGTGCTGCGCATGTTTTACCGGCTGGGGGTGAGGTGCCTCACCCTGACCTGGAACGGTCGTAACGAGCTCGGCGACGGGGTGGGCGAGGAGGGGACCCGGGGCGGGCTCACCCGCTTCGGGCGGGAGGTGGTGCGGGAGATGAACCGGCTGGGAATGGTGGTGGACGTTTCCCACCTTTCTGAGGCCGGCTTTTGGGACGTGCTGGAGGAGTCGGCCCAACCGGTCGTTGCCTCCCACTCCAACAGCCGCAGGATCTGTCCCCACAGGCGCAACCTCACCGACGAACAGATCCGCGCCCTGGCCGCCGCGGGGGGCGTGGTGGGACTGTGCTTTTGCCCGGATTTTATCCACCCCACGGAGCCTTCCCTGGAGAGACTCCTCGACCACCTGGACCACATCGTCTCCCTGGCCGGGATTGGCTGCGTGGGGATAGGTTCGGACTTCGACGGCATAGACGGCGTGGTTCCCGGCTTGGAGGACGTGTCCCGCCTGCCAAACCTCACCCGCGCCCTGTGGGAAAGGGGCTACCGGGAAAAGGAAATTGCTGCCATCTTGGGCGGCAATTTCTGGCGGGTTTTACACCAGGTCTTGCCGCGGCAGGATTTAGCGCTCTAAAAGTCGAAAAAACAATGGGGTGAACACCTTGCCTTGCGACTTACACGTGCACACCAGCGCCTCCGACGGTACGGAAAACCCGGCGGAGGTGGTGGAGAAGGCCGGGAAGGCGGGGCTGACGGCCCTGGCCGTTACGGACCATGACACCATCAGGGGCGTTGCCCCTGCCCTGGAGGCGGGTCGGGAGATAGGCATCACCGTTTTACCCGGCGTGGAGCTGGCAGCCGAGGAAGAGGACGGAGAGGTGCACCTCCTAGGATACCTCTTTGACCCGCACCACCCTCTCCTGCGGGAGGAACTGGCCCGCCTGGAAAAGGCGCGCCTGGCCCGGGTGGAAAGGATGGTGGAAAAAATCCGCGCCCTGGGCATCCCGCTGGCGCTGGAGCGGGTGCTGGCGCTGGCCGGGGAGGGGACGGTGGGCCGCCCCCATGTGGCCAGGGCCCTGGTGGAAATAGGAGCGGTGGGCTCGGTGGCGGAGGCTTTTGCCAGGTACCTGGAGCGGCACGGCCCGGCTTACGTGCCCAGGCTGAAGATGGCTCCCGAAGAAGCCGTGCTGCTCATCCGCCGCGCCGGGGGGGTGGCAGTGCTCGCCCACCCGGGGCTTTCCCGGTGCGAGGAATTGATACCCCGGCTGGTTTCCGCGGGCCTGCAGGGCCTGGAAGTCTACCACCCGGAACACACGCCGCAGATGGTGGAGCACTACCGGGGGCTGTGCCGGCGCTACGGCCTCTTGGCCACGGGGGGCTCCGATTACCACGGCGCGGGCCACCGCAGGTACAGCCGCCTGGGGGAGGTTACGGCCCCCGATGAAGTGGTGGAAAAGATGCTTGCGCTGGCGGGGAGGACCGCCTGAGAAATATAGCGTATCGGGGTGTTTTTAAGTGAGGGTAGCCAAACGCATTAAAAACCTGGGCACGGGCATCTTCAGCGAGATGGAGGCGCACAAAAAGGCCGTCGAGGCGCGGGGGGTAAAGGTGATTAACCTCGGCGTGGGCAGCCCGGACCGGCCGCCGGCACCCCACATCATTGCCGCCCTGCACCGTGCCGTTGACGAGCCGACCAATTACCGTTACCCCCTGGCCGGCTTGCCGCGGCTGCACCAGGCGGTTGCCGCCTGGTACCGGCGCCGCTTTGGTGTGGAGCTGGACCCGCAGAGCGAGGTCCTGGTGCTGATGGGCTCCCAGGACGGGCTGGCCCACCTGGCCCTGGCCTACCTGGAAGAGGGTGACCTGGCCCTGGTGCCCGATCCCGGTTACCCCATCTATGCCGGCAGCATCCTCCTGGCCGGCGGGGAAATCTACCCCCTGCCCCTGCTGGCGGAGAACGGCTTCCTTCCCGACCTGGAGGCAATTCCGGAAGATGTGGCCAGGAGGGCCAGGCTCTTGTGGATTAACTACCCCAACAACCCGGTGGCCGCTTCGGCGGACAGGAGTTTCTTTGCCCGCGTAGTGGAGTTTGCCCGCCACTACGATATCCTGGTCTGCCACGACGCGGCCTATTCCGAGCTGGCCTACGACGGCTTTAAGCCGCCGAGCTTTCTGGAAGTCCCGGGAGCAAAAGAAGTGGGCATTGAGTTTCACTCCCTTTCCAAGACGTATAACATGGCCGGGTGCCGCATCGGCTTTGCCGTGGGCAACCGGGAAGTGCTGGCCGTTTTGGCCCAGTTAAAGTCCAACATAGATTACGGCGTCTTCAGGGTAGTGCAGGAAGCGGCCATTGCCGCCCTGGAGGGGCCGCAGGATTGTGTGGAGGAGATGGCCCGCACCTACATGAAGCGGCGGGACGTGCTGGTGGAAGGGTTGGCCGGCTGCGGCTGGCACGTGCCCAAGCCCCGCGCCTCCATGTTTGTCTGGGCCCCTCTGCCACCGGGTTACACCTCTTCCCGGCAGTTCGCCCTGGAGCTATTGCACCGGGCCGGCGTGCTGGTCATACCCGGGGTGGCCTTTGGCGCCAGGGGAGAGGGGTACGTGCGCATTGCCCTGGTGCAGGAAGTAGAGGTGCTGGAGGAGGCGGTGGAGCGCATCAGGAGATCTTTTGCCTTTTGAGGGCTCCTTTCTATAACCGGCGGCAGGGTCATATACTAAAAACAAATTGCCTGCCGGGGGTGTATGCGCTTGGACGTGCTGGAGCTGAAGCTGCGCGTGCGGGAGCTGGAGGAGAAGGTAGATCAGCTGCGCCTGAGCCGCCGCGTGCTCATGTGCCTCCTGGAGAGGATGGAAAAGGAAAGGGCGGCCCACCTCGTCCGGCTGGAAAGGGAAAACAGGAAATTGCACCGGGCCAATTACCGCTACGCGCGCTCCCTTTGGCGCAAGAACATGCGCATCATGGAGCTGGAATCCAAATTGCGGGAGATCCTCTCCCCGCAAACCCCACCACGCTAGTTGAGGAGAGAAAACCCCATGCGCATTGCCGTTGTCGACGGCCAGGGCGGAGGTATAGGCAAGCACATTGTGGAAAAGCTGCGGCGGGAACTACCCGAAGAGGTGGAAATCCTGGCCCTGGGGACCAACGCCCTGGCCACCTCTGTAATGCTCAAGGCGGGGGCCAACGAAGGGGCGACAGGGGAAGGTGCGGTGGTCTTTAACGCCTCCAGGGTGGATTTAATCGTCGGGCCGGTGGGGATTCTCTTTCCCCACGCCATGATGGGTGAGCTGACGCCCGCCATGGCCGCCGCCCTGGCGGCCAGCCCGGCCAAAAAGATACTCTTGCCCCTGATCAGGGGTCCCGTGGAGCTGGTGGGCCTGCGCTCCGAGCCCCTGCCCCATCTGGTGGACGAGCTGGTAAGGCGGGTAAAAGAGCACCTGCCCGGTTAAGGGAGGGCGCGCTGTGCCGTTGGTGCTGGTGCTGGGCGGGGCCAGAAGCGGTAAAAGCAGGTTTGCCGAGGAGCTGGCGGCGGCCTCCGGTCCCCGGGTGATCTACGTGGCCACGGCGGCGGCGGGCGATGAGGAGATGGCCCGGCGCATTGCCAGGCACCGCCTCCGCCGCCCCCCGGAGTGGCAGACGGTGGAGGAAGGGCTTGCCCTGGAGGAGGTCATCCGCCGTTACGGGCACCGGGCCTCATCCATACTCGTGGACTGCCTCACCGGATGGGTGTCAAACCTTCTCCTGGCGGAGGGCCTTCCCCGCGCGGGCTGTACGCCGGAGGAGAAAGAAGAGTACATTTTGCGGCGGGCCGATGGGCTGGCCAGGGCTGCCGCCGCCCTGCCGGCGAGGGTTATTGCCGTGGCCGGTGAGGTGGGCATGGGCCTGGTCCCCCCCTATCCCCTGGGCCGTGCCTTCCGGGACGTGGCCGGGGAGGTAAACCAGCTCATGGCCCGCCACGCGGAGCAGGTCTACCTGGTAGTGGCCGGGCTGCCGGTGGAGATTAAGGGCCTCGCCGCCAACCGCGGCAGTCACATAGGAGGTAATTGAATTGCTGGCCAAAACCATCATGGTACAGGGAACGGCTTCCCACGTGGGTAAAAGCGTGCTGGTGGCCGCTCTTTGCCGCATATTTTACCAGGACGGTTACCGCGTGGCCCCTTTTAAATCGCAAAACATGGCCCTCAACTCTTTTGTCACCAGAGAAGGTGGGGAGATGGGCCGGGCGCAGGTGGTGCAGGCGGAGGCAGCCGGCCTGGAGCCCCACGTGGACATGAACCCCGTTTTGCTGAAGCCTACGGGGCAGGCCTCTTCGCAGGTGATCGTGCTCGGCAGGCCTGTGGGCAATTTGAGCGCGCAGGAATATCACCTGAAGTACGCCGGCAAGGCTTGGGAGGCGATTTGCGGGGCCCTTGAGCGCCTGCGCCGCCGGTTTGAGATAGTGGTCATTGAGGGCGCCGGCAGTCCGGCAGAGGTCAACCTGCAGGCCACGGAGATAGTCAATATGAAGGTGGCCCGCCAGGCGGAGGCTCCGGTGCTGCTGGTGGCCGATATCGATAAGGGCGGCGCCCTGGCGGCGGTGGTGGGCACGCTGGAACTTCTCCCGCCGGGAGACCGCTCCCGCGTGGCGGGAATTATCATCAACAAGTTCCGCGGCGATTTAAAGCTCTTTCGCCCGGCGGTGGACTTCTTGGAATCCCGGACCGGCGTGCCGGTGGTGGGCGTGGTGCCCTACTTTGAGGGGTTCCGCATCCCGGAGGAGGACACCGTGGCCGAAGAAATTATTGCCGCCGCTAGGTTGCCGCGCCGGCAAGACCTGGACATTGCCGTCGTTCACCTGCCCCACATTTCCAATTTCACCGATTTCGACCCCCTGCAGGAGGAGCCGGATGTAAACCTGCGCTATGTCGGGCAGGGCACGCCCCTGGGTGAGCCTGACCTCATCATCTTGCCGGGGAGCAAGAACACCATTGAAGATTTGATTTACCTGAAGCGCTCGGGCATGGCTGCGGCTATCGTGCGGCTGCACAGGGAGAGAGGGGTTCCGGTGGTGGGCATCTGCGGGGGCTTTCAGATGCTGGGCAGGGAACTGTGCGACCCCCAGCACCTGGAGTCCAGCGTGCCCCGCACGGAAGGGCTGGGGCTGTTGGACGTGCAAACCGTTTTCCTTTCCCATAAGGTGACCACCCAGGTGGAGGCGGAAGTGGCGGGCGACGGCCCCCTTTTATCCCCCACGCGTGGCCAAAAAGTGGTGGGCTACGAAATCCACATGGGTCGTACCGTCCTGGGAGAAGGGACGCGTCCCGTTTTTCGCGTCTACCGCCGCCTGGGGGAGGAAGTGGACTGCCCCGACGGGGCGCAGGATGAGCGGGGGCTGGTCTGGGGGACGTATATCCACGGGCTTTTCGACGCCAGGGAGTTCCGGCGGGGCTTTTTAAATGCCCTGCGGGCCAGAAAGGGACTGCCCCCCCTTGAGGAGGCTGCCCGCCTCGATCACTGGGAGCAGAGGCAGCGGGACTACGACCGCCTGGCGGCGGTTGTGCGGGGTAGCCTGCGGATGGACAAAATTTACCAGCTCCTGGGCCTGCCCGGTCCGCGGTGGGCATGCTCCAGGTAGCCCTGGCGTACCTCCTCGACCTCGTGGTGGGGGACCCACCCCGCATTCCTCACCCGGTGGTGGCCATGGGACGGCTCATTGCCGTGCTGGAGGCGCTGCTGCGCCGCCTGGCCCGCCGCCCCCTGGCCCTGCGCGCGGCGGGGGCTTTCCTGGCCGCAGCCGTGGTGGGGGCCAGCTACGCGGCCACGCTGCTCTTGCTCAGGCTGGCGTCCCTTCTCCATCCCTGGGCCGCCGTGGCGCTGGAGATCTGGCTCCTTTCCACCACCTTTGCCGTCAGGGGCCTGGCCGAGGCCGCCCGGGAGGTGGGTGAGCCCCTGCGGGAGGGCAACCTGTTGCTGGCCCGCCGGCGGGTGGCCATGATCGTGGGGCGGGATACGTCCTCCCTGGATGAGGAGGGCGTGGCCCGGGCTGCTGTAGAGACGGTAGCCGAGAACATTGTGGACGGCTTTGTTTCCCCCCTTTTCTATGCCCTCCTGGGAGGGGCCCCTCTGGCCATGGCCTACCGGGCGGTGAATACCCTGGACTCCATGGTGGGCTACCGTGACGAGGCTTACCGCGACTTGGGGTGGGCTTCCGCGCGCCTGGACGACCTGGCCAACTTCCTGCCGGCGCGCTGGGCGGGGCTCCTCCTGGTGGTGGCGGCCTGGCTTTCAGGCCGCCGGGCCGGTGCGGCCTGGCGCGCCCTCAAAAGCGATGCGTGCAAGCACCCCAGTCCCAACAGCGGCTTCCCGGAGGCGGCCATGGCCGGGGCCCTGGGGTTGCGCCTGGGAGGCTGGAACTATTACCGCGGTAGGCCTTCTTTTCGCCCCTACTTAAACGAGGCGGGGGAGCCTCCCCGCGCGCGGCACATTTCCCAGGCGGTGGACATGCTCTACCTCACCGCTGCCCTGGCGGTAGCCAGCGGGCTGGTCGCCCGGGCGCTGGCGGGCAAGTTTTTTTAAGGAGGAATTCCTTTTGCAGGTACCGCGCCTCGTTCTGGCGGCAACCCACAGCGGGACCGGCAAAACCACCCTGGCCACCGCCCTGGCCGCCGCCTTTTACCGCGCCGGGCTGGTGGTGCAGCCCTTTAAGGTGGGCCCCGATTACATCGACCCCGGCTACCACACGGCGGCTGCCGGTCGCCCCTCCCGCAACCTGGACTCCTTTTTTTTGGGGCCGGAAGGCGTCAGAGAGCTTTTTGCGCGGGCCGCCCGGGGAGCCGACCTTTGCCTTATTGAGGGGGTCATGGGCCTTTACGACGGCAAGGGGGCCGGGGAAAAGGGCAGCACGGCAGAGGTGGCCAAAATCCTGGGGGCACCGGTGGTGCTGGTGGTGGACGCCAGGTCGCTGGCCCGCAGCGCGGCGGCCATGGTGCTGGGTTACCGCCTCTTTGATCCCCGGGTGCGGCTGGCCGGCGTTATCCTCAACAGGGTGGGCGGCGAAAGGCACTACCGCCTCCTGCGGGAAGCCATAGAGGGGGAGGCCGGGGTTCCCGTGGTGGGGTACTGCCCCCGCCGCGAGGAAATATCCCTCCCCCAGCGCCACCTGGGCCTTTTGCCGGCGGTAGAAAAGGAGGCCCTGGCGCCTTACCTGGAGCGCTTGGCGGAAATCGTCTCTTCCACGGTGGACCTTTCCCGCCTCCTGGAGATAGCCCGCGACGCCCCGCCCCTTGAGGAACAAGCCCCCCTCATTTTCCCGCGCCAAGCGGCCCCGCCTGCCGTGCGTCTGGGCGTGGTGAGGGATGCCGCCTTTCATTTTTACTACCAGGACGGGCTCGACCTCCTGGCGGCCATGGGGGCGGAGCTGGTGCCCGTGAGCGCCCTGGACGACCCGTCCCTGCCCGCAGATCTGGACGGCCTCTACATTGGCGGCGGTTACCCGGAGATGTTTCTGGAGCGCCTGGCGGGAAACCGCAGTTTTATGGAAAGCCTGCGCCGCGCCTTTGAACGCGGTATGCCCCTCTATGCCGAGTGCGGGGGGATGATGTACCTTTGCCGGGCCATTGTTGATTTTTCCGGTCGCGAATACCCCATGGTCGGCCTCATACCCGGAATTTGCCGCATGGCGCGGCGCCGGGAGGCCTTGGGTTATGTGGAGGCCCGCGTCTTGACAGGTAACATCCTGGCTCCTGCAGGTACACGCCTGGTGGGGCACGAGTTCCACTACTCCTACGTGGAGGGCGTTCCCGGGGAAGTTCCCCGCGCCTACCTCCTTTACCGGGAGGGGGAGGAGGGGCGTGAAGACGGCTACGTCCTGGGCAACCTCCTGGCCTCCTACCTCCACCTGCACTTTGCCGCCTGCCCTGAGGCCGCCCGGCGCTTTCTCGCCTGCTGCCGCGCTTACAGGGAAAAGCGCCATTCAGGGTGAAGCGAAACAATGTTGAAGGCTTTCTTGCACGCCCTGCACTTCTTAACGCGCCTGGGATTCTGGAAGGTTGAATTTGACCGGCAGGCATTCGGGCGGGCCCCCGTTTTCTTCCCGCTGGTGGGCTTCCTCCTGGGGGCAATCTGGTTAGGGCTGGCGCGCTTTTTCTTGCTTCTCTTCCCGGAGGCGGTGGTGGCCGCCCTCCTGGTTGCCGCCATGGTATTTTTAACAGGCGGGCTCCACCTCGACGGGTTCATGGATACGGTGGACGGGGTATTTAGCGGGCGGCCCCGGGAGCAGATGCTGGAAATTATGCGGGACAGCCGGGTGGGGGCTTTTGGCGTTATAGCCCTGACCTGCCTCTTGCTCCTCAAGTATGCCGTGATCTTGGCCTTGCTGCAAAAAGAAAAGCATTTTCCCCTCCTGGTGGTGCCTGCCCTGAGCCGCTGGGGCATGGTCTATGCCCTGGCCAGCTTTCCCAGTGCCCGCCGGGAGGGCCTGGGGTACTGGCAGGCCAGCTGCACCGGAAAGAAGGAGCTTTTCCTGGCCACCTGCTGGGCCCTCGGCGCCGCGGTAGCGGCGGGCCCGCCGGGGCTGGCCCTCTTCCCGGCGGCCTGGATAGCGGTGCACGGCATGGCCCGCTACCTCAGCCGCCGGCTGGGCGGCTTGACGGGGGACACATACGGCTTTCTAAACGAGGCCCTGGAGGTCTTTCTCCTGTACGGGACCTATCCCTTGAGCCTTTTGTTGCCGGAGGTTTTAAGATAATTTCAGGGGGCATTTTTATGCATTTTTTCCCTTCCCACGGCGGCAACTTGGCCTGGGCCTCTGCGACCTACGGCCTTCCCCCGCAGGACTTTGTGGACTTCAGCGCCAACATCAACCCTCTGGGCCCGAGTCCGGCGGTGCTGGAGGCCATAAAGGCCAACCTCTGGCGGGTGGCGCACTATCCCGATCCGGAGTGCCGGGAGCTGAAAGACGCGCTGGCCGGCCACCTGGGCGTGGAGGAGCGCTGTATCGTGGTGGGCAACGGGGCCAGCGAGCTGATTTACCTTCTGGTGAGGGTGCTGCCGCGCGGGCGCGCCGTAATCCCCGTGCCCACCTTCAGCGAGTACGCCCGGGCGGTGGAAGCGGCGGGCGGTGAGGTCAAGTACGTTTTCATGGACCCGGGCAGCGGCTTTTCCCTGCCGCTGGAGGAAGTCAAGGCGGAGCTTGTGAGGGGGGCAGGGAGCCTGTTTTTGTGCAATCCCAACAACCCCACGGGCAACCTTTACGCGCGGCGCGAGCTGGAAGAACTGCTCGACCTGGCCGCAGAGCTGGGAGTGTATGTGGTGGTGGACGAGGCCTTTATGGATTTTGTGCTTGAGCCCGGCGGCCATACCCTCCTGCCCCTGGCCGGGCGGCACCCCCGCCTCATCCTCCTTTACTCGCTCACCAAAATACTGGCCATACCCGGCCTTCGCCTGGGGGCCTTGCTGGGGCCGCCGGAGATCACGGCGGAGCTTTCCCGGGTAAAAATCCCCTGGAGCGTTAACGCCCTGGCCCAGGTGGCCGGCGTGGCCGGGCTGCAGGACAGGGAGTACCTCGCGCTCACCCGCCGGGCGGTGGCCCGGGAGCGGGAATTCCTCTTCCGGGAGCTGGGCCGGGTGCCGGGGCTCCGCCCTTTCCGGAGTGAGGCCAACTTCCTGCTGGTGGAGGCCCGGCTGGACCGCCTTTCCACGCCGGAGCTGATTTACCGCCTGGGTCAAAAAGGCATCCTCCTGCGCCACTGCGCCAACTTTGTGGGCCTTTCCGCCGACTACTTCCGCCTGGCCGTAAGGGGCCGGGGGGAAAACCAGCGCCTCCTGGCCGCTTTGCAAGAGGTCCTGGACCGGAGCTGAGAAAGGACGGGAAGGGAAGATGGGCTGCCGCCTTTTCCTGGTCAGGCACGGCGAGACCGTGTGGAATGCCCAGATGCGCTTTCAGGGCCATACCGATGTCCCTCTTTCCCCCAGGGGTATCGAGCAGGCCCGTGCCCTGGCGGCCCGCCTGCAAAGAGAGAAGTTTGCCGCCTTTTATGCCAGCGACCTTAAGCGGGCCGTGGAAACGGCCCGCATTTTAGCCGCGCCGCACGGACTGGCGGTGGAGACGCTGGTTGAATTGCGCGAGCTCCACTTTGGGGCCTGGGAGGGCCTGACCGGGGAAGAAATAAGGAACCGCTATGCCCGGGAGGTTGAGCAGTGGTGGGGGGATCCCGTGTCCACGCGCGTGCCCGGGGGCGAAACGCTCCTGGAAATGCTGGAGCGGACGAGCGCGGCCGTCTGCCGCATTGTGGAGAGATTTCCCGGCCAGCAGGTGGTGGTGGTTTCACACGGCGGCCCCATCCGTGCCCTGGTGGCCAGGGTCCTCGGCATGAACCTGAGGGATTACTGGCGCCTGGTGCTCTACAACGCATCCCTTTCCATTTTGGAGTTTTCGTCCTGGGAAAAGGGGGTTCTCACCCTCTTTAACGATTGCAGCCACCTGGAAAGGGGGGCCTGCTAATTGGCTCGCCGCCTGGGCATCCTCTTGCTCCTCGTGCTGGTTTCCTTTTCCCTCTTGCTGGCCCGCCTTTTCTGGGTGCAGCTGGTGTGGGGCGGCCAGCTGCGCAGCGAGGCGGCCAAAATACGCACCCGGGAGGTCATCCTCCACCCGCGGCGCGGCAACATTTACGACCGCCAGCACAACCTCCTGGTGAGCAGCAAGCCGGCTTATTCCCTGTATGCAAACCCCCAGGAGGTAAGGAACCCCCAGGAAGCGGCAGAGCGCGTGGCCGCAGTCCTGGGGCTCCGCAGGGAGGAAGTGCTCAAGAAGCTCGCCGCCCACAGGTTCTTTGTCTGGATTGCCCACGGGGTGGATTACGATAAGGCCCAGCAACTGCGGGACCTGGAAGGGTTCGGGCTGGTGGACTCCAGCACCCGCTTCTACCACCAGGGTACGATGGCCGCCGCCCTCCTGGGGTTTGTGGGCAGCGAGGGGCAGGGTCTGACCGGCATCGAGAAGAGCTACGAGAAAGAGCTGCACGGGGTGCCGGGCAAGGTGCTGGTGGAGGTGGATGCCCAGGGGAGGGAGATCCCGCAGAGCAGCCGGCTCGTACAGCCGGCCAGGGCAGGAAACAACCTCGTCCTCACCCTGGACCAGACCGTGCAGTATTACGTGGAGCGGGAGCTGGACAGGCTGGTTCGCGTGCACCAGCCCAGGTGGGCCGTCATTTTGGTTATGGACCCCAAAACGGGCGAAATCCTGGCCATGGGCAGCCGCCCCACTTTTGACCCCTCGCGGTGGCCGGAGTTCCCCCAGGAGGTGTGGGAGAAAAACCCGGCCACGCATTACACCTACGAGCCCGGTTCAACTTTTAAAGTGGTGGTGGCGGCAGCGGCCCTGGAAGAAGGCGTGGTGCGGGCGGATGAGGGCTTTGAGGATGGCGGCTACATTGCCGTGGGCGGGCGGAAGATATACTGCTGGAACCGCCAGGGCCACGGCTTTGAAACCTTTGCCCAGGCGGTGGAGAATTCCTGCAACCCCGTGTTTGTGCAGGTGGGGCAGAGGCTGGGGCGGGAGCGGCTTTACAAGTACATACGCGGCTTTGGTTTTGGGTCGCCTACGGGCATCGACCTCCCGGGGGAGGAGTTGGGGCTGCTCATCCCCCAGCAGCAGGCCAGGGAGCTGGATGTGGCCTCCATGGCCATAGGGCAGGCCATTGCCGTAACACCCTTGCAGCAGCTTTGCGCCGTGGCGGCCATTGCCAACGGGGGTTACCTCATGCGGCCCTACCTGGTAAAGGCGGTGGAGAACGAGAGAGGGGAAGTGGTCTGGGCGAGGACTCCCCAGGCGGTACGCCAGGTAATTTCCTCTTCTACGGCACGGCAGGTGGCCGACCTCCTGGAGAGGGTGGTCTTGGAGGGCACCGGCCAGCTGGCCAAAGTGGAAGGCTACCGCGTGGCCGGGAAGACGGGTACGGCCCAGGTTCCCGGCTCCGGGGGCTACCTGCAGGACAAGTATGTGGCTTCCTTTGCCGGGTTTGCCCCCCTGGAAGACCCGCGCATTGCCGTGCTGGTGGTGGTGGGTGAGCCGGGCAAAGGGGAGTATCACGGCGGCGAGGTGGCCGCCCCGGCATTCAGCGCGGTGGTGCGGGATACGCTGCGCTACCTCGGCGTACCCGAGGCCCCCGAGGGCAGGGCCCGGGATGCCGCGCCTGCGGCAGAAAAAACAGAGCAGTTAACCGTGCCCAACGTGGTGGGCTACCCGGTAGAGGAGGCCCGCTGGCTCCTGGAGGAGCGCGGCTTTAATAGCTGGGCGGGCCAGCGTACCGGTGTGGTGCTGGGCCAGGACCCGCCGCCGGGGAGGAACGTGCCTCCGGGGACGGTGGTAAGCCTCCGTGTTTCCTCCGGCTTGGTTCAGGACATGGTTATAGTGCCCGACCTGGCGGGGTTGACGGTTAAAAAGGCCGGCGCGGTTCTGGAAAAGCTGGGCCTCGGTTTTAACCCCCTGGGGAGCGGCATTGCCGTTTCTCAGGAACCGCCGCCGGGCAGCCGGGTCAGGCCGGGCATGGAGGTGAAGGTAAAATTTAATCCCCCTTAAACCAGGAGGATTGTCTGCTGGATGACAGAAAAAGGGCGGCGTTTTGTGTCAAAATAAGTTTAGCACGCAGGGTATCTCAAAACCTCCTTCTTCCCGTTCCCCGCCCCCCTTGAAAAGGGGGTGGGTTTTTTCTTTTTAAAGCTTGAGCAGGCTTCCGGCCACCAGTCCCAGGCCCATGGCCACAGCGCTGCTGATGAGGATCCACAGGAGTTCCTTTTTGATCCTTTTCACCAGGTGCTCCGTATCCCTCGCGGGGGCGGCGGCACCGGGAGCGGTAGTGGTAGCCCTGCCCTTAACCTTTGAAGCCATAGAAATCGACCTCGCTTTAGCGGCTGGTATTTTTTAAGGGAAGCGCACTTTAACCGTTACTTTGTTTTCCGGAGAGCCATCCTTGGGGCTGGGGGAGAACACTTCCAGCGTGCCTTCCCCCCCTTTTTGCGGCCGCTGGTAGTTGAGCCGCAATTCAAAGTCCCCGCGCTCCGGAGCCCCCTTGCTGGCCGTGGTGGCCGCGGTGGCCAGCACTTTCCCCTGGTCGTCCAGCAGCCGGGCCTGAACGCGGCCCTCAAAAACCCTGGCGCTGCCCTTTACCAGCAGGGGGCTCCCTGCCACCTGATCGGGCGTTGGGTGGGTTACCCAGATGGCCGGTTCATAGGTCTTGGAGAGATCGCGGCGGAAAGGCTGGCCGGAAAGGCCTACGTGCCCCCACCAGTCGCGGGTGCGCTCGTCAACCTTTCCCTCCACCTCAAAGGATACCTGACGGATTTCCGGGAACTCCGTAAGGGTGTTCACCACGCTCTGGATGCCCAGGGCCTCTCCCTCTGCCCCTGCGCCGTGTTGTTCCAGAACCTCGCGGGAAAAATTCACCGTGGCCGTGCCGTCCTTAACCGTGACTCCCAACACCCTGGTGCGGGGGGGCAGGATGCGCGAGGCTCCGGGAGTAATTACCTGCCCGCTGATAAGCTCCTCCACCGCGGCCACGTGCGGGTCCTTTCCCGGGGGCACCTGGTGCACCTCCCGGACCAGATAGCTGTCCTGCGCGGTAAATTTCACGTAGTATACTGCCAGGGTGAGAGGCTCTGCGGCGGCGGCACCCGGCACCGGTCCTCCGGGGCTGCTCCTGGTCTTGGCGCAGGAGGGCAGAAGCAGCGCGATGCCCACAAGGGCCAGTGCCTTTAAGAATGTTTTCAACATTTTAAACCCCGCCCTCGCTTGCCGTGCTTTTTATATAGTATACTTCCACAAAAAAATAAAAGATCCCCCCTTTACGGGGGAACTGGTAAAAACTTACCTCAGTGGGAATAATGCCCGCTCGCCTTTTCCTCTACCTTCTCCATGATCCTGGCAATGGGCTGCCCAAAAACGGCGGAAACGATGCCTATCCCCAGCACGATGGCCAAACCGGCGTAAAAGGCCGTCCAGTCCGCCACTTCTGCTCCGCCTCCTCGCTTTTAAATGTACCACCCGGCAGAGAAAAAATCAACCGGTGCGGCCAAACATTTGCTGGTACTGTTCCATGGTAATGAGGATGGCCCGGGGCTTGCTCCCTTCGTGCTTGCCCACAATGCCCCGCCTCTCCATAATGTCTATGAGGCGGGCGGCCCTGGCGTAGCCAATGTGCAGCCGCCGCTGCAGCATGGAGATGGAAGCGCACCCGCTTTCGATGAGCACCCTTACCGCCTGGGGCAAAAGCTCGTCCTCTTCCTCCCAGCTTTCCCTTTCCTCCTCGACTTCCGGTTCTTCCAGCACCCGCTGGTCGTATACCGGTTCCGCCTGCTCCCTGATGAAGGCCGTAAGCCTTTCCACTTCCTGCTCGGAAAGGTAGGCTCCTTGTACGCGCAGGGGCTTGGGAGCGCCGACGGGGAAAAAGAGCATGTCGCCCCTGCCGAGCAGCCTCTCCGCACCGCCCATGTCCAGGATGGTGCGGGAGTCCATCTGCGAGGAGACGGCAAAGGAAATGCGCGAGGGTATATTGGCCTTGATCAGGCCGGTAATGACGTCCACCGAAGGCCGCTGAGTGGCCACAACCAGGTGTATCCCGGCGGCGCGGGCCATCTGGGCCAGCCGGCATATGGAGTCCTCTACATTGGCCGGGGCCACCATCATCAGGTCGGCCAGCTCGTCAATGATGATCACCAGGTAGGGTAGAGGAGCAAGGGTATCTTCTGCCGCCCGCCGGCAGACCTCGTTATAGCGCCTGATCTCCCGCACGCCGGCGCGGGCAAAAAGCTCGTAGCGCCGCTCCATCTCTTTTACCGCCCAGTGCAGCACCCCGGCGGCCTTTTTGGCGCTGGTTACCACCGGTGAGACCAGGTGGGGGATGCCGTTGTAGGTGGTCAGCTCGACCATTTTGGGGTCGATCATGAGGAACTTGACCTCGTCGGGGGTGGCCTTGAAGAGGATGCTGGCAATAATGGTGTTGATGCACACGCTCTTGCCCGAGCCGGTTGCCCCGGCAATGAGGAGGTGGGGCATCTGGGTAAGGTCGGCCACCACCGGCGTGCCGGCGATGTCCCTGCCCAGGGCCACGGTGAGGGGGGAAGGGCTTTCGGTAAACTCCCTGCTCTCCAACAGCTCTCTTAAGCCTACCGTGGCCACCTCCCGGTTCGGCACCTCAATGCCCACGGCGGCCTTCCCTGGGATGGGCGCTTCGATGCGCACGTCGGGGGCGGCCATGGCCAGCGCCAGGTCGTCGGCCAGGCCCACAATGCGGCTCACCTTTACCCCTGCCGGGGGTTGGATCTCGTAGCGTGTAATGGCCGGCCCCACGGTAACCTGCACCACCCGGGCCGGGATGTGGAAGCTGGCCAGGGTTTCCTCCAGGATTTGCTTTTTCTCGGCGATTTCCTTTTCGAGTACCTGGTCGTCCCGGGGCCGCGGCTTGGCCAGCAGGGTAACGGGGGGTAACCGGTAGGGGCGCCCGTCGGCCAGCGTGCGGGGCGGGCGGGTAACCTGCACCGGGAGGGGGGGCTGCTTGGCCTGCTCCCCGGCGGTGGCTTCCGCCTGCCGGGTCTCCTTTACCCTGGCCTTTCTTTCCTCCTGCCGGTGAGGCTTTTTCTCTTCCTCAACGACCTCCTCAAAGAGAAGGCCCGCCACGCGCCTGCCGATCCGGCGCCCGGCGTCCTTGGCTCCGGCCCATGCGATGGCCAGAAGCCGACCCGGGGAGCGGCCGGTAAAGAAGAAGAAACCTGCCAGGGCCAGGGAGGCCAGGACGATGCGGCTGCCCACGCTGCCGAAGGATTGCTGCAGCACAAAGCTAAAGGCGGCGCCCACCACTCCACCGCCTTCTCCCGCCAGGCCCATCCGCAGCGCTTCGTCGGCAGAAATGGGCAGGTGAAGGGTGGTGAGGGCGGTCAGGAGCAGCACCAGGGCCCCCCAGTGCTGGGAGGTCCACTTAAACCCCCCCTCCAGCAGGAGCTTGAGGCCGTAAAAAAGGATGGCCACAGGGAGGAGATAGCGTCCCTTGCCGGCGGTGACCAGCATGGCCCTGAAAAGCAGCTCTCCCACCGGGCCCACGGCTGTGGTAAACAGGCTGGCCAGGCTCAGGAGGGCCAGCGTCATGACCGCCAGCCCCAGAAGGTCGCTTGTGAGGGCCGGACGCGGTGACTTGGGCACCTTCGCTTGAACCTCCCGGTATGTATGCCGACATGAGCCTTGTTCTCTCGCCATAATTTGAGCTTACCATAAAATGGTCACCGGGGCAAGCTTGCCCCGGTGACAAATGCTTTTTGCGGGAATTATATCCTGCGCAGGCGCAGGTTTTTGCTTCTCGCGGCTTTCCTCCTGCCGTAGCCGATTCCCGCTGCCGCCAGGACGATCAGGATGGCGCTTACCAGCTGGGCCACCCTGACGGGCCCCAGCATCAGGCTGTCGGTGCGCAGGCCCTCGATGAAGAAGCGCCCCACGGAGTAAAGGCCCAGGTAGAGCAGGGCTACCTCTCCGGTGAAGCGCTTCCTCTGCCAGTACCAGGTGAGGAAGAGGAAAATGGCCAGGTTCCAGAGGGACTCGTAAAGGAAGGTGGGGTGATAATATTGACCGCCAATGTACATCTGCTCCCTGATAAAGGCGGGGAAGCGGGCCATAAACTCGGCCGACACCGGGCCCCCGTGGGCCTCCTGGTTGATGAAATTGCCCCAGCGGCCAATGGCCTGGCCGAGGATCACGCTGGGGGCGAGGATATCCGCTATTAGCCAGGGGGGGAGCTTGTGCCGGCGGGCGTAAAGGAGGCCAGCCAGGGTACCTCCCAGGAGCCCGCCGTGAATGGCCAGGCCGCCGTGCCAGATGGCCAGGACTTCCAGGGGGTTTTCCCGGTAGGCGGGCCACTCGAAGGCCACGTAGTAGAGGCGGGCGCCGATGATGGCGCAGGGGATAATCCAGAGGATCATGCTGTAAATGTGGTCGGGGGCCACGCCGTTTTGCTGTGCCCGCCTGGCCGCCAGCCAGGTGCCCACGAGGAAGGCCGAGGCCATAATAATGCCGTACCAGCGTATGGCGAGGGGGCCGATTTTAACAGCTACGGGGTCGATCACGCTTCTTGGCACCTCCGCTTAAAACCAGTATGTGGGGTAGCAATGCTTTCCGCGGCAGCGGTGCACTGCCAGCGCTACGGAGAGAAGTATGACCAGGCCCGCCAGGACGGGCCGCAGCACGAAGTCGAACCCCTGCCCGCCTAAGATGGCGGTGAGGGCCGTGGCGCCCCCGGGAGGGTGTACAGTGCGGGTATAGAACATGAGCACTATGGCCAGGCTCACGCCCAGCGTAACCGCCACCCAGCTTGCTCCCAGGAAATGGTAAGCTGCCGCCCCCACCAGGGCGGAAATGAGGTGGCCGCCCAGGACGTTGCGGGGCTGGGCAAAGGGGCTTTCGGGAAAGCCGTAAATAATTGCCGCCGTGGCGCCAAAAGAGGCCACCAGAAGGGGCAGGCGGTAATGGAAGGCCAGGAAGGACACTGCGCCTATGCCCAGGAGGCTCCCCAGGCCTATCCAGGCCATTTCCCGTGCTGTGGGACGGCAGGTGGGGCAGGCGCTGAGGGTCTTTATCCTGTCTAAAAGGCCCCGGCGAAAAAAGGTTTTTCCCCCCTTATCCGGCGTGGGGAAAGGGGCAGCGGGCAAGGACATGGCGGTCACCCACCTTTTTTGGAGCAAGGTCCTTTTGCTATTACTTTTATGCCGGTTGGGTAATAGGGCCTATGACCTGGATCACAGGGTAGGGGATAAATAAAAAACCCTACCGGCTGGTAGGGTTTTGTCACCGCGTGTCCGGGTTACCGGTAGCTCATGCGGCGGGTGGTGGCCAGGCATTCCCGGCAGTAAATGGGGCGGCGCCCGGTGGGCCTGAAAGGCACCTGCGTTGGCGCTCCGCAACTGGCACAGAAGGTTTCGTACATTTGGCGCTCCTGTTGCTTGCGCCGGCGGCGGCAGTCACGGCAGCGGGCAGGCTCGTTTACCAGACCCTTTTCGGCGTAAAAGGCCTGCTCCCCTGCGCTGAAGATAAACTCGGCGCCGCACTCACGGCAGGTGAGCACTTTGTCCTGGTACACAAATACTCCTCTCCTTTCGGGGTTGGGTTTTTACTGGTGAAGGGGCCCTAACAAAACTCCCCCCTACCCTGTCCCTAGGAGAAGAGTATTTGCCGGTAACCGCCTACCAGTTTGCCTTATTATATCATACCCGGCGTACCAAGTCCAGCCTTTAGCTCATTCCTGCGCCGGGCCGTTTTTGCTGCGTCCACCTTGAGGTCTGCGGTAAGGACTACCCCGTAAATTTCTTCTGCCGCCCGGCGGCTTATCAGTCCCTCCAGAACGTCCTGCCTGACCAGTTCCGGGTCCCTTTCCAGGGGGGAACCAAACCCGCCCCCGCCGGCGGTTTGCAGGATAATGCGGGTGCCGGCGGGAGCATCAAAGGTGACCCATCCCTTCACAGGCGTTTTTCCCTCTTCCCCTCCGTCCGGGCCGACCACCCTTATTCTTGCCCTTTCTCCCGGGAGGCCGCCCTGCGTGCCCCGGGGGGAAACCGCGCTCCTTTCCAGGCACGCGGCTACCCTGGCCGTGCCCCGCAGGATTCTCACTTCCTTGACCAGGCCCAGGCCGCCGCGGTGCTTTCCGGCCCCCCCGGAGTCCCGGGCGAGGGCGCACCTCTCCACGAGCAGGGGGTACGCCCCTTCCAGGGCCTCCACCGGAATGCTGCGGGCATTAATCATGTGCGCGTGCACCCCGCTGGCGCCATCCCGGTCGCTTGCAGCGCCAGCACCCCCGCCAAGGGTTTCCAGGCAAACGGCCGGTTCACCCCCGGGAAGATCCGTCCAGGCGATGGTAAGGGTGCTCATGCCGCCCGTACTGGCAGCCGTGACCAGGGAAGGCAGGGCCCCGGCCAGGGCCCCCAGCAGGGTGTCGGCCAGGCACTGGGCCGTAAGGCCGGCGCAGGCAAGGGGAGCGGGCAGGGAAGGATTGACCAGGGTTCCCGGGGGCGTTATCACCTCTACCGCCCCGGCATAGCCGGCATTAAAGGGGAGGTCCGGGGCCAGCAGGGCTTTGAGCACGTAATAAACGCAGCTTAGGGTTAGGGCACGGGTGAGGTTGAAGGGGCTCCGCACCTGGGGGTGGGTTCCGGTAAAGTCCACTTGCAGGCTTTTCCCGTGGCGGGTAACGGTGGCGCGGATGTTTACCAGGCCTTCCTGCGGGCCGTTCCCCTCCAGGAAGTCCTCAAAAGTATACGTGCCCTGGGGGATGGCTTCTAGGGCGGTTCCAAAAGCGGAAGCGGTGTGGCCGATGATTTCTTCCATGAGACGCTGCAAGTTGTGCGGCCCGAGGCGCTCCGCCATTTCCACCAGCTTCCCCGCGCCGCAGTTGATGGCCGCCAGCTGGGCTTCCACGTTCCCCCGGAACTCCCGCGCGGCGCGCAGGTTCCGGGCGATCAGCCTGTACGCCTCGTGGTTAAGCTTGCCGCCGCGGAAAAGCCTAAGGGGAGGTATGCAGAGCCCTTCCTGGAGGGCTCCCTCGCAGGAAGCGCCCATGCCGCCGGGGAAGCAGCCACCGACGTCGGGATGGCGGGCCAGGGCGGCTACCAGCGCCAGCAGCCTGCCGCGGTGGAAAACGGGGGCCAGCAGGCAAACGTCCGGGAGGAGCGACCCGGTCAGGGAAGGGTCGTTGGTGATGATGACATCTTTTGCCTCCAGTTGCCCCGGAGGATAAATGCCGGTTACCCCTGCGGCAAGCTGGAGCAGGGGGCCTAAGTGAAGGGGAAAGCTGTCCGACGCGGACACCAGCAGCCCCCCGGGGGTGTAGATGGCGCAGGAAAAATGCCGGGCCTCCTTGAGGTTTAGGGAGAAGGCCGTGCTGCTTAAAACCTCGCCCATTTCCCGGGCTATTTCCTCCAGCCTACCCTGCACGGCCTCCCTGCCGGGCGAGAAAGTCCTCCGTTCGCCCGTCACCGGTCCTCGCCTCCCCCGGCACGCACGTCGATGACCAAGTTGCCCCACCGGTCAACCCGAGCCGCGGCGCCGGGCCAGACCACGGTGGTGGTGCCCTCCTCAACAATGAGTGCCGGCCCGGGCAGGACGCTTCCCGGCCCCAGCTCGTCCCGCACGTACACGGGCACAGAGTGGCGTTGCCCCGTAAAGTAAACCGCCTGCTCCCCTGCAGGTACCGGTTTTACTCCGGGGCCTGCCTCTCCTTGCGCCGGCGGGCCGGGCCTGGGGCACGGCGGCGCCGCGATTACCGCCACGCGCGCGTTGACCACCTCTACCACCGCTTCCTCCGGAGGCGGGAAACCGCTCTCCTGCTCGTACTGGAGGAGAAAGCTGCGCCGCAGGATGGCCAGGTCCTCCGGGCAGAGGCGACCGCGCGGGAAGGGTACGGTGAAGAGCCGGGAGGTGCCGCTAAGCCGCAGGTCTACCTCGCGGAAAAGGTGCGCCTCCCCGGCACTGGGCCTTTCGCCCGCCAGTTCCCGGCGTTCCGCCTCCTCAAGGAAAGCGAAGATTTCTGCCAGCCTGGGCAGCGAGGAGGGGTCCAGGACCAGTCCGGCGGGGAAAGCACGGGTCTGGCGGATGCCCGCATGCAGCATGCCCAGGGCGGCAAAGGCCGTGGCGCGGGGGGGGATGAGCACGTGGGCAATGCCCAGAAGGCGCGCTATTTCCACGCCGTACTGGGGGCCGGCTCCGCCGCAGGCCACGAGGGCAAAGTCCCGGAAATCGCCGCCCTGCCTTGCCAGGGCCGCCCTGATTTCCCGGGCCACGCTGGCGCTGGCCACCTCGACCGTTTTCCGGGCAGCCTCTTCGGGGGCAATGCCCAGGGGCCGGGCAATTTTCTGTTCCAGGGCCGCCCTGGCCTGCTCGCCGTGTAACTCCTGCTCGCCCCGGGGATGCACCGGGCAGGGGCACAGGCGGCCCAGCACCAGCTGGGCACCGGTGAGGGTGGGCTCCGCGCCGCCCGTGCCGCGGCAGGCCGGGGCAGGGCCGGCGGGCGCGGCTGGCGGGCCGAGGCGCAGCACGCCGCCGGCATCGGCGACCACCGTGCTGCTGCCGCCAAGCCCCAGGGCGCGCACCTCCAGGGAGGGAAAGGCCAGCGGGTAGCCTCCGCAATGTACCCCGCGCACGCAGCGCAGCTGCTCGCCCTGGATTACGGCTATGTACGTGCAGCTATTGCCCATGCCGAGGATTATCAGGTTGGGCCGGCCCGTCTGGCGGGCCAGATGAAGCCCCGCCGTTGCCCCGCCGGCAAAGGAAGAGAAGACGGTGTGCGCGCTCTGCCCCGCAGCCCGGCGGGCGTCAAGCGCGGTACCGTCGGACGAGAGCAGGAAGAGACCCGGCTTTGCGGCGCGGAGAGGGCTACCCCGATTGTCCTGCAGCTCGGCCAGGATGGATGCCAGGGCGGGAGCGGCCAGGGCGTCAACCACCGTGGCTACGGCGCGCTCGTACTCGTAAGCTTCGGGGAGGACTTCCGCGGAGAGGCTCACGTGCATGCCGGGGCAGAGGCGGGAGAGGATTTCCCGCGCTTTAAGCTCGTGGCTGGGGTTGGCGGGAGCGTGAAGCATGCACACGGCCACGGAAGTCACCCCGCTGCGCCTCAGCTCTGCCGCAATAGCTTCTACCTCCCCTTCCTCCAGGGGAACCAGCACCTCGCCGCCGGCCAGCAGCCTTTCCGTGACCTCAAAGGTAAGGCGGCGGGGTACGAGGGGAGGGGGCGGGGCAGCTGATAAAAGGTAGGTCTGCGGCCTCTGTTGCCGCCCGGTGAAGAGCACGTCCTTGAAGCCGCGGGTGAGCAGCAGGGCTACCTTTGCCCGGCGGGGGCCTTCCAGGAGGGCGGCGGCGGCCAGCGTGTGGCCCAAGACGACCTGCCCCGGGACCGCGCCTCCCAGCCCCGCCCGGCGTGCGGCTTCCGCCAGGCCTGCCAGTACGGCGCGCCCGGGGTGGCAGGGCGTAGAGGGGACCCTGGCGGTGTAGGTCCTGCCGCCTTCCTCCTCCATAAGGCACACGTGGGTAAAGGCGCTCCCCACATCTACGGCGGCGCGGCAACCGGGTGGCGCCATGCTGCCTCCCCGCCTCATGCGGCAAAGTGCCTGGACAGCCAGTCGAAAAGCGCGTCCCACACCATGCGGTGGTGCTGGCTGAAGCGGTGGTCCGCTCCCTCTAAGAGCACCACCTCCCGCGGCTCGCGGGCGGCTTCGTAAATGAGCCGGGCGTCTTCAGGGGGTACGAGGTTGTCCCGTGTGCCGTGTATGACCAGAAGCGGGCGCGGGGCCAGCAGAGAGGCGCAGCGGGGGACGTCGTACTGCCGGAGGTCGAAAAAGAAATCTTTCTTTAGGTAAATGAGGCCGCCCTCGCTGGCCAGGGCTACGGTTTCGGCGGGCCCTTCCAGGGGCTCGTCGGTAAGGCCGTAGAAGAGTTCCCAGGGCCTGGCCGGCGCCGCCCAGGTGCAGACGCCGGCAACGCGCGGATCGCGGGCACCCTGACAGATGGCCGTGGTACCGCCAAAGCTCCTCCCCACGGTGACCACCCGGCAGAATCCTTGCTCCAGGGCCCAGCTTACTGCGCAAGTGAGGTCGTCGATCTGGCCGGAAAGGGTAAGGTCGGCAAAGTTCCCCTCGCTTTCGCCGTTGCCGGCAAAATCAAACACCAGGCAGGCCCAGCCCTGCCGCACCAGCTCTTCCCCCATTTCCAGCGCCCGCCCGCCCCCTTCCTTGCTTCCCGTAAAGCCGTGGCAGTTGATGATCACCCCGCGGGTATTCCCGGGGCCGCCGCAGAGGAGGCCCGCCAAGAGCAAACCACGCGAGTTTTGGAAGAAAACCTTCTGCCATTTCACGGCAGTCCCGTCCTTTCCTCGGCTGCGGCGGCCTGCCGCGCGCTGACCACGGAATAGGCGGCCAGGGCAATGGAAGCCACCTTGCCGTAGGCGGTCTCGTTGCGCGAGGTGAGGATGATTGGCCGGGCGGCCCCCAGTACCAGGCCGGCCATTTTGCCCCCGGCAAAGTAAATGATGGCCTTGCCCAGGAGGTTCCCGGCCTCAATGTTGGGCACCACCAGCAGGTCTGCCCGCCCGGCTACCGGGCTCTGGATGCCCTTGTGTGCGGCGGCCTCGTAGCTGACCGCCACGTCCAGGGGCACCGGCCCGTCCACGTAGGCCCCTTTAATCTCGCCCCTTTCGGCCATTTGCTTTAAGGCGTAGGCTTCCACCGTCACCGGCATCCGGGGGTTTACCTGCTCGTTGGCCGAGAGCACCGCCACGCGCGGCTTGCGGAGGCCGATGGTGTGGAGAAAGGAAACGGCGTTTTCAATGATGGCCTTCTTTTGCTCCAGGTCCGGGGCAATGTTAAATCCCCCGTCGGTGAGGAAGATGAGGCGGTAGTAGCCGGGAATTTCGTAGGCCGCCAGGTGGCTCAAGATTCTGCCCGTGCGCAGGCCCGCCTGAGGGTTTAAGACGGCCCGCAGGAAGTCCGCCGTGTTAACCATCCCCTTCATTAAAAAGTCGGCCCTTCCCTGGGCCACCTCGGCAACGGCACGCTGGGCGGCGGCTGCGGGGTCCTTTTCGTGGATGATCTCTATGCCCTTTAGGTTTAAGCCCACGGTACAGGCCAGCCGCCAGATGGTCTCCTCGTGCCCTACCAGCGTTACATCGACCAGTTCCTCCTTGCGGGCGTCGCGCACTGCCTGGAGGACCGTTTCTTCGGCTGCTGCGGCCACACAGAGGCGCGCCTTGGGTAGGTCCCTGACCGCCCTGATGAGTTGTCGGAAGTTTTCAAACCTCATGCTCTCACTCCAGTGGTTGCGTAGTTTTTAATTTCCTCCTCGCCCCGCAGGGCCGCCAACGCCCCTGTTGCCAGGGCTTCCATTTCTTCCTCGCCGGGTATGACCGTCACCGGGGCAATAAAGGAAACGCGGGAGGTGATGCTGTCCACCACCAGGCGTGAGCAGGCTAGGCCCCCCGTGAGGACGATCCCGTCTACCCTGCCGCAAAGGACGGTGGCCATGGCGCCGATTTCCTTGGCTACCTGGTAGCACATGGCCAAAACCACCTGCAGGGCTTCTCGGTTCCCGTTAGCAATCATTTCTTCTACCTTCCGGAAATCCTTGGTGCCGAGGTAAGAGTAAATGCCGCCCCGGCGGGTGACCAGGGAAGTCATTTCCTCGCGGGTATACCTGCCGCTGTAGCACAGATCGATGAGGTCCAGTGACGGCAGGGTACCGCAGCGCTCCAGGGAAAAGGGCCCCTCGTTGTTGGCGTTGTTGACATCCACCAGGCGCCCTTCCTGGTAAGGGGCCACGGAGATGCCGCTCCCCAGGTGGGCGATGACCAGGTTTACTTCATGCGGCGACCTGCCCATAAGCGAGGCCACCTTGCGGGCGGCAGCCTTCATGTTCAGGGCGTGGAGCTGGCTTTTGCGCTCGATCCCTGAAAGCCCGGAGTAGCGGGCCAGCTCCGTAAACTCGTCCACGGAAACCGGGTCCACCACCAGGGCGGGAATGCCCGCTTCCCGGTGGAGGCGGTAGGCAATGATGCCCCCGGTGTTGGAGGCGTGCCGCCCGTACCTACATGTGGAGAGGTCGTGGTACATTTCTTCCCCCACGGCATAAACACCGCCGGGAAGGGGCTTCAGCAGGCCGCCCCTGGCGACCACGGCGTCAAACCGGCGGACGTCTTCCTGCCGCTCCTCAAGGGCCTTTAAGACGGCCCTATAACGGTAGTCTGCCTCTTCCAGAATGTCCCCAATCTCGCTAAGCTCTTCTTCGGGGTGGCTGATGTTTTGCTGCCACAGGCGGCAGTCGTCCTCAAAGGCTGCCACCTTGGTGCTGGTCGATCCCGGGTTAACGACCAAAAGGCGCAGGGTTAACCACGCTCCCGCCGTACCTTTTTGCCAAAATCCATAATTCGACCCGGCGCCGGTCCATTCCTTTTGCGGGGCAAAACCTTTGGGCACCGCGCGGGCCGGACCGGCACTGTAAACTGACCGCACGGGGTGTCATGGTTTCAAGACATCTTGAAGGGGCCGGGCTGCCGCGAAGCCACCAACGGCTGCGGAGGGATTTTCCGGCCTCATAATTGCATGTAATGGCAATTAAACCCTGCCTCTACTGAACCACCTCAAGTTTGACGACTTATAGTGGCACACGACTACGGACATAAAACAAGGGGGGCTGATTATGTACCGGCTGCTGGAAAACATGAAGGTTTTGGACCTGACCCGGCTCTTGCCCGGCGGTTACGCCACCATGCTCCTGGCCGACCTGGGGGCCCAGGTTTTGAAGGTCGAAGACACGGTTGCCGGCGATTACATGCGCGACCTGGGCCCCCGGCTTGGAGAAATGAGCGTGTGGTACCATGCCATCAACCGCAACAAAAAGTCCGTGCGCCTCAACCTGAAGTCTCCTGACGGGCGGGAGATTTTCCTCCGCCTGGTCAGGGAGTACGACGTGCTGGTGGAAAGCTTCCGGCCGGGAGTCATGGAGCGGCTGGGCCTGGGTTACCGGGAGCTGGCGGAAATTAACCCCCGCCTGGTTTACTGCTCCTTAACCGGCTTTGGGCAAAGCGGCCCGCACAGCCAGCGGCCCTGCCACGATATAAACTGCCTGGCTCTGGCAGGGGCCCTGGCCCTCACGGGGCAGCGGGATGGGCCCCCGATCCCCCCGGGAGTGCAGGTGGCGGACCTGGGCGGCGCCCTTACGGCTGCCGTGGGCATCCTGGCCGCGTACGTGCGCAGCGCGGCCACCGGGCAGGGGGCCTACCTGGACGTGGCCATGCTTGACGTGGCGGTTTCCTGGATGACCCTCTACCTCACGCAGTACCTGGCCGGTGCCGGCGAGCCCCGCCGGGGAGAGGAGTTTTTAAACGGCGGCCTGCCCTGCTACGGTGTGTACCGTACCGGGGACGGGCGCTTTGTGGCCGTGGGCAACCTCGAGCCCAAGTTCTGGGAGAACTTCTGCCGCGCTGCGGGACGGCCCGACCTTATCCCCCTGCAGTTTGCCAGGGACGGCGAAGCCCGCCGCAGGGTAGAAGAGTTCTTTGCCCGGCTTACACGCGCGGAAATTGAGGAGCTGTTTGGCCGGGCGGACACCTGCCTCGAGCCCGTGCTGGAAGTGGGAGAGGTGCCGCAGCACCCCCAGGTAAAGGCCCGTAACATCCTCATAGAGCAGCCGGCAGAAGGGGGAACCATTATCACCGTTGGCCTGCCGCTCAAAATACAGGGGGCCGGGGTGCTGCCCGTACGGGAGGCCCCGGCGCCGGGGCAACACACCCGGGAAGTCTTGCTTTCCCTGGGCTACAGCGAGGAGGAGGTAGGGCAATTTTTGGCCACAGGTGTGGCCGGCTAGCCTTTTGCCGTTTGCCCCGCAAAACCAACCGTTCAAGCTTTAAAATCGACAGCTTGCGGGGCAAATGTTGCACCCTTAGCAATCTTGTGAAAGCTTAGAATTGACAGAATGTGAAATGATGTTACATATCGTGTAACACCCGGCAGAGAGGCTGGTTTTTTCGCGGTGAAGACCATTGCCGCCGTAGAGAAGGCGTTGCTGATCTTAAACAAGTTCAGCCCTGAAAAGCCGGAGTGGACCCTGGCCGAGCTGAGCAAGGAGCTCGGCTGGGCCAAGCCCACCGTGTTGCGTCTTTTAAATACTTTGGAAAAATACGGCTTTGTGAGCAGAAGCAGTGCGAGCAGGAAATACCGCCTGGGGATGCGCCTTTTCGATTTGGGCAGCATCATTGTCGGGCAGATGGAGGTCCGCGCCGTCGCCCTGCCCGTCATGCGCGAGATAAGAGATAAGGTCAACGAAGCGGTTTACCTGAACGTGGTCCTGGAGGGCGAAAGGGTGTGCGTGGAGTTTCTGGATTGCTCCCACGCCCTCAAGGCTGCGGTAAATATCGGCCAGCGCTCGCCCCTTTATGTAGGGGCTTCGGCCCTGGTGCTCCTGGCCTTCAGCGAGGAAAGGGAGAAGATCATCAGGAGCCTTGAGCTGAAGCCCTTCACCTCCACCACCATCACCAGCAAGGAAGAGCTCCGCCGGCGCATCGAAGAGATCCGCCGCCAGGGCTACACCGTGAGCTGGGGGGAGCGTAATGCGGGCTTGGTGGCCATCAGCGTGCCCGTTTTTGACCGGCACGGCAAGGTTGTGGCCAGCCTCTCCATCGGCCTCCCCGAAGTGCGGGCAGAAGAAAAGAAGCTTGCCGAATGTATAAAAATCCTGCAGTGGGGAGGGAGGGAGGTTTCCAGGCAGCTTGGTTACCGCCAAACATGACGCAGTGATTAGATGAGGTGGTGCTGGTGATGAAAAAATTTTTTGCTTACCTGGGAAAAGCCGTCGACCTGCTGGAAAAGGCCTGCATGACGGGTAGCGTGCTGAGCGTCATCTCCATGATGCTCCTGGTCACCGCCGACGTGACGGGACGGAAATTTTTCCGTCATCCCATTCCCGGCAGCGTGGAAATAAACGAGGAGTACCTCATGGTGACGCTGGTTTACCTGGCCATGAGCTACGTTTACGTACAGGGGGGGCACGTCCGCGTCACCCTTTTCCGGCGCTTTTTGCCGCCGTCGTTTTTGCGGGCCATCGACCCCTGCTTAAACGCCCTGGGACTGCTGCTCTTTGCCCTCATTGCCTTTTACGGCTGGCAAAAGGCGCTGAAGGCCTGGCGCTTTGGGGAGACGACGAGCTGCATCCTGGGCTACCCGCTGGCCCCCGCCTATTTCCTCCTTACACTGGGGGCGGCCCTCCTGTGCGTGCGCATTGCGGAATCCGTTCTCCGGCCGGGAAAAATCAAGTGGGAGGAACACTGAAGTGCTTGCCGCCGCCATACTCCTCTTCATGCTCCTGCTCTTGTTTTTGGGCATGCCCGTGGGCTTTGTCATGGGAGTTTCCGGCGTCGTCGGTCTTTACCTCAAAGGGGGCCTGAATGCCCTGGCTTCCATCTTGAGCAATGCCCCCTACCGCTCGGCGGCCAACTTTGCCCTGAGCACCGTACCCATGTTCATTTTCATGGCCGAGATAATTTCCCGCGCCAACATCGTGCCGGAGGTTTTCGAAGCGGCGCGGAAGTGGCTCGGGCGGACCCCGGGTGGCCTGGCCATTGCCGCCGTAGTTGCCTCCGCAGGCATGGGCGCCATGTCCGGCTCCAGCACGGCGGCAGCCGCCTGCATGTCCTCCATTGCCGTGCCCGAAATGCGCCGCGCCGGTTACGGCTTGGAGGTGGCCGCCGGGGTGGTCACCGTGGCCGGGACGCTGGCCATCATGATCCCTCCCAGCATCCCCCTGGTCATCTACGGGCTGGTAACCGAAACCTCCATAGGCAAATTGCTCATTGCCGGCATCCTGCCGGGTATCATGACTGCGCTGATTTATTCCATAGGCATTCTCCTGTGGAACAGGTTAAAGCCTGGGATTATGCCCAAAGGGCAGGCGTATAGCTTCCGGGAGAAAATGGCCTCTTTAAGGCCGCTGTGGGCCTTTCTTATCCTTGCTTCGGTAGTCCTCATCACCCTGTACACGGGCATAGGTACGCCCACGGAAGCGGCAGCCATCGGGGCCTTCGGCGCGGCGGCCATCTCCCTCACCACCCGCCGCCTCGATCTGAAGGGCCTTTATGCCGCGGCCCTGCAGACGGCCAAGATAACCACCATGATTTTCACCATCATCATCGGCGCCATGATCTGCGGCTACTTCTTTACCCTCACCCAGGCCACCCAGAAGGCCATCATGTTCATCAGCTCGCTGCATATTCCCACCTGGTTTATTATGGGCCTTGTGGTTTTGCTCTACCTCATCCTGGGCTGCATCATGGACCAGATTGCCATCCTGCTCTTGACCCTGCCGCTGACCTTCCCACTGGTCACCTCTTTGGGCTATGACCCCATCTGGTTCGGGGTGATTGTGACCAAGCTGGCGGAAATCGGCTTGGTGACCCCGCCGGTGGGGATGAACGCCTACGTGGTCAGCGCCACCATCAAGGCTCCCCTGGAGCAGGTGTTCCGGGGAACGGGGGTCATGCTCATGTTTGAGTTTGTGACCCTCTGCCTCCTCCTGGCTTTTCCCCATCATCGCCACCTGGCTGCCCTCGTTCATGAAGTAAGGGGGTGGGAGCTAAATGGCCGGATGCAGGTAAACGTGCGGCGTGCAGGGCGGGAAAGAGACTTTGCGCCAAGGGGGTAAGGAGAAATGAAGAGGTTTGCCGTTCTCGCTTGTCTGGTGTTGGTCCTCGGGGTGCTGGCCGGCTGCGGCGGACAAAAGGCCGCCACGGGACCGGGAGGACAGCAGCAGACCTTCACCCTTAAGATGTCCGACTACTACCCTGTAACCCACATTGCCTCCCGCGACCTGGCCAAGTTCTTCATTGACCAGGTAGAAAAGCTGACCGGCGGCAGGGTGAAGATAGAATACTACCCCGCCGAGCAGCTGGGCAAGCTCAAGGACCAGCTTAACCTGGCCAGCCAGGGTGTGGTGGATATTGCCATTGCTCCGGCATCCTTCCTGGCCGGGCAGCTGCCCCTGAATACGGTGATGATCCTGCCCGAGTGGACCAAAGCCAGCGAGGGCAGCGCCGTTTACGACAAGCTGGCCAAGGGGGTTCTCATGGAGGAGTTCCAGAAGCACGGCGTCAGGCCCATCTTCATGTACACCTTCCCGCAGTACAACGTAGGCACGGTAAACAAGCCTATCAACTCCCCCGAGGACCTGAAGGGGCTAAAGCTAAAAACTTCCGGGGGCCTGTTTGACAAGATAGCGGCGCGGTACGGGGTTGTGCCGGTGGTCGTGCCCTCGCCGGAGATCTACGAGTCTACCATGCGCGGCGTGGTGGAAGGGAACATCCTGAATATCATCAGTGCCAGGCAGTATAAGGTGGACGAGCTGGAGAAGTACCACACTTACGGCCTGGCCCTGGGCGGCTACCCCGTGGCCTACGTCATTAACGAGGGCACGTGGAAGAAACTGCCTGAAGACGTCCAGAAGGCCATCCTGCAGGCGGGCGAAGAAGCTTCCAAGCACGCGGGCGAAGTGTTTGATCAGGAGGAACAAAAGCTAATTAAAGAGTTCGAGCAGAAGGGCATGAAGATCCGCTACATCACCCCCGAGGAAAAGGAAAAGTGGATGGCTCCCTTAAAGGGCATTGAGCAGGAATGGATTGACGAGATGGAAAAGAAAGGCCTGCCCGGAAAGAAGGTTTACGAGGAGTTCCACAAGCTCTGCCAGCAGTTGGTTAGAAAGTAGGGGAAAATGAGCCTTGCGGGCGGCGGCGAAAAGGCCGCCGCCCGCCGCAAACGCTACCCGCGCCACCCTTCCCGATGCCTGGCCAGCAACTCCTTGATCTCCGCCCGCCTGGCCAGGTAACGGTCGCGGGTGGGGATGATCCAGTCCGCAAGGTGCTTGCGGCGGTACGCCGGCGACCAGAAGTGGCCGTGGGGGCCGGGCGGGTCCGGTATAAAGGCAGGCCTCCCGTCACCGCGGTGCTCCACTTTTCCCGTGGTCAGGCACACCGCGCAGGTGGCCCGGCCCCCCTCGGCAAAGCGGAAAAGGCGGCTGTAGCAATGGGGGCACTGATCCGGCGCGGGGGAGCGCCGCGGTGCCCGGCCCTGCAGGGCCAGGGCCACCCTGCGGCCCAGCTCGCGGGCGCCCCGCACGTTTTCCGGGTTTAAGAGCACCTCCCCGGGCCCGGGAGCGTAGGCTTCGAGGTAGTCGATGACCTCGTACCCGAAGGCCAGGACGAAGAGGTTAAGCAGCTCCACGCCCAGGGGATTCCAAAGGGCATTTCCGGCCACGCTGATGGTGGCCCCTGCGCGGGTCCGCCCGGCGAGGGTTTCCAGGTGGGGGGCAAGGTTTAAGGCGCGGTCGGCGACCAGCTTTACCACCCCCGCAGGGCCCAGGAGGTAAGTGGGGGCGGCGACAATCAGGCCGTCGGCGGAGAGGATTTTTTCCAGGAGCGTTTGCAGGCCGTCGTTTTTAATGGCGCACTTCCCCTTGTAAACGCAGGCCAGGCAGCCGCGGCAGGGCTCAAAGCGCAGGTCGGTGAGGCGGAGGAATTTCACGTCGGCCCCGCCTTCGCCGGCCCCTTTTAAGGCTTCCCGGAGAAGCACCTCGCTGTTACCCGGGTGGCGGGCCGAGCAACATACACCCAGGACGGTGGTCATTTTATCGCCTCCGGAGTTATAATTAACTTTACACAGAGTTCGGTACCGCACCTTGCCTTATCCTGCAAGGGCTGAAAATCCTCCGGTGGGAGGCGTGTAAAATGAACCCCGGCTATCACGAGATGGGCCCCATCAGGCCGCCCAGCGAGGGCAGGGACCGCTCCCTGCTGCTCCGCGTTACCCGTAACTGCCCCTGGAACAGGTGTATTTTTTGCGCCACGTACAAAAACAAAGCCTACGGCCTGCGCGCCGTGGAGGAAATAAAAAGGGATATCGATACCGTTTCCGCCCTTGCGGAAGGCCTAAAGGTGACTTCCTGGCGCCTGGGCTTGCGGGGCAACATCACGGCGGAAGTGGTGGCTTACTTTGTGCGCCGTCACCCGGACCGGTACGGGGAAGGCGGCGCTGCACCGGAGGTTGTCCGCCGCCGCTTGGAAAGCCTCTACAACGTGGCCGGCTGGCTGGCCTCCGGGGCCAGAACCGTTTTTTTGCAGGATGCCAACGCGCTCCAGTACCCTGCCGACCGGCTGGTAGAGGTTTTGCAGCACTTAAAGGGAACCTTCCCCTCGGTGGAGAGGGTCACTTCCTATGCTCGCTCCAAAACCCTTGCCCGCAAGGCGCCGGACGTTTTAAGGCGCCTGCGGGATGCCGGCCTCGTGCGCCTGCACGTAGGGCTGGAGTCCGGGTGCGACGAGGTGCTCGCGTTCATGCAGAAAGGGACCACGGCTGCCGAGCATCTTTTGGCCGGCAGGAAGGCCCTTGAGGCGGGCATGGAACTAAGCGAATACTACATGCCCGGCCTGGGCGGCAGGAGGTGGTCGGAAAAGCACGCCCTGGAATCCGCCCGCCTTTTAAACGAGATCGGCCCCCACTTCATTCGCCTGCGCACCCTCGTGCCGCGCCCCGGTACACCCCTCCTTGAAAAGGTCCGCTCCGGCGAATTTGCGCTCCTCTCGGAAGACGAGGTAGTGGAAGAAATAGGGCTTTTTGTGGAAAACCTGCACTGCCGTACCTACCTGGCCAGCGACCAGATGTCCAACCTTCTCTGGGAGGTAGAAGGACGGCTCCCCGAAGACAAGCCGGCCATTTTGCAAGCCATCCGCAGCTACCTGGAGAAGCCGCTGCACGAGCGCCTGGCCGTGCAACTGGAGCGGCGCCTTTCCTCCTACCTCATGGTGTGGGGCAGCCTGCCGCCCCCGCTGGAGCGCGAGGTGGAAGAAGCGTGGGAGTCGGTGCGCCGGGAGGACCCTGCCGCCGCCGCAAAAGTGCAGCGGGTCCTGGAGCGGGTCAAGCAGGCATTTGTCTAAAATGTAGCCGGGAACGCTCTTGCCATCCCCGCCCCTTTGGTGTATAATTAACCGCAAAAGGCACACCGCAAAATCCTGTGAAGGGGAAAAGTAGACCGGAAACAGCCCTCCAGGGAGGGGGCGCCGGCGACTGGAAGCGCTCCTAGGGTATGACCGGTTGAAGTTCTCCCCGGAGGAGCAGGCTGAAACCCGCCGCTTGGGCGGCGGGGCAAGTAGGCTGGGCCGGCATCTCCCGCCGTTAGCAGGGAGGGGGTATCGGAAGGTCCTTCCCGTACCCTGGCCGAGGTGGGCCGCGCCTTGCCGCGCGGCCAAGTAGGGTGGTAACGCGGAAAGCGTAAAGCTTCTCGTCCCTAGGGCGGGGAGCTTTTTTAATGGCCGGAGGGGACATCTTCCCGTACCCTTAACGAGAGGGCCCGCCTTGGCGCGGCCAATTGGGGTGGTACCGCGGAAGCCTGCAGCTTTCGTCCCCGGGATGGAGGCTGCAGGCTTTTTATGTTTACCCGAGATTGCCCTTGGGGAGGTGCGTTTCCGTGCTCGTGGTTATGAAAAAGGGGGTTCCCGCGGAGCAGGTGGAAGCGGTGAGCGAGAAGCTGGTTTCGCGCGGCTTCCTGGTGTACCCCGTCTACGGGGCGGAGAGGGTGGTCATCAGCGTTTCGGGGGACCTGGAGGCGTTTAAACTCCTGGCGGTGGAAAAAATGCCGGGCGTGGAGAGGGTGGTGGTGGTCAGGCGCCCTTACAAGCTGGCCAGCCGCGAGGCCAAGGAAGAGGATACGGTGGTGCGGGTGGGCAGGGCCCTAATTGGGGGCAACCAGGTGGTGGTCATGGCCGGCCCGTGCGCCGTGGAGAGCAGGGAACAGCTTACAGCCGTTGCCCAGCTGATCTGCCGGAGCGGGGCACTGATCCTGCGCGGCGGTGCCTTTAAGCCCCGCACCTCGCCGTACAGCTTCCAGGGCCTAAAGGAAAAGGGCCTGCAGTTGCTGGCCGAGGTGGCGCGGGAAACCGGCCTGGCCACCATCAGCGAGGTGGTGGACGAGTACAGCCTGCAGCTGGCCGTGCAGTATGTGGATATGCTGCAGGTGGGAGCCCGCAACATGCAGAATTTTCGCCTCCTGCAGGCAGTGGGCCGCGCGGGCAAGCCGGTGCTCTTGAAGCGCGGCATGTCCGCTACGGTGGAGGAGTGGCTGATGGCTGCCGAGTACATCATGGCCGAGGGGAACGAGCAGGTGGTGCTCTGCGAGAGGGGCATCCGCACTTTTGAAAATTCCACCCGCAATACCCTGGACTTAAGCGCGGTGCCCCTGGTTAAGTCCTTAAGCCACCTGCCGGTGGTGGTGGATCCGAGTCACGCCACGGGGGACCGCCGGCTGGTGATTCCCATGGCCAGGGCGGCGGTGGCGGCGGGGGCCGATGGCCTGCTCGTAGAGGTTCACCCCGACCCTGCCCGGGCCCTCTGCGACGGACCGCAGTCCCTCACCCTTGCGCAGTTCTCTTACCTCATGGAAGAGCTGCGGGCGGTGGCCGCTGCCGTGGGGCGTGCGGCGTGAGGCCCGGCGGGGGGAGGATTTCCGTGGCCAAGAAAGTCGGGTACCTCGGGCCAAACGGGACTTTCTCGGAGCTGGCAGCCCGCCGCTACCGGGAACGGCTGGCGGGAGAGGTGGAGCTGGTGGCCCTGGCTTCCATTTACGAAGTCCTCGCGGCGGTAGGGGAAGGGAGGGTGGACGAAGGGGTCGTGCCCCTGGAAAATTTCAGCGAGGGGTCGGTGGGGGTGGTGCAGGACCTGCTGGCCCACAGCTTCAAAGACCTGCGCCTCTGCGGAGAGGTGGTGCTGCCGGTTGCCCACTGCCTCCTGGCTCCCCCAGGAGTGGGGCTCGGGCAGGTAACCAGGGTACTCTCCCACCCCCAGGCGCTGGCCCAGTGCCGGGAATTTTTGTCCCGCCACCTGCCCGGGGCGGAGCTTGTGGAGACGGCCAGCACGGCGGCGGCAGCGGAAGCGGTGGCCTCTGCCGGTGCCCCCTGGGCAGCCATCGGCCCCCTGGAAACGGCAGGGAAATACGGGCTGGCGGTGCTGGCCGAAAGGATCAACGACTTTGTTCACAACGCCACCCGCTTTGTGGTGGTGGGGAGGGAGGAGGGGCCCTACGCCCTGCCCGCCAAAACGTCCCTCATCCTCTCCCTCCCCCACCGCCCCGGAGCGCTTTACGAGGCGCTGGGTGAGTTTGCCTGCCGGGGCATCAACCTCACGCGCATTGAATCGCGGCCTTCCCGCCGCCGGCTGGGAGAATACCTGTTCTTTATTGACTTTGAAGGCCACCGGCAGGATGAAAAGGTCAGGGAGGCCCTGGAGGCCCTCTCGGCCCGCGCGGAGGTCAGGCTGCTCGGCTCTTACCCGTCGTCCTCCCTGCCCTTTGGCTCCCTCAGCCCGATTTTATAGGCCATGGGCACCTTGAGCCCCTTGCTCGTGCCGTGGCGGTGGATGCTCTTGAGCTGTGCCTTCTGGGATTTCACCTCTCTGGCCTGCGGCGCCCCGGAAGGCCGGTGCAGGTCGGCAATGGTTTCCGGCCTCCTGTACCCCTTGTCGCCCGGAACGTACGGTTTCAAGGTTTCACCTCCGGCTTAAAGGATCGCCCCCTGACTTATGCTTGCACCGGGGGCAAAAAAATAAACCCTCCTGCCTGGAGGGTTTATTTTTTAGTGAAGGGATTTTTTGTATTCCTCGAGGGCTTTTTCCAGCTCGGCCTTTGTCTCTTCGTCAAAGAGATCCTTTATGGAGAGCATGTGCTCCGTAAGCTTATCGTCCAGGTAGACGGGAGCCGACGCCCGCAGGGCCAGGGCCACCGCATCGCTGGGCCTAGCGTCCAGGACTATTCCCTGTTCGGGCAGCGCCAGGTGCACTTCGGCGTAAAAAGTGTTGTCCTTAAGATCGGTAATGACCACCTGGGATATGCGGGCCCCCAGCGTATCCAGGGCATTTTTAAAGAGATCGTGGGTCAGGGGACGTGGCACGCTCATTTGTCCGAGGGCTACGGCTATGGAGTGGGCTTCCAGCAATCCTATCCAGATGGGCAGCACCTTTTCTTCTTTCTGATCGGTGAGGAGGATAATGGGATTGCCCATCACATCATAGGCAATTCCCTTTACATTCACGCGGATCACTGTTCCCACCTCCCGGGTCTTACTGTTATTTTATCACTATCTTGCTAGATTAACAACGTCCTGTGGCGTTCACCGGGGCTCGTGCCTTGTGGGGTGGTGTATAATTAGGTTTGAACGTTTTTCACCTTTTTCCCACACACCTGTAACAAAAGGGCTTTAAAATTTTTCATAGCGGTAATCCTGGCCAATACACTTCCGGGAGGGAGAAAGAGTATGGGAACCTGGAAGCGCAAGCTGGCGACGGTGGCGTTGCTTTCCTTTCTCTGCGGGATGCTTTTTGCCGCCGGGGGACTGCTGGCCGGATTTTTAGCTCCGGCGGGCTTGTCCGGGGCGACCGCCGCCCGGACGGCTTACGCGCAGTCGCCGCCCGTGTTCGGGCAGGACGTGGTGGCGGACATTGTGGACAGGGCCGGGCCGGCGGTGGTAAAAATTGACGTTTACAAGGTGGTTAACGAGGTAACCTTTGACCCTTTTTTAAGCGACCCCTTCTTCCGGCGGTTTTTCGACCCCTCCTTTAGCCTGCCGCGGACCATCAGGCGCGAAGAACACAGCCTCGGCTCCGGCTTTATTATCAGCCCGGACGGGTATATTTTAACCAACGAGCACGTAATTGACGGGGCCCAGAGGGTAGAGGTAACCATCATTGGCTACGAGCGGCCGGTGCCGGCGCGCGTGGTGGGCTATGACTACGACCTGGACCTGGCCGTGCTAAAGGTGGATGTGGCCGGTGAACTTCCGGTGCTGAGCCTGGGGGATTCGGATCAGATTAGGGTGGGCAGCTGGGTGGTGGCCATTGGCAACCCTTACGGCCTCGACCACACCGTGACGGTGGGAGTGGTGAGCGCAAAGGGGCGCCCCGTGCAGGTGGAAAACCGCACCTACAAGAACCTGCTGCAGACAGACGCCGCCATCAACCCCGGCAATAGCGGCGGGCCGCTCCTAAACCTCCGGGGGGAAGTTATCGGCATGAACACGGCGGTGGCGGCGCAGGCCGAGGGCATAGGCTTTGCCATCCCGGCCAATACCATTAAAGAAGTCTTGCCCCGGCTTACCGGTAATAAATAGCCCGTTGCCCGGCCCGCGGCTGTCCTTCCCCGGGGCGCTGCTGCTCCCGGCTTGCTGGTGGGACCCTTCTTTTTCCGCGCTACGGGTGCGCATGGGGGCATAGGGCTTGCCGGAGGGGCAGGGGGGAGATGGGGGGCTTGTCGAAGTGCCCGTAAAGGCGGTAGAGGCCGTCTGCTGCAAAACGGCTCTCAGTAAAACCGGCATCCCCGGCTACCGCTTCTGCCTAAACCCGTATACCGGATGCGTCCATGCGTGCCGTTACTGCTACGCGGACACGGTGCTCCGCTTTGCAGGGCACGCTGCGGAATGGGGCGAGTTTGTGCGGGCCAAGGTGAACTTTCCGGAGGTCTTGCGGCGCGAGCTGCGGCGCAAAAAGAGCCTTGCGGGGAGGGTTATCCTGGGCACGGTGACGGACGCCTACCAGCCGGCAGAGGCCGTGTACAACCTCACCAGGAGCGCCCTGGAGGTTCTTTTGGCGGAATGGCCTGAGGTGGAGATAGACCTGCTCACCAAGTCCGACCTGGTGGTGCGGGATCTTGATTTGTTTAAGAGCCTCAAAGGGTCTTCGGTGGGCTTTACGGTGACCACCGCCGATGACGGGGCGGCGGCGGTGCTGGAACCGGGGGCTGCGCCGCCCTCGGCGCGCCTCCGTGCGGCAAGAAGGCTTATAGAGGGAGGCATAAGCGTGTGGGCGTTTGTGGCCCCGGTCCTTCCGGGGATCACGGATGCCCCCGGGGCGCTGGAAGGGCTCCTGAATGCTTTAAGGGGAGCCGGGATCAGGGAAATATATTTTGACCCGTTAAACCCCTACCCGGCGGCGGTACGGCGTTTAAAGGTCGCCTACCGCCGGGCTTTTCGCAGGGCACTGGGGCGGCTGGAAGATTACCTCAGGGACCCGCAGAGCTACATGAGATTGTTCTCGAGAAGGCTGGCGGCTCTTTCCCCAGAAGGCGACTCCGGAATGAGGCTACCCTGACCGATGATCCGTAATCTTGCTCCTTGAAAGTTCTCTGCGGTGCCGAGGTACCGCTGAGGGGAAACGAGGTGAGGTTTGCAGGAATGCGGCTGAATGTTTTCTTGGAAGGAGTGGGGCTGGCGGCTCTTGCGCTGCTGGGGGGCGGCGGCCCGCTCTATTACCCGCTCTTGTTTTTCCTGGCGCTCTACCTCTCCTTCCGGGCGGCAAGGGCGAGGCTGCTGCCCCTGCTGGCGGGGCTGGCTGCGGGGGCAGGGCTGGCCAACCTGGCGTTTTGTTTTTCCGGCGGAGCTTTCCGGGTGTGGGAAGCCGTGGATGTGCTGGTGGTGGCGGTCGCGGTGAAGGCGGCCTTCCACCTCTTCTCCTGGGGACACCTGTTTGCCACTTATTACCGCTCGCCCCTGGCCTGGCTCACCACGGTTACCTGGGCCGTGCTGTGGGGCCTGCTCATGAAGTACGGCGGGGCCGGCGGGGTAGCGGTAATACTCTTCCCGGCATGCTGGCTCTGCTTCCTTCCCCTCTGGGCTCCATCATGGCGCGCGCTGCACACCCTGCTTTATACTGCCGCCTACCTTCTTGTCCAGTACCCGCCTGCGGCGGGCTGGGCCTATGTGCTGGCCGCCTTTGGCTTTGCCTTTCTCCCCCACGTTTTGGGGCACCTGTACCCGGAGCGCCGGCACCCCCTGGATTCCCTGCCCGTAATCACCCCCACACTGAGTTTGGGGGAAAAGTTAAAGGCCTGGCGGGACGTCTTTTTCCTGCTGGGGGATTACTATGCCCTGGCCGCGGAAAAGTCCACTTGGTTTCTCCGCCTGGCGCCTGCGGGGCGCTGGCTGTTTGCCGTGGGGATTCTGGGGGAACTCTTGTGCCCCCTGGCGGGTTATTCCCCCGCCTGGGTGCGCTGGGCGTCGGTGCTGCTGGCCCTCGCCGGCCTGGGCCTGGAATTGGGGCTGGGCAACTACGCGCTGGTCATTACCGGCCTGGGCCTTTACGGAGCGGCCCTGGCACTGGGGCGAGGGCTTTTAGGGGGGGAGGTGCGTTATTTCCCTCTCGTCGTGGGCGTGGCTCTCACTTTCCTGGCCGCGGCCCTGTGGGCGGGCCGCCCGCAGGAAACCCGCCGGGACCTGGAAAGGTGGAAAGAGCTCAGCTCGTAACGGCGCGTCATCTTTTCCTGCGGGCGATGATGTAGTAGAACCTGCCATCGTGGCTTCCCCGCGGCTGGTAATCCAGGCCGTGAGCCTCCAGCATTTTGATGACCCGGGTGGCCTGGTGGGCATCGGCGGCTTCCATGACAATGCTCAGCTGGTCTTCCTCGCCCATGGTGTCCAGGGCGGACTTCAGCTGCCCCAGGCCGCGCCCGCTGATGGCCGGTTCCAGGTGAATGGTTATATCGGCCATTTCTCCGCCCCCCTAACTGAGTTTAAGATGGCCGCCGGTTTTCCTGGCTATACATAACTATACGTGATTTTTTTGTCGGTATGCTTGCTGTTGCTTTTAAGGAGACAATTGGTTATAATTACAGAAAACTTTATCTTTTCGCCCTGACCGGTTGGGTTTTATGAACTGGCCGGGAGGGGCCAAAAATGTAGTTAACCTTTCCTGCGAAAAGGGGTTTCCCTGCCGTCAAGGGGGGTGAAAGGTAAGGCAAGGCAAGGCTTGCTTTTCGTGGGAAAAGCAGGCCTTTTTGCTTAAGAAGGGGTGGGATCCTTGGAAAGACGCATAGGGGTAGTAGGTATCCTAGTGCAGGACCGCCGGCAAGCGGCAGGAAAAATCAACAGCATCTTAAGCGAGTACGGAGAGATCATTGTTGGGCGCATGGGTGTACCTTACCGCGAAAAAAATCTGGCCGTGATTGCCCTCATTGTGGATGGCACTACCGACGAAATTGGGGCTATGACGGGAAAGTTGGGTAACATTAAGGGGGTGATGGTAAGGAGTGCTTTGATTTCCCGCTAAAAGGAGTGATGTGCCTTCAGGGTAGAGAAAGATTTTCTGGGTGAGAGAGCCATTCCCAGAGAAGCCTATTACGGCATCCACACGCAGAGGGCCAGAGAAAACTTTGCCGTGTCTGGCCTGCCCGTCCACCGGGAGCTGATCTGGGCCCTGGCCTTGGTGAAAAAGGCGGCAGCCATGGCCAACCTGGAGCTAGGCCTTTTGGAGGAGCGTGTGGCCCGGGCTATCGTCCAGGCCGCTGAGGAGCTGGCCCAAGGGCTGTGGCGGGAGCAAATTGTGGTGGACGCCTTTCAAGGGGGAGCTGGGACCTCCACCAACATGAACGTCAACGAAGTTATTGCCAACCGGGCCATTGAGCTTTTGGGCGGGGAAAAAGGCAATTACTCACTGGTCCATCCTCTGGATCACGTCAACTTGGGGCAGTCTACTAACGACGTTTACCCCACGGCTTTGCGCGTGGCAGCCATCAAGCTGGTGCGGGAACTCAGCCGGGCCATGGCCGAGTTGCAGGGAGCGCTGCAGGAAAAGGAAAAGGAGTTTGCCTCCATCCTTAAGGTGGGCCGCACCCAACTCCAGGACGCGGTGCCCATAACCCTGGGCCAGGAGTTTGGTGCCTGGGCCGAGGCGGTGGCCCGGGACTGGTGGCGACTTTACAAGGCCGAGGAGCGCCTGCGACAGGTTAACCTGGGCGGCACTGCTGTAGGCACCGGGCTAAACGCCAGCCGCCGCTACATCTTCCGGGTCATCGAGATCCTGCGGGAACTCACTGGCTTTGGCCTGGCCCGGGCCGAAAACAGCGTGGAGGCCACCCAGAACGCCGATGTTTTTGTGGAAGTTTCGGGTCTGGTGAAGGCCGCCGCCGTCAACCTAGCAAAAATCTCTGGAGACCTGCGACTTTTGTCTTCCGGGCCGCGAGCGGGACTGGCTGAAATCAAATTGCCTGAGGTACAAGCCGGCTCCTCCATCATGCCCGGCAAAGTTAACCCGGTCATTCCGGAGATGGTTACCCAGGTGGCCTACCAGGTAATGGCCGCGGACGTGGCCATCAACATGGCTGCCGCCTCCGGCCAGCTGGAGCTAAACGCCTTTCTCCCTCTCATTGCCCACAATTTGCTTTGCTCCATGGAGATGTTGGCCAACGCCGCCCTCCTGCTGGCCGAAAGATGTGTGCGGGGCATTACGGCCAACGAAGCCCGCTGCCGGGAGTTGTTCCTGAACAGCCAGGCCCTCATCACCGCCTTTGTGCCCTATATTGGCTACGAGAAGGCCGCCGCGTTGGCCCGGCGCTCGGCGCAGGAAAACCGCCCGGTGACGGACCTCCTGCTGGAGGAGGGCTTGTTCACCAAGGAAGAGATCGAGGCCGTTCTTTGTCCAGAGGAGCTTACTACACCGGGCGTGGCGGGGATCAGCAAGTTAAAGCGTTTTCTAAACAAGGCAGGTGGTTAGCCATGACCCTTAACGCCACCCCCAAAGGGGAAAGGCTGCATATCGCCCTCTTTGGTCGGCGCAATGCCGGCAAGTCCAGCCTCATCAACGCCCTTACCGGCCAGGAGGTAGCCATTGTCTCCGAAGTTCCCGGTACCACCACCGACCCGGTGGCTAAGGCCATGGAACTCCTCCCCCTGGGGCCGGTGATGATCATTGACACGGCGGGGCTGGACGACGTGGGCCCGCTGGGGGAGCTGCGGGTGCAGCGGAGCCTGGCGGTGTTGAGCAAGACCGACCTCGCCCTTTTAGTCATTGACCCAGTCCGGGGCATTGGGCAGTGTGAACAGGAGGTGGTGAAACGGGCTGGTGAAATAGGCGTGCCGGTGGTGGGGGTAATCAACAAAATCGACCTCTATCCCGAGGCTGCCAGTCGGCCCTGGCAACAGGAACTGGGCATTCCCTTTGTAGCAGTCAGCGCTCTTTTGCGCTGGGGTATAGACCGGCTCAAGATGGCTTTGGTACGCCATGTGCCTAAGGACTGGGCCCTGCCTACCATTGTGGGCGACCTCATCCAGCCGGGGGATGTGGTGGTCTTGGTCATCCCCATTGACAAAGCAGCTCCCAGGGGAAGGCTCATTCTACCCCAACAGCAGGTTATTAGGGATGTGTTAGAACACGATGCTGTAGCGGTCATGGTCAAGGAGCGGGAGTTGAAGCATGCCCTGGGAGCGTTGGGTGTCAAACCCGGTTTGGTAGTGACGGATGCCTCGGCCTACTTAAAGGCTGCCGCCGATACCCCGCCGGATGTCCCATTTACTTCCTTTTCCATCCTCTTTGCCCGCTACAAAGGGGACCTGCTTACCCTGGTGGAGGGAGCAAAGGCAGTCAAGAGCTTAAAGCCCGGGGACAGGGTCTTGATTGCCGAGGCTTGCACCCACCACCCCATCCAGGACGACATTGGCCGGGTGAAAATTCCCCGTTGGTTGCGGCAGACCGTTGGTGGGGACTTGCTTTTTGATGTGATCAGTGGTAGCGGTCCCCTACCGGAAAACTTGGCGGACTATAAGTTGGTAGTACACTGCGGGGCCTGCATGCTCAACCGCCGGGAGATGCTCTACCGTTTGTTGCAGGCCCGAGAGGCTGGAGTGCCTATTGTCAATTACGGGGTGCTCATGGCTTACCTGCACGGGGTGCTCAAGCGGGCCCTTTCCCCCTTTCCCCAAGCTCTAGTCGTATTAGAAGAACGGGTGGACATGGAGGATGAATTAGCCCTTTTACGGCAGGGGCGGCAAAAATAGGGTGGATGGCATGCGTAAAGAGTTTTGCGAAGCGCTGGCTAAAGCTCAAAAAAACCACGACCTTTCCCGGGAAGAAATAATAGTGCTTCTTGAGGCCGAGGGAGAGGAACTGGAAGCCTTGGGCCGGGCAGCCGATGAGGTGAGGGAGAAGTACCTGGGGCGCGAGGTGCACCTGCGGGGGATCATCGAGTTTTCCAACCATTGCCGCCAGAACTGCCTTTATTGCGGCCTGCGGCGGGACAACAAGCACTTACGGCGGTATCGCATGAGCCCGGAGGAAATCCTGGCCGCCGCCCGAAAGGCGGTCGAGCTGGGGCTGCCCACGGTGGTCCTACAGTCGGGAGAAGACCCTTATTACAGCGCCCCCGTGGTGGCAGAGATTATCAGGCGCTTGAAAGAAGAGGTGGGGGTAAAAGCAATCACCCTCTCCCTAGGGGAGCGCTCCCGGGAAGATTACCGCCTCTGGCGCCAGGCCGGTGCGGATCGGTACCTCTTAAAGCACGAGACGGCAAACCGGGAGCTTTTTGCTTGCCTGCGTCCGGGCACCAGCTGGGAAAATCGGTTGCGGTGCTTGCTGTGGCTTAAGGAGCTGGGTTATCAAGTGGGCTCGGGGAACATGGTGGGCCTGCCGGGCCAGGACCTGGAAACTCTGGCTGAGGATATTTTGTTGCTAAAGGAGCTGGATGTGGAGATGGCCGGCATAGGGCCCTTCATCCCCCATCCCCAGACGCCCCTGGCCGGGGAAGCCGGGGGTAGCCTGGACCTGACCCTGAAAACACTGGCCGTTACCAGGCTGTTACTTCCTCTGGCCCATCTGCCGGCTACCACTGCCCTGGGAACCATTCACCCCCAGGGAAGGCGCCTGGGTCTCTGTTACGGGGGCAACGTAATTATGCCCGATATAACCCCGCTGCCCTACCGGCGCCACTACCAGATTTACCCTGGCAAAGCTGGTGTGGACCAGGAAATAGAGACCAATGTGGCTTCCATCCGGGACCTAATTGCCTCCTTGGGACGGAGCATTGGGCGCGGGCCGGGACATTCACCTAAATGGCGAGGAGGGGTAGAATTGTATGAGATGCGAGCCGGCCAGCTTTATTAACGAGGAACAAATCAATACCCTCTTAGAAGAGGGCCGCCGGGCACCAAAGTCCCTAGCCCGGAAGATTATTGAAAGGGCCCAGGATGCAAAGGGCCTTACTCCCTTTGAGGTGGCTGTGCTACTCCACGTGGAGGACCCGGAAACCCTCGAGATGATGTATGCTGCCGCCTACCAGGTTAAAGAGAGGATTTACGGCAAGCGATTGGTCCTTTTCGCTCCCCTTTACATCAGCAATTACTGCGTCAACAACTGCCGCTATTGCGGCTACCGCCGGGACAACAGGGAACTGGTCCGGCGCCGATTGACCATGGAAGAAATAAAGGACGAGGTAGTGGCCCTGGAGGCCATGGGTCATAAGCGGCTAGCATTGGAGGCTGGTGAGGATCCCAAGAACTGCCCCATCGATTACGTTTTAGAGGCCATCCGCACCATATATTCCGTAAAAGACAAGAATGGCAGCATCCGGCGGGTGAACGTCAACATTGCCGCCACCACGGTGGAGGAATACCGGCTTTTAAAAGAAGTGGGCATCGGTACCTATATACTCTTCCAGGAAACCTATCACCGGGAAACCTACCGGACTATGCACCCCTCAGGACCCAAGCGGGACTACGACTGGCACACTACGGCCATGGACCGGGCCATGGAGGCCGGCATTGACGACGTGGGCTTAGGCGTGCTGTTCGGTCTTTACGACTACAAGTTCGAGGTACTCGGCCTTATCTTCCACGCCATGCATTTGGAGGAGCGCTTTGGCGTAGGTCCCCACACCATTTCTGTACCTCGCCTGCGCCCGGCTTTAAATGTTGACCCAAACAAATTCCCCCATCTTGTTTCCGATCGTGACTTTAAAAAAATTGTGGCCATCCTGCGCCTGGCCGTGCCCTACACCGGCATCATTCTTTCCACCCGGGAGAAGGCGGAGTTTCGCGACGAGTTGCTTGCCGTGGGTGTGTCCCAAATTAGTGCGGGCTCCTGTACGGGTGTGGGAGGCTACCGCCGTGCTCTGGAGGGGTACCGCCGGGACGGTGAGGATACTTCCCAGTTTCAGGTGGAGGACCATCGCAGTCCCGATGAAGTGTTGCGCAGCATCTGCCTTTCGGGATACATTCCCAGCTTTTGCACGGCCTGCTACCGTAAAGGACGCACCGGGGATCGTTTCATGGCCTTGGCCAAAACAGGCCAGATCCAAAACGTCTGCCAGCCTAACGCAATACTCACCTTCAAGGAATTCCTCCTGGACTACGCATCGGCTGAAACACGGCGGGTTGGAGAGGAGGCCATCCGGAAACATCTGGATTTAATTGAAAACCCTGCTGTGAGACAGGAAACCATAGCCCGCCTGGGGCGTATTGAGCAGGGTGAGAGGGATTTATATTTTTAATTTCGGGTGGTTCCGGGAGACGGGCAGCAGTCTTTTGTTGCCCGTGCTTTTTATTTTTAATTAAAAAAAGGCAAAATTCCGTGAAAAGTGATTAAATGGCAAGCTCAAGGGCAATTTTCTTTTTGTGCAGCTTTTCGTTGAACTTGCATTTTTTTTAGAAAACAACTAACATTCCAACTGATGATAAAAACATTATATTACAAGTAATAAGCATGATTTATTGCTAAATTTTGAGGCAAAAAAATTTCTTAATGGTAGGTGAGCAGGTATAAAATTACATGCTGTTCGCGAGATGTTAAAGGCTGAAGTGATTTACGGTGACGATTTGCTGGATAGGGAGGTTACTTCCGGTTTTGGCTGCGATCTCATCAGCGACTCCCTCTGTTATGCCCGGCCCGGCTGCCTTTTGCTGACTGGACTTACCAACATCCAAATTATCCGCCTGGCCGAAATGGTGGAGGCCAGGGGCATAGTGTTCGTAAGGGGCAAAAGGCCCGGGCCGGAGGTAATTGAGCTGGCTCGGCAGAAGAACCTGCCACTGCTCGCCACCAACATGTTTCTCTTTGAAAGCTGTGGCATTCTCTACCAGGCAGGGTTACGTAGTTCGTAAGTGCGGGGGCATGTAGCCTTGCAGCTGAGGTTTGAAGTGCAGGGGATGGATTTCAGCCGGGCCGGGCAGGCTGCCGCGAAAATTAAAAAGGTGTTGCAACAGGTGGGCGTGGAGCCCGGCATCGTCCGGCGGGCCATTATTGTAGCCTACGAGGCGGAGCTAAATATCGTCATCCACGCCTACCACGGCACCCTGACGGCCAGCATTACTCCCCGTAAGATTGAAATTGTAGCCGAAGACGAAGGACCGGGCATTCCCGATATTTCCTTGGCCATGCAGGAAGGCTATTCCACGGCCCCGCCCCATATCCGGGAGATGGGCTTTGGTGCAGGCATGGGCTTGCCCAATATCAAGAAAAGCGCTGACGATTTGGACATTCAGTCCGAGGTGAACAAAGGCACAAGGTTAAGGGCTGCTATTTTCATTTAGTGGGTGAAGTGGTGACAAAGCGTGCAGCCGTACTTTCACTCCGTGCGCCTGGACGAAAACAAGTGCAAGGGATGCACCAACTGCATCAAGCGCTGCCCTACCGAGGCCATTCGGGTGCGTAAAGGCAGGGCGCGCATCATTGAGGAGCGCTGCATTGACTGCGGAGAGTGCATCCGCGTTTGCCCTAACCAGGCCAAGCTGGCCATTACCGATAGCCTGGAAAGGTTGGGGGAATTCCGCTACACTGTGGCCCTGCCGGCTCCCTCCTTTTTGGCTCAGTTCAAGTCTGAGGTAGCGCCGGAAAAAGTGTGGGGTGGGCTCCTGACACTGGGTTTTGACGAGGTCTTTGAGGTGGCCTTGGCGGCGGAAGCTGTTTCCTGGGCCATCCGGGAATATCTCCAAAGCAATCCTGACCGGCCCCGGCCCTTGATTTCCTCTGCTTGTCCGGCTGTGGTACGGTTAATCCAGGTCCGCTTTCCAAGCCTTCTCGGTCACATCATCCCCATCGAGTCCCCCATGGAAATAGCTGGCCGCCTGGCCCGGGAGCGGGTCTGCCGCATGACCGGTTTTCCGGGCCATCAAGTAGGCACCTTTTTTATTACTCCCTGCCCGGCCAAGGTGACGGAGGTAAAGCAGCCCTTTGGGGGCATATCCAGTGTGGACGGGGCCATATCCATGTCCGACCTTTATGGGGCTTTGCTCCGGCGGCTGGAAACAGCTAAGGCTTACCCCTTGCCTTTGCGGGCTTCAGGTTTGGGAATTGGCTGGGGGCGGGCGGGAGGAGAAAACGAGGCCATTCGCGCAGGTTCGCTGCTGGCGGTGGATGGTATTCACAACGTCATTGGTGTCTTGGAAGAGATAGAAAGGGGCGGCCTGGCCGACATAGATTATCTTGAAGCCCAGGCCTGCACCGGGGGCTGTATTGGCGGACCCCTGGTGCCCCAAAATCCCTTTGTGGCCCGGGTGCGCATGGGCAACCTGGTGAAATCCCATCGCTCCCAGGAAGAGTGGGATTTCCCCCGGGAACTGGGATTCTACCACCGCAAGGTGTCAATATCAGCCAGACCGGCTCTCAAGTTGGCCGAAGACCCTCAGCTAGCCCTGGCCCGCCTGGAGGAAGCGGAAAAGATATCCCGGGAGTTGCCCGGGCTCGACTGCGGTTCCTGCGGCTCCCCCAGCTGCCGGGCCCTGGCTGAGGACATTGTGCAGGGTTACGCCCGCCGCAGCTACTGCATCTTTGAGTTGCGGGAGCGCCTGCAAAAGCTGGCCGAAGAAATAGTGGAGCTGGCTCAAAAGCAACCCCCGGCTATGGGGCGGGAGTGGAGGCAGGCCAGGGAGCGTGGGGAAGTTGATTGACTGGCAAGAAATAGTTGCCGCACTGGAGCTAACGCCTCACCATCCTAAGGATTTGCCCCTGCCGCCTGTGCGCGGTGCCTACTGCGGGGACATGATGAGCGATGTTTTGGCCCATGCCCGCCGGGGGGATCTCTGGATTACCATACAGCGTCATCGAAACGTGGTGGCTGTGGCCACCCTGGTTGGCATCAGCGGGGTGGTTGTTACCGGAGGGAGGGTTCCTCCTGAAGATACCGTGGCGCTGGCCGAGAAAGAAAAGTTGCCCATTTTTTCTACGCCCCTGGACAATTTTCAGGCAGCGGGGAGGCTTTACCGGATATTGGCTAAAGCTGGCTTGGTTCCTGGCATCCAAGGGGGGTGATACACCTTAATACGCAGCTGAGGTTTCTTGATTAAGCGGCGAGTTCTGAAACTTAATGCAAAGGGTAATCCAAGAGGGGGTTGTCTTAATATGGCCGTTACCTGCCAGTGCGGGGGAGAGAGAACTCGTAAATTGGAAGCGTTGCTGGACCGCTACCGCGGGCAGCCCCAGGCCTTAATACAGGTGCTGCACCAGGCCCAAGAAATTTACGGCTACCTTCCCCGTGAAGTGTTGAAGAAGGTCTCTTTAGCCCTGAACGTGCCCCTAAGCCAGGTTTACGGCGTGGTGTCCTTTTACTCCTTCTTTACCATTCATCCCAAGGGCCGGCACCGCATCAGCGTTTGCAAGGGTACGGCTTGCTACGTGCGAGGGGCCGAACAGCTGTTGGAACACTTAAGGGAGGAGCTGAGGATTAAGCCTGGGGAAACCACTGCCGACGGGGAGTTTTCCCTAGAAGTGGTGCGCTGTCTGGGTGCCTGCGGCCTGGGACCGGTCATCATGGTGGACGAGGACGTACACGCCCGGGTGATGCCTGAGCGGATTCCGGACATCCTTTCCGCTTACCGCAGCTAAAAGGCGAGGGATTTCCCGTGATGGAAGAGCTGGCCCACCACATTCTCGACATTGCGCGGAACTCCGTGGAGGCCGGTGCCACCAGGCTGGAAATCACCGTGGAAGAGGACACCCAGAGCGGTGTACTTCGCTTTGTCGTGGGGGACAACGGCCCGGGTATGCCCGAGCACGTACGGCGCCGCATGCTTGATCCATTCTTTACCACCAAGAGCGGCAAGAAGGTGGGCCTAGGCCTGCCCCTCTTGCAGATGGCTGTGCAGCGGTGCGGCGGCCACTTGGAAGTGAGCAGCGCCCCCGGGCAGGGCACCACCGTGGTGGCAACCTTTCCCTATTACTGCTGGGACCGGCCCCCTCTGGGGGACATTCCCCGGACGGTGGTGGGCCTCCTGGCGGGCAGCGACCAGGTGGACCTGTGCTACCGGCACGTGTACAACGGGCAGGTTTTCGAGCTGGATACCGTGGAGATTCGGTTACGCCTGAGAGGTATACCTCTTCAAACGCCGGAGGTGCTGCTCTGGTTGCGCCAGCACCTGGCGGAAAGCATAAACAACCTGTGTGGAGGTGGCGAAGATGGCCAGGATAGACTCGCTCGCCGAGCTGGATAAGTTACGGGAGAGACTCCAGGAGGAAATGCGCTTGCGGGAGGGGGGAGAGGAGGTAAAAGTGGTGGTGACCATGGGCACCTGCGGCATTGCCGCCGGGGCACGGGAGGTTATCACCGCCATCCTGGAGGAAATCAGCAAGCGGGGGCTCAAGGGGGTAACCGTGGGCCAGACCGGGTGTGCTGGGCTGTGTCACTATGAGCCCCTGGTGGAAGTGGAGCGGCCGGGCACGGAAAAGGTTACCTACGTCCACGTGGATGAAAAGAAGGCCCGGGAAATTGTGTCTAAGCACCTGGTTAATGGCCAGGTCATAAAAGAATGGACCATTAAGTAGGGGGTGAAGGGATGAACCTGTACAGGGCACACGTCCTGGTTTGTGCCGGGGCCGGGTGCATTTCCTCAGGATGCCAGGGGGTGAAAAACGCTCTCCTGGAAAGCATCAGCCGCCTGGGCTTGGAGCGGGAAGTAAAGGTGGTGGAGACCGGTTGCATGGGCCCGTGCGACCTGGGCCCGGTCATTGTGGTTTACCCGGAAGGCGTCTTTTACCGCAAGCTTAAGCCCGCCGATGCAGTGGAAATTGCCGAGGAACACCTCCTAAAGGGGCGGGTGGTGGAGCGCCTGCTCTACCGGGTTCCAGAGGACGGCAGAACTGCCGCCACTTTTGACCAGATTGACTTCTTTAAAAAGCAAACCCGCATTGCCTTGCGCAACACGGGCATCATCAACCCCGAATCGGTGGAGGAGTACATTGCCCGGGACGGCTACCGGGCCCTGGGCAAGGTGCTTTCCAGCATGAGCCCCCAGGAAGTAATTGAGTGCGTCAAGAAATCGGGCCTGCGGGGGCGGGGAGGTGCCGGTTTCCCCACCGGACTAAAGTGGGAGTTTTCGGCCAAGGCACCGGGCAGCCCTAAATATGTGGTCTGCAACGCTGACGAGGGTGATCCCGGAGCCTTTATGGACCGCAGCATCCTGGAGGGCGACCCACACAGTGTTTTGGAGGGCATGGCCATCTGCGGTTACGCCATTGGGGCCAACCAGGGCTACGTCTACGTCCGGGCGGAATACCCCCTGGCCGTGCAGAGGTTGAGCCTGGCCATTGAAAAGGCCCGGGAGTACGGCCTTTTAGGCCAGAACATTTTTGGCACGGGCTTTAGCTTTGACGTGGAAATCCGCGTAGGCGCAGGGGCTTTTGTCTGCGGGGAAGAAACGGCCCTGCTGGCTTCCATTGAAGGGCGGCGCGGTGAGCCAAGGCCCAGACCCCCCTTCCCGGCCCAGAGCGGGTTGTGGGGCAAACCAACGGTGATCAACAATGTGGAGACTTGGGCCAATGTTCCGCCCATCATCCTCAACGGCCCGGAGTGGTTTGCCTCCATCGGCACGGAAAAGAGCAAGGGTACCAAGGTCTTTGCCCTGGCCGGCAAGGTGAACAATACCGGCCTGGTGGAGGTGCCCATGGGTACCACCCTGCGGGAGATTATTTTTGACCTGGGCGGGGGGATACCGGGAGGTAAGCAGTTTAAGGCAGTGCAAACAGGAGGACCGTCGGGGGGCTGCATTCCGGCCCGCTACCTGGATGTGCCGGTGGATTATGAATCCCTCACCCAGTTGGGGGCCATCATGGGCTCCGGCGGTATGATTGTTCTAGATGAAGACACCTGTATGGTTGACCTGGCGCGCTTTTTCCTGGAGTTTGTGCAGGACGAGTCCTGCGGTAAATGTTCTCCCTGCCGTATCGGAACTAAGCGCATGCTGGAAATCCTGGAACGCATTACCCGTGGAGAGGGTCGTGATGGGGATATCGAACTTTTAGAAGAACTGGGCCACCACATCAAGTCATCTGCCCTTTGCGGCCTTGGTCAGACGGCGCCAAACCCGGTGCTCAGTACCATTCGCTACTTCCGTGAGGAGTACGAGGCCCACATTTATCAGAAGAAATGTCCCGCCCGTGTCTGCCGCGAACTGGTGGTCTATACCATAGATGAAGAAAAATGCAACGGATGTGGCCGCTGCAGGGTGGTCTGCCCAGCCGGGGCCATATTCGGAGAGAAAAAGAAGCCCCACCGGATAGAGGTGGAAAAGTGTATCCGGTGTGGCACGTGCATGGAGAAATGCAAGTTTAGTGCTATTTACAGCTTGTGATTACGGAGGGAGAGATATGTCCCTTATTAATATAACCATAGACGGCCGACCGGTGCAAGTTCCTCCCGGCACCACTATTTTGGAGGCAGCCAGGAAAGCAGGGGTTAAGATTCCTACCCTCTGCTACCTGGAGGAATTAAGTGTTATTGGCGCCTGCCGCCTCTGCCTGGTACAGGTGGAAGGAGCCCGTACCCTGGTAGCCGCCTGTGTAGCCCAGGCCGGCGAGGGCATGGTCGTGCACACCAACACGCCGGCGGTAAGGCAGGCGCGCCGCGTAAACCTGGAACTGATCCTCTCCAACCACCCCCGGGAGTGCCTGACCTGCCTGCGCAATACCAATTGCGAACTCCAGAGGCTAGCTGCCGAGCTGGGAGTTGACCAGGTCAGGTTTGAAGGGGAAATGTCTCCCTACGGGGTGGATGATTCCAGCCCGGCTCTTGTCCGGGACCCCCGCAAGTGCGTGCTCTGCCGCAGGTGCGTGGCCGTTTGCTCAGAGGTGCAGGGGGTCAGCGCTATAGCCGTCCAGGAACGAGGCTTTGATACCGTAGTTGCTCCGGCCTTTTTGGCCCCCCTGGGAGAGGTGTCCTGCGTCAACTGCGGACAGTGTTCGCTGGTGTGCCCGACGGCGGCCATCCATGAACGTGACCAGACGGCGGAGGTATGGGCCGCCTTGGCTGATCCGGAAAAACACGTGGTGGTGCAAACTGCCCCGGCTGTACGGGTGAGCGTTGGGGAAATGTTTGGCCTGGAACCGGGAAGCATCGTCACCGGCAAGCTGGTAGCTGCCTTGCGGCGGTTAGGCTTTGACCGGGTCTTTGATACCGACTTTGCCGCTGACCTGACCATTATGGAAGAGGCTAACGAGTTTATCCACCGCCTGCAGAACGGGGGGCCTTTACCCCTGATCACCTCCTGTAGTCCCGGCTGGATTAAGTTTATCGAGCACTTCTACCCGCAGCTGCTGCCAAATCTCTCTACCTGCAAATCTCCCCAGCAAATGTTTGGTGCCCTGGCCAAGACCTATTATGCTCAAAGGGCCGGCATTGATCCGGCAAAGATCTTTGTGGTTTCCATCATGCCCTGCACAGCAAAAAAGTTCGAGGCGCGGCGTCCGGAAATGAGGGCCAGCGGCTATTGGGATGTGGATGTAGTGCTCACTACCAGGGAGCTGGGTCGCATGATCAAGCAAGCAGGTTTTGATTTTGCGTCTCTCCCGGAAGAGGACTACGATGAGCCGCTGGGCATCTCTACCGGAGCGGGAGCCATTTTTGGAGCTACCGGCGGCGTGATGGAGGCCGCCCTGCGTACCGCCTATGAGTTGCTTACAGGTGCTACCCTCCTTTCCCTGGATTTTGAAGAAGTGCGGGGGTTGAAAGGAATAAAAGAGGCAGTGGTGGGGGTCAACGGGTGCGAGGTAAGGGTGGCCGTAGCCAATGGGTTGGATAACGCCAGGAAAGTGCTGGATACGGTAATAAACGGTGAGAAGGAGTATCACTTTATTGAGATCATGGCCTGTCCCGGCGGGTGCATTGGTGGCGGCGGACAGCCGATCCCCACCAATAGGGAGACTCGCGCAAGACGCGTGGCCGCCATCTACCAGGTGGATCGTCAGTTGCCCCTGCGCAAGTCCCACGAGAACCCGGCGGTACAGGCCCTGTACAGAGAGTTCCTTGGCAAGCCTTCGGGGCACAAGTCTCACGAATTATTGCACACTCACTACACGCCGCGGGAGCGGTTCTAAGATTCTAAGATGCTACTGAATAAGTAAGCCACCCGGCCTTCCCCGGGTGGCTTACTTATCTCCTTCCAGCAGGCGACGGCAGATTTCCCGGTCTAGCAAAAAGCCCCTGAAAATGCTGGCCGAGAGGCTGTTCTCTTGCCTGGGCCAGGCCAGGTAGTAGTAGTAGTGCACCTCCAGGCCCGGTACTTGCACCTCCGCCACCTGACCTTCTTTCAGGGCACTGCGGGCAGCATGGCGGGATACCGGAGCAACTCCTAAGCCGACGCGTACGGCTTGAATTACTGCCTGATTGCTCCCCAGCTCTAAAACAGTCGGAAAGTGTTCCAGGGTCATACCCTGTCCTGCCAGCCTGCCTTCCAGGGCTTGGCGGGTGGCAGAGCCGGGTTCCCGGACTACCAGGGGTTCTCGGACTAGCTCTTCGAGAGATATGCGCTTTCCTGCCCAGGGGTGCCAGGGGGGAACGATAATCACCAGATCGTCTTCCAGCCAGGGGTGATATTCGACGTTTTCACAGCGCAGGCTGGCTCCTAGGATGCCCAAGTCTACCTCTCGCTCTTCAAGCCAGCGGGCTATGCTGGCACTATTTCCTAACTGCAGGGTAATCCTGACTCCCGGGTATTGCTCCCGAAAGCCCCCAATAAAGAAAGGCAGAAAGCATTCTGCGGGTGTACCGGTAGCTCCCAAAATTAAGTGACCGCTTTTTAAGCCTTTGAGCTCACTGACCATGGCCTTGATCTTGCGGTAATGGCGCATAATTTGCCTGATTTCTGGACACAACAGGCGCCCTGCTTCGGTGAGTACAACCTTTTTCTCATTGCGCTCCAGGAGAGTTACTCCTAGCTCCTCTTCCAACGATTTGATGTGAAAACTTACAGCGGGCTGGCTCATGCCCAGCAACCCTGCCGCCTTGGTGAAATTCCGTAACTCGGCTACCAGCAGGAAAGCCTCTAGTTGCTTAATGTTCATCGTTCATAACCCCGGTTTTACGTTTATTTATGGCCTGCTGGCATAATCATATCATAAGACTAATTACCTAAAAAGTATGAATTATTTTGGTTTTGCAGTTAAATTACTTAGAGAAATGAGGAGCGCGAGGGGGCTGTAATCCCCCTCAATTTATTGAGGGGATACGACGAGCAATTTTGCTGCGTTAGCTCTTACCCTTTCCAGTAAGCTCCCGA
>NZ_AUBR01000008.1 GCF_000429345.1 Desulfovirgula thermocuniculi DSM 16036 | reverse complement strand
TGGTAAACGCTCTGCAGCCACCTTTCGTTTAAGCCCAGCTTGGAAAGGGGCCTGCACAGCCGGTTTAAGACCATGGCAAAAGCGGCCTCTTCAAAAGGAGATGTTCTTTCGGTGCGGTCGAGCATGCGCCTGAGGTAGGGCCCCAAGCCCAGCTTCTCTTCCCAGAGGTGGTGAAAGATGAGGGCCGGGCCCCACTGCTTGGACCAGCTCACCTCGGCGTTCTCCAGGTTCATTTTCACCCACTGGATTTCGCTGAATTTGGCCAGTTTTTCAATGAGGCGGTCCAGTTTGCCGTTTTCCAGCAGCTCTTCCACCCGCCCCAGGGTGGCAATAACCTGCTGGCGTGGTTTGCCGTTTATGCGGTAAGATTCCACAATCTGGAGGTATTCTCTCCTGGTGCCGTCTTTGTTGATAAAGACCTTCCTTCTGACGAACATGGCACCTCACCCTGTGGGTGGCTGTACACTTCGATGCTACCACAAGGCGAGGCTAATATCCAGGTATATATTACCAACGTGGCACTACGGATTTTTAAAAATCGCATGATTTTGCTATTCTCTTCCAAATAGAGCGCTGATTTTTCAAGGCTTTTCGGATTTTTAGAAGGTAATATGTGGATTTTGGCTTCAAATTCAAGCATAACGTGCCCTGATGAGGGCACCCTTTGCATGCCAGGCGGTGCACCCTGTAAACCACTAAACCGTCGGGTTGCTCCTTTGTGCGGTAAAGGGTTTTTCTTGCGGGACAGATGTACACATCGCGCTCTTCGTCTGGGCGGGAACGGGTGCCGAAGATGTGCTTGCCCGAGAGGGCAAGCAGGATTTGATACTCCGCCACTTCTCCGGGCATGGTTTCCACTGCGGTGACAATCCGCGCCCTTCCTCCGTCCACCGTGATGTGCACCTTGTGGGCCTGGGTAGAGATCTCATAAGAGACACGGCGGAAAAAACAAGACTATTTCCTCCTTGAGAATTTTCCTCCCTCCAACCATACAGGATGGCTGCGCAGCAGTTCGCCACTATTAGCGTGACCATTCCGCCAACAATTGGGCCAGAAACTCCTTAACCGGACCTCGCTGGAGTTTTTGGTGAGCAAATTGATTGCTGTAACTCCGAAGGCAACCGTAACAGCTATTTTCTTCGCCGCATCCGCAACCGCCCCGTACGCGTTCGTAAGCTGCTTTAAGGCAAGCCCACAAAATTTCTTCGTCTTCTAGACAAGCCACCAGCCCTGCGCCGCCGGGTACATTATCGTAAATTATAATCGGCGGAACGTATAGCGTATCTGTATAAACTATGGTGGTATCTAAGTCTTCGGGTGGCACTTCTAAAACTTCGGCCGCGCTAATTGCAAGGGCGTAAGCCAAGGAGTAAGCAAACCATACGGGCTCAATAGATCCCGGTACTGGCCGTAGAAACTCGATTTTAACCACGTCGGTAACAAACTCATGGCCTAATGAGACAAGTTCTAACTTCCCAGAACAATGCTGGCCTGTTGGGGTATTATGAGATTTTTTCCTTTCTAAAAAACCGGCCCCGCATTCCCGACAAACAAAAAACCCGCTGCCCCTTAGACCTTCGCAAATGACGCCCATCTTTCCGGGGCAAGTTTTGCTTACACGCAATAACGGTTTATGCGGAGGCAAAAGTGTGAAGCCCCGCTCCGGACCAAAAAGGCCAATAAAGAACGGGCGTGTGCTAAACATTCTAGCAGGACGTCCCTTGGGTTCTCCTGGTTTTTCGCGCGACGTCACGAACCCAAAGGCCGGGATAATGTATTGTCTCTGTGGCGTAATTTTATTGCAACATAGTAAGCCAGGTGGATCCTCTCCGGGCTTCCAAACGTCAAACCGCCCATGCACCGGACACTTACGGTAAAAGCGCTTATCCCATTCACGCTCAACCAACTTTTTAAGTCCATAGGATGTCCATAATTTTTTATTAGCAATCAATTGACTAGTTGGAGCAAACTCCGCAATGGCTATTTTTAAATCCCTCTCCAGTTCGATCTCTTCCGCCTCGTGCCCGGTCCTCTGCGTATCGAGTTCTACCACGTCGGTCGGAAATCCGTACTTAGGAATCACCGCCTTGCGGGAAAGGAAGGAAAGCACGTCCTCACGAGCAATTGTTTGACGTCGTTTTTCGGCCCAATGGGCTGTCCGATAATCCTTTTTCTTGGTACTTATCTCCTCTAATTCCAACAATCTCTGCCAATCGCTAGCCAGTTCTTTTTCAGCTTTCACAAATTGCGTCTCCTTGTCGTCCGGGTCAAACCGGCAAATATACGAAATCCATTTACCGTCTCTAATACCGAGTTCCTGGTGTAATTCCTCGGGTACGATATCGAGCAAAGAATTTTCGATTTCTCTTCGGTTCTCACTTAAATAGGCTTCCAGGTCAGCCACGGCACTAGGGTGGGCCAGATCCCCAAAAAATCTTTTAACATCAGTAAACCTCTCTGGATGAGCCTTGAAAAAGTAAGAAAGAGCTATTGCCGTGATGTGGCGGAGTATGATTTTCTTATTAGAAATCTTTAACACCGGTGGCCTCGTAAGGCCGGTCATCAATCGCCGGGGATCACTAAAGTGATACAAGTCGTGAGGTGAGCGGCGACAGTAAACAACCGCCAACCCCGGATAGCCGGGCCGCCGGGCTGCTCGCCCAACCCGCTGGACATAATTGAAAGGTTCCGGAGGTACGTTCCGCAAAAACACGGTATCCAAGTCACCCAAATCCACCCCCAATTCAAACGTCGTTGAACAACTTAAAACGTGAATTTTCCCTTCTTTAAACCCTTTTTGAAATTCCCACGCTTTTTCCCAACTGAGCTGGGCCGTGTGTTCCTCTACTCTCAGTTTGCCTGGTAGATTAGCCTCGTAAAGACTGCGGTAATGATTCGGTTCAAGCTTGGACACAGGCACTGGTTCTACTGGACCGGGGCAAGTGGCCCTTGCACAAATACCTTTTATTGTGGTCGGCTGGAGACGACCGCAGGTTAAACATCGATATATCACCTCATGCGAATTTAAAGCCCTAAATCTCCACCAGTGTGAATTAACGCGGCGTCCGTCTCCCACCTGAAGCAGAAAACGGTCGCGCGCAAGGGGTGCATGTTCATCGTATGCAGCAAAAGCATCCCAAATCTTGCGTAACGTTAACATCGCCTCCTGCACAGCCTCTTCCTCACTAAGGCCCTGCATAAGCAGAATCCTCTTTAACAGCTTAACCCTTGCCGTTTTAGGACCATCCCAACTCCGGAACTCCAACTGCTTCAACCGCTTCCGAGGAGATCCGATCCGCACAACCGTTTGCGGGCGTAGCAACTCCAGTTCCGACCAAGAAAGGGGCGCATATGGCTCTGGCACTGAAAGCTCGACCGCTCCTTGCAGCCGCATGGAGTCTATCAGTAGAAGCAAAAGGCCTTCTGCCTCTAGCTCTGTAAGGTTCCAAGGGGACTCAAGAAGCACCTCCGGAATGCGATACCAAGGAGGCCACTTGGCGGTCCACCAGCCGAGCCCAACCCCTTCCAGTGAAATCCGCCTCTCATCAGTAAGAAATTCCCGACATACCAACTTCATAGCCTCTCGCCGGACGGTGAGCTCTGAGACGTACGGTTCGACCATTTCTTTCTCAAGCAACAACCTGTAAAGGCCATCACTGAGATCTTGCAAGGACAACCCCTCTTCCGTATATGGGCCTAGCTTTCGCGCCACATGAAGTATCAGGTTGCGGGATAAAATGTCCTGGTAGGAGCGATCCAGGTACCAGGCGAAATATGCGGCTTCCTGACGGCTATCTGAGAAAGCCAGTATTTTTCTCCTTTCCACCGGTAGTTGTTGGTAAAGACTTGTAACGATCACTGCATGCGGGCCATCACTGCCGTACACTACCTCACGCACGGGATCGTGGCCCTGGTACCCGCATACACTACACCGTGAAATTGCGTCTTCTCGCTCCTGTGCCGCTTTTTGTTTTTCCAACCGTAGCAGCATACCACAGGTACAACCGGTCGAAAGACCTTCCTGCCATATGGTCTTGCAACGCACACAAAGGTTAAAAATTTGTCTTTCGGAAATTTCCCGATCCTCCTCATCCGCGTTTTCCGGTTCCAGGAACTTTTCATTATCCAGAGGGCGGAAGAAGGTGACTCCGAAATCCGGGTGGCTTGGGTCCCTAATAGCCTCAACCAGTCTACCTTTTTGGGGCCCTGGCTCAATTTTCCCTACTAAATAATGCTGACCGCACTCCCGGCACAAAGCTATTTCAAAAGTACCTCCATCTGATACTTTGGCGCGATCAAGAACAATTTGCTTCTCCGGAAGATAAGAGATATATGCGCCTTCTAATGACTTCAGGAAAAAGTGGTAGCGTACCGACAAGAGCGGCGGTCCCCCTATGCCAGGAGAAGCGTCAGGAGCAGGCCCCCTGGCTAGCATTAGGGCCTGTACTAGAAGGTCAAGGGCCTCAATTCGATTGCCGTCATAGTCGAAAAATACTTCATTTGCAATTTCCTCAACAAGGGTAGGCCTTCCTGTAATTAAACGGCGCAACTGATGGGCACGGTTGTCATGAAGCAAAATGGCTCCTACCTGGACCGCCAAGTCCTCTTCGTTTCTTAACTCAACACCCAGCCTTCGGGCAAGATCACGAATCATTGCCCGCCCCTCAGGGGTGTTTGATAGCAACGCCTCCACCATCGCCCTATACGCACTGACCGTAAGTCGATCCTGACCTCTTTCCACGAATATATCCTCTACCTCTCCAATTATCACCTCATCTGGACCGAAAGGCTCTCCGAAAAGTGACGCCGCGAAATTGGCTGCTGCCTGCTTGTCCTTCACTCCGCCAATCAGAGTCGCACTGGTAGCAATGCTGCGCACCGGTTCCTTTCTGCCACCTTCAATCAATCTACGCTTCAACCTTCGCAAAAGCATTGCCATTTCCATACCACGGCTTCCTCGGTACTGGTGTGCTTCGTCGAGAACGATAAAAGTCCACCAACGGGCCCGCCCGCCATCAAACAAAGGACTGTCGTACGGACGAAGAAGCAGGTATTCCAACATAGAGTAATTAGTGAGCAGAATGTGCGGTGGTTCCTTCCTCATCTCTTCTCTGAAAACTAGTTCCCCAGGAAGCCTCCTCCTTGCGACCTCTTCTGCATGGCGTATTGAGTCACGTTCGTTTTCCGGGGTCTCCCCGGTATATTGCCCGAAAGTGAAGCGAAAACGTGATCCGCTGGCTTCCAACCGGGCACAAATTTCACCCAGCCGCTCGCGCTGGTCGTTGGCCAGCGCGTTCATGGGATAAAGAACGAGCGCTCTTACTCCTGGGCAAAGACGGTTTTCTTTAAACTCCCGATAAAGGTGAAGCAAGATGGGTAAAAGATAAGTCTCTGTTTTGCCGCTGGCTGTGCCGGTAGCCACCACCACATTATGGCCTGCCGCAACCTTTCTAATGGCTTGCTCTTGATGAAGGTAGAGAGGTCTGTCCCCGCGAATGGCAAAGAGAAATCCTTCTTCCAATTGGGTTCCCAAAAGCTCCCGAAAGAGTTGTCGTGGTGTCAAGCCCTGCTTAAACAGCGGTGTAGCTTCTAAATACGGTCCCTTAACCAAATTTTCGCTCTTCAACGCTTCCTCAAAGGAACGGCGCAGAACCGGGTCTCGAAAATGGAACATGGTAGCGAGGTAGCGCCGGTACCGCTCGGCCACCTCTTGCAGGAGCCGGAGCGGGCTGGGCATGGAAGCCTTGACAACGTATTCATTTTCGCGGGGCATTTCGCTAGTGCACACGCTCAATTCCAGATGCCCTCCTCATTTAGGAATTCTCCTTGCCATTCGTCGCAAACGTACGACGCGCGGTATTGATCGAACTCCACCTTCGGTAAGCAGGGCCATTGCTCTTTACGGCACCAACACCACCCTCTCCTGTGACGAGCAAAATCACAGGTCGCGCAGGACTTCCTTCGTTCCGGATCATCGGGAATTTCGATTAAGCCTACTACTGTGCTAGCAAACTCGCCGCGCCTCGCTTCAACAAACCAAAGTTTAAAAGGAACATTCCGCCGTAGCCCTTCGGAATCACAAAACTCTCGTAGCGGTACCTTTACCCACCGCAAAGGCCCCCGAGATAAAGCTCGATACGAAAGACGTGTGGCTTTATCAAAACCTGCTAGCACCTCCACTTTAGTACCAACGCGCTGCCAACTCCACCGCAAAAAGAGAGCTTTTTTGGAAGTAGCCTGAAACCATTCCCGTTTTAATTTAAGCGTTCGGTCGCTCCACGCGATGGTTTCCAGATCTTGGCCTTCATCAGCAACACACCACCATACCCTCTCAAGTACCAAACGAAGCGGTACAGATAAACCTTCGGGCGAAATGATCTCCCATTCGCTTACATCATACCGGGGATCCGGCGGGACCACAGCTATAATTCCGCCTGGAATTTTTTTCGGAGTAATATCTTTCCCACGGGCGGGACAGATAAATATACTGTCAGACGCCACAAACTCTATCACCACTTCGCCATGGCCATCCTCCGAGGGGCAAAAAGGAACAGGGTTGGGTTTGAGATGGACTTCTTCGAGGTGAACTACGTAACGGAAAGGAAGTCTCTCCACTTCTTCTCCGTTCTTGTGGTGAATAACCACCCAATAACAGCCAGCCAGCCTATCTAACGGTAAAATTATTTCGTTCGGTAAAATTATTTCGTTTCCGACCTCACTAGGAATTTCTAGTTTCTGGTACTTGTCTTTTCTGTTGCGCATATTTACCAGGGCGATGGAACCAACTTCGTCCCAGATGCCTTCATAAAAAGCATGCAATCGCGGCGGTTCCTTGACGAAAAGAGGGCCCAAGTCTAAGTCACCCGGAAGAAAGAGCTGCTGCCCGTCTAATTTAAAGCGCGTCCGAACAAATTCAAGGTGGAAAACCCTGCCATCAGGCTTAGCAAATGTGATCTTTTTATCTTCTGTGCTCAAATCAAAGAGATACGCCGCATACCCAGAAATAGCGACTGGCTCCGGTCCATAAACGGAACCTTCAACGGAATGTTCTTCATAGCGCCATGTATCAGGTACTATTGTAACAAACTTTCTCGTGCTAAGACTTTTCATAACCGGCAGAGGAGCTACACGGTCATCCCAGCCACGAAAAACAAAACAAGGCTCCCCTCGCTGGCGTAGCTCTTCTAACGCCAAAACAGCACTGGTTCCATTACCCGAGGTTACTTCGACCCTCCCTTCCAGATTGACCAGCGCCCAGCATTCCTCCAACCCGGGGAACGGCTCCAACTCCTGACCATCTTGAATAACCGATAGTTGGATGTCGCAAGAAACCTCTTCAGGAAGTTGCACTCCCACATACCATTGAGTTTCCTTTCGCCAGCAGACGAGGCGTGGCTTGTTACGTTTCGATTGGGGAGTACAAAGATGATTCCCCTCAGCAGCCCACCATTCCTGAAAAGCAATCCAGATACACTCGTACCGGTAAGACTGCGGCCAGTTCGGAGGTTGCACTGCGTACCCGGCTTTGCATGACCAGCTAAGAACCCTTACTGTATGCAACAAAAACTCTTCGGCTGCTTCGCCACCATACAGGAGAAATCTCTGAATAGGCTTATCTACATTTATCAACGGGGACGCCGGTGTGGCTCGAAACAATCGTTCTCTTTCTTTGCGAATTCCATCAAGCGCTTGAAGAATACCAGATCGTTCTGCTTCTAGCTCATCGATCTGCACCTCTTTACCTAGCAATTGGCGTAAGGTATGGACCTTTTGCTTCAGCTCCGCTTTGATACAATTCTCCTCGGTAGTAAGCTCTACAACCAAATTTTTCAAGGCCCTCACATCAATCCCGTCGTGCACATAATCCAGCGAAAATCTTCGCGCTTTCTTTTTAAAATCTTCGCGTAAGCTTTCTATCTCGCTTTCAAGAACACGCATTTTCAGTCCCAATTCATTGAGTTCACGTTCGGCTTCGATAGCCCTTTGTTCCCTAAATTTGGCTTCTCTGAGAGCCATAAGCCAGCTGTTAACTCTCTCCTCCAGAACCGCAAACTTTATCGTCAGTTCTTGCTCCGTCTCATCCAAATTAGAGTCAAGCGTGCCTGCAAAACAGTTTTTGATGGCAACGGTGCAGGGGCTAAAAGTGGAACCTACCTCGACCATTCCGGCCTCCAAGTTGGCCGCAAATTCATTCAGAGATGCAAGTAACCAGTTTAACTTCGCCAAGCAATCCTGTAATTCATCAAGGAGTTGCTGGCCTTCTCTGGCCAGATGCGGCACTGGTCTGTTAAGTAGTTCACTGACTATAATGTGGGCCCAAATTATCACCGCATACCAGAATTCTCGCATGGCACTAGATTGCCCAGCCGTTAACCGGTTGTACCAGCTATCATCCCAACCTGTTCGGACGAAAAGTTGCCGAGCCACGCGGTCAAGTTGCTCCTGGAGATGTTTTCTCCTCGAACGCAGCATTTCAAACTCAGACTTAAAATTTTGTAAATTAAAAGCAAAACGCTCAGCATCTCCACTACTCGCCACCAAATTTTTGTCTTTCTCATTAAAAGCTCTAACGGCCTCATCTGCCTCTATTAGCCTTTCCAATAACCTCTTTTGTTCCTGCTTTAGCTGAGTCAATTTTTCTCCGTTAACTGCTAATTGCTCTGCCAATTCCCGCTTGGCCCGGGCGTTCCTAAGCTCCTTCTTGCATCTGATGCTCTCTTCGATCAATTTTAATGCGCGCTGGCATTTCCGCTCTTCTGCCTGCAGTTCTTCCAACCTGTCCAACAAGCCGCTTTCACGCAACTCGTTGGCTCTTCGCCGCATCTCATACAAATTCTCTAAAACGTCCTCTTCCTCAGTCCGCCCATTCCGGACAAAAAGGTTCCATACTACTTCCCGGAAATACTCGGGGAGGCAGCTGTCGGGAATTCCACCATGCAACAAAATTGACGTTACGTATTTGTGGCCACCCACATCAATTCCCGAGGGGAGGTTTTGTCGCTCGAGGAATTCAAGAAAAGCCCCTCCCCACCTGGCTTCTAGGTATTTATCGGCAATTCCAACGATCTCGTGCACAGCCGACCAATAATCTCCATCCTGATACCCTTTTATCCCCTGCCAAACCAAGAACAGAGCAAGATGAGCAGGAGCCTTCTCTGCCAAAAGAGCCGGACCAGAGACAGGATCCTGCTGTAATAATGTGAGAATGGTAGCCTCTACCTGCATGAGGTCCTCACGCGAAATAGGCATCAGGCCCAAGAAAACCTGTGAACATCCCTTTGTCCGGCAGGCACTGCCAAACTCAATTAGGCGCTTCAAAAGCAGCGCTTCTTGTTCTTCAATCCACCACCTACTTACCATGTTCGACCTACCCCCAGGATACACCTGGCTTTAAAGGAAGTCATACTAACGCTATTCTATTTCCTGGTTATTGGGACAAATTTCTACAGCATTTTTATATCTCCTTCCGGGCTGACCCTTTAATTTAGACAGGTTGGGTTTTACCCGAATTCGACCAGTGCCACTTTTTTACAGGGCGAAAAGCCACCTGCTGCAAGGCTTTTCCCTCTGAGGGAAAGCAAGCGTGTATCTAGTTTTTGGTTCTCTCCCGCCCCAACCAGGCCTCGTACACCCTGGGCGGCAGGGGGAGGTCGAGAAAGCTTCGAAATACTGCGCACAGCCGCGGTAGGAGAGGCGGTGACCAGCATACTTGACCAGCATACTTTCTTTGCCGGCTCGCGGCTCGACCAAATATAAACGCTGTAGTTCAAGCCCTTCCGTTGGCGCCTCAACTTTCGCTCCCGTTCCGGCAAAGGCAGCCCTCACGCGGGACACGTAATCTTTGCCGCCGAAGGCAATTACGCGCGAAAACTCGTCCAGTCCCTTCTCTCTCACCTGTTCTTTAAGGCGGGTCGTACTTATCGTACCGGTAGACGGTTTCTTAAAGGTCACGTCGTAGTCCCCGGGTATGACGAAATCGGGGTCAATGAAACCATATTTTGCCGAGAGGATAACCCAGCGATCGGCAAAACGCTCCGCAAATTCTTTGTTGACCTTGAAAAGCGGCCCTATATGGGCGGACGCCGCAGGCGTCGGGCCGGCATCAGGACGAAGCCGCCATATTTTCATGCTCCCGCAGGGCACTACCACCAGGAGCAACTTATTCGCCTCCTTTTTGGAAAACGCAAAAACCTGCCACTATGCACTCCGTCCCCGGGGGCAGCTATCCCGGTTATCCGTCCCTGAACAGCCAACCCGGCTCAACAGCCAAAGCGGCTCGTCAAAGGCGAGGGGGTAAATCTCCGGCCTGTTTAAGGACCGGCATATTTCAAACCATGTGCGGACCACTTTATCTTTCTCTCTACCTACCTCGGGTCGCCGGCTACTGCGATAAATTATCCGGTAGGTTGCCCTGGCTACGTGTACGTCCACGGGAATGGGAACTTTTTCTATGTTCTTAAGCCTTATGCCGGCTACATCCTTAAGGATCCGTAACCAGAAGGGTAGAATCTTGTTCCCCGTAAGGCCCGGCAGGTCACCGAGGTCTTTCCCAATTTTGTAGATCCGCTCCGCATCGTAGCCGTATTTGTCCAGAAGGCCAAGGGGGCTTCAGCCGTAATGTTCAACAAAAGTGCGGCATAATCGGCAAACGTACCAAGCGTTATTTTTTGGATACCGCCCGGTAAACTCGTGCACCGACATTGCCCGACGCACATCCTCGACGTCGCGCCGGGCCACCTCGTTTATATCGAAAAGCCAAGCGGTAGTAGGATCTAAGGTACGTTTCCACGGCCGAACGCCAAAGGCGGTCGGCATCGGTTTGGTAGTCGAGGGCTGCCGTAACCGTTAGCACGTTAACGCGGTCTTCCGGACGCACCCGGCGGAGGTAGAAGCATTCAGGCATGTTCTCCCTCGTCTTTCCAAACACCCCCGGCCCGTTTTGAAAAGAATCGAAGAGCCGCATAACTTGCATATAGGTCCCCGAACAAGCATAAACCAAGAGAATCCATCCTTTCCATCGACCTGCATAGTTCCGGCATTAGGACTTTTCTCCATATAGCCCACTTTAACGGTTGCAGCCCAAGCCACATAAGCTACAGGCTTTTTTCGGATCATTTTTCTACATATTCCCACCTTTTCCTCCTGAATTTAAAACAATGCTCGTTTCCAAATATGCACACGCCCCGCGGGGGCAAATAAAAAAGCACCCTGGAGGAAAGACCTCTCAGGGCGCTTTTGGTTACCGGTGGTGGAGGCGGAGCGTATCACATCAAATCCACAGCGGGCAGAACCGAGCTGAAGCGGCACTTCCTAAGGGTTCAGCCAGGATGAGGTCCAAGCCTGGAATCACTGCAGCCGGCTGTGGCAGGCTGCCTGCTGCCTGCATTCGGCGGCATGCTTCTTTCTGCTCCCTGATAATTCGGCCCGAATCTCCCCTGCCTGCCGCCAGGAAGCTCTGGAATGCTGCACAGCCGCCCTCAGCTGCTGTTTCACACTGTGGAGCCCAGCTTCCCTCTGAGATCTGCAGCAGGAAAATTTGCGCCTCTTGCAGGAAAGTGTGCCGAGAGCGTCTAAGTTATGCTATATTATATTATTATCACACTTCCGCTCATCCCACAACCTAAACTCCCACGCCGCGGTGCTGATTCCCTGTCCGCTCATCTGGGGAGGTGAGTGTATGGAGGTCGTCTACAGGCTGGGGGAGCTGTTCTGCGGACCCGGCGGGCTGGCCCTGGGCGCCAGCCGCGCTGTAGTCAGAAGTCCAGCAGGGGTGGTCTACAGGTGCACCCATGTCTGGGCAAACGACATCGACCCCTGGGCTTGCGAGACTTTTAGGCACAATCTCTGCCGCGACGGAAGCTGCCTGGTTATAAACGCCCCTGTAGAGAAGCTGGAGCTGGAAAAGCTTCCCGAAATAGACGGCCTCCTGTTTGGTTTCCCATGCAACGACTACAGCCTCGTGGGGGAGCACAGAGGCTTAGATGGTGAGTACGGTCCGCTCTACTCGTACGGCGTTAAGGCCCTGAAGATACACCGGCCGCTGTGGTTCGTGGCGGAGAATGTGGAGGGCCTTGCGAGCGCCAACGACGGGCTGGCTCTCCAGAGCATCCTTCGGGAGCTTGCGGAGGCAGGCTACCGCATAACACCCCACCTCTACAAATTCGAGGAGTACGGGGTTCCGCAGATCCGGCACAGAATCATCATTGTGGGCTTCCGGAGGGATCTGGGCCTGGTGTTTAGGGTGCCCAAGCCCACCCATGTGGGGCGCTACGTAACCGCCGCTGAGGCGCTCCGGGGCGTCGAGCAGGTGCCGCACAACAATGAGCGCACCCGCCACAAGCAGAGGGTGGTGGAGATGCTGATGCACATACCGCCGGGAGGAAACGCGTGGCACCCAGACGTACCCGAGCACCTAAGGCTCAACGTCAGGGGCTGCAGGCTGAGCAACATCTACCGCCGCCTCCGGCCGGATGAGCCGTCGCCCACGATAACCGGCTGCGGCGGCGGCGGAACGCACGGCTACCACTGGGCAGAGCCGAGGGCTCTGACGAACAGGGAGAGGGCCAGACTGCAGACCTTTCCGGATGACTTCGTCTTCATCGGCCCGAAGGAGGCCGTGAGGGCGCAGATAGGGGGCGCAGTTCCGCCGCTGGCAGCGGAGGTGATCGTAACCGCAGTCCTGAAGACCCTTGCTGGGGTAGAATATGAGTGGGTCCAGCCGAACATTGAGGTAGCCTGCCAGATCCGGCTGGAGGAGCTGTTGCCGGGCACCGCTGCGGGGGCGCTCACTGCATAGGCCGCCCCCACAGCCCTCCTGGGAGATGGTGAGCCGCTCCGCAGAAGGGGCAGAGCGCTCGCAACTCTGCGCGCTTCTGCGCCCACGCCTGCTCGGCCTGCCGGGAGAAAAGAACAGCACACCAGCTACTCAGATCTGCAGCTTCTGCCCTTTAGGGGAGAAGTCCATAAAGTACGTTCCGCCGTCAATCTTGTAGAAAGTGACATAGCTTCGCCCATACCGCCTGAGGGCTTCGTCGGTCACTCTTGCCCCCAGCGGTACCCCGAGCCGCCTCCTGAAGTACCTGCCGAGTATGCTGTTGTCGCGGCTGGTTTCTATGGCCTTGTTGTTGTCCTGAGCAACAACGCAGATGAAGCTCTCACCGTCGTCCGTAACTACTGTGAATTCGATGCCTCTGTCGGGGAAGAATCCAGGATGCTCAGCGTGCACAGTGCTGGGAATGGGGATGTACGCTTGGTTCGGCTCTCTGCCCGGCCTCTGCCCCCAGTTCAGCCCCGCCCGGCTGTGGACCCTGCCGGTCCGGATCTCCACAAGAGGCAGATTCACAGAAGGGCACCCTCTAACGGAAGCGCTGACTGCTGATGCGTCGATCGCACCGGGCATTTCGCCTTTCTGGTAGCTCAACTTTATGTGACGGAATGCCGCAGTGTCCGTGCACTCTATCAGCTCGTCCGCCTGTGGAAAGGCGGCCTCAGCAAGCGCAGGATCCACAGCCGCCATTACTTCCCGATACTCCCTGAAGCCGTGCCACGAAAAGTTGGCGGACCCCACGAAGGCGATCCTTCCTCCGCGCGCTGTGGTGCCCCACAGCAGAACTTTGGAGTGGATCGGCGGATCTCCCAGAAAATAGCAGACACGCAGCCGGCCGGTCTCCCTGGTCAGCCTCACATATTCGTTGTGGTCCCAGACGGCAATCGGCTCAGCCTTGGCCATCCCGAGGATCACTTCAAGCCTCAGCTCTTCAAGATCGTACAGCACGTGGTGCACGAAGGCTGAAGAGGCATAGCCCGTCAGCACCTTCAGCTCCCGCATGCCGGCCTCATAGGGCCGCGTGATGAGCTCAGAGTACAGATCGCGCAAAAAGACGGCCCCCTCCACCTTACCGCCCCTCCCTGCCTCGAGAATTCTCCTCCGGACCCCCACCCCCAGGGCTCACTCCGTCTGCCGGTGCCGCACCCCTGAGGAAAGCACAGCCGGACGAAATTGGGCACTGCCCGCAGCCGGGCCTGCCTGCTGTGCATACGGTCCCAGCGAAGTCCAGCACCGCCAGGTTGGCTGTTCTTGTGCCGTCAAAGCCGTCAAATATGAACAGCCTCCTGATGCTCTCCGCCAGCGCCGGATCGTTGCGCGGCCTGGACTTCTCCGACCTCAGGCCGAAGTACCTGCAGAAGAGCCTCACCACATTGGTATCTATCGGCACTGTGGCGAGTCCGAAAGCATAGCAGAGGACCGCATCGGCAATGTACGGCCCCACACCGGGCAGAAGCCTCAGCTGCTCATAGGTATTTGGAACCTGCCCTCCGAATTCCCTGCAGATTACCTCTGCGCATTTCTTCAGGCGGACGGCTCTGTATCTGAGCCCGAGCGGCCCTATTATGCTTTCCAGCTCAGACAGATCCGCCTCCGCCATTTGCTGCGGTGTCGGATACCGCCCGATCAGCCTCTCGTAGACCTCCTGGACCTTCCGCACGTTGGTCTGCTGCAGCAGGATCTCAGCAGTAAGGATGTGGAATGGGTTCGTCGTCCTGCGCCAGGGAAAATCTCTCTTGTTCCTATGATACCACTCCAGCAGGCCCCTCCAGAACCTCTCAGCCGCCGTCTCCACTGCTCCTCACCTGTTCCCCCATCTGCTCTGGCTTCCGCCTAACGCCCCTATCGGTGTCAGTATCTCCTTTTCTGCCCCACTTTTGGTCATCGAGGATGCCCCACTTTTGGTCAGACCGACGGGGCAAAAATGGTCATGAAAATTCTCCATTTTGGTCATGAAAATTCCCCATTTCTGGCCGCCGCGCCGGCAGGAGAAGCCTCTGCTACCTCAGACGAAAGCGGCTGGGCTTTTCCTCCACCAACAAAAAGCTGAGGACCTCTCTCTACCTCATTTGACCCCATGCCGCGGCCAAAAACAATGACCAAAACTGCTCTTTTTTAGATTTCTTCCTGAAGATTACCTCCCTGCTGCCATAATACTGCCGTCTTCTGCAGAGAATAATACCTCATGAGGTACATTTCTCTGCGGACGGCGCTGATATAAAGAAGGTGCGGAGGTGCTGGAGTTGAAGGACGGTTCATACGGTGCCCTGCAGCGCCTTCTGTACAGAATTGCCGTAAAGAGGCTGATGGAGGCCTTCGACGCTGCGCTGGACAGAGCAAAAATAGCGCGCCGCAGGCTCAGCGAAGAGGCGGGAATGCCGCCGAATGCCTTTACGAGCACCAAAAATGAGATGGAGGATCCGCGCCTCTCCACCTTTCTGCGCTACTACTGCGCAGCGGTGCGGCTGCTCAGCAGCATGGGTGCCGAGGAGATCAGCGTTGATTCCATGATCAGGGACAGCGCAGCCGCAAAAATAATAGACCTGGCCGATGAAATTGCACTTGCCGGCGCCGGCGCTCTTTCAGATGAGGACAGCATGAGGCTGTTCGCCTCGCTGAAGCAGGATGTTCTGCTGCTGACGAAGAAAGGTGCTGTCTCTGAGGAGGAGCTGGCCGCCTTCAGTGCCGTGTGCAGCATGATTCAGGGAGGGTGCGGGAAGCAGTGAGAAAGAGGGCGGTGTGGTTCATACCCAGGCCGGAGAGGGACCCAAAATTCCACCGCGATGCTCTCCTGGCCCTGGCCGAGGCAACAGGCAACTTTAAGGTGAAGTGGGAGGGAAACAGAAGCGCCCACATAGCCTATGAGCGGAAGCTGGCGGAGAGGGGGCTGAAGAGAAACAGCACCAGCTGTGATGGATCCGGCGGCAGGACCTGGGCGGCAATGCTCAGGGCCTTCAGCTACTGCTACCTGGACGACGAAGGCTACATTGTGCCCACCAAAGCTGGCAGGAAGATTATGGAGGGCATCAAGGTATTTGAGAACATTAAAAAGCAGATACTGACATTCCAGATCCCCAATGCCTACTTTCTCGAGGCGGGATTCAGGCCGAAGTTCGAAGAGAGCTTTGCAATCCGCCCTGCCAGATTCTTAATAAAGCTCTGCTGCAGGCCCGATCTGGACTTCAATCTCACAAAGGAAGAAATTACCTTCTTTGTGCTGACAGCAAAAAGAGACAGCGATCTGGATGCTGTAGCTGAGCAGATCAGGGCATTCAGGTCGGCATCCAGCGGGGAGAGGGAGGCTCTGAAGCGCGACATCGCCGCCATTTTCGACCACCGTGAGAGGTCCGACCGAGGCGCAAGGGACTTTGAGGCCGCCCACTCGGATGTGGCGCACACGTTCATGCTGCTCTGCGAATACACAGGGCTCGTCAGGTATGCCCGCCGGCGGGCTCTGAGGGTAGATCCGTCGCAGGCCGGCAGAGTCCTCGAGGAAATTGCCTGGTACGACGAGAGGTATCCCTTCAACAGGCGCTACCTTATATCCCTCCAGAGGATGGCCGAAAGCAGCGGGCTGGACGTAGACAGCTATAAGGCAGGTTCCTGCGGAAGCATTAAGCCTGCCTCCAACAGAAGAAAGACCGAGATGAAGATCAGGCAGCTGCTTCAGGATGTCCCCGCACCTGCTGAGATGCCCTACGAGGAGCTGGTTGAAGTCCTCAGGAGGGAGCTCCCGCCGCACGAAGCGGAGGAGGCGGCCCAGCGGATAAAGAATGCCGCTCCCCTCAGCCACCTCAGCGACGCCTTTGTTGAGTCCTACCTGTCGGAGGCCGACAGCCTTGCCTTTGAGAACAAGACGGGCGAGATTCTGAAGGCGCTCGGGTTTGACGTGGTGATGCGCCCGGAAGCGCAGGGCAGCCCCTCCAGGATCGAAATCCTCGTAAAGTACGGAGGCGGCAGATGCGGGCTCATCGACTGCAAGAACCACAGAGATAAATTTACTCTCTCAAGCTCGGCTGCCTCCATGATGTACGGGGAGTACATCCCGAACTACGACGGCTATGAAAACTGCAGGGTCGAGTTCTTCGGCTATGTAACTGCGTCCTCATTCGGGGGAGAGAAGAACCTCGAAAAAATAAGCCGGAGGGCCGAGATGCACATGCAGGGAAGAAAAATAAGGGGGATAATGCTGAACGCGCGCACCCTTCTGGGATTCCTCGACTACTGCCTGGAAGCAGGCATCCCGAGAGACGAGAGGGTCGAGCTCTTCCTCAGGGCGGTCAAAAACCGCGGGTACTCCACAGCAGAGGAGATGCTGAGGGAGGTCGGCCTTCGGTGAGGCAACCTGCAGGCCGGGGGAACTGCCGCAGGCAGGCTCAAAAGGCCGCCCTCCCAAAATTTGCGCCCCCCTCACCGGCGCCCCGCAGTATGAGGAGTGCCGGGCGCCTGCATTTCCGCTCCTCTGCGGCTCACCCCTCCTGCGGCCGCTGAGAACTCCGCACCCAGGGGCTGAATCGGCGGCGGGTTTTCCGCCCACGCTTCTGCGGCCTGTCCGCCCTCCCTGCCCGCAATTTTCTGCTCCCAGCCGTGCCCTCCTGCAGGCCTGCACATAGAGAAGCTCCCTCCGCACGCAGGAGGCTGAAGGTACCTGGGGCTCACCGGCGGAGGGCCTGCACGAGAGAGCGCTTCGGGCGGGCACCGAGCCTCCCTTTTAGGCCAGCCTGCGGAAAACAATCTGCTGGATATCTTCTCCGGTCAGGGCGTCCAGAACCGCTACCCCGCCCAGACGGTTGATGTGCATCATGAGGTCCCTGAACTGATCCCTGGAGGGCAGCGGCCTGCCCTCCAGCTCCATCCTGCGGAGGGCCGACAGTACGGCCTTCGTTATATCCCGGTTTCTGGAAAAGCTCCTTTCCACCAGCTGCTGAGCGATGTCCTGATTTCGCAACAGGACCCCCGTCAGCTCGAAAGGATCTTCGCGTTGCTCATCGTAGGAAACATATCCGTACCACCACAGCCTGGCAATGCCGTTGCGGAAGAGGGCCCTGTCGCGGTACGGCATGAAGAAGTACCTCTCGCGGATAACGCGCGCAGGATCTTCCTTTCCCTCGTAATCCTCAGCCGGCCACCTGCGCCTCATGTACTTCCAGAACGTGACGTGGGTCAGGTAGGCCCAGAGCCGCTCGTCGACGGCCTGTGAGATTTTGAGGTGCTTCAGAGCAGAATATACTCTCTTCACATTCTCCAGATCGAACTTCTCACGTGAACCTGAGGGCTCCTGCAGGACTATATCCTCACACGATATGCGGGACTGCAGGTACCAGCCGTCGTGGCCGAAGAAGTCGGAGATCCACGGCTCGTCGCTCCTGTACCGCTCCAGGTTGCTTGAGATGCTGGCCCTCAGCTGGTCCAGGAAAGACTGGCGGAAGTAGCAGATGTTCAACTGCACCACCTCACTCATCGGTCACCAGGTCTTCGAGCGCCCTCAGGGAGCTGGTGAGAGGGTCACCGATAAGCTTCTGAGCCAGGCAGACCGAATCCGGCCATGAATCCGGAGCTTCCGCATTCATCCCCATCTCCCTGAGCCTTCTGGCTACGGCGCGGTACCAGCGGCGGTCCTCATACGAATCAGCCCTCCCTCCTTTTATTTCATCCAGCAGGTGAACCAGGGCCGGCAGGACCAGAAGCGCCGACAGCACCGGATGAAGCTCACGGTTTACCGACAGCGCCCTGTACCGGTGGAAGTTCTCGCGGGAGAGGTAGATTACCACCTTGTGGCCGGTTGCATCGATCTCCATCGGGCCGGCATCAGCATCCGGATTGGGCGCAACGGTGAAGATTGACGGGATCTTCCTCAGAGGATCTATGTCTTTATCAGCAGTGAAGTAGCCGCCCTGATCGACGGCAAGGATGTCGCCCCTGGCCACCCTGAAGGATGCACCGCCGTAGTCAGGGTGGAAATCTGAGCTGCGGTAGGCAGGCAGGTCCTCTTCGGCCAGGATGAAGCAGCAGAATTCCACCTTTCCCTCGACGGCGTCGGCGGGAACCTCAAATGCAAACTTCTCATCGAATGATCTGACCAGCCGACGGAACCGAGTGGTCATGCACTCGATGTGGCAGGCATAGCAGGCCTTGCGGTTCCTGATGAGCTCGATGAGATCTTTGCAGTCTGTTCTGCACTCCACCTCCAGAGCATAAAGATTTCCGGTTCTGTCAGAGCGCACCCTAACTTCAGCCTGAAAGCGGCAGTTCACAAAATCGTCCCCGAAGGGCGACAGCACCGGGTGCGGAAAGCTCCTTCGCCTAATCTGCAAACCCATACACCTCCAGGGAGCAGCGGATCGGCTCGCTGAGAGTCACCAGCAGGGCGGTCCTCGCGCCGGCCTTAAACTCGATCGGTCCGATTCTGCCGCTGGAGTCAATGCCGACCTGAACATCCGCCGCCACTACAGCAGCCTCCCGAATGGGTGCGGGCTCTGAGCCGTCCTCTCCCACAATGCTCAGATGTAGGTATCCCCTTCCGGAAAAGTCGGTTTCAAAAGAGACTTTGTATATCCCTTTATCAGGATCCGCGCAGAAGGCCCTTACGTTCTTTAGGCGGATATGCCTCGGCGCTCCCGCGGCAGACCTTCCGGCTTCGGAAGTGCTTCCGCCTGCTCCGGAGCCTGATGTTCTGCCCTCTCTGGTGCGGGGAAATCCGCCGACGCCGGCATTGGGCCTGCCTTCCGGCGCCGGAATGTATCCCTCACCGCCCTCATCGGCCGCCGCCGCCTCGCGTCCACCTGCCGTCACAGCACCAGCTCCTGCCGCTTCCACCCTTACGACATCGACCTCTCTCGGAGCCGATGGAATCCCTTCCGCTCCTCCTTCCTGGTCCATCGGGGCCGGTTCGTCTAAGTCGTCGGGAAGGTACTGGCTCATTCCCTCAACATCCATCTTTTCATCATCGCCCAGCTTCAGCAGTTCGCGGACGCAGTCGTTCATCCACGCATAGAGCTCCTTCAGCTTCTTCCTGGCATAAGCCTCATCCTCCTCATAGCGCTCGGGCTGCCACGCATCGTGGCCCGGCGGCTCGAGGGCCCGCAGAAACTCATTCAGCTCATCGCCTTTTGCCAGCAGCACCCCCGCGAACTTCAGGGGCGTGTGAAAGTGCCCCTTGTCGAAGATCTTCATCCCCGTTGCCCTCACCATCGCCACCTTCTTGGGAAAGTCCTTCTTAGGAAGCACGATGAGCTCGAGACTTCCGGAGCCGATAAACTTGTCCCTGGTAAAGCGGCGGCTGTGCGGCGAAAGAAGGGCCTCGCAGTACTTCCCCGCCAGGCATTCAGGGTCCTGGCTTATGTATTTATCGATGAGCCCCGAAAGCGTCTCCTTGCTGATGCGCTCGCCCTCGACCATGATAACCAGGTTGCCGTCAAGAACGGCCACAAAGAAGTTTTCAATGGCCGACTTGATTATCCGCACCTGCCAGTCCGGCACCTCGCTGAAGCCGAAGATGAAGAGGTCTGTTCCCACCTCTGAGCGGCGGAAGAATTGGTCTACGAGGGACATGTCTGTGATCGGCCTGTTCCTGTCCCTTATTCCGTAGTATCCTGTCCCCTGTGTCGGCCTGCCGCTTCTATCGAGGTGGGTGACCAGCCTGGCCACACCCTGAAAGGCCTGCAGGCCTTTTATGTCCTTCGTTGCGTAGAATACCGTCCTCAGCAGGGAGCAGGCAAATGGGGCATGCTTTCCTATCCCATATGAACCTCCAGCCCTGCCGCCCTTGTCGGACGTGCCGACAGATTTGATCAGCTTGTGCCAGTCAGAGCCGTGGTCCCTATCCGAACCGGTCAGGCCTGTTGTGTTGTAGTCGCTGATCTTCAGGACAGGGATTTGTGGCCTCCTCATGATCTCGATCGCTCTGTCGAAGAACTTCTTTGCTTTTGGACTGCTTTTCCAGTAATCTCTGCAGGCCTCGAGCACAGCAATAAACGAATCTCTCCCGGGAAAGCGCTCAGCAGAAAGGTGGTGGAGTCTGAAGTGGACCTCTACGGGCCTCCCTGAATTAGGAAGCCCCGCATCCAGAGAGTTCTGGATCACCTCACGGGCCAGCGATCCCCAGGGATTTCCCTTGAAGGTCTCGATGCCCGCATCGTTGAGGCCGTATTCCTGTCCGTAGTCGTTCAGAGGAAAATTCCACCCTATCATGCCTCTCCCCTTTCTTAAAATTTTGAGGGGTCTGATGGGCAGTCCGGCTGAGAAGAGCCGGCCGAATGGTCGAACAATCCTTAAAACAAAACATCCCCTTAATTAGTAGGCAGACTTATCAACAGCGCAGCATTAAGGTGTTTTCTTCCAGCACACCTCACCAGACACTTCTTCTCTTAGGAGCACAGATTCCTGCTTGGGGAAAGGAAGGCCTCCCTACCTGCCGCAACAGCCAGGCTCTCAGCCTGCTGCCGCCATCTGCTCGAAGCCCAAAATCTCAGCTGCAACATAACGTATTGTATCGGCCACCGCCAAGACGATATCGCTGTTCATTCTTTCCGGCGGATTCGAATTTCTGAGCCCAGACCAGCCGACAAGAATACCCCTCACTCCCCTGATGTCCCTCATGCAGTCCTCAAAATCCCTGAGGTAGCCCATCAGCTTGTAGGCTCCGTCTGCAAGGTACTGCCTTGATGCAGAGCGCTTTACTTCGATGATGCAGAATCTCCTCTCCCGCCCCTGCGTCCAGTCGAGCACAATATCGGGCCTCCTGAGGGAGAAGCTCAATCCGCAGCTCTCCAGAAGCGCTCCGTACCTGCTGGCCTGCGCCATCTCTGGAGGAAGGCGCTGGTAGTAAACCCTCAGCAGGTCTCCTCCGCGTTCGTATTCCGCAACAGTCCTGCTGGCGCCGCCGATCAGGCCGACCCTGACAGTCCTCCAGCCGCTGGACTCAGCAGCCTCCAGGACCTCAAACAGCACATAGAGCTCATACAGCACATCCCAGCTGAGCGGCTCAAGAAAGCGCCGCTTCAGCACCTCCCTGAGGAATCCCCTGCTGTTCCTGAAAGCCCTGAGAAAGAGCTTTGCCGTCTCAGCAAGTTCTGAGTACCAGCGCCCCCTAGCCCTCTCTGCACGGTCAACTGCATCCCACGTTACGCTGTGGAGATCCCCCATCTGCTTCAAATATACATTTCTCAGCAACCGGACCGCTTTGCTGCCGATCCTCCGCACATCATCAGCCCATGTTCTGCACTCCTCTCTTGTGAGTCCCTCATGCTCCAGCGTGGCCCCTGCTGTGCCCCGGGCCAGCTCAGCGATTCTCACCAGCAGAAACTTCAGAAGCCGATTCTCAGGAAGATCAAACCGAGAGGATCGGCTCCAGACGGCAAGCATGCAGGGATCCCCTCCCGCAGCTGACTGCAGCTTTACTGTCGCTCCCGGGTCAAACCTGCCCCTTACGGTTCCCCTGAAGATGGACCTTTCCCTAACGCTGGTCTTGGAGAGGCTGTACAGGATCTTCGGTGCCGTACTGTCCAGGAAGCGCTCAACCGCCGGATCCAGAAGAAAGTGAATGGTGGACAGAAGCCTCAGGTCCTCCTTTGACAGGTTCAGGACGGCTGCGCAGAGCTCATCCGCCTCGGCCAGCCTGGCATTTCTCCCAACAAACCTCCACAGCTTCTCGGAGGTGCGCTCGAGAACTTCCCTGTGGCATTCGGCAGTCCAGCAGTCACTCGTTTTCAAAACCCTCCTCCTCTCCCTCTCCGCCATCTGCAGAATCTGCTGCAGCATGACTCCAGGAGGCAAGCCGCTTCAGGCTTATGCCGAACATGCTTGAAACAGCTTTTTTTAGGGACTCTCTCTGGTCGCCGCCCAAAAGAGCTGCGGCCTCCCGGCAGAACGAAGCTATGCGTGCTTCTGAAAGCCCTTCAAGCTGGGGCAGAATAAGTGCGACCAGGCCCGAAACTGCGCCATCCATCCCCCGCCGCTCAAGGTACTCTGCGAGATCCCTAAGCAGAGCGGGCCCCAGAGGTACAGGGGAGACCTTCACGATGTGCCTGAGAAAATTCCTCACGGAGGAATCTGAAGCTGTCTCATCAATGAGCTCATTCAGAAGGCCCTCTTCCGGAATCGGTACCTCCACAAAAGCAAAGCGCCGCATGAAGGCATGCGACAGAGCAAACAGTGCATTTTTGTCATAGGTGTTCATGGTTGCCAGCACTCTCCAGTTGCGGCCTATCCAGTACACTGCCTCCGCGCTGTCGAAATAGCTGGTGCGGGCATCGGTGAAGTCAATCCTGTATGGTCTTCCTCTCTCATCCTTGTACGGCAGAACAGCCGGCTTCCTGGAGAGAATGGTCAGCACCTCACCGAAGGCTTTGTCGGCATCTGCGCGGTTTATCTCACCAATCACCAGCCAGGCATTCCTGCGGATGCTCTGAAGCACTATGCCCTCTGCAAACCTTGTGGATCCGCCCCCTTCAAGCATGTAGCCGCCCACCGTATCGAACGTGGTCCAGTCTGAGGTGGCGGTGCTCATTATGTAGTCCGAAATATAATTCAGCCGCACAGCTTCCCTGCAGGCATTCTCAGCGAGCGTTGTCTTCCCCGTCCCGGGAGGTCCCGCAAGAATGATGTGCTTTCCGATGTTGATCAGGGCCTGCATGCTCAGCACAGTCTCCCTGTTCATTTTCAGTGGTCCGATTATATTCTCCACTTCCGGCTCCCACTGCTCAGCAGCCGCTTCCTCTCCTGCGCCAGCAGCCGGTCCCTCTCCATACCTCACCATCATCGGAACAAGAATTTCTGTAGCATCCTTTGCCCTGTTCATGAACTCCTCCCCAAAGACGCGGCGGAGTTCGTCTTCAAGCTCCGGAAAATAGTCGAGTATGGCTCTCACCAGCGTGACCGCTTTTTCCTCCGGAATCAGTTGATTGGCCTGGTTGGGCTCCCATTTGGTCATGGGGCCGATCAGCATGATGTTGAAGCAGTTTCTGTACGGAACCAGATCCTCCCGGGTGAGCGCGCGCGGAAGGACGAGCTCAACCGCCACCTTAATGCGGAAGTACCTCGGATTGTTCTGATCATATCCCTGATCGTAGGGCGGCTGTTTAATCGTGCACACAGCCCTCAGTCCCGGATCCCAGGGAGGCCTGTCGCCGCCGAAGGCAAGAAAAACAACGTCTCCCGCTCTCATTTCAGATTCCAGCTGACGTAGCCCCCCAATGACTACCTCCGGCTCACCCCTTAGAACCGCCTCAACAATTTCACCCTCCCTTGTCCTGACCGAAAAGTAGTTTCTCCGTCCTGCAGGGGCTTCAGCCGCAGTGAGCTCTTCCGGAAGATCTACAGGCCTGACGATAAACTCCCCACTCTCAGTTTCTTCCGATATGAGGCCGAGGCCGAGGCACCTGTTTATGCCTCTGCCGACATTTTCAATTATTCCTATTGGAATTTTCCGCCTCATTGCCGCGCGGGCAGCCTCTATGTCGCTGATGGCTCTTCTGTCGCCCGGCTTCCCAGGCGGCTTCATGATTATCTTCTCAAATTCCCCCCTCTCTCTGTCAGACCAGACAATCTGCTCACCGTAGTTTTCACCCCTCTCCGTCGCCAGATATGAGAGCATGCAGTCCCATCCTCTGGGCTTGTAAAAGCCTCTTATCAGGTCGTGCAGGCGGTGCTGCGCCGGTACAAGGTCGTCCGCCGGAAGTCCCGAATTATCGGAGCCCTTTATGGCTTCTCTGCCTCTCAGGACCTGATTTTTCAATTTTTGAAATTTCCTCAGCAAACCAAGATGTACAGGATCCTGAGGCAGGTTGAATTCCGGCAAATTCCTTCCCCCTCCCCAGCGGCGGAATTTCTCAGCGCATATCGAAAAGGAACAATTCGGGTCGATTTCCGGAACCCCCGATGGGTATGCTACCTACTTCTGCCGGCCGCCTTCCATCCTGCTTCCGCCGGAACCACACACCAGCTTCTTCTGAAGAAGCCTCCTTTTTACCTCCTCCGCAATCGGCACATCAGCTGGAGCAAAATCAATTCCGTCCAGCTCAGACGGCAGCACCCACCTAATCTGCCTGTGCTCAGCCGGCCTCAAACTGCCGCCCAGCCACTCCGCAAAATACCCCGTCAGCCTTACGGAAATGTGTTCATACTCAAATTCAGATGCACATATGCAGTCTCCCACCGAAATGTCAATAGAAAACTCCTCCCGCATCTCCCGCACCAGGCATTCTTCTGGAGTTTCACCAGCTTCTACTTTCCCGCCGGGAAACTCCCACTTGAGGGGAAGCTTATCGTCCTCCCTCCTCTGCGCAATCAGGACCCTGCCGTTCTTGACGATCACAGCTGCCGCTACTTCCACCATCCTCACGAACCGCCCTTTCACATAAAGAAGCTGTCCAGGTACCCAACCTCTGCACCACATCCGCCGGGGGCGTTCAGGGCCTGCATACCCTGCAGGCTTCATACCCAGCCCCCAATGCTTCTTCCCGCGTCGCAAAGTAGACCCGGTTGCCGGGGGCGATTTTGGCCGCCCACTCGCAGTCCGGGCGGTGGAACTTCTTCGAGTTCATGTTGCCGACGTAGTGAATATTGCTGCCCCCCTGGCCCGCCTTCCCCTGGTTCCCCTGGGCCGGCAGGCCCCACAGGCCCCTGCCCTGCTCCCTGGCCTCCCGCTGGAGCTTCGCGAAGAGATCCGCGTACTTCACGTTGGGCGGCACGGTCAGCACCTGGGCGTAGCCCTCGAGGAGCAGCCGGGCGTTGAACATCTTCGCCCGCACTTCGGCCTCCGAGCCGTCCCGGGGCTCCGCCAGCCACACGTAGGCCAGAAGCCGCCCGTACTGGTCCCGCTCCTGGACGTCCAGCTCAAGCCACACCGTGCGCCCATTGATGCTTTTGGCGGTGAAGGACGCGGCTTCGCGGCCGTACGGCTCCTCGCCGACGGTCGGGTGGTGCGTCTCCGGCGTGTCCACACCGATGAAGCGGACCCTTTCGGTGCGCCCATCGCCGAGGCGCACGACCACGGTATCGCCGTCCACGGCCTCAACAACGGTGGCAGGGATGAGGGAGGGCGCACCCTGGTGGGAGGGCTGGGTCTTTCCTTGGGGCTCTTGGATCTGCTGGGAGGGCCGAGGCTCTCCCTGTGGTTCCTGGGCCTGCTGGGAGGCGGCAGGTAGACTGGGTGCTGCAGGTGCGGAGCTGCCGAGTGTACCGCCGCAGCCGGCCGTTAAAAGGGCGAGGACCAGAAGGAGGACGGCAGGCATACCGCGCAACCTCTGTTCCTTTAAAAATGCCACTTTTACACCACCTTTTCAGGAAAACGCCTCTACCCCTGCCTAGAGCCCAGTACATAAGCTCAGAAAACACCCCGGTTTCAGTTGCCTAACTCAGCAGTTTCAGCTCCACATCCCCTAAAATCCGAGAGCGCAGTTATCAGGATTATACCCCTTAAGTTCAGCAGAGCCGGTGCTGGAGGGAACTGAATCGCCAGAATTGCCCCCTCTTTGGGCTCATTTTTCTGCCCAACCTACCCCCCACATGTTAGATGCCACCTCTCTGACCGCGCTGTAGAATCCCGGATTCCTGACAACGTTTACTGCTTTTAAGTAGCCCTTCAGCCCCTCCTTAACGGTGATGGCCGCCGGATCCGCATCGTACGGCACCACCATAACGCTGAGCGGATCGATATAAACCACATGCCGGAAGTCATCCCCCATTGCGCCCCTATACTTTTCATCGGCGGTATCGAAATCGTAGCAACTCCTCTCCGAACCCGCGCGGGCGCGGCACAGCACAAAGGCATCCGGTCGGGGCATATTGGGTATCACTATAAGATCGCCCGGGGCAATCTCTGTGAGCGGCTTAAGAATGCTGTACCGCTTCGCCGCTTCCTCCTCAGTGATAGTTTCGCCCCAGACCCGCTGTGCCGAGGAAATGTAGTTGCCCACCCACTGGTAAAGCGGCTGCCGGAGATCAGTTCCCGATATTCCCCAGCCCTGACGCACCGCTCCTTCTCTAATGCTGGCCCAGAGAGCGTCAAAAACAGGGTCCTGCTCCCTGTACTGCCTGATGACGTAACACATAACTGCTTCGGGAACCAGTCTTGTTACCACGCCCGCGCCCACTGCCGCACTTTGGCTCACCGTATCCTGGACCGCCAGCAGAATCGAGGCAACATCTATTCCGTTGCCTTCGAGGAAGCCTGCGGCGGGCGGCCCGAGATAGTCCACTATGCCCCGGCAGAATGTGTGCTCAGACTGGTACAGGTGCCAGTCCCGGTACCCAGGCCCCGTGTAGGTGAAGATCCGTGAGACGAACTCACCGAGCAGAGGTTTACTTACGGGGTGCTTCACTCCTCCCTCCAACCAGGTCCGGCAGATGTGGCGGTAGCTCGCGGCGACAGCCAGCGCCTCCTCCTGGTCACGCTCGTAGGCGCTCCCGAAGAGGTGCCGGCAGATATCTGCAAAGAAGTGAAAAACTTCGTGCACATAAGTTTTGGCTACGGCTACCGTGGCCAGGGCGCAAAGGTCTGCTCTCCTTATCCGCCACCCGCTGTGCAACAGAGAAAGGATGTGGTGCCAGAACAAGCTACCGATGCGCTCCCAGTAGAGGGTGATGATACCCGGGCTCTTCATTCGGCGGTAAGTACCAAGAACTTCCTCACCCTCTGCGGCTACTGCCTCCGGATGCGGCTCCATCCGAGTGATGGCCGCCACAGCATGCTCAGGCAGGTATATCGGCGCTCCTTCAGGAATGCCGAAAGGCTCATCTGTACTTTCAATCCTTTCCCCGACGCCGTACTCCACCATCTTCAGTATTCTGGAAGAAACGAGGCTCAGAAGGTCATGCACGGATATTCCCCCTCCTCCAACACCGCAGGCCCGCAGTCGGCCGCCTTCTGAATGAGCGGCACCTCTAAACCTCAAGCAGGGCAGACGAATAGAACGATTTTGTCCGGCGGCAGGCACTCCACTGCACCGGTGCGACTCCAGAGGCTGGCAGAACCGCTTAAGGGGCTGCCCGCGCGGGTAGACTTCTTCCACCCCTAAGACCACGCCGGTGCCGCCGAATTCTCCTGCCGGGCGGGCTACCCCGCCCTTGAAGACGCCAGAGGGTTTTCCGAAGAAAATGAGCGGCAGGGTGCAGTCCATGAACCTGAGCGCGGTTACGATCCATGCATCCTGCGGACCGCCTCCCAGAGTCAGCTTTCCAGAGGGTGTGCAACATCGCTGCGGCTGTCAACAGTAAAGCCGCAGAGAGGCAAACCTTTCTCATCATCCCGTACTCCCACCCGCCAGGCTGCAGGCCCTCGGGGGACCAATCCGGCATTTCCCGGATCATTTTTCTACACTCTTCCACCATTTCCTTCTAATAAATCAAAATAATGTCCGTTAATGACCACATGCAGATTTTGCGGGCAACAAAAATCCCGGGAGGTCCGGGCTCCCGGGAATGCTGGTTTCAGAAGCTCAAAAGTTGATGGCGGCACGCCGGCGGGCCGGCCGGGCACTGCACGCACACCGCAAGGCCGACGCAAGCCGGGTGCGGCACGCCCGCCCGCTTGGCCGCCGCAGGTGGGCACCGCGCGCCCGCCTGCCGCGGAGCCTCCTCAGCCGGCCGGCGCTACCGCTCACCTTCCACGATCCTCTTCATGTCCTCCACGTCCAGGTTCGACTGCCTGGCCACCACCAGGGTGAGCAGGGTGATGGACTTCTGCAGCTCCTTGATCAGCGGCTCCAACCGCACCAGCAGGTACCCGGCCACCACCATCGGGAAGCCGTAGTTGGCGGCCAGCCTGAAGAGATCCTCCACCGCCGTCACCTCCCAAATTCTTGTGAAAAAATGGCGGGTGGGGGAGAAAACCCGCCCACCCGCCCGGCGCGGGGGTAAGCTTAAGACGACACTTCGAAGAGCACGTTGGTCGTGCGGTCGACGATGCTGGCATCCACCTTGCCCACCAGGCCCCCACCGTTGGTCACGAAGACGTTTTTGGCAATGATCAGGTCCATCACTCCCTGCACGTCGGCCGCGGTCAGGTTGTTGCGCGGGTTGTCCAGGCTTAAAGTGACGATGCTGCCGGCCTCGTTCCTGAAGCGCATGCGCAGGGTTTGGGTGGTTGTTACAGCCATCCCCTTCACACCTCCTCTACCCGAAAATTACCTGCTCCGGCGCACTACGGCTGCTTACTAACTTAGGCTTGGATCAGGCGGTCGTTCTTGATGTGGTGGATGGCGCTTAAAGCGTACTCCTGCAGGCCGGCCAGGGCCTGGGCCACGTCGAAGAGGTCCTGGTCCTGGGCATCGGTGCGCAGGTTCGTGAGGTTCCTGTTGCGGTAGACGGGGTTGCCCTCGCTGTCCACGCCGGTCTGGAGCACCAGGCGCAGGACGGCGCCGGACGGCACGCGGACCACAGCCATGCTTTCCACCTCCTGGAAGGTTTTTACCGGGCGGAGCCGGACCGGGACGGCCCCGCCCAAAAAGCAAAAAGACCGGGCAGCATTCCCGGTCGGGCAGAGTATAGCACTTTTCTCTACCCGCAGGCAAGCCCCATCCCACACTTTTCCCGGCGACGGCAATCCACCGCCCCTGCGCCCTAGCGTGGCCCCCACACCGGGCGCCGGCCGCAGGCACCCCCAGGGGCGGCGGCTGCCGCCACAGCCGGCGTCGCGGAGCGAAGCGGAGCGTCGCCGGCCCCGCCGCGGCCACCCGGGCAGGGCGCGGCCGCTCCGCCGCCTTTTGCCGGTAAAACGGCCGCGCTCTGCCCGGGCCCTCCGGGTGAGGCGGCACGCAGCCGCCCTGCCGCCAAGCCGCGGCGGCCGCCGCCCCACCGCGTGCGGCGGCCCGAGACGCAAAAAAAGCCGGGCTAGCGCCCGGCCCCGGCACGGCGGCGCGGCTGCTGGCGGCGGGCCTCCCCGCCCCCGCGGGCCGCCGCACGCTCAACGCGCTCCGCCACAACGAACATGGCCACCATGAGCACGTGCTTGCATGCTCTCCCACCGCCACGCTCGTAATCCGGGCACGTGCAGCGGTGGACCAGCTGATCATCCGCCACAAAAAGCTCCACTGCGTAGGGGGTCTTTGCCTCCACATGCCCCACCACCGCGCGCAGGTAGCCCTTCCGGCGGGACACAACCCGCACCGCATACTGGCGGGCAAGCAGCCCCTGCACCGCACGGCCAAAGCGCACCTCGTCCGCACCCGCGAAAAGCTCACGCAGCATGAAAAAACACCTCCACAAACGTTTTTTACCGGGCCTGCTGCCGCGCCCGGCAGTGCGGGCATACCGGCGCGTGGGCCGGAGCCCAAGGCCGCCCGGCCCGCCGCGCCCCGAGGCGGTGTGCCGGTTTGCGGCGGGCCCTGCACGGTGAGGCCAGCCGAGGTTGGCGCGGCGAGGCCCGGGCGCCGCGAGGAATAGCGGAGCGGGGCGGCCGGGTGGTGCGCAGGCAAACGTTGGGCAGGGAGTTTTGCGGCTTCCACATCGGCGCCCGCGCCCGGCGGGGGGCAGGAGCCCCACGAGCATATGCCGCAGCGGCTTGGCCTTGGGCGGAGGTCCCGAGGACGTCCACCGCACAGGCCGCGAGCTTTGGTGGGCTTTTCTTCAGGGCAAGGTGCTGCGGCGCAAGCGGCACACCGACGAGAGCGCCGGTAAAATGGTGTTGAGCGGGCGGCGAGGGCTTTTTTGGGGTCCAGGGGGGCACTGCGCCCCCCTGGCGGGGGTGCGGGGGCGGAGCCCCCGGGACGCTCGGCGCTGCGCCTGCGGCCGGAGCGGTGCACTGCGGGAAGGAGGCGGGCGCAGGCGGTTTACCGCCCCGCGGTATGGGGGCGGGCGGGGAAATGGAAAGGCCGGGCAGAACACCCGGCCCATTGCGCTTCTTGAAGGTTTTCTCCGGCCCTACCGGCCCACCACCTCCTCCCACCTGCCGCTACCGCACCCGCGGCCTGACGGTGCGAACAGTCGTACGCCCACGACCTCCCCGCCTCTGCAGGTGTAGCAGAGGGACGTATATACCTTCCCGCACTTCAGGCACCTCCACCGGCGCCTGCCCCCGTTCAGGCAGGCCACTTCCAGCGGGCACCCGCACCCCGGGCACTCCAGTCTCACTAAAACTTCCACTCCCTCACCACCCGGCCGGGCGGCTCCTCACCGCCGTCCTCTTCAATGACGATCAGCTCTTCTTCGCCGCCCTGCCCGCCCCGTGGGGGCTTTCCTCTTCCTTTTTTGAGGTAATCAAAGATGGTCGCCTGGGCGGGGGTAATGACCACCATTACTGCTTCGTTTGGTTTAAATTGGCGCAGCTCCAAAAGGTTTTCGTCGGTCAGCTCGATGTCGGAGAGCACCAGCGTTATGGACTGGTCCCAGTCCTCCGCGCGCACGCGGTTGGTGATCAGGATCTTCTGCACTCTGGCTGTAAAATCGGCCTTCCTCAAAATGATAACCTCCTCACGGTTATTTCGGCCCTCTCCTCCGACCTGGGGGCGGCGCGCTTTTCCGCCTTTATGCGCACCACCTGGCCGTCGTCCCGCCAGGCCACGCCGTTTAGGGCGTCGGCGATCGACTTTACATAGTTGTCCAGGTCGCCGCCGGGGCCGGCCAGGTACACCTTCACCGAGAGGGCCACCGGCCCCTCGTACGGCGCACGGAAGGCTTTCCTGGCCAGCGCGGCCACCTTTGCCTCGTAGTCCCGGCACCGCCTGGGGATGTAGACGGCGCCGTTTTTACCGACCCGCGGCCGCGCCTTTGGCACCGGCCTGCCGGGCACGGTCAGCGTGGGCACCGACGATCCCCTCCTCCGCGAGCCTCGCCAAAACCTTCTTTGCCGCATCGTGCTTTGCGCCCACCCTCCTGGCGGCGGCATAGAGACTCGCCCCGCCCTCTATGAGCTTTACCAGCCGGTACAGCCGGCGCGGGCCCCAGCTCCTGAACCTGCGGTTTGCCGCCAGCCAGGCACAAAGGCGCTCCAGCAGCTCCCCGTCCGCCCGCCGGGCCGCTTCCCGGGCCGCCGGCGCCCTGCCCGCCGCTCCTTGGCGCGGCTCCTCCGGCTCACGGGCCAGCCCTTCCTTTGCCCACAGCTCCGCCAGGCGGTCTTCGAGCACTTCGCCCGTAAGCACGTCCACCTTTATGATGGGCCTTCCCCCCGCCGCGGCGGCCGCGGCGCGGTGTGCGTTCTCCCCCATACATCCCTCCCCTTTCTAGCTGAGGTAGAGGCTCCTCAAAAGCTTTCTCTTTTCCTCCTCGTCCTGGCCCCAGTCGGAGGCGCCACGCGCGCGCCCCTGCCGGCGCCCGGACTCAGCTCGTGCGGCCCGCTCCGGGGCGGTCACGCCGGCCTGGCGCCTAAGGATTCCCCCCACGTAGGCCAGGGTGCGCTTGTCCTGGAGTACCGCCCGGGCCAGAGCCTCGCGCACCATTTCCGGACCGTACCCCGCCAGCCAGTTATCCAGCTGGTTAGTCTCAATTGGCGAGAGGGCCCGGCCGAACTCGGCTTCAAAGAGTTTTTGGATTTGCTCCCTGCCGTCATTGACCACTACACCTACACCAAGATCAATATTCTTATCATTATTCTTGGGCGCTCCGGAAGCCGCGCCGTTTCTGGGCTCAGGGCCTTTCCCGGGTACTCTGAGAGAACTAGTCTGGTACTCTGAGAGTACTGGGCCTGGTACATTTTCCGTACTAGAGGAGGCGGGAAGCCGCGCCGCGCCTGGCTTTCCCTCCGGTACACTTTCTGTACTGGCGGCTGGCCCAGCTGGTACACTTTCTGTACCAGCGGCACACTGGTACCTGTCCCAGTTTACGACCCGGGCCCTGATGCCCTTAAAGGCGGCCGCCTCCAGGCTGAGATAGCCGTGCTCCTCCAGGTAGCGCAGCGCCCGGGAGATGGTGCTCCTGCTCATTTTGGTGCCGGGCCGGCCGAGCTCCCGCTGGATCTCGCTGTAGGATAGATACAGCTCCCCGGGCGCAAGCCCGTCCGCGGGGAAAGGGCTGGCCTTCAGCAGGCAGTATATCCACAGCTTGAAGGCCAGATCCGGCATTTTGAAGTGGCCGTTGTCGGCAAGCTGGCGCCACAGCTTGATCCAGCCCGGCATGCCCCTCCTCCTTTTCTACCCGGGCAGCGGCGAGCCCGCGCAGGCGGGCCAGATCCTGAGCTGCCCGTCTTTTGACAGTGTCTCAAACCACCTGACGAACTGGGCGAAGCGCTCTGCCTTCCAGATGGGCAGCGCGGAGTCCACCGAATCTGCACCCGCGTCATGGGCGCGCCGCAGCTTGCGGAAGGTGCCTGCCCGGCCGTAGTGGAACCTTTTCCCGTGGCGGTGGGCAAGAGCCGCCCAGTGGGGAGCCGTGGCTTTGAAGGCGTCGGTGCCGCCCATAAAGATGCCGGCAAAGAGGTGGATTACCGGTTCAACGTCGGACAGGCCCATTCCATCCTGCACAGCCAGAAACCAGGGCCAGCTTTCCGGCAACCTCTCCAGCCATTTAATTGAGAACTCAAGGCTCCCAAGGCCTCCGGCAACCACGTCCGGGGCTACCGCCAGGTATGGTGTGCCCGCCCGGTATGCCCGTTCAAGCCGGCGCAGGAAACGGTCCCCGTCGAAGGCCCGCCCGGCCAGCCAGTCCCGGAAAGCCCCGTTGTCGAACCCCCACCTCTCGCCAGTGTATGGTTGCGGGGTTTTGGTGACGAACATGCGGCCCCACCCCAGCTTCTGCAGTGCCGCCAGGTGCCGCCTGTCGCCGGTTTCCCCCACGAGCACGTGCATGCCCTCACCAACGCAGGACAAAAGCCACCAGGTGGCCGGTCAGGTAGATCACGGCCAGGGCCAGGACGAGGTAAGCCGCCGCCAGCTCCGCCGGGCCGTCCGGAGCCTCCAGCCACTCCTCCGCCCAAGTGGCCGGCTTGTCCACCGCCTTAAGGCGCCCGCGGGCCCAGGTAGCCAGCCTCCCTGCCGCCCCGGCGCCCCACCCGGCGGGACCAGATCCGCCCCCCGGGTGGCCGCGCTGTGCACCCGCCCTCATTCCGCCACCAGCCTCAGCTGCCGCCCGAACCTGTCCCCGGCGATCTTCTCTAAGGCCCGGGCCCGGCGGAAGATGGCCGCTGCCCGGGGCTTTAAGTGCCGCGTGGCAACTTCTAAGTCCTCTTCGTCCTGGATGAGGAAGTAGCCCCCGCTGTGCGGCTCCGTGCAGCTCCCTACGGGCACCCCGCGGTTGACCACCAGGCTGTAGATGATCTCCCGCACTTCCCGCTCGCTCATACCGGCCAGCTCGGCCAGCTTACGCTTGTGGATGGCCCTTTTGTGGCCGGCAGGAAGGCACTCCAGCACGACCCGCTCGCGCTCGCTCAGTCCTGCCCAGTCCGCCAATTTAATACCTCCTCCCAAACGAGTAAATCTGTCGTGTTCTGGGGCTTGAAAAAGACCTCCAGATCGTTCCTGGAGGGTGAGGGCTCAGTTAATTAATAAAGCCCCGTACAACTGCAGAAACTTATATGTTTTTGGCTCAAAAAACTGAAGATAAACGTCTTTGGTGGGCGGACAGCCAATTAAAAGATTTAAAATACTTTCAAAAGGAGGTTTTTTATCTATGGCATACGTAAAAATTTTAAATGAAGTCAGGCAACACGATGACCAGGACTGGTGCCTCTGCTTCCAGGAATGCACCTACCACTACAGCCCCACCTGTTCAGAGGAAGGGTACAGGTTCATCTGGCGCCGCCCCGACGGCTCACTGCAGCCGGCCAGGGGCCAGGCAAGAATTCCTTCCGTAATCTGCATTTTTGAGCTTTTATGCAAGGCCTACAGGGAAGGCTGGCTTTCCAAGAAGTCGCTGGAAGAGGGCATAAGCATGCTCAATGATGTACTAAATAAAACGTGCTCAAGCATTGGAACACGCCCCTCAAGTGAATAGAAGCCACCCGCTTTCACCGGCAGAAGGCCCGGAACCGCACGCACCGGCTGGCTGAGGCGTCGGGCCGGCAGGCCGCCCGCTCCGGGGTCGGGGAAATCCTCCGCCAGGAGCGGGCGCCTCCTGTGCCCGCGGGGTGAAAACCTGCACCCCACCCGACCTCAGCCTGCCACTCCTGTCTTCCAGCCTAAAGGAGCCGCTTCCTGGCAGCCCCCGGAGCACCGCCGGCGCCGCCCGGCAGGGCCACACCCTCCCCGCCCTTCCTGCGCCCCTCCCCTGCGCCCTCCTCCCTGACTGCACTGGCCTCCGGCACATCCGCCGCAGTGCCCCCGAGGAGGTCAATTTCTCCCCGGCAGGCCTGCCGCAGGCCGGCAAGTTCCCCCTGGCCGGAATCCTCATCGATGCCCATCTCCTCCACCGGGGTAAGGGCCACGTCGAAGGCCCTCCGCAGGGCGAACACCTCCGCCGTCTTGGTCAGCATGGCCCTGGGGTGGGTCTTCCAGGCCCCCCTGGGCTCCTGGGCGTACTCGTTCATGTACACTCGGTAGCGGAAAGGGCGGCTCATGTCCTTCCTGTACACGGCGCACTCCGCCCACTCGCCAAGCTCATCTTTGCCCAGCGTCACCTCAATGCCGTCCAGGAGCCCGGTGGAGTGCGCGATGTGCAGCAGGCCGTCCCTGGTGATGTAGGCATCGTACCTTTTAGTCCACTGCCCGGTTACTTCATCTTTAGCGTTTTTGGCAATGAGGACCACATGCCGCAGAAGCGGGTCGAGGCCGTACTTCTGGCATATGGCCAGGGCCAGCGCCACGTCGTCATCGGGGATGCCGGCGTAGATCTTGCGGCGCGCCAGCTCCCCGGCGCTCGCCGTAACCCGGGCCGGGGCGGGCACCGCCCCTAAGTCCTGCAGCCTGTCCAGAGCCACTTCCCTCACCTCCTTTTGCAGTACGGCGTCTTCGCGACCTCGTTTTTGGGCCGCCACTGGACGCCGAGGGCGGTGCGGTGAACGTCCCATTCCGCGCCGCACCGGCGGCAGTACGCTACGGCGCGGCTGAGGGTGCGGCCGAATTCCCTCGGCAGTGCAAAGTCGTGGGTGTACTTCACGGTGTCACCTCCCCCTAGTGCCCGCCGCGGCGGTTTCCGCCGCACGGTCAGCCGCCAGGTGCTCTTTTAAGAGCCGGTAGCACCACCCGCAGAGCACGATGTTCAGCAGGTAGTAAAACTCGCCCGGCTCAAGGTAAATCCTGCAGTTGGCGCAGGTCATGCTCCTTCCCCCTCCTTTTTGCTGTTGACCACTCCCTGGTGACCGCCGGGGCCAGTATCCTGGCCGTCCGGCTAATGAACTCGTCCGCCTCCTCACGGCATATGCCCACCACCTCCCGCCGGATCGTCTCAAGCCCCTCCCTCGTGCGCCGCGCCGTCACCCGCACCAGCACCACCTGCACCGCACCCGACCTCCCCCTGCCGCCCCGCCTGCTCGGTATTTTCGTAACTCGCGGCCAAAAAAATTTCGTCCATAGAGAGGCCCAGGGCCCTGCAGATCCTGGCCACGGTCTCCGTGGTCCCGGTGGCCAGGCCCCGCTCGATGTCGCTTATGTACTGCGTGCTGAGCCCCGTCGCCGAGGCCAGCTCGCGCTGGGTCATCCCGAGCCTCTGCCTGGCCTCCCTCACGCGGCCGCCGAACTCCACTCCCCAGCCACCTCCGCTGACGATTTATGCTTACATTGTACAATTATACCGAGCAGGGCGCAAATACGAAATCTTCGTATTGTGTCCGCTTTTCTCGTAAACAAACGTTCGTTCGCCGCAGATCTCCCCCGCACGCCGTTTTGGCCGCGGGCGCCCCCTGCGGTATACTATCCGTAACAAGCGGAACGGGGGGAGCACCACGATGACCATCGGGGAAAACATCAGGAAGCTGCGCGAGGAGAGGGGCTTGAACCAGCGCGAGCTGGCCAGGCTGGCCGGGGTGTCCCACTCGTACGTCTCCGACGTGGAAAGGGGCGACGTCACCCCCAGCTTAAAGTTCCTGGAGAAAGTGGCGGCGGCCCTCGGCGTGAGCGTGTCCAGCCTCATCAGCAGGCGCAGTGCCCAGTGGGAGGTCATCGAGGTGCCCGTCGTCGGCTCCGTGCCGGCGGGCGGCCCGGTCATTGAAGAGGAGAACCTCCTGGGCCACATGCCGCTGCCCAAGGAGTTCGTCAAAGGGAGGTGCTTTGCGCTCAAGGTCAGCGGCGACAGCATGCAGGACGTGGGCATAGAAGACGGGGACTACGTCCTGGTGGAGATGACGCACGAGGCCAAAAACGGCCAGACCGTGGTGGCCAGGATAAGAAACGAGGTGACCATCAAGCGGTTCTACCGCATCGACGGCCAGGTGCGCTTAGAACCTGCCAACCCCAAATACCGCGCCCTCACACCCAGCGAGCTGGAGATCATCGGCGTCGTCAGGAAGGTCATCAAGGACGTACGCTAGGGTGAGGGGGGTTGCAAGCGGTGAGAGCCGTCATCTACGCCCGCTACTCCAGCGACAACCAGCGGGAGGAATCCATCACGGCCCAGGTGCGGGCCTGCGAGGAGTACGCCCGGCGGCGGGGCTACACGGTGGTGAAGGTTTACACCGACGAGGCCCGCTCGGCCACCACCGACGACCGGCCGGGGTTCTTGAAGATGGTCGAGGAGATCAAGAGCGGCCTTGTGCAGGCGGATGTGCTCTTGGTGCATAAGCTGGACCGCTTCGCCCGCAACCGCTACGACAGCGCGTTCTACAAGCGCGAGCTGCGCCGGGCCGGCGTGCGCGTGGAGTCGGTGCTGGAGCACCTGGACGACAGCCCGGAGTCCATTTTAATGGAGTCGATCATAGAGGGCATGGCGGAATATTACAGCCGCAACCTGGCCCGGGAAGTGATGAAGGGGATGAGGGAAACGGCACTGCAGGGAAAGCACACGGGAGGGAGGCCGCCGCTGGGTTACGACGTGAACAGCGAGGGCAGGTATGTAATCAACGAGGTGGAGGCCCGGGCAGTAAGGCTCATTTTCGAAATGTACAGCCAGGGGCACAGCTACGGTGAAATTATAGATTACCTGAACTCCCGCGGGTATAGGACAAAAAGCGGACGGCCGTTCGGCAAAAACAGCCTCTACGAAATCCTCCGGAACAAGAAGTACACCGGCACCTACATCTTCAACCGCAGTGCGGCCAAAAGGGACGGTCGCAGGAACAACCACCTCAGCAAGTCCCGGGACGAAATCATCGAAATTCCCGGCGCCATACCCGCAATTATAGACCATGAAACGTTTGCCCGGGTGCAGGAGCGCATGGACGAAAACCGCACCGGCCCGGGGCGCTTCAAGGCAAAGGTAGTCTACCTGCTCTCGGGCCTTATCTGGTGCGGGGAATGCGGCCACCGCATGAACGGCGATTCCTCCGCCTACCTGACCAAGAAGAGCAGGCAGCACAGGAAAAGGTATTACTACGCCTGCAACTACGGGAACAGGACCGGGCAGTGCTCCAACGAGAAAGTCAGCAAGGAGCTCTTGGAAGCCTTTGTTTTAGCCCAGCTGGAAGTGCAGATCTTTAACGAAGAGGTCATACCGCGCCTGGCAGAAAAAATCGTCCACTACCACCGCCTGCAGCAGGAAGATTATGCTGGGGAACTGCGGCACCTGGAAAGAGAACTGGCAGACGCACAGAGAAAAATCGATAATCTGGTAGAGGCGCTGGCCGCCGGCGGGGTTACCGTACACCCCGTCTTGGAAAAGATTAAAGCCCTTGAGGCAAAAAAGGCCCTTCTGGAAGGACAATTCCATGAACTGCGGATCAAAGCAGAAGCAAACACTGTCACTTTAGAAGCGGTCACAAAATACCTGAAGGAAAACATGCGCCTTCTTAAAAACAAAAACCTGGACGCCTGCAAGAGGCTGGTCCAGGAATTCGTAGAAAAAGTAATCGTGACCAGGGAAAAAATTGAAGTGGTCTTTAAAATAACTGTGGATTTGAATGGTGGAGGCGGGGGGATTCGAACCCACCGTCCGAGAGAACAGCCACAGGAGCTTCTCCGAGCGCAGGCTGTGCTTTAGCTTTCGCCCCTTTGGCGGCCACAGCCAGCCTCCGCGGGGGCTAGCCCGGTTGCCGTCCCGCTGCCGGCCGGGCACCGGCCAGCGGCCAGCCCGTTAAGTCGACACCCTGTCCAGCGCCACGGGCCCGGCGCCGGCAGGATGTGGCCGCTTAATTAAGCAGCCAGAGCGTATTCTTCGTTGGCAGTTATTTTTTTCCCCACCGTTTTACGGGCAGATGGGAACCCCGGCTCGCTACTCCTGCCACCGCTTCCCCCGTCGAAACCTTTCGCCCCCATGCTATATTTTGCCCCGCAGGGCCCGCTCGATTTCCCGGCGGGCGTCCCGCGCGGCTATGTCTTCCCGCTTGTCAATGGCTTTCTTGCCCCGCGCCAGGGCCAGCTCCACCTTGGCCTTACCCCGCTCGTTAAAGTACACCTTCAACGGCACGAGGGTGAGACCCTTTTCACGGCTCTTGCCCAAAAGGCGCATGATTTCCCTTTTGTGCATGAGGAGCTTCCTGGTACGCTTGGGCTCGTGGTTAAAGCGGTTCCCCTGGTCGTAGGGGCTGATGTGCATGTTGTACAGGAACAGCTCGCCGTTTTCCACGCGGGCGTAGCTGTCCTGCAGGTTGGCCCGTCCGGCCCGCAGGGACTTCACCTCGGTGCCGGTAAGGACGATGCCCGCTTCGTAGGTTTCCAGGATGTGATAGTCATGGCGGGCCCGCCTGTTGACCGTGACCACCTTACCCACCATGACCACCCCTTTTCCGCCGATAAACTAAGCCCGCACCGCCTGTGGTGGGGCTTACACCGTGCCTAAGTAAATTATAGCAGACTGGCCCGCGCCGTCAAGGGCCCTGCGCCCGGGCCGCCGCCGTTTTTTGCCCGGCGCCCGGCTCCCGCCCGCCCGCGCCCCCCCGCTCACGATAAATCGCAGAGCTCGCCGCCGGTGATGGCCAGCAACTGCTCCACCGTCACCGGGGCGGCTGAGCGGGGGCTGCCGGCGGCAATGTACACGCAGGGAAATCTCTTCATGCTCACGTCAATGAGCACGCGCACGGGCCGCTTTAAGGCAAAGGGGCACACGCCGCCGGGCGGGAAGCCGGTGACCTCTTCAATGGTCCGGGCGTCGGCCAGCTTCACCTTGCCCTTTACCCCCAGGTGGGCCTTTAGCTTGGACTGGCTTACCTTCACGTCGCCGCTGGTGACCACCATGACCATCTGGCCGCCCACCTCAAAGAGCACCGACTTGGCAATCTGCCCCACCTCCACCCCCACGGCGCGGGCGGCCAGCTCCGCCGTGTGGGTGCTCTCGTCAAACTCGCGCACCTCAATGTTAAAGGGGAAGCGGGCGAGAAAAGCCCGCACCCTCTCCACCGGGTTCTCCAACGCCATAAGCCTCCCGCCAAGAGTTCTTAAAAACGCCTGCCCTGCTGCCCTACACCTTGAGACCCTTTTCCACCTTGTCCAGGTGCTCAAACATGGCCCGCCGGGCGTCCCCGTCCCGGCCCTCCCGGATGGCCTGGTAGATGGCGCGGTGCTCGTTTAAGAGGCGCTGCGGGGTGCCGGGAGTGCGGTAGAGCTCCATGCGGGCCTTGCGCAGCACCTTTTGCATGGTGCCGGCAATGGTGTTCATGAGCTCCACCACCAGGGAGTTGTGGGTGGCTACGGCCACGGCGTAGTGGAACTTCCAGTCGGCCTTTTCCCCCAGGTTGCCGGCCCGAATGTCCGCCTCCATTTCCGCCAGGGCCTCCTCCATCCTGGCCAGGTCCTCGGGAGTGTGCCTTAAGGAGGCCAGGCCGGCGGACTCCACCTCCAGGATGCGGCGGAGCTCCATGAGCTCTTTCGTGGTGTTTTTGTCCATCAGGAGCGCCAGGGCCAGCATTTCCGTAAAGGCCTGGGGCTCCACGCGGCGGATGAAGGCCCCCTCGCCCGGCTTCACCTCCAGGATGCCCAGGGCCTCCAGGGCGCGAAAGGCCTCCCGCACCGCCGAGCGGCCTACCTGGAGCTTTTCCGCCAGCTCCTTTTCCGAAACCAGCTTGTCGCCGGGAGCCAGCACCCCTTCGGCAATCAGCTGCTTGACCTGCTCGACGATCTCCTCGTAAATTTTCTTGTTCCTCACCGGCTTCAGCTCGTACACGGCCCGCCCACCGCCGCTCCGCAAAATACTACAGGGGCTTTAGTTCCCCCACGTCCAGGCTGATGTCCAGGGCCCTGGCCGAGTGGGTGAGGGCGCCCAGGGAAATGAAGTCCACGCCCGTTTTGGCCACCTCCACGATGTTTTGCTCGGTGATGCCGCCGGAGGCCTCCAGGAGGGCGCGCCCGGCGGCCATCTCCACGGCCCTGGCGATTGTCTGGACGTCCATGTTGTCCAGCATGATTACGTCCGCCCCGGCGGCCAGCGCCTCTTCCACCCCGGCCAGGTCCTCCACCTCCACCTCCACCTTCATGGTGTGGGGGATGCTCGCCCTGGCCAGCTCCACCGCCCGGGTGATGCTGCCGGCAATCTTGATGTGGTTGTCCTTAATTAACACGGCGTCAAAGAGGCCGAAGCGGTGGTTCTGGCCTCCGCCCACGCGCACGGCGTACTTTTCCAGGAGACGCAGGCCCGGTGTGGTCTTGCGGGTGTCCACGATCTTTGCCTTGTAGCCGCGGATGAGGTCCACCAGCCGGGCGGTGTAGGTGGCAATGCCCGACATGCGCTGCAGGAAGTTCAAGGCCACCCGCTCGCCGCTCAATATGGCCCGCGCGTCGCCCTCCACCCGCGCCAGGAGCTGGCCGGCCTGCACCCTCTCCCCCTCGCGCACCCGCTGCTGGAAGGAGATGCCCGGGGAGAGGCGCCGGAACACCGCCTGGGCCACCGGCAGGCCGGCCACCACGCCGGGCTCCTTGGCCCTGATGAAGCCGATGGTGGTGTGCCCGGGAGGCACAATGCTGTTGGTGGTGATGTCCCCCGTGCCGATGTCCTCTTTTAAAACCCTGTCGATGAGCTCTTCCAGCAGGATAACGTTGAGCATGGGCTAAACTCCCCTTATGTTTATGGCGGTTTTTAGCGGCGCAGGATAATGTGCTTTAGCCATATGTCCCGCGGCGCCGGGTAATCAAGGCGGTAGTGCCCTCCCCGACTCTCCGTGCGCAAAAGGGCCGCCTGGGCCACCAGTTGGCCGACCAGGAGCATGTTGCGCAGCTCCATTTCCTCCACGCCCGCCGCCTGGTGCTTCTCCAGGAAAGACCACTGCGCGAAAAAGGAGAGAGCCTCCTCCAGCCCCCGGGCGTCGCGCACGGGGCCCACGTGCCTGGACATGACGCGCTTTAAGCGGCGGCGCAGGTCCCCGACGTCCAAAGGCGGGGCCTCCTCCAGCTCCCGGCAGGAAAACTCGGGCCGCCGCGCGGGCCCCGCGGGGCTCCCGGCCACCCTCTCCACGATGCGCCCGCCGAAGACCAGACCGTCTAAAAGCGAGTTGCTGGCCAGCCTGTTTGCCCCGTGCACCCCCTGGCAGGCCACCTCGCCGCAGGCGTACAGGCCTTCGATGCTCGTCTCCCCGTGGAGGTTGGTCTTCACGCCCCCCATCATGTAGTGGGCGGCGGGGGCCACCGGCAGGAGGTCCTTGGTGATGTCCAGGCCGTAGGCGGCGCAGGTCCTGGTGATGTTGGGAAAGCGCTGGCGCACCGCTTCCGGGTCGAGGTGGGAGAGGTCGAGGTAGACGTGGGGGACCCCCGTCTGCTCCATCTCCGCCAGGATGGCCCTCACCACCACGTCCCGGGGCGCCAGCTCGGCCAGCCGGTGGTAACGGGGCATAAAGCGCTCTCCGCGGGCGTTGCGCAAGATAGCCCCCTCGCCCCGCACGGCCTCGGAAATGAGAAAAGGGGGCGCCCCCGGCAGGCTCAGGACGGTGGGGTGAAACTGCACGAACTCCATGTCCATGAGCTCTGCCCCCGCGCGGTAGGCCATGGCCATGCCGTCGCCCGTGGCCACCTCCGGGTTGGTGCTAACCTCGAAAAGCTGGCCCAGCCCGCCGGTAGCCAGCACCACCGCCCGGCCCCAGAATACTTTTAGCCGTTCGCCGGCCAGGGCCAGCACGCCGTAGCACCTGCCCTCGTGCACCAGGAGGTCCACGGCAAAGTGGTTTTCCCTAACCTCCACGCCGGGGAGTTGCCTCACCGCCAGGGAGAGAACCCGCTGGATCTCCGCCCCGGTGGCGTCCCCGGCGGCGTGCAGGATGCGCCGCCGGCTGTGGGCCCCTTCCCGGGTGAGGGCGAGCCTGCCGTTCTCGCGGTCAAACCTCGCCCCCATCTCCATCAGCTCCCGGACGCGCTCCGGCCCCTCGTTCACCAGCACCCGCACCGCGTCCCGGTCGCAGAGCCCCGCCCCGGCGGCAATGGTGTCCTGGTAGTGCAGCTCCGGCGAATCGGAGCTGCCCAGGGCGGCGGCAATCCCCCCCTGGGCCCGGTCGGTGCTGCTGTCCTCCACGCCGTGCTTGGTCAGCACCACCACCCGCCAGCCGCGGCGGCCGGCGGCGTGGGCTGTGTAAAGCCCGGCGATACCGCTCCCAAGCACCACCAGGTCCCAGCTCTCCTGGGGCAGCCGCCGGCTGTCAAAGTTCACCAGGTAGCGCCCGCTCACCCCTTACCCCCTCCCGGGTTCAGCTCAGCTCCAGCATGCGCGCAAGGGCGCGCAGGGCCCCCTCGCGGATCTCCGGCGGCACGGTGACGCGCGGCTCCAGGGTCAGCAGGGAGCGGTGCACCTTTTCCAGGGTGGTGGCCTTCATGTTGGGGCAGATGAGCTTGGGGGAGGCCAGGTAAAAGCTCTTGCCCGGGCACTGCTTCCGGAACTGGTGGAGGATGCCCTCCTCGGTGCCGATGATGAACTCCCGGGCCTCGCTCTCCCGGGCGTAGCGGATCATGCCCGTGGTGCTGGCCACCGCGTCGGCCAGCTCCACCACCTCCGGGCGGCACTCGGGGTGCACCAGCACCAGGGCCCCGGGGTGGGCCTTCTTGGCCTCCAGGACTTCCTCCCTGGTCAGCCTGTCGTGGGTGCTGCAGTAGCCGCCCCAGAGGATGAGGTCCCTCCCCGTCTTCTTGGCCACGTAGCGGCCCAGGTTCTGGTCGGGAATGAAGAGGATGGGCCGATCCTTAGGGAGGGAAGAAACGACCTTCACGGCATTGGCGCTGGTGCAGCAGACGTCGCTTTCCGCCTTGACGGCCGCCGAGGTGTTCACGTAGCACACCACAATGGCCCCGGGGATCTCCTTCTTGGTCTCCCGCAGGTCCTCCACGGTAACCATGTCGGCCATGGGGCAGCCGGCCTTGATCTCCGGCAAAAGAACGATTTTATCCGGGGAGAGGATGGCCGCGCTCTCGGCCATGAAGTGCACGCCGCAGAAGACGATCACCTCGGCGTCCGTCTTGGCCGCCTGCTGGGAAAGGCCGAGGGAGTCCCCTACGTAGTCGGCCACTTCCTGCACCTCCGGGCGCTGGTAGACGTGGCTCAGGATGACCGCCCGGCGCTCCCTTTTCAGTTGTTTGATTTCCTCCGTCAGGCGCCTGATCTTTTCCTCTCTTTCTTTTTCTTCCATGGCTCCCTCCAGAATGCCCGGGGCCGGACTTTATTGAGGATATTCTACCCCCCGCTTTTTTTGCTTGTCAAGGCAACCCCTGTGCACTTGGTCCGGCCCCCGTGCGCCTGGGCAAGGGCCCCTACCCCGCCTGGCCGTGCTCCTCGGCGCGCCGCACCTCCAGCACGCGGTTGTGCTCGTCCACCAGCACCACCGTGGGGGAAAAGTCGGCGGCCTCCGCGGGGGTCATGAGGGCGTAGGCAATGATGATCACCTTGTCGCCGGGCTGCACCAGCCGGGCCGCGGCGCCGTTCAAGCAGATGGTGCCGGAGTTACGCGGCCCCTTGATGACGTAGGTCTCAAAGCGCTCCCCGTTGTTCAGGTTGACCAGCTGCACCTTCTCGTGGGGCAGGATGCCGGAAGCCTCCAGAAGGGCCTCGTCAATGGTAATGCTGCCCATGTAGTGCAGGTTGGCCTCGGTAACCGTGGCGCGGTGGATCTTGGCCTTAAAAAGCGTGATAAACACTCAAACCCACCCCCTCTAGAATATCCCCGCGGCGTCTCCCAAAACGGTGTTGTCGATCAGGCGGGCAGGACCTATGCGCACGGCCAGGGCCAGGAGGGCCGGCCCTTCCACGCGCTCCAGGGGCTCTAAATTGGGCAGACTCCTGACCTCCACGTACTCGATTTCTATCCCCGGCGACTCCCCGAGTACGCCCCGCACCAGCTCCACGATCTTCTCCGCCTGCCGCTCGCCGGCCTTATAGACCTCCTCGGCGGCCCGCAGGCTGCGGGGGATGGCGGCGGCCAGCTGCCTCTCCCGGGGGCTTAAGTACACGTTGCGGGAGCTCATGGCCAGGCCGTCCTCTTCCCGCACCGTGGGCAGGACCACCACCTCCAGGTCCATGTTGAGGTCCCGCACCATTTTCTTGATCACCAGCGCCTGCTGGGCGTCCTTCTGGCCGAAATAGGCCCTGTCCGGTTGCACGATGTTAAAGAGCTTGGCCACCACCGTGGTCACGCCCCGGAAGTGCCCCGGGCGGAAAACCCCGCAGAGGCACTCGGTGATCCCCTGCACCTCCACGTAGGTGGCATAGCCCGGCGGGTACATCTCCTCCACGGAGGGGTAAAAGATGGCGTCCACGCCCGCGCCCTCGGCCAGCTCCCTGTCCCGCTGGAAGTCCCGCGGGTAGCGCTGGTAGTCCTCCCGCGGGCCAAACTGCAGGGGGTTGACGAAGATGCTCACCACCACCACGCCGCACTCCTCCCGGGCGCGGCGCATGAGGGACAGGTGGCCTTCGTGGAAGTAGCCCATGGTGGGCACAAAGCCCACGGTCTTCCCCTCGGCGCGGGCCCGGCGCACGAAATCGCGCACCTCTTTTACGGTGTGCAGGATAACCACGTCGGCACCTCCTTGCCGGCACCTTCTTTCAGCACCCTCCGTAATTCCCTTGCCTGCTCCTCCCCGATGGAGCCCTTTTCCAGGGCCACGCGCACGGTGTACAGGCCCAGCAGGCGGTACACCTGCGCCTCCAGGTCCCCCACCCCCTCCAGCGGCCCGAGGTGGCCGGCCACGGTGCCCGCGTCCCCCCTGGCAATGGGGCCGGTGAGGGCCTGCGCCGGGCCCAGGGCGCGGATGTTGTTCACGGTGCCCTGCACCAGGGGGTACAGCGCCTCAAAGGCCTCCCGCGGCGAAAGCCCGAAGCGCGCGTATATGTTGGCAGCCAGGTGCATGAGGGAAACCAGGTAGTTGGAGGCGATGCAGGCCGCCGCGTGGTAGAGCACTTTGTCTTGCGCGCGGATGACAAAGGGCTTCCCCCCCAGGTCCTCCGCCACCTGCCGCGCCAGGGGCAGGGCCTCCTCGTCCCCCTCCAGGGCAAAGTACGAGCCGGGGAGGTTCCGCCTGGCCGCTTCCACGTCGGCAAAGGACTGCAGGGGGTGGATGGACACCGCCAGGGCGCCGGCCTCCCGCGCGCCTTTCAGCTCCCCGGAGGGATGGGCGCCGCTGGTGTGGGCCACCACCTGGCCGGCCCTAAAGCCGCCCTTTTCGGCAATGGCCCGCGACACGGGGGCAATTTCGCGGTCCGGCGTGGTGATGAAGACCAGGTCTGCCGCGCGGGCCGCCTCTTCCGGGCGCTCGTAAGCGGGGCAGCCGGCGGCTTCGGCCAGCCTTTTGGCCGAGGCGTAGCTCCTGCTGGCCACCCCGGCCACCGGGTAGCCCCTCTCTTTCAGGAGCAGCGCCAGGGCGCTGCCCACCTTCCCGCAGCCCACGACGGCTATGGCCGGCTTGGGCATATCTCTCACCCCGCAAAATTAAAAAGGCCTTCCGGAAATGCCCGAAAGGCCTGCTTATCCCGTGCCCGTCTCGGTCCTCTCCGGATCCAAGCGGAAAAGCTATGTTTAGCTGTGCTGCTGCACTTTAGCAGGGAGCGGTGTGGTTCTCTCAAAAAGATACCACCCGCGTCAGCTTCATTTTACCACAGAGGCAAGGGGAAAACAAGCGCTCACGCTATCTTTTTATGATTTGCGCGCCCGCACGCGCCTGCGTTAAAAGCCCTCACCTTAACCTCGCCTCCGGGGCCAAGATCAAAAAAGCTCTTCGCCGAGAGCTTACGCCTTTCACCAGGCTCTTGACAAGGCATCTCGTCTTCCCCAAACAAAGCCGCCCCGCTCATGCTCAATTTGCCCTCCCCTCCGGCAGGGAGCGGGGCCGGCGGCGGCGAATAGGCAGGATTATGGAGAGAGCAAAGATTGCCGCAGGCGAGAAAAGCATCCCCGTGGCCGCCCTTTCCTTCATCCAGCTCCTGGTGCTGCTGCCGGCCTACTGCCTTCCTGCCGTGCTGCCGGTGGTGGAGAAGGAGTGGGGTATCTCCCACGCCTCCGCCGGGATGATGGTGGCCGCCTTTCAGGCCGGCTATATTGCCGCCGCCCTGGTGGCCCTGCCTCTCACCGACCGCTACGACGCCCGCTACGCGCTGGCCGGGGGAGCGGTGCTCTCCGCCGCCGCCCATTTCCTCTTCCCCCTCCTGGCGCGCGACCTGGTTTCGGGCACGCTGCTGCGGGCCCTGGCAGGGGCCGGCCTGGGGGGGATCTACATGCCCGGGATCAAGATCATCTCCCTGGCCCCCGCCCGGCGCGGGCGGGCGGTGGGCATATACGTCTCCTCCTACCTCCTGGGCACCTCCCTCTCCTTTGCCCTTACCGGGGCGCTTACCGCGCTGTGGCCCTGGCGGCCCGTTTACCTCTCCCTGGCCGCGGCGGGCATCCCGGCGGCGGCCCTCTCGCTCCTGCTCTGGAGGAGGCCGGGGGAGGTCTTTGCCCCCATTCCGCCCCGCTCCCCCGCTGCGCATGTCCCGCCCGTGCCGCCCCACGCGCCGGCCGCCGTTCTTATCATCTTCGCCTACGCCGCGCACATGTGGGAAATGTACGGCTTGCGCTCCTGGCTTTCCCCCTTCCTGACCGCCGTGCTGCAGGAACGCGCGGCCCGGGCCAATTCCCTGGCCGCCAGCCTGACCGCCCTCTCGGTGCTGCTCGGGGCCCCCTCCACCGCCCTGGCCGGCTGGATCTCCGACCGGCTGGGGCGCGCCGTTACCGCCGCGGCCCTGCTGTGCGCCAGCGCCGCCTGCTCCCTGGTCTTCGGTTGGCTCTACGGCGGCCCCCTGTGGCTCCTCCTGGCCGTGGGGGCGCTCTACAGCCTGGTGGTGACGGCGGACTCGCCGGTGTTCTCCACCGCCCTGGCGGAAGTTTCGCCCCGGGAGCGCCTGGGGCGTCTCATGGCCTGGCAGACCCTGGCGGGCTACCTCCTGGCCACCGCCGCTCCCCCCGCCTTCGGGCTGCTCCTGGACCTCTTCCCCGGGCCGCGGGGGTGGGCGGCCGCCTTTTCCTCCCTGGGGCTGGTGGCCCTGGTCGGCGCAGGCTTCATGATTTACCTCCACCGCCGCGAGCAAAAGGGCAGGCCTGCCTTGAAGGCCGGATCCCCCACCAACCCGGCCCCCCGGCAAACCGGAAATTTTGGGCGGGACCCGTCCTGCCCGCCGACGTGTACCCCCCTGAAATCCTCTCAAGTGCGGGAGCACCAAGAAAGCCATGCAGGTGACCACCCTGACCGCCGAAAAAACGCTGGTGATTAAAGCCTCCCTCACCTGGCGGGGCGGAAAGGAACCGCCGGAGGAGGGAGCCCTTATCTGCCTGCGGGGAGGGAGGGTAGCGGCCCTGGCGCCCCCGCGCGCCGGGAAGAGCACTCCCGCGCCGGCATCTCCCTGCCCCCTGGGCGGGACCTCCTGCCCGCACCCCTGCCGGGCGCAGCCGTCCGTTTTAGAGCTCCCCGGCTGCACCGTGCTCCCGGGGCTGGTGGACTGCCACGTGCACCTGGGCCTGGGAAATGGGGAAGGCCTGCCGCAGATCTTGGCCGCCTACCCCGCGCGGGGCATTTTGGCCGTGCGGGACGGGGGCGATGCCGCGGGCCTGGGGCTGGCCGCCGCCCGCCGCGTGGCTGGCGGGGATCTGGAGGGGCCGCTGGTGGTGGCTTGCGGGAGGGCCCTTTTCAAAAAAGGGGGATACGGGTCGTTTCTGGGCAGGGGGTTGGAACCGGCGGAGCTGGAGGAAGCCGTGGGCGCGCTGGTCCGCGAAGGGGCGCGGCAAATCAAGGTGCTGGTCTCGGGCCTCGTCAGCTTTAAAGAGTACGGGCGGGTGGGCCCGCCGCAGTTCGGCCCGGAGGAGCTAAGGCGCATCGTCACCTGCGCCAGGCGCCACGGCTTAAAGGTCATGGCCCACGCCAGCGGGGAGGAGGCGGTGCGCCTGGCCGTGGAAGCGGGGGTGGACTCCGTGGAGCACGGCTACTTCCTCACGCGGGAGCTGCTTTGGCGCATGGCCGAAAAGGGCGTGGCCTGGGTGCCCACGGTGATCCCGGTGGCGGCGCAGCTAAAAGAGGGCCTGCGGGAAAAGCACGGCCCGCGGGAGCGCGGGGTCATCGCCCGCACCGTGAGCCGCCAGCTGGAGATGATCGCCCTGGCCCGCGAGGCGGGCGTCAAGCTGGGGGTGGGCACGGACGCCGGCGCCGCCGGCGTGGCGCACGGCCGGAGTTTCCTCGAGGAGATCCTGCTCTACCGGGAAGCCGGCCTCTCCCCCGCGGACGTCCTCACGGCGGCCACGGCAGGCGGTGCGGAGGTCCTGGGGCTGGAGCACTTTCTGGGACGCCTTGCGCCGGGCCGCCCGGCTTATCTTTTGGCCGTGGAGGGCAACCCCTGGGAGGATCTGGAGGCGCTGGGGAGGGTGAAATACGTCATCCGGCCGGTAATCAAGGAATCCTACCCTGGCTTTGAGGGTGTGGAGGGCAAGCATCAAGCAACCGTTTGGTTTAACGAAATCTCCCGGTAGCATTGACCTTGTCGGACCCCCGTTTTTTAAAGGGGCGTTTTTTTACAGGGGGCACACGCCCGAGGTGTCGAGGCCGCACAAAAGATCCCTCACCTTCCCGCGCCCGGGCACGACCAGGTCCGGGGCCAGGTCGGCCAGGGGGACCAGCACGAAAGCCCGCTCGTGCATCCGCGGGTGGGGCACGGCGAGGTCCGGCTCGTCAACGACCAGGTCGCCGTAAAGGAGGAGGTCTAAGTCAATGACCCGCGGCCCCCAGCGCACGCCCCGCACGCGGCCCAGGCGCCGCTCGATTTCCAGGCAGGCGGCCAGCAGCTCCCGGGGCGAAAGGGCGGTATCTATTTCCGCCACGGTGTTTACAAACCAGTCCTGGTCCGTATAGCCCACCGGCGCGGTGCGGTAGAGGGGGGCTACGCGCAGGAGCGCGACCCCGGGGGTTTTTCCCAGCTCCTCCAGGGCGCGCAGGATGCCGGCCTTCTTGTCACCCATATTTGAGCCCAGCCCAATGTAGGCCCTCTCCACGGTCCCCCGCCCCCTAAGGCTTCCTGGCGCGCCGGATCTCCGCGGCCATGCAGGCGAAGTGGCCCGGCACGGGGGCGCAGGGCTTTTCCACGCGCACGGCCACCTCCTCCACCGGGAAGGAGGCCAGGAGGGCGCCGGCTATTTTTTCCGCCAGGGCCTCGATGAGCCGGCAGGGGCTGCCCGTGACCACCTCTTCCACCACCCGGTACGCCCTGGCGTAATCCACCGCCCGGGAGGGGTCGTCGGCGGTCCCGGCGGGAGAAAGGTCCAGGTAAAGCTCCACGTCTACGCGGAAGCGCTGGCCCAGCTGGCGCTCCTGGGGCAGCACGCCGTGGTAGCCGAAAAACTCCATGCCCTTTAAGATGAGACGGTCGCGCCGCTCAGGGCACACCCTGCGCCCCCCCTTCGCCGCACGACGGCGTCGGTCATGCGGGCCACCCGCACCATCTCCTTCACGTCGTGCACGCGCACGATGTCCGCACCCGCGGCAATGCCCAGGGCCACGGTGGCCGCCGTGCCCTCCAGCCGCTGGTCCACCGGCAGGTCCAGGGTCTTGCCGATGACCGACTTGCGTGAGGTGCCCAGGAGCACGGGCAGCCCCAGGCAGGACAGCTCCTCCAGCCGCGCCAGCACCTCCAGGTTCTGCTCCACGGTCTTGCCGAAGCCGATCCCCGGGTCGATGATAATCTTTTCGCGGGGGATGCCCGCCGCCTCGGCCAGGGCAATGCTCTCCCGGAAGAAGCACACTATGTCCCCCATGAGGTCACGGTACTCCGTGCCTTTTTGATTGTGCATGAGCACCACCGGGGCCCGGTAGCGCGCCACCACACCCGCCATCTCCGGGTCGGCCCGCAGCGCCCACTGATCGTTGATGAGGTGGGCGCCGCACTCCAGGGCCCGGCGAGCCACCTCGGCCTTGGTGGTGTCCACGGAAATGGGCACGGGGATCTCCGCCACCAGCATCTCCAGCACCGGCATGACCCGGCGCAGCTCCTCCTCTAAAGGCACCGGCGTGTACCCCGGGCGGGTGGACTCCCCGCCGAGGTCGATGATGTCGGCCCCTTCCTCCACCATCTGGTGGGCGCGCTCCACGGCTCTGGCCGGGTCGCTAAATTTGCCCCCGTCGGAAAAGGAGTCGGGGGTGACGTTGAGGATGCCCATGATCAGCGTCCTCTCTCCCAGCACCAGCTCCCTGCCCCGGCAGTCCAGGCGCCGCACTTTACGGCCCTCCAGGTTGGTGAGCACGCGGCGGATCTCCTCGGCCAGCGCGGCCAGCCCGAAAGGCTGCGCCTTCAGCTTGGCCACCAGGGACTCCAGCTGCTTTAAGGTGCCCATGAGGATCACATCGGTGGCCTCCACCGCGCCCTCGATCACCCCCCGGTGCACGGCAGCTTCCCCGCCCCTGGCCAGCATCTCCTGCTTAAGGATGTTGGCCTGGCGGGGGGTCAGGCCGCTGATCTTGAGCACCCGGTGCACGGCCTTGGGCGCCATGAGGCCGACGCCCACGCGGTCGGCTCCTACGGCGGCTATCTCCGCGCGGGCCTGCGCCAGGTTCTTCACCTCCAGGTTGCGCACCACGAAACCCAAGGTAAACCTCCTCCCTTTCAATAAACCAGCGGCTCCCGGGCCTTTTCCATGCGCTCCGCCTTGTAGCAGTCGCCCCGCGCGCGGCAAAAAGCGCAGGGGCGGGCCAGGTCGTCGGCCCGGCACAAAACGCGCCCCAGGAGGCCCCCCTCCTCGTCCCCGCGGCGGTGGGCGGCAATGGCGCGGGTAATTACCTTCACCTCCCGGAAATTAAAACCGGCCCGCTCCAGGATGGGCCTCGCCAGGAGGGCGCCCGCGGCGGCGTGGTCCTCGCCGCAGTCGTACTGCCGGAAGCGCCCGATGTCGTGCAGGAGCCCGGCGGCGTAGACCACTTCCCTAACTGACTGGCGTCCCGCACAGCCGCACTCGCGGGCCAGGTCGTCCAGGCCCCCTCCCTCCACCAGGATGATGTAGCTGATGCGGGCCACGTCCAGCATGTGCTGGAAATCGTGGCGGCAAAAAGGCCTGTCCACCTCCCGGGCGGCGTTTTCCGCCAAGCAGCGGCGGTAAAGCCTGTCCTGCAGGATTCGCCCCACCCGGCGCAAGGCGCCTCACTCCCCGGCCTGCCGACAGCGGTCCGCCTCAGCCTCGCCGTCCCTGGCCCGCGTACAGCAAGGGTAGGGCTTTCCCTCCTCGTCCACGCGGTAAAAGTTCTGGCTGCCGCACTGCGGGCAGGCCAGCTGGCAACCCGGCGGCCCCTGGGAGCAGGGCGCGTCCCAGCGGTGGCCGCAGTCCCGGCAGAGGAAGTGGCGCTCCACCAGGCGGAAGTGCCCTCCCTCCACGCGGAGGGCCTTGCCACCCACCAGCGCTTCGGCAATCTTCGCGCGGGCGGCGGTCAAAATGCGGTGGAAGGTGGGGCGTGAGATGCCCATCCGCTCCGCGCAGGCCTCCTGCTCTAGGCCCAAGAGGTCCTTTAAGCGCACGGCTTCCAGTTCTTCGACGGTGAGGCACACCTCTTGGAGCTCCCTCTGGGGAACCCCCGCCGGTTTGAACAGGGTCAGCCGGGGGATGAACTCCACCCAGCGGCACTTCGGTGGCCTGGACATTTTGTTTTACGCCTCCCGTGACAAAACTACACCACGATTATAAACGCTGGCGCAAAAAAGTGTCAATGAAATGGAGCGGTGGCGGGGGGAAGAGGAAAACCGCCGGAGAAAAAGAAAGAGAAATTAAAAAACGGCACGGGGGCATCACAAGAACATGCCGGAAGAAGAGGTCTTGCGCGAGCTGGCCCAGTTGCTGGGGCTTCCCTGGCCCCTGCCCGCTGAGGAAGTCCGACCTCCGGCAAAAGGACGGGCCTCCGACCCCCTGCGGGAAAAGGTGCGGGCCATTTACCGGGAAATGGGGCGCCACCTCCTCTGCCCGGAGCTGGACATCCGCTTCTACCGGGGCGGCGACCTGCAGCAGGTGGACCTGGAGGCGGGCTCCCTCCTCCTGGAGATCTACCTCCCGGACGAGGCGTACAACTCCTGCCTCCTCCTCTCGCTGCTCACCGCGCTGGTTAACGGCCGGCTCCTTTACCTCGGCCAGCCGGGGACGGGAAAGACCAGCGCCGCCCTCCTGGTGGGGCAGCTGGTCTTTGGCCTTTCTCTGGAGGAACTCCGGCGCGGCATGGTGCACGGCCACCCGCAGCTTACCGTGGCCGACCTGGTGGGAAATTTGCGCCCGGAAAAGCTCATGCGCGGGGAAAAGGAGGTGGACCCCCGGCTCATCCTCACCTCCCCCGTCAAGATCATCGACGAGCTAAACCGCATCCCCTCCAAAACCCAGGCGGCCATTTTAAGCATGGTGGCCGACAACTATGCCGAGGTTTTCAACGTGCTGCTGCCCTACCGGCCCGGGCCCTACTACTTTACGGCCAACACCGTCGACCCGGGCACCTATGCCGTCATCCCGCCGCTCCTGGACCGCATCGACGCCGCCGTCAAGGCCACTTCCTTTAATGCCGAGATGGTGGACCTGCTGCCCGCCGCGGAAGCAGAAGTGGAGGCCGGGGAACTGGCCCTCACCCCCGAGGAGCGCGAGGCCATCCGGGAGCAAATCACTGCCCTGCCTCTCGCCCCCGAGGCGCTGGCGGCCATCAGCGCGGTCAAGGCCCACCTCTCCAACTGCCTGCGCGCCAGCACGGAGCCCGAGCACCAGACGAAAAACTACGCCTTAAGCCAGGGCATTCTGCCCAGCAGCCTGTGCGCCGAGTGCCAGCTGGACACCGCGCGGGCCCTGTGCGCCCAGACGGAAAACGGCCTCGAGCCGCGCACCTTAAAGGCGCTGAAGCTCTACGGGCGCGCCCTGGCCTGGTTCAGGGGCAAGGAACGCGTGGAGGTGGAGGACCTGGAGCAGATCTTCCCCTACCTGACGCAGCACAAGATCCTTCCTTCCCCCCTGGCCTTCCGGCGCAAGGAAGAGGTGAGCTACCGCGCCGACCGCGTGAGCTGGCTGCGCCGCCTGTTCGTGCAGGCCTACCGCGACGAGCAGGTGCAAGCGGAAACCTGGGTGGCCCGCTACGGCTACCACCCCTTCAAGCGGGCCCTGGCGGCGGTCGGCGAAAGTCGCCCGGCACAGGAGAAGCTGGAAATTGTCCGCCAGGCCGTGCGCGAAATAGCCAACGGCTACCACCCGGCGCAGCGGGATAAGCTGGTGCTGCTCCTGTACCTGGCGGGCCTCTTGCGGGAGGCGGAAAAAAATGAGGGAACTCTGGCGGCTCTTGCAGACGCCTTGCGCGCCTGAGGTGGAGGTGCTGGCCGCAAAGCCCTGCCGCGAAGGTCTGGCGCACCTGGCCGGGGTGGCCACGGCGGGGGACGCGCGGCAGGTGGTGGAAACGGCCCTCCTGCCGCTCCTCAGGGCGGCCCTGGCCGCGGGCTGGACGAGGGAAAGGGCGGCGCGGGAACTGGCCGCACCTTTTTTAACGCTCTGCGCCCGGGCCGTAGCCGCCGGCGAGTACCGGCCGCAGGCGCCGGGGCCAAAGGGGCTGGAGGCGCTCCTGCCGGGCCTCCGGCCCAGGCGGGACCTGGCCTACTACTTTGATACCCTCCTGCCGGGCTGCGCCGAAGCGGTGGCCCGCCTGGGCTGGGAGCGCTTTGCCCACCCCCTCTACAGGTTGGCCAGGGCCCTGTGCCTGCAGGGCAGGCGCCCGGAGGAGTGGCTGTCGCCGCTGGTGGAGTGGCGGGAACTCACCGCCGTTTACGGCCTGGAGGTGCTGCTGCGCTGGTGGCAACTGGATGCGCGCTTCAGCCCCCCGGCAAGGCGCCTGGAGGCCACGGCCTGGTGGGCGGCCCACCCCCTGCCCCGGGTAACCGGCCTGCTGGCGGCGCTGCTGGAAAGAGAAGGCGACCCGGACGTTTGCCGGGAGCTGGTGCGTCTGCTGGCCCAAAGGCCCGGCGGTGAGGCCCACCTCCTGGAGCGCCTGAAGAAGGACCGCCGCCCCTTTGTCCTGGCCGCCGTCTTAGACGCCCTCCTGGCAAAAGCCCCGGCCCAGGACCTCTGGGCGGCCTGCCGGGAAAACGGCCACCTGGCCCCCTACTGGCCGCGCCTTGCCTCCCCTGCGCAGCCGCCCCCCGCCGCCCCGCCCAGGACCCTCTTTACCTTCCACACCCGGGGCAAGGTCTACGCCGCCCCCTGGGCGGAAAACGGCATGGTCTTTGTGGCCTGCTGCGACCGCAAGCTTTACGCCCTGGATGCCCGCACGGGAAGCCTCCTGTGGGAATTCACCGCAGGGGAGGAAATATATGCGGGCCCCTGCGGCTGGCGGGGCATGGTTTACTTCGGCTGCCATGACGGTAAGGTTTACGCCCTGGAAATGCGCGCGGGAAAAAAGATCTGGGACTTCGCCACGGAGGGGGTGATCTTCTCCTCCCCGGTGGTGGCAGGAGGGACCCTCTTCGTGGGCTCGTACGACTGCCGGGTCTACGCCCTGGATGCCCGCACGGGGGCCCTGAAGTGGGCGGCGACCACGGGAGGAGGGATCAGGGCCGCTCCCGCCGTGGCCGGAGGGCGCGTCCTGGCGGGCTCCGAGGACTGGCGGGTTTACGCCTTTTGCGCCCAGACGGGTCGCCTGCTCTGGCAGGCAACCACCTCCGGCCCCGTGCGCTCCTCCCCGGTGGTGGCGGGGGAAACGGTATACGCCGGCACCGCCGACGGGCGCCTCTACGCCCTGGACCTGGAAACGGGGGTGGTGCGCTGGGTGTTCAGAACCCGCGGCGCCCTGGACGCCCCACCCTGCTACCACCAGGGCATCCTCTACGTGGCCTCCCGCGGCAGAAAGGTCTGCGCCGTAGATGCCCTCACAGGCAGGGCGCATTGGGTCTTCCGCGCCCCGGACGAGGTCTGCGCCCCGCCGGTCATCTGCGGCCAGACCCTCTTCGTGGCGGCCAGGAGCGGGCACCTCTACGCCCTCTCCGCCGTCACCGGACGCTGTTCCTGGCATTTCCACGCCGGGGGCCACGTCTACGCCGCGCTGCGCCTGGCCGACGGCGTCCTCTACGTGGGCACCCACAACCACCGGCTGCTAGCCCTGGAGGTCGATCCCTTCCCCGCGGAGCAAAGGGCGCGGGAGGACCTCCTGCGCCTGCGGGACCTCCTGGAAGAGGGAGAAGAGGCATGAGCGAGCGCGAGGCATTCGTGGACGCCTGCTGGGAAGAGGCCAAAAAGCCCTGGGGCTTCGTGCAGCTGCGGCGGCCCGTGGTTTACTGGGATCCCGAAGCGGCCAGGCAGGCCATGGGTACGCAGCTGGCCTTCTTTAACTTCGTGGAAAAAAACACCCTGGTAAACTACCCGGCCCTGGAGGCGCGGGGGGCAGGCGAGTACCTGGTGGAGCTCTTGAGCCACGAAATAGGCCACCACATGGCCATACCGGCCGACCCGCCCTCCGACGCCCTGCTGCTGCACGCCGCCTACCGCGGCCTGGGCCTTTATGAGCTGCCGGAGGACGACGAGAGGCTGGCGCGGGGCCACCGGGAGGCCGTCTTTTGGGTCAACCTCTTTGCCGACGTCATCGTCAACACCGTGCTTTACCGCGCGGGCCTGCGCATGGTCCCCTTTTACCAGAAGCTCACGGCGGGCGAGGGCAGCCCCCTCTGGCGGCTGTACCTGCGCACCCTGGAGCTGCTTTGGGAGCTGCCCCCGGAAACGCTGGCCAGCGCCCTAAGTACGCGCCTCGAGCGGGACGCGCGGCGGCTGGCGGAGGTCTTCCGCCACCTGCGGGGCAAGCGCGACTGGCCCGAGGGCATGGCCCTCTTCGCCAGGATATGCCACCCCTACTGGCCCGCCGGCGAGGGCCCCTGGCTCTCCCTCCTGGACTACCAGGGGCGCGCCAACTACCGCCGCGGCGGGCGCCCGGGGAGCGACCCCGGCCAGGGGGGCAGCCAGCACCCCGGCCCGCGCGGCCCGGCGCCCGTGAGGGAGGGCCCTTCCCGGCGGCGCACCTTGGACAAGCGGGAGGAGCGCCCGGAGGAGGAGGGGCCGGGCGGCCTGGCCGAGCACATCGACAGCCCCGCTGATTACCGCCGCCTCCTGCGGGGGCTGGGCTTTGCGGCAGCCGAAGAAGCCGAGGTCCGCTACTACCGGGACCTGGCGCGCAGGTTTGCCGTGCGCCCGGCTTCCGCGGAAGGGCAAAAGGGGGAGGAGCACCCGGAAGCCGCCGCCCGCTGGGAGCCCGGCGACCCCCCGGAGGAGCTGGACCTCCTGGCCACCCTCACCACCGGCGGCGTCATCCTGCCGGGCATCACCACCCTGCGGCGCGAGAGCGTCACCGCCGCCGCCCGGGGTAGGGGCCGGGAGGCGCCCTGGCTGGTGCTGGCACTGGATGCCAGCGGGAGCATGCCCAACCCCAAGCGCAAGCGCTCCTACGCCGTGCTGGCCGCCTTCATCCTGGCGGAGGCGGCCTTCGACGCGGGCGCACCGGTGGCGGCGGTGGTCTTCTCCGGCGACTACGAGAGCACCGGCTTCACCAGGGAGAGGGAGGCCGTAGCCTCCCTCCTGGTGCGCTATCCCGGGCGCGACACCTACTTCCCGGCGGCGGAGGTCCTGCGCCTCTGCCGCGCCGCCCCCAGGCCGCCCTACCTCTGCGTGATCAGCGACGCGGCGCTGCACAACGCCGGCGAGGCCCTGGAGGGGCTGGCGCAGGCCGCACGGGCCACCTGCGGCGGCACCCTTTACTTCATCTACCACCCCCGCCGCACCCCGCCCCCGGACATCCAGCGGCTCCTGGAAAAGGTGTCCGCCCTAGGCTACCGGGTGTGCGCCGTGACCGGGGAGGAGGACCTGCAGCGGCTGAGCCTGGCCACCGCCCGCGAGCTTTACGGGCAGGAATGAGGGGCCTCCGTGCCACGGCCAAGCGGTAAAAAGGCCCCGGGGCAAATTGCCCCGGGGCCTCGGTGTGTCCTGGGACCTGTCGTTTAGAAAAGGCCGATAACCTTGCCGGTGTTGACGTCCACGTCCACCCTGCGGAAGGCGGGATCGGAGCTGGTGCCGGGCATGAGGCTGATGGTGCCGGTGACCGGGCAGAGGAACTTGGCGCCGGAGAAGACCAGGATGTCGCGCACCGGCAGGACCCAGCCCTTGGGCACGCCCTTGAGGTCGGGGTTGTGGCTCAGGCTCAGGTGGGTCTTCACCATCATGGTCATGTAGTCCCGGAACTGCGGGTCGGACTCAAACCGCTTGGCCTTGGCCTCGGCTTCGGGCGTCCAGGTCACGCCGTCCGCGCCGTAGACCTCCCTGGCGATGATTTCCACGCGCTGGCGCAGCGGCATGTCCAGCGGGTAGAGGAACTTGAAGTCCACCTTCTCCTCGCAGGCGTCGATGACCGCGTCGGCCAGCTCCAGGGCCCCCTCGCCGCCGTAGCGCCAGTGGTTGGATACGGCGCAGCGGGCGCCGGCCTCCTCCACCAGCCGCTTCACCAGGGCAATCTCGTCCTTGGTGTCGGTGGGGAAGGAGTTGATGCAGACCACCGGGTTGATGCCGGCCTTCTTGACGATGCCCACGTGGTGCAGGAGGTTGGCAATGCCCTTCTCCAGGAGTTCCAGGTTCTCTTCGTAGTACTCCTTGGGGATGGGCCGCCCGGGCACCACCTTGGGGCCGCCGCCGTGCATCTTTAAGGCCCGGATGGTGGCCACCACCACGGAGACGTTGGGCACCAGGCCGCTCAGGCGGCACTTGACGTTCCAAAACTTCTCAAAGCCGATGTCGGCGCCGAAGCCGCTCTCCGTGACGTGGTAGTCGAACATCTTCAGGCCGATGCGGTCGGCAATGATGGAGGACTGGCCCACGGCAATGTTGGCGAAGGGCCCGGCGTGCACCAGCACGGGGTTGTACTCCACCGTGCACATGAGGGTGGGGTTGATGGTGTTGCGCATCCAGGCGCACATGGCGCCGGCCACTTCCAGGTCGGAGGTGGTTATCGGGTTGCCCTTCATGTCGTAGGCCACGGTGATCTTGCCCAGGCGCTCCCGCAGGTCCTTTAAGTCGTTGACGATGGCCAGGATGGCCATCAGCTCGGAGCTGACGGCAATCTGGAACTTGGACTGCATCATGTAGCCGTCCATCTTGCCGCCGATGCCGATGATGATGTTACGCAGGGCCTGGGCGCAAAAGTCGATCACCCAGCCCATCTCCACGTTGGTGGGGTCGATGTTCAGGCGGCGCAGGCCCCTCTGTGCCAGTTCCTCGTCGGTATAGTTGCGCTCGTGCTGCATGCGGGCGGTCAGCGCCACCATGGCCAGGTTGTGGGCGTTCATGATGTCGTTGATGTCCCCGGTGAGGCCCATGGAGAACTCGGTCATGGGGATGGCCAGGGCGTTGCCGCCACCGGCAGCCGTGCCCTTAATGTTCATGGTGGGGCCGCCGGAAGGCTGGCGGATGGCGCAGCCCACGTTCTTGCCCCGCTTGGCCAGGCCCTCCACCAGGCCCAGGGTAGTGGTGGTCTTGCCCTCGCCCAGCGGGGTGGGGGTAATGGCGGTGACGTTAATGTACTTGCCGTTGGGCCTGTTTTCCAGGCGCTTGATGATCTTCATGAAGTCCAGCTTACAAATGCGCCCGTAGGGGATGACCTCGTCCTTCTCCAGGCCGAGCCTCTCCCGCCATTCCTCGGGCGTGGGCATGTTCTTTTCCGCTTCCTCGGCTATCTGCCAGTCGGCCATTTTGGTAGGATCCCAGGGCATCTTCGCTCTTCCTCCCCCTTCTCTTGAAAATTTAAGCCTGCCTCACTCAAAACCCGGCCCAAAGCCGGGTTTTAGCCCCAAGTCTCAATTTTTTAGCTTTTTTCGCACCGCGCGCCCTGCATGACACGACTTGGCTCTGGTCGCTCTGTTAGCCCCGCTATTTCCTTTACTCCCCTTTTAGTTTGCCCTCCGCGCGGGAAAGGAAACGCTCCGTGTTGACGATGAAGCGCACGTGGGTGCCGCGGCCGATCTGCTCCTTTTCGTCGAAGGCCTCCACGCGGAAGACCAGCCTCCTGCCGTCAATTTCCACCAGCTCGGCGCGGGCGGTAACCTTCATGCCCACCGGGGTTGCCGCCAGGTGCTCCACGTCCACCTTAATGCCCACGGTCATCTGGCCCGGTTCCAGGAGCGGGTCCACCGCGGAGAGGGCCGCGTTTTCCATAAGCCCGATCATGGCCGGCGTGGCGAACACCCTGGCGCCGCCGCTGCCGTAAGCCAGGGCGGTGTTCCCCTCCGTGACCGCCGCGGTGGCCTCGCCCCGCAGGCCAACCTTTAGCGCCGCGCTCATCATTTTCCACCCCCACTACCGGGAGTTTAAATTCGGCAACTGCGCAAAGAATTCCTGCCGGGGAAAATGATTTTTATTGTATACATGTGCAAAAAATAAGGAGCGGTTATGGCTTCACCGCTCCTCCTCGTAAAGCCAGCGGTCGATGTCCCGGCGGTAGCTCAAAAGCTCCCCCTCGCCGAAAAAGAGGGCGATCTCCCGCCGGGCGCTTTCCTCCCCGTCCGAGCCGTGGATGACGTTGCGCCCGATGTCCAGGCCGTACGCGGCCCGGATGGTGCCCGGGGCCGCCTTCTGGGGGTCGGTGGCCCCCATCATCTCCCGCACCACGGACACGGCGTTCTTCCCCTCCAGGACCATGGCCACCACCGGACCGCTGGTGATGTACTCCACCAGGGGGGCAAAGAAGGGCTTGCCCCGGTGCTCGCCGTAGTGGGCTTCCGCCAGCTCGCGGGTCACCTGCATCATCTTCAGCCCGACGATTTTCAGGCCCCTCTTCTCAAAGCGGGAGATGATCTCCCCCACCAGGCCCCGCTGCACGCCGTCGGGCTTGACCATGACAAAGGTGCGCTCCAAAGCTCCATATCCCCCTTAAAAAAACGTTTTTGCTTATTTTTTCTCCTTTTCCCCGCCGTGTTCCTTTTCCCCGGCCTGCTTCATGAGGGCGGCAAACTCCTCCGCCTCCAGGGTCTCCTTTTCAAAGAGGGTGTTGGCCACCAGGTGCAGCGTGTCCATGTGCTTCTCCAAAAGCTCCCTGGCGCGGTTGTAGCAGCCCTCGATGATGCGCCGCACTTCCTTGTCGATGGCTGAGGCCACCTCTTCGCTGTAGTTGCGGTCGCGGGCCAGGTCGCGGCCCAAAAAGGGCGTGTCCGTCTTGCGCCCCAGGGTCATGGGGCCCAGCTCTTCGCTCATGCCGTACTCCATGACCATCTTGCGCACCATCTCCGTGGCCCGCTCCAGGTCGTTCTGGGCGCCGGTGCTGACCTCCTTCAGCACCAGCTCCTCGGCCACCCGCCCGGCCAGGAGCATGGTCACCTGGTCCAGGAGCATGGAGCGGGTCATGTAGTAGCGGTCCTCCTTGGGCAACAGCAGCGTGTAGCCGCCGGCCCGCCCGCGGGGGATGATGGACACCTTGTGCACCGGGTCGGTGTGGGGCAGGAGGTAGCCCACCACCGCGTGGCCAGCCTCGTGGTAGGAAACCAGCCGCTTCTCCTGGTCGCTGATGACCTTGGACTTCTTCTCCGGCCCGGCAATGACCCGCTCGATGGCCGCTTCCAGCTCCTGCATGGAGATCTGCGTCTTGTTGTTGCGGGCGGCCAAAAGGGCCGCCTCGTTGACCATGTTGGCCAGGTCGGCCCCCGTAAAGCCGGGGGTACGCCGGGCCAGCACGTCCAGGTCCACGTCCGGCGCAATGGGCTTGCCCCGCATGTGCACCTTCAAGATCTCTTTGCGCCCCACGATGTCCGGGATGTCCACCACCACCTGCCGGTCGAAGCGCCCCGGGCGCAAGAGGGCCGGGTCAAGGATGTCCGGGCGGTTGGTGGCGGCAATGATGATGATGCCCTCGTTGGGCGAGAAGCCGTCCATTTCCACCAGGAGCTGGTTTAACGTCTGCTCCCGCTCGTCGTGGCCGCCCCCCAGGCCGGCCCCCCGCTGGCGTCCCACGGCGTCAATCTCGTCAATGAAGACGATGCAGGGGGCGTTCTTCTTGGCCTGGTCGAAGAGGTCGCGCACGCGGGCGGCGCCCACGCCCACGAACATCTCCACGAAATCCGAGCCGCTGATGCTAAAAAAGGGTACGCCGGCTTCCCCGGCCACCGCCCGGGCGAGCAGCGTCTTCCCCGTGCCCGGCGGGCCGTAGAGGAGCACCCCTTTGGGGATGCGGGCGCCGAGGTCGATAAACTTCTTGGGGTTTTTCAGGTACTCCACGATCTCCTGCAGCTCTTCCTTGACCTCGTCAATGCCCGCCACGTCGGCAAAAGTCACCCGCTTCTTGTCGTCGGTGTGCAATCGGGCGCGGCTCTTACCGAAAGACATCACCCTGTTGCCCCCGCCCTGGGTCTGCTGCATCATGAAGAAGAAGAGCATCATGAAGATGAGCACGGGCAGCAGGCTGCTCAGGAGGTTGGCCCACCATCCCGGGGAAGGAGGCTCCTCGTTAACTATCTGTACCCCCTTCTCGAGGAGGAACTTGGACAGCTCCTGGTCGTTTTTCAGCCCCACCACCTGAAAGCGCGCGCCGCTCTTCGTCTCCCCGATGATGAGGTTGGTGTTTTGCCGCGCCTGCACGGTCACCTTTTGCACCTGGCCCTGGTTGACCGCCCGCACGAACTCATCGTAGCGCCACTGCTCCACGTTCACATGGGCGGGCTGCACGTATTTAATTAAAAAAACAATTACCATCACGATCAGCAGGTAGATGCTCAGGTTCTTGAGAACTTTGTTCAACAAGGACACTCCTCTCGGCACCATACCTCTAGCCATGAGAGTTATTTTAGCATACAAAAAGGCGCCTTTCAACGAGAAAATTCACCTTATCGCGCCATCTAATGCCTTTCCCTCTACCAACTGCAAAAAAAGACACCTCTGCGTGCGGGAGGTAACCTTCCAGGGCTCGGCAATGCGCACGCCGCCCACCCACAGGATCTGCCCGCCGCAAACCACCAGGGGAAGGCGGTCTCTCTCTGCGCGGGGAACGCCCTGGTTGATGAGGAACTTTTTCAACTTGGTGGCCCCGGGCAGCCCCAGGGGGTGAAAACGGTCCCCCTCGCAGCGGCGGCGGACCTCCAGGGCGCCCGGCGGCAGCAGGTCGTAGTCCAGGAGGGCTTCCCGCGGGGAAAGGTTTTTCGGCGGCGGGGCCTCGCCTACCGGCACCAGGCGGGCCACGACGGTACGGTCGATCTCCGGGATATAGGTCGCCCCCGGCACGGCCAGGGGGTAGCGGTAAAAAGGCACCCCCTCTTCCTCTTCGCCCGCCGCGGCAAAGCGCAGCTCCCCTCCCAGGCGGCGCACGCCGACCCGGCGGGGCAGCTCCACCAGCCTGCCCTCCCCTCCCTCCTCCAGCAGGCCCATCACGGCCTCCACCCGCTCAAAGGATAGCTCGCCGGGGGCGCCCGTGAGCCGGCGCCAGGCCTGGCGCACCACGCGGCGCGCCAGGGCGCGCGGCGCGGAGCGGAGCGCCCGGGCGTCCAGTGCCAGCGCACCTCCACCTGCGGCCCTTAAGGCCTCCTGCAGGAGGCGGGCCGCCTGCTCTTCCAGGTAGGCGTTTTCCTCGCGGCACAGCTCGGCCAGGTTGACCAGCGAGCGCACCAGCCGCGGGTTGTACTCCTTTTCCAGGTGGGGGATGAGTTCCAGGCGCAGGCGGTTGCGGGTGTAAACGGGCTTTTTGTTGGAGGGGTCCTCGCGCGCGGGCAGGGAAAACTGCCGGCAGTATGCCTCGATTTCCTTCCGGCGCACGCACAAGAGGGGCCTTATGTATATGCCGCGCACCGGCGGGATGCCCTTTAGCCCCGCCGGCCCGGCACCCCGCAGGAAGTTAAGGAGCACCGTTTCGGCCTGGTCGTCGGCGTGGTGGCCCAGGGCCACGCGGGAAGTGCCCTCCCTCCTGGCCAGCGCCTCCAGAAATTGATAGCGCGCCTCGCGCGCCGCTTCCTGCAGGGAAAGCCGTGTCTTTTCCCGGAAGGCGGGCACGTCAAACTCTTCCACAAAAGCCGCGAGCCCCAGGCTGCGGGCCAGGTCCTGCACGAAGAGGGCGTCGGCCCGCGCCTCTTCGCCGCGGATCATGTGGTTCAAGTGGGCCACGGCCAGGGAGATCCCCAGCTCCGCCCTAAGACGCCAGAGGAGGTGCAAAAGGGCCACCGAATCGGGGCCGCCGGAAACGGCCACCAGCACGCGGTCCCCTGGGGCAATCATCCCCTGCCTGCGAACAAACGCCAAAACCCTGGGGGCCAGATCCATCCCCGGCCCTCCTCGCGTTTTTTTAGAATTTCCATACCCGCCGCCCTTTTTCCTCCTCCGGCCCCGCTCTTTTTAAACCTTTTGCAGCCTGGCCACGACCACCGTCATGTCGTCGCCCTTCCCTTCCCCGGCCCTCGCCCGGGCCAGCTGCAGGAGCAGGTCGGCCATCTCCTGGGGGGAGAGGTTCCCCACGTCGCGCAGCACGCCCGCCAGCCAGCCTTCTTCATCCCCGGCCCCCCCGCCGGCCTCCAGCACGCCGTCGCTGGCCATCACCAGCACGTCCCCGGCGCAGAGGGCCCTGTGCTGCGAGGCCACCTCCAGGTCTCTGAGGACGCCCACCGGAAGGGAGGCGGCCCTGACGGCGGTCACCTTTTTGTTGCGCCAAAGGAAGCTCGGCGGCGCGCCGATCTTGATGAACTCCCCCTGGCCCGCGGCCAGGTCCAGGATGGCCATATCCAGGGTGGCAAAGGAATCCCCCGGCGAGCGCAGGATCATCAGGGCGTTTAAGGTCTTTACGGCCAGGGGCCAGTCCAGGCCCGCTTCCAGCAGCCGCTCCAGGAGGGAAACCACTTCGCCGCTCTGCCGGGCCGCCTCCGGGCCGCTGCCCATGCCGTCGCTGATGACCAGGGCGCAGCGCCCTTCCGGGAGCTGGAGGAAGGCGTAGCTGTCCCCGGAGACGGCGCTCCCGCCCCGGGCCGCCGCCGCCACGCCCACCTCCAGGGAAAATTTTAGCCCGGTGTAAAGGCGTACGGTGCAAGGATCCCGTGGGAGCCAGAAGGGGCATCCCTTAAAAGAGAGGTCGAAGTTTTCCCCGGTGAGCCTGCTCACCTGGGCGGCCAGCTCCCGGCAGATCTCTCGCCGCTCGCACCAGCGCCCCGTCACCACGATCTCCCTTTCTCTGCCGCCGGCAAAGCGCAGGTCGGCCACCGGCAGGCCGGCTTCTTTTAGCCGCCGCAGGAGGTACTGCCCGTCCTGCGGGGGATTGCCCGCGCCCAGGTCCAGTTCTGCCGCCAGCCCCTCCACCATCTCGGCTACACTCTTTAGCTGCTCGGCCACCACCAGGCGGCTCTCGGCCAATTTTTTCTGCCAGAAGTGGTTGAGCTTGTAGGCGTCGTAAAGGCAGGCGGCGTTAATGGCCAGCTCCTTGGGCCGGCAGCAGCGCTTCTTTATGGCGGGGGGCAGGTCCGCGGTATCCAGGTGGCCGTAAAGCTCCGCCTGGGTTAAAAGCTCCAGCATGTTGCGGTAGGTATGGAAGGCGTCCCACTCCCAGCAGGTGCGGTAGAGCCCGCAGCCGCGGCAAACCTTGGCGGCAATCTCGCCGAACAAAACCTGGAGGCCGGCCGACGGCTCTTCTCGCGCCGGCACTTCCTCCAGGCGGCGGGAGAGGTCGTGGAAAAGGGAAGACCAGCGCCGCAGGCGCCGCTCCGCAGCCGCGCGCCACCTGCCGGCCACCGCCGCCCCCTCACTGGTCCCTAAAAAGACGTCCACCAGCGAGCGGCTCAGGCTACCCACCAGCCGACCCGGGAGGAGGAAAAAAAGAAAAATGGCCAGTGCCGTTTCGGCCGTCACCGCCGCCAGGTGCCCGAAGTCGGCCAGGTAAAAGGAAAGGATGACGTTGCCCAGGCAGAAGCCCAGGGCCACCCCCGCCCGCCCCAGGCCGCGGCAGAGCCCGGCCAGGAGCCCGGCAAAGGAGTACACCCCCACCATGGCGGGCACCGCCGTATAAACGAGGCCTGGGACCACACCCACCACCGCTCCGGCGGCGGCCCCCAAGCCCAGCCCCCCCAGGAGCGCCCCCACCAGGATGACCGCGCGGCTTAAAACCCCCTTTACGGATACCATGCCCACGTGCAGCTCGCTGGTGCCGGCCACCACGCCCAGGAGCAGGACGACCACGGCAAAAAGCTCCTCGGCGGTGAGCGGCGCAAGCCCGGCCAGCTTGGGCAGGGAGGGAAGGGCCTGTAGGAAGACAAGGGTGCAGAGGGAGGCAAAACCGCCCTCAAAGAGCACCGCCGCGTACTGGTAGGGAGTGGCGTCGGCAAAAGAAAGCAGGCCCGCCTTGACCACCGCGGTGAGGGCGAAGACCAGCGCCGGCAGGACCAGGTGCGGCCTCCTCAGGCCCGCGGGTACGGCCTGCACCAGGAGCCAGGTAAAAAAGGCCGTGGCCAACGACGCGGCCAGGGAGAGGCCGGACTTTACCGTCGCCAGGCCCGCGCACGACCCCAGCAGGGCGGCCAGGCTGCCGGCGGGAAAAACGCGCGCCGCCGCGGCCACAAAGGCAAAGGGCAGGGGCGCCACCTCCCCCAGCAGCACGGCCCGCCCCAGGAAAAACCCGGCGCCAAAGAGCAAAAAACTGCGGCCGGTAAAAACACGTCCCCGCAGGAGGTCTTGCCAGGAGGGAGCGGGCGCGGTTTTCCTCGCCTTTTTTGCGCCCTGCTCCACCCGCCGGTACGGGTAAACTTCCTCCATTTCCTGGCGCATCCAGGCCACCCCTAAAAGCCAGTTCTCAATAGGACATTATAGCCCAAGGGGTGGGCAATGGATGTCATATTTGGTATATAATGACAGGTTTTCTTTCGACACCTCCTGCAGCCCTCAAAGCCAGGCCGTACATGATGTCCGTCTCGCTTACCTGTAGGTCCTTCATCTCCAGCCCCAGCATAATGCGGCGCACGATGCGCACCCCGGCCACGATGATGTCCGCCCGCTCCGGCTGGAGCCCCGGCAGGCGGCGCCGCTCCTCCAGGGGCGTGCGGGAGAGCAGCGCCAGCAGGCCCTCCACCTGCTCCAGGGAGAGTGTAAAGCCGTGCACCAGGGAAGGGTCGTAGGTTTTCAGCTTTTGCACCATGGCCGCGCAGGTGGTCACCGTGCCGCCCACGCCCACCAAGTGCCGCGGCGCGTGCGCCCTCACGGCCTGCAGCACCGGTTCCAGCACCCGCCCGATGGCCTCTTCGCCGTAGCCCCCCTCGGTCATGCGCACGGCCCCGGCGTTCACGCTGCGGCAAAAGAGGCTGCCGCCGCCCTCCCAGATGAACTCCGTGCTGCCGCCCCCCACGTCCACCACCACCAGGCCCCTTGGCTCCAGCGCGAGGCCCAGGCAGGCCCCTAGGTAGCTGTAGTAGGCCTCCTCCTCCCCGGAGAGCACCTCCACCTCCAGGCCCACCTCCCGGGCCGCCCGAAGGAACTCACCTTTATTGGCGGCGTCCCGCACGGCGCTGGTGGCCGCCGCCACCACGCGCTCCGCCCCAAAGCTACGCGCCCGCTCCAGGTACTCCTCCAGCACCCTTAAGGTGCGAGCAACGGCCTCCGGCCTGAGCCTCCTTTCCTCTATGCCTTCGCCCAGACGGGTGGTGCGCAGGTCCCGGTGCAGCACTTCCCTCACGCTGCCCTCCTCGCAGGCGGCCACCAGTAGGCGGGTAGAATTGGTGCCGATGTCTATTACGGCCACGCGCACGCCCCCAAACCTCCCTTTCCCTTGCCCAAATGAAAAAAGCATTCCCGTAGTGCTTTTCTGGCGGAGAATGCCTTCCACGCGGAAAACCCCTACTGGTTATCTTTCTTGACCGGTACCACCCGGGCCTCGCCGGGCTTCACCAGCCCCAGCCTCTCCCTGGCCACCTGCTCGATGTAGGCGTCCGACTGCACGAGGCTGAGCTGCTGCTTTAGCTCGGCGTTTTTTTGCTTGAGCTCGGCAATCTGCGCCTGGAGCTGGTCGAGGTCCCGCTGCATGGCGTCCAGGCGCTGGAACTGCGCCCAGAGGGTCACCAGCAGGTAACAGAGGACAACCACCAGCAAGAGCCCCGGGAGGCGCTTCCGGTTAAAGTGGAGGCGCCTGGCGCGGCGCGGGACCAGCCTTTCCCCCTTCCAGGGCCTGGAGGTACCCGAGATCATTTTCCTCCCCCCTGGGGGCTAATTATTCTCCGCCGCGGCGCTCCACTCCTGCCGGGAAAAAGCTCCTCACCTCCGGGGACACATCCTGGCCAGCGCCCGCCGCGCGGCGGAAAGCGGGGCCAGCGCCACCCGGGCTGCCGCACCGGCGCGGCGGGAAAAGGCGTGCAGCGCGCGGTAAAAGAATGTTCCGGCCACCCTGCCAGGACCGAGGCGATAGAGGGCCATCCCCAGCGCCAGGCCCAGGAGCACGTAAAAGCGCACCTCGCCGTAGTTAAAGTAGAGCAGCGCGGCAAAGACAAAGGCCAGAAGGAAGAGGCAGAAGAAAAGGTCCCCCGCAAAGCCGGCAGCCCCGCGCAGGCGCAAAAGGCGTATTAGCGCGCGGTAAAAATCGTAAAAAAGGCCTGCCGCCGCCCCCAGCGCCACTGTAAGGAGAAAGGCGCCCGCCTGCTCGCCAACGCTCACCCGCATACCCTCCCTGCGGCCTCTCACTTAATCAGCCTGGCCAGGAGGTTTCTGCCCCTCGTCCCGGCCCTGCCTTTTCCTTCTTGGAAGACCAGGCTGGCGAAATAACCCTCGGCGGACAAAACGCCCTTTTCCAGGTCGAGCCGCGTGATGTGCAGCCCCTCGCCCTTTAGCGTCAGCGCGCCAAGGGTGGTGTCCAGCACGATCTCCCTTTCGTCAAAGCTCTCCACGTGGCGCACGCCCTCCAGGTGCAGCTGCTTGCGGTCGAGCAGGGTAATCCTGTGAGACCCCTCCACCGGCCTCACCCCGCGCAAAGAGAACTCCTTACCCCTTATCTTTATGCGCGCGGCAGGCGGTCTTATGAAAAAAAGGGCGGCAGATTTTGCCGCCCGCTAATCCCACAGCTTCCTTATCTCGATATCCTTGAAGTAAAAGCGCAGGATGTCCTCCGGAGAACGGCCCTTTTCCGCCATCAGCCTGGCCCCCCACTGGCACATGCCCACCCCGTGCCCAAAGCCCTTACCGGCCAGCACCAGGGAACCGCCCTCCACGGCCACCTTGGTGAGCAACATGGAGCGCACCAGGTCGCTGCCCAGGGCCAGGCGCAGGGCCGGGCCGCTCACCGGCACGTCCCCCACCTTTAGCTCCTCCACCCGCCCCGAGGGACCCCGGCGCGTAACCGCCACCGCTGTCACCGGTCCCGGATCTCGGCCCGTGATCTTTTGCACCGCCGCACGTACCTTCTCCAGGGGTATGCGCCTTTCCCAGTAACGGTTTTCCGGCACCGTAATGGAGAGGCAGCCGTCCTTCACGCCTGCTTTCACATAGGGCGTGGGCTTTTCCGTGTAGGCCAGCCCCTCGGCCGCCGAGGCTGACACGCCGCCGTCGCAGGCGTTAAACCAAGCCTTGATGTACTCCCCGTTGTACAGGGCCACCTTACCCCTGGTGAGGTCCACCGCCCGGCGCACGTTGTCGTTAACGCGGGACGGGTCGTAGGCCTGAAACTCCTCCTTGCTGGTGGAGGCATCGGTGCCGTGCAGGTCCCGCACCTTCCCGCTCTTGATGTTCTCCATGGTGAAGGTGCGGGCCAAGATGGCCTGCGCCGCCAGGGCATTTACCGGCCAGGTGGGGTCCATTTCCGCGGCCACCACCCCGGCCACGTACTCCTCCAGCTTGATGTTTTTCCTTTCCCCGGTCTGGTTGACGTAAAGGCTGATGGTGGGCTCTTCCCTGCCGGCTGGGGGAGCCGGCTTGCGCGGGGGCATGAGCCGTGCACAGCCGGCGCACCACAGTATGCCCGAGGCAACCAGCAAAAGAGCCGCGCGGCTAACTGCCTTCTTCACCGTTTCCCCTCCGTATCGGCCTGTACTTGTTATGCTTATTTTGGCCCGGAGGGGAAAAAGTATGCCCTTCGCCCTGCAGGGTCCGGCTTTTCCACACCGGGGGATTTCCCTCTGTGCTCGCTACGGGCGGGCACAAGCCGCCCCCGGACTAAGCGTCCTCGCCTTCACCCTTGTAACCCCCTGCCGGCCCCGCGGCAGCTCACGGGGACCTCGCTCCCGGCGCCCTCACCCTCCTAGGTAGGTGCCCGCACGAGGTTACCGCCCCCCGCCTCTGCGGATAGCTCCCGCCACACAAGCAAGCTCACCACCCCCATAACTTTTTTTGCTTATAATACCATGTTATGGCAATACAGTCTACAGCCGCTTACGCCCAAAAATAACCATTATTTTTCTTTAGGTGCAAATAGCTCGTCCAAACAGAAAAAGGCCTGCGCGCAGGCCTTTTTCCTTGTTAAAGGCTCACTTGCCTCTCTATGTAATTTGCTGCTTTAAGAGGGATTCGCGGGCGCCTGGGCGACGGCATCCCGCAGGTTCTTGCCGGCCTTGAACACCGGTACGCGGGCCGCGGCAATCTCAATTTCCTCCCCCGTCTGCGGGTTGCGGCCCTTGCGGGCAGCCCTCTCCCGGATCTCAAAGGTCCCGAAGCCCACCAGCTGTACCTTGTCCCCCCGGGCCAGGGCCTCCTCAATGGCGGCAAAAACGGCGGTGACGGCTTTTTCGGCGTCTTTTTTGGTCAGGTCCGTCTTCTCGGCCACCTGCGATATCAGGTCTGCCTTATTCATAAGTACCCCCCTCAGAAGGTTTAGACATTTTTCCCATACTATTCGCTATTTTTACCGCGTTTCCTTCCTTCTCCTCCATTTTCTTGCTTTCTTCCCACCAGGCATCGAGCTGTTCCAGGGGAAAGGAGGCGAGGTCCCTCCCGGCCCGGCCTGCCTGCTCTTCCAGGTAGCGGAAGCGGCGGCGGAAGCGCCCGACGGCCCCCAAAAGGGCCACCTCCGCCTCCACGCCCACCAGGCGGCAGAGGTTGACGGCGGCAAAGAGGAGGTCGCCCAACTCCTTTTCCACGTCCCCGGACCGGCCGCCAGCAAGGGCCCGCCGCACCTCTTCCAGCTCTTCGCCCACCTTCTCCAGCGCCCCGCGGTAGTCCGGCCAGTCAAAGCCCACCCGCGCCGCCCTGGCCTGCACCTCCCTGGCCTGCATGAGGGCCGGCAGGTGCCGGGGCACTTCCTCCAGCCGGGAAGGTTCCCCTTTTTCCCGCGCCTTGATTTCCTCCCACCTGACCAGAACCTCCCGGCTGTCCCGCACCGTCTCCTCTCCGAAAACGTGGGGGTGACGGCGCAGCATCTTGGCCGTGATCCCCTTTACCACGGTGTTGGCATCGAAAAAGCCCTTCTCCCTGGCCAGCTGGCAGTGAAAAACCACCTGCAACAATAAGTCTCCCAATTCCTCACAAAGCTTATACATATCTTCCTGTTCGATGGCCTCGCACACCTCGTAGGCTTCCTCTATCAGGAAAGGCCGCAGGCTGCGGTGGGTCTGCTCCCGGTCCCAGGGGCAGCCGTTCGCGCCGCGCAGCCTGGCCATGACCTCCACGAGGGGGTCCAGCGGGTATCGGCAGGCGGTGCGTGCGGCCCCGCGGCAGGGAGGAAGGTAGAGGCTGGTGAGGTGATCAAACCAGTCCAGGTGGTCCAGCTCGCAGAGCGGGCACTCCTCGATGCGCTCCTCTCCCGGGACCCCCGCCGCCCTGACGACCGTTACCGGGTGGTCGGGCGGGTAGCACTCCAGCAGGGCCAGCTTGACGTCCGAGGCCACCAGGCGGTTGTACACCTGGTAAACAATGCTGGCCAGCTGCGGGAAGAGCACCTCTTCGCTTAAGGAGAGGCCGTCCACCAGGACCATGCCCGGCGAGACGCCCAGCCCGAGGGCGGCACAAACCGCGTCCACAAAGCTCATGGCGGGAACAACCTCCACCTTTACCCCCCGCCGGGGAGCTTCCTCTAGGAGCAGCCTGACCGCTTCCTCGGCCACCAGGGGATGGCCCGGCACGGCAAAAACCGGGGAGGATTTCTCTGCCTCCTCCAGGAGGAAGGAGGCCATGCGGCGGTAGACCTCCTCAAAGGTGCGACCCTGCTCGTAAAAGGAGTCCAGGGCCCGGAAGGCCACCCCCTTTTCTTTCAGCCAGGGCACCACCGGGTGGTGCTCCGTGCGCAGATAGACGGGCCTTTTTCCCTGCAACACCTCCCACGCGGCAACGGGCAGGTGGCCGGGGTTTCCCGGCCCCAAACCGACAACGGTAATAACCGCCTCCATAGGGCACCCGCCAGGCCGGGTGTTTCACCCCCTACAACAATCTTCGTCGTTTTCGGCCACAGTATTAATTATACCGGAAGGGATCGGGCAAAAAAAGACAGGCCAATAAAAAAGTGGCCGTTCGGCCACCCAACCTACTGCTCCATTTGCTTGGCCAGGAAGCTCGCCGCCGTCTCGGCCAGTTTCAGCTCCAGCTCGCCCATCTTCACGCCCGGCTCCTTGGAGGCCAAAATAACTGCGCCGATGGGGTCGCCCTCGCAGATGATGGGCGCGATCACCTCCGCCGAATACTTGCACTCTTCTTCTTCTGCGGTCAGGCACTCCTTGCAGTAAGGGCTATCGCCCGGGCTGTTAATGATCACCGCCTTGCGCTCCTCCATCACCTTTTCCACCGCCGGGCTGATGGGCTTGTTGAGGTACTCCTTCTTGGGCGCCCCGGACACGGCAATGATGGCATCGCGGTCGGCAATGCAGGCAATGTGTCCCAGCGCCTCGTGTAGGGAATCGGCGTACTCCTTGGCAAACTCGCCCAGCTCGCCGATGGGCGAATACTTCTTGAGGATCACTTCTCCTTCTCTATCGACAAAAATCTCCAAAGGATCCCCTTCGCGGATGCGGAGCGTCCTCCTGATTTCCTTGGGTATAACCACTCTTCCTAGATCGTCGATGCGCCGGACAATACCCGTTGCCTTCATGGCGGACCTTCCCTCCTTTTGGCCTTCGTCGTGGGCAATTTAATTTTCACTGATAGTATATAACCGAAGGGAGGCGGTTATTCATTTTTTTCCATAACGGTGTAGATTTTTGTAGGGCCGCGGGGGCGGAGAACTCTATTTAAATGGCTTACTTTTCACGTTAATAAGTGATACACTCATTTGCGTGGAGGTGGGAGGCATATGGAGTATCAAAATGTTACCCTCTCGCTGCCCAAGGAAGTGCTGCGCCGGGCAAAACACATCGCCATTGAGCGGGGTGTTTCGCTTTCCGGCCTTCTCACCCAGCTGCTGGAAGAACTCACGCGCAAGGAAGATGCGTACGGCCGGGCAAAGGAGCGGCATTTGGTCATGCTGGATACCTTTGACCTGGCAACGGAAGGAAACATTAACTGGGACAGGAGCGACCTCCATGAACGGTAAAAATAATGGCCGGCAGTTTGTCGACACCGACGTGCTCGTTTACGCCCACGACATCTTAGCCGGGGAAAGGCACGCCCGGACAAAAAGCCTGGTTGCCGCGCTCTGGGAAACGGGTAACGGCTGCCTCAGCGTGCAGGTGCTCCAGGAATTCTATGTGACGGTAACCCGAAAAGTCCGCCAGCCGCTTGCGCCGGAAACCGCCTCGCAACTTATCGAATACCTTTCGGCCTGGCGCGTGCACGCGCCTGACGCCGCCGATGTGCTGGAGGCCATTGCCATTCACCGGCGCTACGCCATATCTTTTTGGGACGCCATGATCATCCGCAGTGCCGAGGCATTGGGCTGCAAAATAACCTGGTCCGAAGACCTGAGCCCTTTCTAATCTAAGACAGCGCTTTGTCATGCCTGCCGCCCGCAGGCCTTTTTTGTCGCCGCTAAAAGAAGACCATGACGATGAGCAAAATTACGGCGGCCAGGGAAAGGGCCAGGTAGTCCTCCAACCTCTCCGTGGCAAAAAGCTCGCCGTCCTCAGGGTAGAGCACGTTATCACCTCGCATAAGATCGCTTTAAAATGTGCTTTGGCTCCAAAGCGAGCGACTTGAGCCGAGCGGGAAAACCAAACTTAGCGAGATTGAGGGCGGAGGCGGGGCCGAGGCCCGGATGGCCGAGGCCGGCCCGTGAGGCACGGATGCCGAATGGGCCGGAGACCCCAGCCGGAGCCCGAAAATCGAGCGCTAGTTTGGTCCGCGAGGTGAATGGAGCGAGCGGGAGCCAAAGCACGTTTGCAGCCAGCTTACCGCGGCACAAAAAGTATTACCGCCACCAGGGCCAGCACGGCCCGCAAGGCGGCCGCCACGGCGCCCACCAGGAGGGGCTTGCCCCCGGCGCGGCGCAGCTCGGCCAGGGAAATCTCCATGCCCTGCCCGGCCAGGCCGATGGCGAAAAACCAGCTGTAGAGGTGGCGGATGATGGTCAGCTCCCGCGAAGGGGGCGAGGTGGGGCCGAAAAAGCCAAAGGAGGTGAGGAAGACCACGGCCAGGAAGCCCAGCACGAAGACGGGGAACCTGTCCCAGAGGCCGGTGCTGATGTTTGCCTCTTCTTCCTCCGGCGGCAGGTTGCGGCTGGCGTAAATGGCCAGAAAGAGGACCACAAAGGGGAGGAAGAGGACGCGGGTTAAATTGTAAATTTCCCCGGTCTTGAGGCTCTCCGAGGGGCGGGCGGCCGTGCCGGGATCGAAAGTAAGGCACACTGCCAGCACCTGGCCGGAGTTCATGATGCCCGTGCCCGCCCAGACCCCGAACTGGTGGGGGCTCAAGCCCACTAGCGTGCCCACCAGGGGAAAGAGGAACAGGGCCACCAGGCCGAAGGAGAGGATGGTGGCAATGGAGTAGGCCACGTCCGTGCTCTTCGCCCGCACCGCCGGGGCGGTGGCAATAATGGCCGACACACCGCACACCGCCGTGCCGGCGGCCAGGGTGGCCGCGGCGGACGGGTCCATGCCCACCTTGCGGCCCAGCCAGAGGGTGAAGAGGAGCATGAAGACGAGGAAGCTTAAGATAAAGATTACCGCCGTCACGCCCAGCCTGGCCAGGTCGGCAATGCTGTAGAGGGAGCCCAGGAGGATTACCCCCACCTTGATGAAGAGGCGGGAGGTCTTCACCCCGGGCCGCGCCCAGGAAGGAATCCCCCAGATGTTGCCCACCGCCATGCCGAGCAAAATGCAAAACTTAGAGCTCTTGAACCCGAAAGATTTTAGGACCTAAGGGGTAAGCTTTACCCACTTCCTTAACCTGCTTTTTGTAACACATTTACTTAAAAGAAGAAAGGACTTCCTCCTCTTTGTGTCGAATTTAATCGAAAAACCCCAAAAAACCACAAAGGGAGGAGGAAGCCCTTACATGGTGTATATTCAACAGCCAACGCTTTTTCCCTTCGAGGTTTTTGTTCACTCCGGCTGCAGTCACCAGCACTTTTTTTCGGCCCTCCTTTCTATCGATGTCGAGCCAATAAGGAAAATGTTTCCTTTGTACCAAGGAACCGGCCGCCCA
>NZ_AUBR01000007.1 GCF_000429345.1 Desulfovirgula thermocuniculi DSM 16036 | reverse complement strand
ATGGAGGCATATCTTTACAGCCAGACACCTGCGTACAAGCACGACATGCGTGTCCGTGCCTTAATTGAGCCCAAAAACGGTGAGCTGGCCCGCTGGCACGGGCTACGACGCGCCCGCTACTGGGGGCTAGTAAAGACTAGGCTTCAGGCCATTTTCACTGCCCTGGCGGTAAACTTCAAGCGATGGGTGTACCTGGCAATTGCTGCCAAGCGGGCAGTCAAAGCCGCGGCAGCCTAGGAATAAGGAGTTTCTCTGCCTTTTTCAAGGACTTGGTTACTTTATATTGGTACTAAAGGTGGCGATTTGCTGTGGTAAGCTCTTCCATAAAAGCCTGATTGCCATATAATGTTAATTCTAGTTGGTTAAAGGGTTATGACTTGCTATTTTCCTTCGGTTTTGCGACGGTCTCACTACTACCGTTAAGTTGGCGCCAGAAACAACCTGCTAACAATCCTCTGCCTGCAGGTGGGGCAGTACCCGTACCATGAAGTGAGGCACACTTGAAGGAGGCGTCTTAAGCTCGGTATTGTCCACGACGAAAATAGAGTTTTTTGAGCATGAAGAAACTCCAGCACCAGGAAGCCAAAGCTACCATGACCAGATTACATTATGATGTCATCCCTGCCAGGTACGCCCTTCATAATGGTCAAGACCCAGTTCGTTCTTCAGCTGGCGATAATTTTGCTCCACCCACCAGCGGCTCTTGGCATAGTACACCAGGTGAGAAAGGGACGTCTCGGCCGGTAAGTTGGAAAGCCAGAAGTTTTCCGGTTCGTCTGCTCCCGGCGGCCATTCCGCAAGTAACCAAACTTCGCCTTCGGGGGCCTGCAAGCGGGCAGCCCAAAAACGGCTTTCCAAAGCATTTTGGTACCGATCCGCCAAGTTACCTCCCGCCAGGTAGCAGCAGGCTGTTCCCGGGCCAACTGGCTAACGGTTTTGCGGTCCCCAGGATAAACCTCAAAGCCATCACCGGTTGGGGGTACCGCAAGTAGAGCCAGAAGGGTGTCTTTGTCAATGCCCACCACATAATGCAGCTGACGGGCTGTCAGTTCCCGGCGAAATTCTACCACCCGAAACCGCCACCTGGCAGTTGGCCACCTTGCCCAGGGTGTTGCAATACTGCCGGGCCACACCCCCGCTGTGGTCTCCCTTCTTGGGGAAAGCGGTCTCATCCACAATCCACACGGGCTGCTGGAGGTCTTTAAGCTCCTGGAGGACAAGTTCGCACACAGCCCGGCGGACTTTCCAGGAGTCCCAGGGGCTCTGGCTAGTAAGTTGCTACAGTGCTTGCACGTTTCCGTCCGGCCAGCGCTTGGCAATGGCAGCCGGTGTCTTGCGCCCCCCTTCCGTCAGCAGGTCGCGTATATACACCTGGGCATGGTGCCCCCGTTCCTGGCGGCCCAATAGCGGCAAAATCGAATGCAAGTACCGCTTGAAATATGCGCTCCGTGCCAGTAGTTCCTCGTACCTCATACCTAAAGCATATTCCGTTATCAATAAAGCGTCAGCCACTTAACGTAGTAGTGCTAGATAATTTTACGTCTATCAATCCTTAGAAAATCGCATAGCAATCCAAGAATTCCCTTAATGTGGCTTGGGCACTCATGTGGCATTGTTATGCTTTGTGAGAATGCTAGATTTTCAAAGTCTCTGGCTAGTGTAAAAAGATGCTTTAAATTATCGGATTTAGCAAAGAAATCGGCAAGTATCTCAGCAGGGTATTCAGTAAGCTGACTTATTATTTCTTGTTCAAATTTTTCACGCGAAAAGAGCCCTGTGTTAGATGAACTTGCGAGGAGGTACAGCGCATCATCGATTATTTCTTTAGCACGCTCTTTACCCGCAGCACCGTACCTGAAGCCCTCCGCAAAACATGCTTTTCTTAAGTTGAAGTCAAGAGGGATTAGGAGACGTGAAGAATAGTCAACAGCAATCAAAAAGTAAGAGATTAAAATGTAAAGCAGTCGAAGAGAAGCTAAAGATGTCCTATTCGAAGCCAAATACTCTTCTATAAGAAACCGAATTTTTTCCAGATAAAGATTACATCCGTTAAAATTGAGTGCATTAAGGAGAACGGCTTTCGACTCTCTATAGAAGCGTGGCCAGGAAATTCTTCCATCAAGAATGGATTTTGTATTCAGGTCCTGAATGAATAGTTCTTCGGTTATCCTATTGGAATTGATATTAACCCCATTGATTATTCGTTGTAGAAACTCCCCAGGAAGTACTATCACGCCATGCCGCGCGCCAAAGTCTCTAGTCTCTTTCCGATTATCGGTTGTAGCAACTATTGCACGGTCCAAGCCGAGTACTTCTCGCAACCCCTTAATCCAAAAAATTCTTTCTAGTGCCTGTGGGGTCCTTTTTCTTTTTACGTCTACGCATATACGTTCGCGAGTCAAAGAAGTGGACTTTAAATAAAGCCATAGATCTACATCGGTTACATCAAATCCCTTGTAACTAAATGGAACGCTTCGGACGACAAAATAGCCTAGCGACAAAAAGTATGCTCTAAGAGCTTCTTCAGCCACTTCTCCTTTGCCTAAATGGTGCTGTGATCCCATCAACCAAGCCCTCCCGTACGAAGGTCATTAAGTAGCTTAGCGACACTCTTTTTTAATGGTTCCATTTGTTTTTTCCGGATCAAGACACGATTTTCCTCGGGACCGCGGTAACTTATCGCAGAAACAGGAGGAAGTTGCAGAAGAGATTGTGTGCTAGCTTCACCTTCAGTAATGGCCATTAGAGCTAATTGCCCTACATCTTTTTTGAGAAGGCGCATGTAAAAACGACCATCACCAACAGGTTTTACTTCCACTACCCCCTTTATTTCAAGTATCTTATAATCATGTCCTATAGCAGTAGCTGGGCCTACCCAATCGCCGTCTATAAGTTTTTTCATAAGCTCCCTTATCATTATTATCCTACCACGTTTATACGGACTATAATTCATCCCATAAGTGAGAGATGTAACAAAAGCCTTTGCCAAGTCGAAAGCGTCGTCGGCTATAGAATTTGTAAACTTGGAAAAAGCTGCAGGCTGTGTGATAAAGGAAAAAGTTCCATTTTCGTTAACGATTGAATTCTCATCTATGAATCCGATGGAACAAAGTTTTGAATAAAGGTTATCACCGAGAATTGCTACTGCTTCTTGTTTTGGGATACAAGCTTTTATCTTGAGCTGATTGGATAATTCTGATACTTTTCTGACTTCATCTGAACTGAGAGAAGAAAGTATACCATATATCTTTCTCATATCGTTTCTTCTAAAGAGGTTGCCATTGAAATACAGTCTTTGATCGCCCACATCTTCATAATCAATGAAGCCAATTTGCTCATATTGGGTGAGAATATCTTCAGTATCTTTTTTGGGGAGACGGTATATGTCGGATACGTATTCCAGTACATTTTCCTTTTTAACAGGGAGTTCAGATACTTTTTCGGATACCTCGAGTGCAGCTTTCTCATGTGAAGTCGGAGAAGCCTCCTCAAAAATTCTGGCAGTGTGTTCTAAAATACTTGTTGTTGTGAGACCAAGAATAGAGATCCCTGATTTACCTGTGTCAATAAGTCTTTGCTTCTTTAATTCCTCAAGAATGGGGGGCAACTCCAGCTTCGTATTAATGCCATTTGCCTTAGCTAGGATGTTAACCCGCTCGTATTCTATATCTTTTACTTTTGAACTTGCTAAAGCGTTAAGCATAATACCACATTTGCCTGCAAAGCTAATTTGTTCATATTCCTGAAAGGGAAGTACCACGTTAAAGAGTTTATAGCAATGATGTATAATCCAAGCACCTTCAGTCTTCTTATCCATTTCTACTAACCCCCCGATCGGCTAACTCAGAGTTTCAAATTGTAAAATTATGGGTTACAGTGTGGAACCTTAAAGGGCTCTAAGGCTATTTTGGAAGTGACCACGCCAAAAACAACAAAAAATCCTTAATGTACTCAATAGCTTCTTCTTTCATTTTCCCCCAAATAACGCACTCCAAAAGGTCGGGTACTTCTGCAGTTAAACTGCCGCTAGCTCGAGGACCAGCAGTACGCTAAACTGGCATGCCTTAGTTGACTCCCTCTAAAAACAATACCATTGTCGTATAATGTCGAAATGCCCCGAAAACACTAAAATCCGCCTAGGCGGATTGCTTTTTAGAGGGATATATCCAGTTCATCATTCCTTGCTACTGCTATTTCACGGTGCGCTTCAAATACCTTGAATTCTCTAACAAAATTGCCCCACACTTGAAGGTAGGTACCGAATTGTTGCTGCATCCAGTCATCATCACTTAAATCGTCAAGGGCAAAACTACGGTTTATTTCGTTACACCTTATGCTTGCCGTTGTTAAAGAAACGTGACACATCTTCATGATAACCTCTGGTTTTATAAGCTCCGGCATCATTCTCCCTAAAGCCCTCAATATCGGAAGAGGCATGAGAAGCTCTGCGGCAAAAATCTCCGCCTCTCGCTCTAAAACCCAGTATTCCAATGCAGTCAAGTTGTTGTTCCTAAGCAAACAAGTCTTATCAAATTGCTCCAAATGCCCTAGCACTATATGTCCCACTTCATGCCCGATACTATAGCGAGCACGAGGATAGTAAGATAACTCGTCATACACTATGCAATATTTCCTATTACAGTAAAATACATCGCTTTCTTGGCCTGCAGATAAAATCTCCCACCTGGTAAGCCCGGTCAGTCGCGCCACCTCTTTTACGGTAAACACGCGCCAGCCGCACCGGCGGGCAACTTCCGCAGGATCTACAGGAAGCGAGCAAATGCCTGTTGCCTTTATAAACTCCCGCGCCTTTTTTATGACCCACATTTCCCGCGGTCCGTCAGGTATCCTTTCCATCTTTTTCAAACGCCTCGGGGAACAACACCTTCGCAATTTGGATGGAGGTTTCTATCCACTTCTTCCGCTGCTCCGGGGTCATCTTTTCAGCGGCGCGGGCAATCCTGCGAATATCGGGGAGCACGCTTTCCTCAGGCGCTGGATGGGGATCGTTCGTGCGTCCAAGAAGCCAATCGACGGAAACACCAAGATGGTTGGCAAGTATAGAAACAGTTTCCATATCAGGCATATGAATACCGTTTTCCCATTGTGAAACAGTAGATTTCCCTACGTGAACCCACTTGCCCACATCCTCTTGGCGAAGACCTAACTCCATCCTCCTTTTCCGTAGGCGTTCTCCAAAAGTCACTGTGACCACCTCATTTTCAGTGTAATTCAGGCGCCCTGAATTTACAACTGCGTTCAGAGATTATTAACTTGCATCTTGACAGGTTCAACGTATCTGAATTATAATGGGTTCAAAGTCGGTGAACTACAAAGGGTGTGGTGCTAATGCACAAGCTGGAAGAGATCCGAATGAAGCTTCAAATCAACAAGACGGAAATGGCTCGTCGGTTGGGAATTACAAAAAGCAATTACTCCAACATCATAAATGGACACCAGGGGATCTCCGTAAGAGTTGCATTAAAGGCGTACCAGGAGTTTGGTGTTCCGCTTGAAGAATTGTTGTGCCCCGGAGTTCAGCGATGCCGAACCAGTGATAAAACTGCCCCCTAAACTTCTAGCAAACGATAGTATTCGCCCCACGCATAAAAATCCTTCCAGCATTTTCCCTCCCTGCTTTTTGTCTTTCGCCGCCGGGCCCTCGCCGGGACGGCCCGGCGGCGGGGGAGAGGAAGCAGGGGACGCGGCAAACCCCCTCACCCGGAAGGGACGAGGGAGGCACCAGGATACGCCGCAGTAGACGCCGCCCCGTGGCTGAGCTTCCCTGCCGAGGCGGGGGGCAGGTCACAGGTAAGGGGAGTGTACGGCAAGGCACAGACCACTCAGTTCGCAGCGGTGCACGCACCAGCATTCGCTGCACCCCACTGCCGCGACCGGAGGGCTGAAATCAGGACTTTTACCGGGTACGCAGCAGCCGTTTCCAGCTATGCCCGAAGGCGTAAATGGGAGATGCAGGCGGGGGAGTAGTACAGCGCCTACAGCACCCGCCGGGTGAAAACGAGGCCGCGGCGGGGACCGGCTCAGGGGAAGGGAAGGCGGGACACTGTTCACCGGGTCCGGCCCAACGGAACCTGCGCCTGTACGTAAAGAATCAATTTCCAGGTAAATCAAAACCGAATAAAAAAAGGCCGCCGAAAAAAGCCCCCACAATTTTACCTATACCCCGAAACGGGAAGGCTTTGACTCCGGCAGCCTCATTCCAAACCTTACCCTGAGAGGGAGTGTGGTCGTTAACCTGCCCCTTTTTTCGGGCTGGCCGCGGCCAACCCGAATTGGTCCCGGCCGGCAGGACAACTGAATAGCCCAGCGGGAGGTTGCCCCCTTTCGCTGGTCACGTACATACATTTTACCACCACCCAGGGGGAGAGAGTAATGTACGTGTTTGCCATTGACAGGGACGGGCGCCTGGGTGGGTGCATGTCCCGCAAAACCGCCGCGAAGGTCGTTGCTTCCGGGCGGGCAAAGTGGGTAGGGTTGAACTGCGTGCAGTTTCCCAAGCGCTTCAAGCGGGCAGTTCCCCTGGAGAAACTCTTTGAGCGCGGCATTCCCCTTTTAGACACCGCCTGCCCGGAAGTGGTGTGGATGGGCGAAAACGGGGAGTACGAGGTAAGGGATGTGGCCGCCCGCCCGCGCGGAAAGGAAGTGCAGGAAACCCTCCACCTGTGCCGCGAAGCATGGCTGGAACTCAGGCGCGAAGAAGCGGCAGCGAGCGCCCTCCCGGAAACCGCAGGCGCGCTGCTAGAGATCCTGGGGTTAGTGGAGGATATAGAAACGGATGCACTCTCGGAAACCGCAGGCGCGCTGCAACAGATCCTGGGATTGATGGCCGGGGAAAAGGCGGTCAAAGAAGGCTTTCCTGATGCCCCCAAGAAGAAGCGGGAAGAAGAGAAGCCTGGGCCGCTCTCCGTCATAACCGGTGCCCTGCCTCCGTTAAAACGCTACACCCCGGCCGATATCGGGGCCGGGTTAACTGGCCGGGCGAGAAAAACGGCCAGGCGGAGGGCGTTCCAGAAGCTGGCGGCAATGTATGAAGAGCTGCACGCCTATTTTAACCTGCCGCACTGGTCTGTCAAGATAGGGGACCGCTATGTTTCGCGCGACTACCTGCTCGATACCGTGCAGAACCTGATCGACCGCTTCTGGAAAACGGATCCTACCAGGTATTGGGAGTACCGCCACCGGCTTGACGGGATAGTTATCGAAAGTCAGGCACCGGCCTGGCATTAAGGAGCGGAAACACCCATGGGGAAGAGCTGGAACCGGAACCCTAACTTCGGCATCTGGGGCGAGGATGCGGAATACCTGTGGCGGGAACCGGAAAGGCCCTTGATCTGCGGCCGTCCCTATGTAATGCCTTACAAGGAAAGGCTGCATTACCTGCCCACAGTGGATACGATTGCTGGCTTCAGGTTCGAAAATATTGTCTATCCCCGTTCTGAGCGCACATACAAACTCATCATCAGCATGGCCCGCCAGGTGAGGGAAGAGCACAACAATGCCTATGCCAACCCTCACCAGTATCCCCTGCCGGATTGGTTCAATCATCCCCAGAGGAAGAAGTTCATCACCCTGTTCCGGTACCTCATTGCTAAGGGGTTGCGGGACAGTGGGTGTTACCTCGAAAAAAGGAGTGGGCGTAAGTGGTCCCGGTCACCTTCAAATGGATAGAGCTTGCGGCCTGGCATTACCGGAACGCTGAAAGCAAAGAGGAGAGGGCAGAAATTGTCAGGTGGGTTTTTGTGCGTGCGAAGCACAATGCACGCTACGACGCGGTTCGTGCGCTGGCCAGGCTCCTGGGCGTCAGCGCCGCGCGGCTGGCGCGGGAAGCCAACCTAGACGAGCTAAGGCGGCAGATGAATCGCTGGCGGCGCGGGCGGGGGAAGAAACCCCGGATAGATCCGTACCGGGACCTGCGCGAGCATCTAACGAACTTGCAGGTTCCAAAAACTTTCCAAAAGGAGGCCCGCTTTATTAAAAGTTTCTGCTGTTGACTCGCATCCCTTCAGTTCTGACCACCCACGAACCAGAGGCGTGTGTATAGCCCCGGGGATTGGCTGCCAATCCCCGGTTGTTATTTTTCGGAGACTTGGCTCCTCCATTTCATCGGTTTTGGGGCCAATCAAACTTTATAAGGGGGAAACGCTTATGGGCATCCGCGAATCCTTGAACAAGGTCAACAGCATGACCGGCGAGCTTGCTTTTATCGCCGGGCGGGAAAAGGGCGAGATTGACGACCTGCTGGACGAAGACATCACAATTGACGAATTAGCAATAGTTACCAGCAAATTCGACAACGGGAAGGAGAACGCCGTGTTCACCGTAGCGGACGACCACAGGCGGTTCTACCGCACCGGTTCCTCGACTGCCGTGGCCGCGCTGAAGGAGTTGGCCGCAGGACTGGAAGAAGATGGCTTGGGCTGGGACGCCCTCACCGTGCGGTTCGAGCGCGTCAAGAGCAAGCAGGGGCGAAGGTATTACGTGGTCAAGGCCGAGCTGAAACCTGCCGTCGAAGCCGCCCTGGCCAAGAGGGACGCCGCAAAAGGCGCCGCCGCAAAGGATTTCCCCGTGCCGGAGCTGCCGGAGGATGATTTTCCGTTTTAGCTGGAAGCCCGGCCCCGTAAAGGGCTGGGCTTTTTTGTTGGGGAGGTGGATTTTTTATGCCAGCACAGCGCGGGCAAAAGAAAACAAGCAATTTAGTGAATTCAGAAGTTACGCCGGGAGTTGTAGTGCTAGGGGAATTCAAGGGGGTTGAAGCCCAAAAAGTGCTTGAAAAAATAACGAAACTGGTACCATATGTTCGTAGTGGTCAACATGCTAGTCGCTTAGGATAAAGTACAAAACCGCGAACGATGTACATTTTATCTTTTTTGAATTCCCAGAGCCAATCAAGTATGTACGGGCATTCAAACATCTTCAAATTGACAGAAAGGCTACCCATAGTAACTAAGTGTTGTTTAAAATTAAGAAGGTTGTTAATCATATCGGAGTTCAAGTTGTAAGGGTTCCTTATTACTTTGGCAAATTCATTTGCTTTGTTGCCCTCAGTATTCCACTCAAAAATGTCACTTGCCAAAACAACACACCCGTCAGGAAACGTAAGGTCATGCAAAAGCACAAAATACCGATCCACTAAAAGATTTGAAATCTCTCTTATAATGGTAGTCATTTTGTTTAGGGCCATTTTTGGAGAGTGGGGCAAAATTGAAAAAATAAATGGAGAGAATAGTTGGGTTGTGACACATACTGACACAACTAAGTCGTAATTTTGACCGATTTTAGGAAAAGGAAAATCTAACAAGTTGGCCCTCAACTTCCTTAAGCTTGATAAAAATCTTTTGTAATATCTCTGTCTGGAAGCTTCAACAAAATCTTTAAAAATTTCTGTTTCATTCAAGCCAGTGAGGTCAATGTAAAGAGTTTGAAACTTTTTATTCATATTATCGGGTAGCCTACTCAGAGCACGTAACAATGATTGCCTGTCTATATCAGCCAAGTGAACTTGTTGAAAATTTTCTCCAAGGTACTCCAATGGAATGTCATTGCAATTTCCTGCCCCTAAAACTATGCATCTATCTCGCTTTTTTAAATAGTGCAAAGACTCGCTTATCAACTTTTTAACGGCTTCTCTATGATGGCTCCACGCATCGTAACAACCAGCTGTATTCTGATTAATCAAGGAAAGGTAGTGCACATAAGAATATTCGGGATCAATTTCTCTGCCGCAACAATCTAAATAAGTTTTTCTACTTAGACACGGGCATAAAAAAGAAATCTTCATCCTTATCACACCTCCTTCGGTCGCAACTCCACTTCCAGCTCGGCATCCAGCGCCGCGGCCACTTTTTTCAGGAACCCTATGGTCGGATTGACCCGGCCATTCTCAAACCTGGCGATAGCGGCCTGCTTGGTGCCGATCCTTCGGGCCAACTCCTCCTGGGTCAAGCCTTTCTCTATGCGGCGCTTGATCACCGCCCTGAGCAGCCGGTATTCCGGCTCCAGGGCCTCGTATTCTTCTTTAAACTTCGGGTTTTTCAGTAGCTGTGCCTTCAGTTCGCGCCAGTTCATCCCCTGCTCCTCCCTTATGGTACCCAGTTTATAACATATGCGTTATGCCTTCAAGGGTGATGGTGCCACGCCCGGCCCCGCAGAGGGCTGGGTTTCCTCACCTCAGCGAACATACCCGCCCGGCGGCCACGGGCCTGGCGCGGTTCTGTACTCCGCGGGCGCGCCAGCGCAGGACGGGCGGTGCGGCCCTGCTGATACGGCGCCCCGACGCCGCACCCAGGGGGGCAGCCGTGGACACGGGCGGGTTTTTCACCGGGGCCGCTGGGATGCGTGCCCGGCGGCCCCGCTTCCACGGAAGGCTGGCCGAGAAGGCCGAAGGCACCCGCCTGCTAAGCGGGTGGGCGGCTTTTAAAGCCGCTCCGGGGGTTCGAGCCCCCCGCCCTCCGCCACGCGCAGGGGAGTAGTTCAGCGGCAGAACGCGGGATTCCAAATCCCGAAGTGCCGGTTCGAGTCCGGCCTCCCCTGCCACGCCCCGCACGTATTCTGTTTCTTTCCCCAACGGCCCGGAGAACCCGGGCCGGTTTTCTTTTTTGGAGGCGGCAAAGCATGGCAAGGAAATGTCTCGGCCATCGCCGCTTCATCTCCCTCTCTGGTTCGATTTTCGTGCCCTCCCCGGCTGGACAGAGGCCGGGGCTTTTGTTTTTTAGGGCACGGTAATCGAACCGACGAACAAAGGAAGAGGGGGAGAGTATGCTGAAACAGGCACACATCCAGCGCCTGATCGATAAATATGCCATTCCCGAAAAGAAGGCCGAAGAGCTGGTTCACCTAGGGGTCCTGCGAACCGTAAGCGCGGAAGAGATAGAAAATCTGGTGGGCCGGAGCAACCAGGAAGGCGATGGGATACTCATCAAATACCCCACGGCGCCGGATATGTTCGCAATCCGCCTGGACGTACCGCGGCCCCGGGCGGGAGGCAAGACCCAGAAGTACGACCGCCCGTCAGGCATACCTCCTAGGCTTTTTGTGCCGCCCGGTCTAGACCTGGACCGGCTGGAAGAAATCTGGATCACCGAAGGCGAGCTGAAAGCGCTGTGCGGCTGGGCGCACGGCCTGCCCGTGGTAGCGCTGGCGGGAGTGTGGAACTGGCGCCGGAGCGTGGACGAGGACGAACCCATAGAAGCGGCTGCAAAAATGGCCGGGCCGGAAGGCAAAGCCCCTGACCCGGAAGCGCTAATAGAGGACCTGCGGAGGGAATGGACGGGAAAGAGGATTGTCCTCATTTACGACAGCGATATAGACCAGGAACACCCCGCCTGGCCCGCGTTCGGCCGCCTGGCCGAGCAACTCTATGCCCTGGGCGCAGGTGAGGTTAAGGTCCTCACCCTCCCTGCCGAGCCGCCGCTGGAAGGGGAAGGAGAGGGCGCGGATAAGACCGGCCTGGACGACTTCATACGCCGCCGTAAAGCGCGGGGGCACGATCCTGTGGCCGAACTGCGCGAGCTGGTTCGGCGGGTGCCGGAATGGGTGCCCTCCGGCGGGTACCTCTTTGGATGCACCGAAAAGGTGGGCACCCTTGAGGGGTTGGAGAAGTTCGCCCGGAGTCGCCTGGCGTCCGGCGATCCCGTAAAGATGGTGCTCGGTGCGGCGGCTTACTACGTGGCGGGAAGGCAGACCATGCTCCAGGCCGCACTCAGGGACCTGGGTATCCGAGGAGAGTTGGCCAAGGCGGTAAAGGAAGACGCCCAGGCAGAGGCCGAAAGAGTGCAAGCCAGGCAGGAATGGCGCCGCCCGCAGGAGCGGGAAGAAGAAGGGGAAGGCGGGATTTTGCGGGCGAGAACGATAGCCGCCGCCTTTCCTCCCGCGAAGGAAGTTTTACCTCCCGATTTCCCCTTCCCGGACGCAAAGCGCAGGAAAGCCTTTTACGACATTCGCGGCAGTAGGGTGGTGCTGGTTCAGGTAGAGGAGGATCGGGAGAGGGAAGAAGAGGTGGCCCCCACGGTGGTTCTCCTCACCCGCCGCCTGACCCCGCTGGAGGGCGCCGAAGGCAACAGTGAAATATGGGAAGTGGCCTGGTGGGAGGGAGGGAAGTGGGAGAAGCGCCAGCTGCCCGCGGATTACTGCTTCGACACCGGCCAGCGCAAGTGGCTCATCAGGGCCGGCGTGCCCGTATCCAGCGCCACCGCTGAACAGATGGTAACGTGGCTGAACGCCCTGCGCGTGCAAGCCGTCTACGGCGGCACCCCCCTCCCCACGGCCAGAACGGTGGACCGCTGCGGGTGGCACACGGGTCCCGGCGGCGAGCCGGTGTTTGTTTTCGGGCGGGAAATCCTGACCTTAAACGGCACTAGGGACCAGGAAGCCGATGCCGCCGGGTCGGCGGTGGAGGGGCAGGACCCGGAAGAAGAAATCGTCTGGGCGGGCGACACGTGGATCTCGGTCATGGAGCGTCAGGTCCTGGCCAGCTTCGGCACGGGCGGCGACCCGAGGCGCCACAGGGAGTTTCTGCTGGAAATGGTGACCAGGTACCCCCAGGCGGCATTTGGCGTGGGCTGCGCCTGCGCCGCGCCCCTGATCGCCCTGCTCCGGGAGGCTCCCGGTGCCAAGCGCCTTGACGTCTCGGGTTTCACGGTAATGATGGGTCCCGGCATTAGTCAGGGCAGAAGCAGGCACCAGGGTAAGACCTGCTGGAACCGCATCGTGGCCGGGTTGTTCGGCTGGCCGGAAAAGGACCCGAAGGGCAGGCTGCGCTTTGCGGACCGCACCAGGGTGGCGCTGGGAGTGCTGTACAGCACCTCCTGCGACCTCCCGGTGCACATAGAGGACGCACACCTGATCATCCAGGAGCGCAAAAAAGAAGCCGCCACCGAGCTCGACTGGCTCCTCCAGCTGACCGCTGGCGGTATGGACCGCGAACGCGGAGCCAAAAGCGGCGGCGGACGGAAAACCAGGTACTTCCGGACGGTGGCCTTCTGGACCAGTGAAGTGGACCTCACGGCAAAAATCCCGCCGGGTTCCGGAAGCGTGGACCGCATCATCAAGGTCCCGCCCCTCCTCCCGGTGGAGAGCGACGAAAACCGGGAGGAAGCCGAGCGGATCGAGCGCGAAACACTGGCCAACTACGGTCACGCCGGAAAAACGTACCTGCAATACATTTTACACCGCCTGGTGCGAGATCGCCAGGGTTTTTTAGTCGAACTCGGCGAGCGCTACGACAGTGCAGTGGCCGCCCTCCGCGAGTGCCTGCCGGAGGACCCTGCCGCGCGCCACGTAGCAGGCAGACTGGCCAAGCGTGTTGCCCTCGGCTTGGTGGGATTGAACTACCTGATGGAGGCGCTTGGGGTGGGCGAGGAGGATACAGGAAAAGCACTCACCACCTTCCTCCGGTGCTGGAGTGAGATGGTACTGGAGGGTGTGGAGAGCCTGGACAGCCTGGAGGACCGGGCCATGCAGGCTGTGGCGGATTTTGTGGCCGAAAATGGCGAGTTCATTCAGGATTACTATCATGAAGAGGGGGAGAAATCGGCTAAGAAGTGGATCGGAGCAAAGGTGAAAGTGAAGGGGGAAGAAGCAATAGCTCTGCTGGAAAAAGCTTTTGCGGAAGCCGTGAGAAGGGAGCCTTATAACCTGGATCCCGACCAGGCTCTGAAGGCGTTGTGGGCCGCAGGGTATGTAGTAGGTTCCACGGTTAAGAAGTCAAACGGCAAGGCGGTCAGTATTCCCAAACACCGGGCGCGTGTCGGCGATTTTCGGCCCTGGTGCGTGTGTATACTTTTGAAGTTCTTGCAGGACAAAAGGGACGAAAAGGAGGAATTGCCACCCGATATTCACACCGTGTTTTGACCTGTCCCAACTTTTTGTCCCAACCATCCAAATCCTCAAACCCGCGTGAAATCAAGGTTTGAGGGGTTGGTAATATTAGGTATCCCACTGGTTAGGACAGCGGTTAGGACACCTGGAAGCCTTGATATTACTGGGCTTGAGGGGTCTAAAAGGTGTTTTGTCCCAACCTTTCCGAAAGAAAAGTGTATATTATGGGAGGATCATTTTTACGCATATATGTTGGTATATGCTGGTAATGGTATATACTGGTAATATGTATGTGTATGGCGGGCTATATTTATATATTTTGTTTTTCGGATCAGTTGGGACAAATATACATATATACCCCTTTCCTCCCCATTTTATACGGCCTTCCGGCTGTCCCAACCACTGTCCCAACCAGTTAGGACAGGTTGGGACAAACACGCAAAAAATCCAGCAATGATGCGGGTTTCAGGGTTTTAAAGTAGTTGGGACAAAAATTCGAAACCGAGGATACCCCACCAGGGTATCCTCGGTTTCTGTTTTTTCAGGAGGTGTTTTTCTCGCTATGCTGGCCAAACAACCTTCCCCATACACTTTCCCCTCCCGCGCCCTAGAGGTTCTTGACGGCGCACCCGGCCTGGCGCCCCGCCGGGGCCAGCGCGAAATGCTTGTACTCATTGCCAGGGTTCTGGCGGGCGATCGCGCGGAGCGCCACGCGGCCATAGAGGCGGGCACGGGTACGGGCAAGAGCTACGCCTATCTGGTTCCCACCATGCTCTGGGCCGCGGAAACGGGCCAGCGCGTGGTGGTGGCCACGGGTACAAAGAACCTCCAGGAGCAGCTGGTCAAAAAGGACGCTCCTTTCGTGCAGGAGCTGATCTGGATGGCCACCGGGAAGCGACCCAGGGTGGCCGTGCTTTTCGGTAAAAACAACTACCTCTGCCCCCGCCTCCTCACCCGCCGCCTGGAGGAACTGTGGGCGAAAGCAAACGCCTCCCTGGCTGTGGGCGTTGCACTGGGCCGGCGGGAGCAGGAGGAGCTTTGCTGGCTGGACCTGCTGGCCGCCTGGCTGGAAGACAGCGGCTCCGGCTTTAAGGACCACCTGCCCGCCTGGCCCTACTTGCCAGGTGCTGCTGAGGACCGCGACTACTGGTGGGGGCGGGTATCGGCGGCCGACGAGGACGCCGACTGCCCGCACTGTACATTTAAAGCCGCCTGCGGCTTCCGGAAGGCCCGCGATGAGGCGGCCCTGGCGGACGTCGTCATCGCCAACCACCACCTTGTCCTGGCAGATTTGCTGCTCCGCAGGAAAGCTGGTTTGAGCCTTTTTACACCCAGGAAAGGTACGGGCAAACCCCCGGAGGTCCTGGTGGTGGACGAGGCGCACGACCTGCCGGATGCGGCGAGAGGTGCTCTGGAGGCGGCGTTCTCCCGGCGCAGGGTGTCCAGGCTGCGTGCGGATGCGCTGCGGTTTTTTAGGGAACTGCGCGATTGGGCGGAAGAGGCGGGGTTGGTGGCAGCAGAGTATGCAACGGACAAGTTCAGCATTGCCGAGGACTTTGACCGCCGCGAATTTCCCCGCCTGGAGAGAGATCTGGACGCCCTCTTCGCCTGGGCGCGGAATTACCTGGCGGGGGAGGAATGCAGGTCTCTTCACCCCGGCGCGGCGCCCCCGGTAGAAAAGCTGGACCTCCCAGGTAAACTTAGCTGGTTTTTCGTGAACCTTTTTAGCTTTGTAGAACGTGTCGTGGAAGCGGTGGGGGCGGAGGTAGAGGGAGACCGCGACCTGGAGCGTGAGTTCGACCCCTTTGCCCGCCGCGCAGAGAGGCTGGCCGAACGTTGGGAGGAGTTGTGGGAGGCCTTCTGCCGGGCGGTCCTCCTGGAGCGCCACTACCGCCTGGCCGGGCAGAAGGGGGACGTGTGCTACGTCGAGCGACCGGAGAGATTTGTGGCGCACCCGGCGGACCCGGCTCCCGTCCTGCGCGGACTCTGGTCCTGTTACGACCACGTTTTCCTGGCCAGCGCCACGCTTTTTCCCTTCCCGCAGAGTGAAGGCTTCAGCTGGTTCCGGGAAAGGTTCGGCTTTGGGGAAGAAGAGCTGGCCATGGGCGTGGTGCCCAGCCCGTTTGACTACGAGCGGCAGATGCAGGCGGTGGTGCTGACGAACAAGGAACTGGCCCCGCCGGACGGGGACAGGAGGGAGGAGACCGGAGAGCAGTACGTCCGCCGCGTGGAAACCCTAGCCAGGGCGGTGCTGAGGACGCTGGAAAAGGTGGACGGAGGCGTGCTGGCGCTGTTCACCAGCTACCGCGAGATGAGGGACGTGGCCGGGTTGGTGGAGCGCAGCTTGCCCGCTGGCCGCGCCCTGCTGGTGCAGGGGGAGGCGGGCAAGTCTGAGTTGCTGGAGCGTTTCAAAGAGCACGGCCGGGCGGTACTCTTCGGCGTGGCTTCTTTCTGGCAGGGAGTAGACGTGCCGGGGAGCGCTCTGAGCGCCGTGCTGATCGCCCGCCTTCCTTTCCCGCGCCCGGACGACCCTGACGTGGAGGCGGAGTGCTGGCTGGCCGGGCAGCGGAAGAGGTGGGTCAAGGTCTATTTGCCCCGTGCCTCTTTAGCGCTCCGCCAAGGCGTGGGGCGGCTGATCAGGACCGAGGCGGACACCGGCCTTGTGGTCATTGCCGACCCCCGCGCGGCAGGGGTTCACAAACGTTTGGTAAGGAACTGCGTGCCCGTTGAGTTAAAGGAGGCGGTCCTGGCATGGGATGGAAAGAACTGCTAGCCCGTGCCTGCCGGGAGGCGTTTGGGAGAAGTCCAGAGCAATCCCTTCCTTCCGAGCCGGGCGGGCAGGAGGAGGCAGCCGCCGCGCAGGTTCCGCCCCGGCTCCACCCCCTTCCCTCTCCTCCCGGGATACCTGAGTTGCTGGTTGAGAGCGCGCGCTCCTTCAAACCTATCACCCCTCCCACCCTCACGCTGTTCCGGCTGGAGTGCTGGGCGAGGGGGCACCGCCCGGACCTTCTCGCCCGGCTGAGGGCGGCACAGAGGGCGGTGGAGAACGCCTTCCTGCCCCACGAGGAGGAGGCCGCCTGGGCGGAGTTCGAGGTCGCGAAGGCCGCCCTGGAGCGGGCTTGGCGTGAGTGGGCGCAGGCCGGGGCCTGCCAGCCCACCCTTTTCCCGCAAGGCGGGCAGAGCGGGGATACGTGCGGTCCTGTCGACGCAAGCCAACCCCCGGACCACCTGCCCGGGCCGGTTCACCCGGGGCTGGTGTCCGGGGAGGCGGATGCCGCTTCCGCGCCCGACCGCGTGGCGGAAAGGGTTGGGGAAGCCGTAGCGAGTGCAGCTCCCGGCGGGGCGGTAGGGAAAGCGCCGGCAGGGCAACCCCGGAGTCGGCAAACTTTATTCCCTTCGCCGGAAGAGGAGAAAGCTTTCCGCTCACCCTGGCAGGACTGGCTGGAGGCGGTAGAGGTCGTGTGGGTAGCCGATCTCGCCGCCTGGCGGGAGGCCCTGGCGGAGGCGCGGGCGGTTGGCATCTGCGGGTGGGACCTTGAGACGACCGGGCTTGATCCCCTGCAGAACCGCATCCGTCTGGTGCAGCTGGCGGTACCCGTTTACCCGGAGGGGAGGAAGCGCCTGGTGGCCGACGACTGGCGCAACCCGGCGCCGGGCGGTGGTGCGAAGGTTTACGTCCTGGACCTTTTCGTGCTTTCCGGGGAGGAACGCCGGGAGGCGCTGGAAGCCCTGGCCGGGTTGGTCGCCGATTCCGGCGTGCTCAAGGCCGGCTGTAACCTCAAGTTCGACCTGGCCTTCCTGCGGGCGGGTTTAGGTGGGCGGCGCATCCCGGCGGAGCGGCTTTTCGACGTGATGCTGGCCAGCCAGCTCTGCACAGCCGGGGACTTCGTGCCGGGGGGCCAGTGGGAAAGATACTGCGCCGAGCGCGCCCTGCGCCCGGCCAGAAATGACCGCGGGCAGGAGCTTAAAGCAACCCGGCTGGACACCCACGGCCACCAGGTGGTATTTGAGCACGACAACCAGAAAGAGATCAAGCCTTTTTACCCCACCCACTCCCTGGCGCAGATAGTCCACCGCCACCTGGAAGTGTGGCTGGAGAAGGAATACCAGCAAGCTGACTGGCGCGGGGAGCTTTCGGAAGAACAGGTGCGCTACGCGGCACAGGATGCGGCAGTGCTTCTCCCCCTCCAGGAAGTCCTGACCAAGCTCCTTTTGGCCAACCGCCTGGTGGACGTGGCCAGGATAGAGTTTGCCTGCCTGCCCGCCGTCGTGGAAATCGAGCTTTCCGGGATGCCGTTTGATGCTCCACGCGCGCGGGAGCTTTTGGCCGCCGCCGGGGAGGAGCAGGCCCGGCACCGGGAGGCGCTTGAGGCGCTGGCGGTCGGAGCTGGCTTCACGCCCAAGCCCAGGAAGGGCAAGAGGGGTACAGCGGGGTTCAATCCCGACAGTTCTCTAGACGCCCTGGACCTCCTGCGCCTGCTGGCAGAAAGGGAAAGCCTGCTGGCGGGTAAGAAGCTGGGCGTGGAGGGAGAGGAGTTCGAGCTGGAAACCAGGGATGAAACCCTCACCCGTCTGGCGGCCCGGCTGCCCCAGCAAAGCCCCCTGCGGCGTTTTGCTGAAACCCTGCAGGCTTATCGGGCGGCCAAGAAGCGGGTGGACTTCCTGACCAGGTGGCTGGAGAAGCTGCACCCCGCCACGGACCGCCTGCACCCGAACCTTCGCCAGTTGAACCCCCAGGGCGTGGGGCGGTTTTCGGCCAGTGAAGCCAACATCCAGCAGGCACCTCGTGGTTCCGAGATCCGTCAGCTCTTCCGCGCTCCGGAGGGACGGAAGCTGGTGGTGGCGGATTTTTCCGGAATTGAAATGAGAATCATGGCCCAGCTTTCGGGTGACCGGGCTATGATTGCAGCCTTCCGGGACGGTGCGGACATTCACCGCCGCACGGCGGCGGCCATATCCGGGAAACCGGAAGAAGAAATTGACAAAGCGGAGCGACAGGCGGCCAAAGCCTGCGGGTTTGGTTTGATCTACGGAATGCAGGCCGGGACGCTTCAGCTCTACGCCGAGACCAGCTACGGTGTGAAGATGACGCCGGAAGAAGCCGAGACTGCCCGGCAGGCTTTCTTCCGTACCTACCCTGCCGTGGCCGCCTGGCACTCCCGCCAGGCCCGCCAGGGGAGGGAGAGCGGCTTTGCGGACTACTGGCGGCACGACTTCGAGCGCGGCTTTTACCGGGAGAGGCGTCCCTGGATTCGCACCCTCGGCGGCAGGCTCCGCGTGTGGCCCGTGGTGCAGGAGCAGAACGGCCCGCGCAAGGCCGGGGCCTTTACGGAGCTTTATAACTCTCCCGACCAGGGCACGGGGGCCGACATGCTGAAGTGCGCGATGGCACGGCTATACCGGGAACTCCTGCGGCGGGGGTGGGAGGACGTGAAGCTGGTGGCCACGGTGCACGATGAACTTGTGCTGGAAGCTCCGGGAGGACTGGCCGAGCAGGCTGCGGACCTCCTGGGGGCAGTGATGGAGTTGGCCGCCACCCGCTTTCTGCCGGACGTGCCGGTGGAAGTGGAGGTGGCGGTGTGTGGCAGCTGGGCAGAGAAATAGCCGGGCATTATTCGCCCCCCTCCCGGCGCCCCTCCTGGGAGTGCGCCTCGCTTGCCTGGGCGCGGGAGCACGCCCCGCGCCTGGCCGCCTGGGTGCTGGAGCTGGAGGAGCGCGCCCGGCTGGCCTGGGAGCCGTGGGCGGAGGAGGAGGCGTGGGCGGAGTGGGAGCTGGCGCGGCGTGAGCTGCGGCGGGCGTGGGAAGAGGCCACGGGGCGGGCCCCTGGAAACGCCCCGGAGCAGCCCCCGGAGGAGCCGCCCGCCGCCGGGAACGAGGCGGGGGAGCGGGAGCTTTCCTTCGCGGAGGCGGAGGCGCTGTTCGGCGGGTTTGATGCGGTGTGGGAGTTAACGGACGCCCAGGCCGGTGCGCTGGAGAAGCTCTTTGCGGCCAAAGGCCCGGTGCTGGTGCGGGCGGAGGCGGGCTGGTTTGGGGCGGAGGAGTGGAAGGAGAGGGTGGCCAGAGTAGATGGGGCTGCCGCGTTGCAGTGCGGCGGCGTTCCTGGTAGACTAGTAGCAGGGGCATTGCGGGAAAGAAGGTGCAGGAATGGCGGAAAGGGAAGAGTTGCTAAGACGGATTACAGTTAATCCCGCCATTTTCCAGGGAAAACCCATTATTCGGGGCATGCGGATAAAGGTGGAGAACGTACTGGCCCTCCTGGAGCAGGGTGCCACGGTGCAGGAGATCCTGAAGGAGTACCCCGACCTTGAACCCGAAGATATTCGTGCCTGCATAGCCTACGCCAGGCATCTGGTGGCCAACGAGGACCTGAGCGCGGTACAGGTGGAGGCGGTCCAGTAAGGAAAGTTAAGGGAAACCTTCCTGACGAAAGTCAGGGGTTTGAGGAAATTCTGCAAAGTGCCGGAGCTTTTTATACCCGGCTCTTTTTATTTTTGGGGAAAGGAGCTAAGGAACGGGTATGGTAGAGGAGATCTTCAATCTTTCCGGCCTGCCAAGCCGGCAGCTTGACGAATTGGTTGCGGAGAAGGTGCTGAGCCTGGAGGTGGTTTCGCGAAACTGGCCGTGCGGGCCGGAGCCAGAGTGCGGCCTGTGGAAGGCTTCGCCGGAACGGGAACCCGCCGCCCCGTGGTATCACACGCCTTCGCCCGTGGTTCGCCTGCCGGAGGACAGGTGGATCGACGAGAGCGAGGACCCGCTCCTGCGGGGCGTGACGGCTAACTACGCCGAGGAGCTGGATTTCTGGTTCGTCCCGGTACCCTTCTACTCCAGCGACTACGGGCTAGCGGCTGCCCTGGTGGAGCACCTGCGGGCGGCGGGATGTGAGATCCGCATCGAGGCCCGCGTGAGCGGTGGTCCCGCCTACGCGGTCGCCGTGTCCGATCCGTCCGGGAGGGAGGTCCGCGCGGCGGCGGATACCTTTGCGCGTGCCGTCTGCGAGGCGGCGGTGCTGGCGGTACCCGGAAGCGGGGCAACCGAACTCTCTCCACCCTTGCCGCCGGCGTCTGTGGAGCAGGAAAACGGGGGGAGATGAGAACTTTGGGTACCCACCGTTTCATCGTCGGCCACGTCCTGGACGCCCTCCGGCTCCTGCCGGGCGAGAGCGTTCACGTGGTTTGCACCAGCCCCCCGTACTGGGGTTTGCGCGACTTCGGTCTCCCGCCGGTCCCCTGGCCCGAGGTGGAGTACCGTCCGATGCCCGGCCTGCCGCCTATCCGCGTCCCCGCCTGGGGAGGCCAGCTCGGGTTGGAACCGACGCCGGAAATGTACGTTGCCCACTTGGTGCTGGTGTTCCGGGAGGTCTGGCGGGTGCTGCGGAGGGACGGCACGTTGTGGCTGAACCTGGGGGACAGCTATGCCGGGAGCTGGGGGAACTACCATCCACACAGCTCACTGGGAAAGCGTGGCCAGCAGCTGAAGGAGAGCTCCCGGTGGAACCGACGGGCGTATGAAGGGCGGGAGGACTTTCTGCCGCCCACGGCCAAGCCGACCGGCGGCCTGAAGGAAAAGGACCTCGCCGGCATCCCCTGGCGGGTGGCCTTCGCGCTTCAGGCCGACGGGTGGTGGTTACGGGCGGACGTGGTCTGGTCGAAGCCGAACTGCCTGCCGGAATCCGTGGGAGATAGGCCCACGAAGTCCCACGAATACGTCTTCCTGCTGGCAAAGTCTCCACGGTATTTCTACGATGCGGAAGCCGTGAAGGAACCCGCCGTCACGCATTTCTACGACAAGCGCTACCTGCCCGGGGCCCCGCCCCGGGAGCGAAGCAATGAGCCGTGGAACCTTCACGGGCCCCTGAAACCGCACAGTGGGTTCAAGGCGCTAGATACTACCTGCGGACGCAACCGCCGCTCCGTGTGGGAGATTAACACCGAACCCTTTTCGGGCGCTCACTTCGCGGTCTTTCCAAAGGCACTTGCGGAAATCTGCATCCTCGCGGGCACGTCCCCGATGGCGTGCCCGGCCTGCGGAGCGCCGTGGGAGAGGGTGGTGGAACGAAAGAGAACGCTGGATGGTGAGCCTGTCGAGCCGGGAGGGTGGCCGACCGAAGGCGGCCGCAGGCTTGGCCCGCAGGGCGTCGGCCACTGGCGCTTCGCGACCGCGGCGGAAACGGTGGGTTGGCGCCCCACCTGCTCCTGCCCGGGCAACGACGGCTCGGGCCGGTGCGTCGTACTTGACCCCTTCGGCGGGGCGGGCACTGTCACGCTGGCGGCTATGGGCCTGGGGCGCGATAGCGTGTACATCGACCTGAAGCGCGAGTACGCCGAACTGGCCCTTGAGCGGTGCGGGTTCAAGGGTAGTGGCAGGCTCTTCGACAGCCATGATTGGTCGCTGGAGGAGATTCCCCCGGCGGGGGCCGTTCAATCCCCCTTCTCAGAGGGGGCGGTGGCAACTCTGTGACGCAGTTGAAGTTTGGGAGGGGTCAAAAATGCCTAGTACCCACACAGGCACCACAGCCATGACGGAAACCGCGGGCAACCCCCTTCCCGCCGCCCGCGCGGGCCTGCGCGCGGCGGTGCGGGAGCTTCTGGCGGTTGCGCGGGAGGTGGATCGGGAGCTGACCACGCCCGTGTTCACCTACCGCGAAGCCGCCCGCCTGGTGGCCCGGCTGGAAGAGGCCGCGGGCCGGGTGCGGCTGGCGGCGAATTCGCTGTATTACGCGGAGGAGAACCCATCCCGGCGCCGTTAACCAGGCCGCCGCCATAATCGCACAGGTGGGCCAGAAACTTCTCACCCCCGGCCCGGCAAACGGGGCGCCCAAGAACAGCGCCCTTTCGTTTTTTCGCCAGGCTGCACAGGACCGTGGCTGGCCCGGCGCGGTTTTTTCGCTCTGGCGGGCTTCGGCCCCGACCTGGCTTGCGGATTCTAGCCCGGGCGGGCTGTCCCCTGCTCCCCGCTCCCAAGGCCCGCAGGTCAACCACCCCTGACTGAAGTCAGAGGCTTGCTTCTGGCCTGAGTTGGGGGCCCGGTTTGGCGGGGCCGGGGGCAACTGGCTGACCAGGCGGCCCGGTTCGCCGGGCAGGGGTCCGCGGGGCTACCAAGGACTTCCGGGTGTTTCGCCAGCCCGGACTATCTCCGGCAGAACCGCTCAATGCCGCGGCCGGCCAAGACCGGCCTAAGCCCTGCGGACAGCGCCGAGGCGACAATCACTCCGAAAGGAGGCCGTGTATCGGCAAATGTCTACCAGCATCACCAGAGTGCCCGTTGTGGGCGTGGACGGCAGACCGCTCATGCCCACCACGCCGCGAAAGGCCAGGCTGCTCATCAGGGACGGCCTGGCGGTGCCCCGGCGCAACAAGCTGGGGCTTTTCTACATCCAGATGCTGCGGCCCGTGGGGACTAGGACGCAGCCCGTGGCCCTGGCCGTGGACCCTGGGGCGAAGTACGACGGCGTGGCCGTGGCCTCCCACCGCAGAGTGGAACTGCGGGCCATGGTGTTTCTGCCCGACGACGTGCCGCGTAAGATGGAGACCCGGCGGAACCTGCGCCGGGCCAGGAGGTACCGCAAGACGCCCCGCAGGCCCGCACGCTTCGACAACCGCAGGAGGAAGGGCTACTGGCTGGCCCCCACCCAGCGGTTCAAGGTGGAGGCGCGCCTGAAAGTGGTGCGGGAACTGTGCCGGATCTACCCCGTGCAGCTCATCGTCACCGAGGACGTGCGGTTCAACCACGCCAGGGACAGGAACGGCAAATACTTCTCCACGGTGGAAATCGGCAAGACGCTCACCTACCGTGAGTACCGCAAGCTGGCGGAACTGAGGCTGGTCGAGGTTTCCGAAACGGACGCCTGGCGTGAGAGGTTCGGCCTGGAGAAGCGTACGGAGAGGAAATGCGAGCAGGTGCCCGAGACGCACGCCAACGACGCGGCGGCCATGCTGATGGGCGTCACCGGGTGTGCGCACAACCCCGCGGCACCCTTCTTCGTGTGGCGCAGGCTGAGGTACGCCCGCCGGAGCCTCTTCCGACAGAACCCGCAGAAGGACGGCGTGCGGCCCCGCTTCGGAGGCACCGCCAACGGCGGCTTCTTCCGCAAGGGCGACTGGGTGGAGGCGGAGAAGGCCGGAAAGGTGTACCGCGGCTGGGTGTGCGGCCTGCCCACCGAGACCACGAAGCTGGTGGGCGTGGCGGACGCCGACGGGAAGCGCATAGGCCAGTTCAGCCCGAAAAAGGTGAGGCTGCTGGCCAGGTCGACGGGATTCTCGTGGAAGGAGGTGGCGGCGCATTCCTCCCCTGAATGAATTCAGGGGAATCCTGCGCCGGAAGATCTTGAATACGTGCCGCGGAGCGGGGCCTTCAGGGTCGGGCGGTGGGACGAGCCGGCCACCACCGTCACCGGCTCGGCCAGCGTGCGGGGGAGCAATGCCATGGCCGCAGTTGCCGACCCCCGCCTGCCACATAGAGACAACCGCCACCCGGCCGTTTACCGGGTGGTCAGGTGGAACGAGCCAGGACCGTGCGTCACCGGAGCCAGGTTTGGGAGCGGGGCGCCGGCGGTGGGCGACCCAAGGCTCGGCTGCCGCCCCCGTACCGGCGCCTACAAGGTCCAGGCGTGGGACAAGCCTGCGGCAACCGTAATCGGTGCCGGGGACGTGCACGCAGGGGCGGCCGCAGTGGCGGACCCGCGCATCCCGGCTGACCACGAAAGGCCGGACCCGCCGCCAGTGATCATTGCCCTTGACGGAACGTGGCACCGACCCCTTACCACTCTGGAGCTGGCGGCCCTGCAGGGTTTCCCGACCACGCTGCCCGACGGCAAGCCTTTGGTGCTGGCCGGGAAGTCGGACGCCAGGTGGCGGGAGCGGATAGGCAACGCCGTACCTCCACCGGCGGCCAGGGCCATCGGAGAACAGATACTTTCCGCACTCCTGGTCAGCGCAAAGGGAGAGTGGGCCCTGGGCAGTACCGGGGTATGGGTGGCCCCGGTGCCTTTCCGGGATCAACAAATCATCCCTGCCGGAAGGGAGGCTTGAAAGAGTGCAAGGTGGACCCCGCAAATTCCCCCGCGCCTTCTGGCCCCGCCACCCGGCCACCAGGGTCGTGCCCGACAAGCGCAAGGAGCTGTCCCGGCGCGCCTGCCGGAAATTCAGGCAAAGAAAAGAGGTGCATAGCCGTGCGTGACCTTCTTTCCCGCATCCCTTCCCGCCTTCGTCCTTTTCTTCCCCTTCTAGCCCTGGCCCTGGGCGCCGCCCTGGTCCTCCTGGCCGCGCTCTACCCCGGCCTGGTGGCCCTGATCCTGGCCGCGCTGTTTGCCGCCCTCCTCGCCCGCCGGGTGCAGGACCCCGGCAGGCGCGCGGGCCTGGCCCTGCTGCCCCCGGCCCTTGCCCTGGGCCTGGCCTGGGGTGCGGCAGGCGTAACGCAGGGGTTCGCAGTGGGGGCAGCCAACTTGGCCAAAAAGCCCGCGCCACCGCCGCCCTCCTGGCAGGTGTGGGTTTCGAGCAAACCCGCTCCCGGCCCGGCGGATAAGGCGGGCAGGGCGTGCCTGTACGCCGGGGCGGTCCTGGGCCTGCTCCTGGTTGCGGCCCTGCGCTCCAAAGAAGCGCACGACGAGAGGCACGTCCACGGCCTCCCCGTGGCCGACAGCGCAGCAAAGGGCACGTCCAGGTGGGCCGGGGACAGGGACATCGCCCACGTCGCCGAGTTCGGCCCGCCGAAGGAAGGACCTCACGGCGGCGGCACGGTGGTGGGCAAGCTCAAAGGGCGCATCGTGCGGCTTGTCCCCGACAAGTGCGTGCCGCCCCTGCCCCAGCACGCCCTGGTGGTAGCGGGCACGGGCGGGGGCAAATCCTTCAGCTTCGTAATTCCCAACGCCGTGGCAGCGGCCTGCGAGGGGGAAAGCCTGGTGCTGACCGACCCCAAAGGGGAGCTTGCCTGCACCCTGGGGCCGTGGCTGAAAGCGAAAGGGTACCAGGTGTACCTGTTTAACCTGGCCTACCCGGAGTGGTCGAGTTGCTGGAACCCGGTTCTGGAGTGCAGGGATGACGAGGAGATCACGGCCTTCGCCACGGCCATCGTACAGAACGCGGCTAAGGACAAGGCGGGCTACTTCGTCATGAAGGAGATCCAGCTCCTGAAGGCCCTGGTCTACCTCCTCCGGGCCGACTTCCCGCCGGAGCAGGCGCACTTAAGGGCCGCGCTTTCGCTCCTCTCCTGGCCCGTGGAGGCGCTTGACGAGCGCTTCGAGCGGGCCTACCGGGAGGGCAGGCTGCCCCAGGAGGGCTACGAGGAGTGGCGCGGGGCCGTGTCCAGCAACTACGACAACGCCGTGAGCGGGCTTTCGGCCAAACTCAACGTGGTGCGGAGCGAACCCGTGGCCCGGCTGCTCTCCCGCCACGAGATCGACCTCTCGGCCATCGGGAAGGAAAAAGCGGCCCTGTTCTGCGTGCTCCCCATCGGCAGCGCTCACCTGAAACCCGTCCTGGCCACGTTCTATTACTTTTTCTTTCGCCGCCTCTACGGCCTGGCCGCCGAAAACGGGGGCAGGCTGCCCAACCCAGCAAGGTTCCTCCTCGACGAGTTCGCCAACATCGGCCAGGTGCCGGGTTTCACCGAGGTCATCTCCACGGCTCGGAGCCTGGGCATCAAGATCCAGTTCGTGCTCCAGGGCTTGAAGCAGCTCCAGGACGTGTACGGCGCCGCCGAGGCGGAGGCCATAATCTCCAACTGCCCGATTCAGCTCTTCCTGGGCGGGGACGACCTGGCCACGACCAGGTATTTCTCTTCCCGGCTAGGTGAGGCGGCTGTGTACGCCGAATCGGAGCGCAAGGACGTGACCATGCCCTGGCAGAAGGCCACGGAGATACCGAAACGCACGGAAAACGTGGTCAGGCGCCCCCTCATGCAGCCGGAAGAGCTTTCCCGAATGAAACCGCTGGACGCGGTGTGCCTGGTGCGCTGGTGCCTGCCTCTGCACCTGAAGAAACTGGGTTGGGAGGAACTTCCCCAGGCGCGCGAGATCCAATCCCTGGCGGCGAAGATCCTGGCGGAGCTGTGCCCCGCCAGGCCGGAGTTCCGCGTGGAGCTGCCGCCCGTGCCGGAGGTGCAGGGGCCGCCGGAGGGGCTGCCGGAGCGCAGGCGGGGCAGGAAACCCGCGCCGCCGCCTGCGGAGCCGGAGCTGGAAGTGGAACCCGAAGATGACGACGACCTGTCCCCTGAGCGCGTTAAGGCAGCAAAGGACCTGGGACTGCTCTAGCACGCCCGGCAAAAAGCGCCGGGCTTTTTTCCTTCAGGGGGTGATTTTCGTGTTGCAGGGTGAGCTTTTCGTGAGGCTGGAGGAGCTGGTGGTGGGCAGGACTTACGCGGTGGACTGGGGCCGCGAAAAGGGCACCGGTGGGGACACCATGTACCCGCCCGAAGGTGAGTGCGTCTTCGTACACCCGAAGGGGTTCTTCGCCACCTTCCGCACCCGCGAGGGCATTCCTTTCACCGTGCACCGCGGCGCCGTTTTGGCCTGCGGGACGCGCATAAGGGAGGCGTAGAGGCGCATGGGCACGACCAGAAAAATACCCGTCGTCATCAAGGTTTGCGCACGCTGCGGCGAAGAATTCATGGCCGCGCCCCGCCGCGCCAACGCCGTGCGCTACTGCCCGGCCTGCGCGGCGGCGGCAAGCCTGGAGGCGCGGGTGCGGAGGTACGCTAGGCTGAAACTTCAGCGCTGGAAGGGAGGCTGAACCAGTTGCGGTGTCCGGTTTGCGGGAAGGAGCTGACCGCGGGGCCGGAAGAGCAAATCGTGCGGTTCGTTCCCGGCGCGGCACTGGACTTGCGCAGTCTCGACTGGGAAGAGCAGGCATATTTCCATTCCCCCTGTGGCTGGGTAGTAGTCAAACTCAATGGTGTCAAGCCGGGAATGCCGGCGGGGAACACCGGACGGCGGGAGGGGGTTTAAGCCGCGCCGGGACGCAACTACCGCCGGGGCTACCGGGCCGAACTCGCGGCCAGGAGGGAGCTGGAAAAACAGGGCTACCTTGTGGTGCGCGCAGCCGGGAGCAAGGGGCCAATTGACCTGGTGGCTGTAGGGCCGCGGGACGTACGCTTAATCCAGGTCAGAAGAACCAGGAAGGGCAGCAATGGCCTTGCTAGTGCCCTGCGGGAACTGGAGAGGGTGCCCGCGCCGCCCGGAGTGACCAGGGAAGCCTGGCTGTGGCGGGACGGGCAGGGTTTCGTTGCCAGGGAGAGAGTGTAGGAGGTGGGAGCATCGTGTACCTGCAACAGCGCCTCTTCCCGCCGCCCGATCCCGCCTTTCCTGAAGGGGAACCCGCCTGGGCCGTGGCCTTCAGCGGGGGCAAGGACAGCACGGCCCTGGCCTTCCTGGCCCTGGACGCCGCGGCCCGCCTGGATCCGCCGCCGCGTATAGCAATCATCTACGCCGATACGGGCGTAGAAATCCCGCCGTTGCGGGATTCCGCCCTGCGGACTCTCGCCTTCCTGCGGGAGGAGGCCGCGGCCTTGGGGGTTCCGTTTGAGGCGGTAATCGCCTCCCCGCCGCCCGGAAGGGACTTCTGGTACTGGTACCTGCGCGGGTACGCTTTCTCTCCCGAGGCCTGGGCGCGGATGCGGTTTAGGTGGTGCAGGGACAGACTCAAGGCGAGGCCCGTGGTGGCTACCCTGCGGAAGCTCGGCGGCCCGGCCCTGCTACTGGGCGTCCACGCTGGAGAATCGCGGGGGCGGGCAGAGGCCCTGGCCGCGGGAGGGCAAAAGGGAGTCTGGTACCCGGTAGCCGGGTGGGACGCAGCGGCGGTCTGGGAGTACCTTTTCCGCCGGGCGCCCGGCGTCGCCCGTGAGTTGGCCCTGCTGTACGGCCGCCCGGGGGCCCGGACTGGCTGCTGGGTGTGTCCAGCGCGGCCCGCCGGGGAGCAACTGTGCCGCTTGGCCCGCCTGCCCGGTTGGGAGTGGCTGGGAGAGTTAACTCGATTGCGGGAGCGGGTGTTGGCGGCCCGGGATCCGGAAGAGAGGCGGGACGTGTATCAGGAGTGGCAGGGCTTCGTGGCCAGGGAGAGGCTGTAGGCCGGGCGGTAGAGACCGCCCGGCCTTTGTTTTTGTGGGGCCAAGTCCCGCAGCGGAAGGGAGGGTTGGCCGGGAGAAACCGCGCGGCTCCGGAAGAAAATTTGCGAAGGGAGGGGTTTCAAGTGCGCTTTCTGGAACCGGTTAAAGACGACCTGGGTGTAGTCATCGTCAACGGCGTGCCTATGGCTAGCAGCAGGGCCGTGGCCAGGAATTTCGGAAAAACGCACGCCCACGTCTTGCGTGACATTGAAAACATCCTGACCGAATTTAGCAACATGGCCCATGAAAGGAAAATCAATCCATCCAATTTTGGATCGATTACCCGAGAACCCAATCTCCCCAAAGTTGAGGAGATTGACCTGGAAGCGTGGAAGAGGAAAGTCGTCTTGCGTCACTAAACCGACCGCCGGGGGCGCAGGCAACCGGAGTACTTCATGGACCGGGACTTCTTCATGCTCTTAGTCATGGGCTACACGGGACCCAAGGCCATGCGGATCAAGATGCGCTACATCGAGCGCTTTAACCTGATGGAGGAGTACATCTTCTCCCGCAACAAGGCCCGCAAGGAATTCCGGGCGCTGACAGATGCGATCAAGGCTTCTCGCCAGGACGCGCAATTCTACCACTACAAGAACGAAGCCGACTTGATTAATCGTATCGTGCTGGGCATGAGTGCCAAAGAGTACCGCTTGGCGCACGGCATACCGCAGAGTGTGCCCCTGCGGGATTGCCTCACCCCGGAGCAGGTGCGGGCGATAGAGATACTGCAGGGTTACGACACCGGGCTCGTCTACAAAGGCCTCTCCTACCAGGAGAGGAAACAAGCCCTCCAGGAACTCTACAACCGCGTCAAGGCGCTTGGCCTGTCCGGGCCGGGGAACGTGCAGGCCCTGCCGGGCAACTGACCGGGCCGGAAGGGAGGGGTTTCCTTGACCAAGAAGCAAATCGCCGCCGAGCTGGTGCGCACCAAGTTTCAGGTGCGCAGGCTCCTACGGGAACTGTACTGGAACGCCTGGAAGCTTAAAGCCATCGAAGGGGCGCTTCCTGGCTTCCGGGCACCGCAGTACCGCGTTGCCCTTCCCGCTGTGAGGTCCTTCAAAAGGAGCCTGGAAAACCTGATGGGGTTGTGCAAAGAGTACCTGGCCTTCTGCGGGCGGTACGCCCTCGCACTCCTGGACGCCTACGAAGAGGCCGGGGCAACCCTGCACGACCTGGCCCAGATCCTCAACTGCAGCGTGCAGATGCTGGAGGAATGCAGGGAAGAGTTTGAACGTTTGGGTAGGAAGGCGCCGGGCTTCTTTGTGTTTGCAGTTTTCACGTGGAAGGCGGAGCACCGCTCCAGGAAGCAGGAGTACGACGATCCCATATCGGAGGGAGAGGAACAACCCCTGTTTACGGCCATCATGTTTCACTTCGCCCGGAAGCTGGAAGAGGATCGGGAGTTCGCGCGTACTATGTGGGAGAAACTTGAGGCAACTTTTCCCGAAATCCGGGGTCATCTGTACACTATGGTGGAAAAGCCAGGCGGGGAGGTGCGGGCGGAGAAATATTACCCGCCGCTGAAGGTCATCAGAGGCGGAAAGGCCGCCCGTTAGCAGCAAGCCGGGCGGTCTTTGTTTTCAGGGGGCAGAAGAAGAGGGGTTTCCGTTAGGCCTGGTGGCGCTGTGCATGTCAAAAAAGCGACGAAAGGCAGGTGGATTGTCCATGGGACGCAAACTCCTCGCCGCCTCCGCGCCGGCGGCCCCTGAGCGCCTGCCGCGCGCGGGGAGGGCGGAAAACGTGATGGTCTACCGCTTCTTCTGCTGGGAGTGCTTCCGCACCGTAGTCTCCGCGGATGACTTCCCGCCCCTGTGCCGCAGGTGCGGCAAAAGGATGGAACTCGTGGCGGCCTGCTTGATGGGCGCCCGGGAGGCCACAGAGCTGGAGCGGGCAGAGCGGGAGTACGAGGCCGAGCGCCGACGCAGGGCGGAGATGGCCAGAAGGAGCGCTGCCGGGAGGGCGTGTGGCCGTGTTCAACAGGGTGCTTTTCTCTTCGGCCACTTCTGAATGGGAAACGCCGCAGGAACTCTTTGCCCGGCTTCACGCCGAGTTCGGCTTCACCCTGGACGTATGCGCCCGGCCCTGGAACGCGAAGTGCACGCGCTACTTCAGCCCGGAACAAAACGGGCTGATCCAGGAGTGGGCACCGGAGACGTGCTGGATGAATCCCCCATATGGCCGGGAAATAAGCAGGTGGGTACGCAAGGCGTGGGAAGAGGCGCAAAAGGGGGCCACGGTGGTGTGTCTGTTACCTTCGCGCACGGACACGGCCTGGTGGCACGAGTACGTCATGCGTGCCGCGGAGATACGCTTTATCCGCGGCAGGCTGCACTTCGAGGGTGCGAAAAACGGCGCGCCCTTTCCTTCGTGCGTGGTGGTTTTCCGGCCCGGCTGCACCGGGCCGCCCGTGATAAGGAGTATGGCCGCCCGGTAGAAAAGAAAGCCGGGCGGCTTTTGTTTGCAAGGAGGGGGTCGCCGCATGTTCTTAGTGCCCGACTGGGACGGCCAGTTCCGCTTTTCCGACACGCCGCCCGGGCCGCCACCCTCGGCCAAGCACTTGGAAATGCGGCCCGTTCCATACCGGATCGCGCAGGCGTTCGTGGAGCGGCACCACTACCTCGGCTACGCCCCGCCGGGAGCGCGGGCTTGCCTGGGTGTCTGGTACGGGGACCGCCTGGTGGGGGTGCTGGTGTTCGGCAGGCCGTCGGCCAGGCTGGAGGATCAGCGGCACACCCTGGAACTCACCCGGATGGTTCTGCTGGACGAGTGCCCGCGCAACTCGGAGAGCCGCGCCCTGGCCCTGGCGGTGAAGTGGGTGCGCAGGAACATGCCCGGAATCCGGCGGCTGATAGCCTACGCCGATCCGGGTAGGGGGCACCAGGGTACGGTGTACCGCGCAGCGGGGTGGCGGCTTGTAGGCCGCACCGCTGGCGGGCGGTGGACCCGCACCGGGCGGTCGCGGAGGGATGCCGCCGCGGGGCCGAAGTTAAAGTTCGAGTTGATTTTTTAGCGCGCCGCAAAGCCGGGCGGCTTTTTGTTTTCAGGAGCCGATTCTGCTGCGGGAAAGGAGGGCCGGGAGAACGATGGTTTTCATGATCGGCGACACGCGCGACCGCCGCGTAGTCGAAGTGGCGGCCTCACTCGGCTGGGGGCGGATGTTCCTGCTCAAAGCACCGAATCCTTATCCCGGCGAGCCGTGGGGCTTCGATAACGGCGCCTTCCGTTGCTACCTGCGCGGCGAGCCGTTCGACCGCGACGGCTTCCTGCGGCGGCTGGAGAGGGCCTACGCGGCGGGCAGGCCGTACCTGGCGGTGGCGCCGGACATCGTGGCGGGAGGCTTGGAAAGCCTGGAGTTTTCCCTGCGGTGGCTGGAAGAATTACCCCGCGACTGGCCCTGGTTCTTGGCCGTACAGGACGGGATGGGGTTGGCCGACGTGGAGCCGGTTCTGCACCGCTTCGCCGGCATCTTTCTCGGCGGCAGCAGCGCCTTCAAGGCCACGGCCCCGCACTGGGCCACGCTGGCCCACCGCCACGGCAAGAAGTTCCACTACGGGCGGGCGGGTACGCCCAGGAAACTCCTCCACGCCCTGCACAGCGGTGCGGACTCGGCGGACTCCTCGTTCCCACTGTGGAGCAAGGAACGGCTGGCCCGGTTCGTGGCGTGGTGGAGTTTTTTCTCGCGGGGCGGCGGTCAACCCGCGCTGTGGCCCCCGGAGGTTTGGGCGCCCGCGCCCTGAATCCGGCGGTTTTTCTTTTCGGGAGCTAGAAACAGCACTTTCGCAAGAGAGGGGGATGAACGTGCAAAAGAGGGTATGCCCGTCCTGCGGCGGCCCGCTGGAGCCGGAAGCGTGTGTAGTTGTCCTGCCCGGGCGGGGGTGGGAGGTAGTACCCGGCTGGCGGTGCGTCGCGTGCAGAAAGAAATGGCCGGAGGAGGGTGACCGCGCATGACAGGCAAAACCCACGCCGCCGCCGGGGCCTTCCTCGGGGCCCTGGCGGGCAAGCTGGTCGGGGAGCCTTACCTTGGCCTAGCCCTGGGTGCCTTGGGCGGGCTGCTGCCGGACGTCGACCACCCGGGAAGCTGGGCGGGCAGGCGCCTGCGCCCCCTGGCCGTGGTGCTGGAGGCGCTTTTCGGCCACCGCACCATCACCCACACCCTCTGGTTCGCCCTGGCCCTGGGTGCGGCGGGCCTCTTCCTGGGCGCTCCCCTGGGCGCCGTGCTCTCCGCTCCCGCCTGGCTCTGCGCCCTGGCGCTCTTCCTGGGGGCGCTCTCGCACCTGGCGCTAGACGCCTGCACGCGGAGCGGGGTAGAACCCCTGGCCCCATTTTTACCGTGGCACCCCAGGGGGCCGGTGGCCACGGGCGGCCTGCTGGATTATCTCCTGGCGGCGGCGTTCGTGCTGGTGGCGGCAGGCATAACGTTTAAATTCTGAGGGAAAGGAGAGTAGTTTATATGCTCAAACCCGAAGGCTACACCCCGAAAGCTGACACCTTCGAGTACCTTTACCACGCCAAGGAGCGCGGTTTGGCAATCGAAGCCGAGGTAGCTGGCGTGGCCTACCCCAACGGCTCCCCCGCGTGGCTGCTCACTTTTCCCGGCCTGGACGGCGCGAGGGGCCTGGTGCCCGCATCCGAAACGGGGTTGGGCAGTCCGCAACTCATGCCGCGCTTCGTGGGCCAGAAGATCCGGGTAAAGGTGAAGGGCCTGGACCGCGAAAGCGGCCTTGCCGCCTGCTCCCGAAGAGAAGTTGTGGCGGAAGCGGAGGAGCGCCTGAAGGCAGAACTCCGGCCCGGCCAGGTCATTGAGGCGCTGGTGCGCGCCGTGCTGCCCAGGGACCGGGAAAACGGCAAGCCCGCCAGGCTGCTCCTGGACGTGGGCGGGGGCGTGCTGGTGGAGATACCCTACAGGAAGGCAGCAGTAAGCCAGGCCCGGTCCCTGGCCCAGCAGTTCCCGCCGGGCAGTACGCTGGAGGTGGAGGTAGTCTCGGTTGAACCGCTGGTTGTAAGCCCGGTAAAGAAAACCGACCCCTGGCAGGCTGCGCCGGACTTCCACCGGGGGCAGTTCCTGGCCTGCACCGTGGTGGCCGTGCGGGGTAGCACTGTTTTCCTGGAGCCGGACCTGGCGCCGGGCGTGGTGGGCATCGCGCCCGTGCCCCTGCGGGGCGCCGTGGCCCGCGGCGACCGCGTTACCTGCGCCGTGGCGAAGTTCGACCGGGAGAAGAAAAAGCTCCACCTGCGGCTGAGGGGGCGGATCTAACGTGCGCTACCCGTCCCTGACGTTTAGGCAATGGCAGGCGCTGGTGCGGCACTTCGCGAAGGAGGCGCGCGGCCTGGGCGGCCCCGTAGTCGTGGGAGTAAACCGCCTGGGCCGCCCCTTCACGGCCCACTTTCACCCGGCGAGGCGGCTCAAACCCGGCCAGGTGGCCCGGCTGGTGAAAAGGTTAGGATTGACCCCGGAAGAATTCCGGGAGTGGTACGCCGGAAGAAAGCGGTGATGCGGTATGCTCTACATCGAGCCGTGCCGCGCGCCGGGGTTCATCACGTCTCCCCGCGTGGAGGAGTTCGTGCGGTTCCTGGAGGCCACCGGGGGCGCACCTCCCGACGCCTGCCACCTGCTCTTCCGGCGCGCTGCCGGGGATCTTTTCAAGAAGGCCAGGGGAGCGGGTTGTGCCGTGCAGGCCCGCCTGGGGCCTTCAGTCCTGTGGCTTCCGGCGGGCCACCGCATAATTGACGAGCGCGCTTTTCGTGAACAGGAAGCCCTGGGGTGGTTCTACGCCCGGCTGGTGCAGGCGGGCGGAAAGCTGGAAAACGGCACGGTAGTCTTCCCGAAGGGGCAGCGGGGCAGGGCTTTCACCAGGGGAAGCGGTATGCAGGTGGTGGTACGGATGGAGGGCGGGGAAGTGTACGCCTGCGATGTGGTGGACCTGCGGGTGAGGGAGTTGGGGAGGTGCATCCGGCGGGAACGCTAGCAAGCCCGGCTTGACCGGGCTTTTTCTTTTTTTTGGGCAAAAACCTTTGACTTTCCCTGCTGGGGCATGCTATAATCAGGCTGAGCCTTTGAGGAGTCTTGCTCCACTTCCCCTGCTTCAGCAGGGCAATCCGGCCCGGTGTTTGCATCGGGTGCTGGCTACCATCCCCGCCTGAAGGCGGGCAATCCGGCCCGAACCAGCCGCCACTGCGGCCGGTCCGGGTGCTGGCTACCTCCCCCCGGAAAGGGGGCAAGTGCGCCCGTTTTCGGGCGCGAATAAAAGTTTTGCGAGTTGAGCGGCCAAGCGCTGCGAGTTTTTTGAACTAAGCGGTGTTGGCCGCTTTTTGCTTTTTCGCGAAAGCCGGCCGTAGCAGACGCGCCAGGGACCGAACTGCCCGGCGACACCGCGCCGACGGGGCACCGCCGGGCCACGGAGGAGTATCCCCGCCCGACCGGGCGACACCGCACAGACGGGGCACCGCCTGGCGGCGGGGGCCAGGCCGGCACGGAAAGCTACGAGAGAAGCCCGGCGCGCGGGCTGTGCGAAAAAGCCTGCTGGCCGGGCTTTTCTTGCGTGAGACAAGGCAAGCGCGGGGGCGTTGACCCCGGGAAAGGGGGTGAGCGCCTTGAAGGAGCTGCTGTTGCTGGCGTCGCTGGTTTTCCTTTCGGCGGCAGTGTTCGTGGAAAAACTCCACGGGCTGGTCGCAGAAAGAGAAAAGGCGGCGCGCAAGCACCGCCACTCCTAAAAGGCGAATCCCCAGCGGGGGGAATGCCCCCGCCCCTTGCCTTGAGCATACCACAAGGGAAGGGGCGGAGTCAATGGAATACCTCCGCACGGCAGTGCAGGCTGTTGCCGCCTTGGGCGGCGTGGTAAGCGTGGTCCTGTACCTTCTTGAGCGTAAAGACCCGGTGAAACGGGTCGAGCACCTGGTGGCGGCTGCGCTTGCCGCGGCCATCCTGGCGGCGGTGAAGTGAGAGAATTTCCGGGAGGAGGAACGAAGATGCGTGAGATCCTGGTGCAAATTGCCTATCGATTGGGAGAAGCCCCCAACAAAGCTGCGGAGTTGACCCTTCGCCGGGGAGAGATCAATGACCAACTCCACAAAGCCTTGGACGCCCTGAAGGAAACCGAAGCCCGCGTGGCCGGGGAAGTGGCCGCCGAGCGCAACGGGGACGGCAGGCCACTTTACCCGAACGAGCAGGCCCGGCAGGCAGAGATAGCCCGCCGCCTGGCCGCAGATCAGGACTACCAGGCCCTGCGGCAGGAAGCCGACCGCCTGCGCCAGGTCCTCCGGGAGATCGACGCCCGGATAGAGGAGACTGGCCGCAGGCACCGCAGCGACTGCCAGATGGCCAGCCTGGTGGCGGCGATGCTGAACGCGGGCCTGCGGGAGGAGGCCCTGGCCGTGCTGGGGGCATACGCCGAAGGGTTGAAGGCCGGACAGGGCGAAAAGCCCGGCGAGGGCCAGGGTACCCAGGGCCAGGACGACACCCAGAACGCCCAGGGCCAAGACGGAGCCCAGGGCCTGGCCGAAGGCACCTTCAAGGTGCTGGAGGCCAGGGCCAACGATAAAGGCGTGGTGAGGGCCTGGTGCGAGGGCCCGCAGGGTAAGGTGGCGCTGTTCGCAAAGAACGGTGCCGCCAAGATCCTGCAAGCCGCGGTCGGCAAGCGGGTCAAAGCCCACTACCGCGCCCTGGACAAGGGCCTGTTTGCCGTGGCGGTGGAGGTAGTGGCATGAGAGAAGGCGGCCCGGGAAAACCGGGCCGCCTCCAGAAGAGAAAAACCGGCGAAAGGGAGTGGTATTTTTGCTGGCGAGCGGCTATAATGGCCTTGGGGTGAGTAATATGGCCGTGCCACGCGAATTCGTTAAAGCCATGATCGACCGGCTGACCGACGAGCAGGTGCAAGCCCTATGGGTAATTCTGGAGTCTATGGCCTGGCCCGTCGAGAGAATTACGCCGGAAGAGGCCGCGGAGATCGAGGAAGCTCTGGCCGAGATCGACGCGGGCAAGGGCGTGAAGGCCGAAGATGTTTGGAAGGAACTTGGAATTTGAAATCGTATTCTCCCCCAAGGCCGTCAGGCAGTTAAAGCGGCTGGACAGGAGCACCCAGGAGAGGATTCGGAAGGCAATCGAAGCCAGCCTGCGACCGTTCCCGCCCCGCGGCGATATAGTCAAGCTGGAAGGATTCAGCGGGAGATACAGGTTGCGGGTAGGCGACTGGCGGGTAACCTTCCGGTATAACTTCGCGCAGAAGGAAGTCCACATTGCCGAGGTTGTTCACCGGAGGGAAGCCTACCGGAACTGAGACCTGAGAGTTTAAAGCGGCCCATTTTTACCGGGCCGCTTCCCTTTTTCGGGCCGACCCCCGGCCCGCAATATCCACTCTCACGAAAGGAGGGAGTGGGGCGGGCCGGGCAGGTCCGCCCCAGGAATATGACTAAACCTGTTAACCGGCTAATTAGCGAGACTGCCCGGTACGCACGCCGGGCCGGTAAGGATATTACCGAAGCGGATGTGCGGGATCGATGTGAAAATTACGTCCGCAGGTACGGGGAAGAGAAAGCCCTGATTGCCCTGCGGAACACCCTGGAATCGTTTAAAGAGCGGGCCAGGCTGGAAGAAACCAGGCTGTTCTGGCTGATAAGGGCCGAGTGCCTGCAGAAATTCGGGGTTGCGCTGGCCAACCGGCGCACCTTCAAGGCCGAACTCCGGGAAAACCCCGGCCTGTATGAGAGTGTGCCATCGGTGCAGGAGTACCAGCGACGGTTTTGCAATTGACTAGGGCCACCCGGCCCGCTCCAAAATCCCTAGCTGGAAGGAGGGAAAAGGGGCGGGCCGCAGGGGGAGGCCCGTCCCGTGGAGATGAAGCTGGAGAGGTTGGCGAAATCGAAAGACCGGAAGGTTCGCGAGCTTTATGACCGTTTGGTGGAGGGCGTTAGGGCGGTGCTAAACCGGGCCGATTGGCGGGCGTACCTGGATATGCTTGCCCGGTTCCGCCAGTATTCTCCCGCCAACGTGGCCCTGATTCTGGCCCAGAAGCCGGACGCCACCTGGGTTGCGGGTATCCGCACCTGGAATAGTTTGGGCCGAAGGGTCAAACCCGGCGAAAAGGGCATCATGATCTTCGCCCCTACCCTGCGGAAAGTTACCGTGCGTGAGGAAACCACCGACCTGGAAACCGGGGAGATCCGGGTGGTAGAACGGGAAGAGGAAATCCTGGTAGGCTTCCACGTCACCCACGTATGGGACGTGTCCCAGACGGAGGGCAAACCCCTGCCAGAGCCGCCCAGGTTTACGGGCAGGGTTTCCGGCGACCAGGCGGCCAGGTGGCTGTGGGACCGCTTGCTAGCGGTCAGCCCCTTCCCGGTGGCCTGCGGGGAATTGGTAAAGTTGGCAAATCCCTACGCCCTGGGGGAGTTCCACCCCGGCACGGGGGAGATCCGCCTGCACCCCGGCCTGGAGGGGGACCAGGGCCTGCGGACCAAGGTCCTCCTGCACGAAATCGCTCACGGGTTGGCCTACAGGCTGGGCCTGGACGGGCAGGAGTACCGCAAAACCCTGGGGCGGGAAGTGGCCTACCAGCGGGGGGAGGCCATAGCGGAAGGGGCTGCCTACATCGCCGCCTCCCACTTCGGGCTTGACACGTCCGGCTACAGCTTCGAATACGTTGCAGGCTGGGTGCGGGACGCGGAAAAGCTCCTGGAGTGGGGCGAAGCGGTGCAACGGGTAGCTAGAACATTGATAAAGCTAGTAGAGAGCGCGGGGGAGAAGGCCGCATAGGCTTTTCTCTCCCGCCGCATTTGGGTAAAATGGGAGGTGAGAGGGGTGAACGGGATGGCGATCATCCTCCACGTCCCCGAGGCCCTGCGTGCCAAACTAGGCGAGGACGGCACCAGGGAGCTGGTGGCCCTTCTCGACCAGGCCGTGAGGGGATTGCGGGAAAACATCAGCGAGACGGCTGCCGAGAGGCTTGAGCGGCGGCTTACAGAAACCAAGGCCGAACTCAAGACCGACATGGCCAACCTGAAGGCGGACTTGATTAAGTGGATGTTCGTTTTCTGGTTGGGCCAAATAGCGGGAGTTTTCGGGTTGCTTAAGCTGGTGGTGCGTTGAACAAAAAGCTGAGCGAGTTCGGGAGCGTCCGGTAAAAGCCGGGCGCTTTCCTTTTCGGGCCATTCTCCCCAGGCCCGCTTTCCCAAAGAATTCCCACGAAAGGAGGGAGGCGGGCCGGGGGGAGAGGCCCGCCGCGAAAAGCATGGGTAGGGAGTGGAAGGAAAAACTGGAAGAAGGGGTCCGGCTGATCGCGGAGGCGATCAACCACACCCCTAGTCTGCACCGCGACCTGCAGGACGCATTCAGCGCACTGCACCCGGCACTGCTTAACCGGATTACCCTGGCGGCCTTAAATGCCGTAGCTGAGCGGAGCGAATACGACGGCCGGTTTTCCCCGATAATCAGGGAGGCGGCCCGGCTGCTGAGAAAAGCGTAGGGGCCGGAACCCGGCCCGCCAGATCCATTCCGCGGAAAGGAGGGATTGGGCGGGCCGGAGGAGGCCCGCCCGCAAGAGAATGAGGACCATCTCTAAGAGAGTCCTGGAACGCGCCCTAAACCTACCGCCCCGCCGCAGGCGCGGGGAAAATCTGGTGCGCCTGCTGGAGGCCCTGCCGGATAACAGGCGGACACAGGCTGTCGAAGCCCTTGACCGCGCCTGGCGGGAGTTCTGGCGGGGCGTGGCGGAAGGGGGTGCGCGGCGTGAGAATTGAGGCCGTCTGCATCCGGGACCAGGACGCCCGCAGGTTCTTCCGCTGGGGGGCCTGCGGGTACTGCAGGAAGCCCGCCCGCCAGTGGGCGAGGAGCCGGGAGCGCATCAAAGCCCATGCCGCCTACGACCGGGAGGGAAACATGCTGGGCTTCCTCTGCCCGGACTGTGCGGCGGGGCTGAGAGAGGCAATGAAGAAGCTAGGCGTGGCGGGAGGAGGTGGGTATAGTGGCAAAGCTCAAGGCGTATGAGACCGCCACCCACCGCTACGTCCTCGCCGGAAAGGACGTGTGGGGCCAGCAGGTCTACGCGGCCTACCTGAAGTTGCCCGGCGGCGAGGTCTTTGCGGGCTACCGCTACAGGCGGACCCGCAAGGACTTTGCCCGCCTGCGGAAAGTCTACGGCCCGCTGACCCCGCTGGCCCGGTGGGAGGAGTGCCCGGAGTGGTGTATTGACAGGAGCAATACTGGAGTTTAAAATGGGAGCGGGTGCGGCAGATGAAGATAACCCGGTTTGAGTGGGACAAGTGGAATGCCGGGCACATTGAGGAAAGACACGGACTTTCTCCTGATGAGGTGGAAGAGGTTTTCTGCAACCGCCCGGTTTTCCGCAGGGTTCGCGGCGGAAGGTTTGCAGCCTACGGCCAAACGGACGAGGGGCGGTACCTCACGGTCATTTTCGTTCTCAAGCCCGGCAGCACCGCGCGCGTGATCACGGCGAGAGACATGAACAGGTGGGAGCGCCGGTATTACCGACAAAGGAGGCGAAACTGAGATGGCCGGAGAACTCCCGAAGTTTAAAAGCGAACGTGAGGAAGCCGAGTTTTGGGACACCCACAACACGCTGGATTACCTTGAGGGCGACGAGGCGGTAGACATCGAACTCGATCCCGCGCTGGAGGCGAAAATCAGGGAGCGGGCGAAGACCAAGCGCGTGACCCTGCGCCTGCGGGTGTCCCAGATAGAGGCGGCCAAGGAGATTGCCAAGAGGAAGGACATCCCCTACCAGACCCTGCTGAGGTCGTGGATAGCCGAAGGGATACGCAGGGAGCTGGAAGCCAGGGGGTAGGAGACAAAAGACGCCGGGAGCTGCCGAAGGCCCAGGCTTTAGAGCCGGGCCTTCGGTTTTTTAAAGCACCGCTGCCGGGAGGAGGTGATTCGGATGGTGGTTCGCCTGCCCGACCTGGAGAGTCTCATTCAGCAGGCCCGTGAAGCCGGTGCGACCCGCGTGTACACGACCCTCACGATTGAGTGTACCGCCAACCGCGGGCTGGTCACTTACCACGCCCGCTTTAAGGCCACCGCGGTCGGCGTGCTGGCCTGCCACGCGGGAGGCCCGGAGAAGGCGCTGCTGCGGTTCGAGGAAGATTTCGGCCCGGTGCTGGAGGACATCGCGGAAAGAAAGCCGCCCGAAAGCTACCGCCAGCGAGTGGATGGCTTTGTAGAAAAGGCCAGGCAGGAGCTGGCCGCCGCGGGCTTCGACGTGCGCCCCGGCGAAGTGGAAAGCCTGTAGGGAGAGAGGCCCGGACGTGGAAGCTTCACGAGGTCCCGTCCGGGCCTTTTTACTTTTCAGGGAGACTTTTGCGAAAGGGGGAGTGTTTTTGTGGCCAAGGCAAAAGCAAAAACCAAGAAGCGCAAGCCCAGGATGGGGAAAGCCGCAGGCCCCAGGGCGCCCGTGACCTTGTACTGCCCGCACTGCAGGCAGGAGCGCATCTTCGGGCACGACCCATACTATGACACCTTCCGCTGCATGGGCTGCGGGATCTCCACCAGGGACTTCCACGTGCGGAGCGTCAACCGCCTATGGGACCCCGACCGGGAGAGGGCCGTCGAGAGGGCCATCCTGGACAGCGGCGTGACCTGCTCCTCCAGGCCCAAGGTCCAGATGCAGCCCCCGCCACTACCAAGAGTGTCCTGGCAACCGCCGGAGGAAAAGACGCCCTTCCACCAGGTCAGGTGCCTTTGCTGGGCCACGTGGCAGACCCTTCCGGGCCTGACCACCTGCCCGAGGTGCCTCCGGGTTTACCGCGTGGGCGCTGATGGCGCGGTGGCCATCGAAAGAGAGGACCAGGGTTTGCGCTGCCCCACCTGCGGCGCCGTGGTGGCCGATAGGCCGGAGAAGGGTGCCGCGTACCTGTGCCTTGCCTGCGACACCTGGGTCGGTGCGGATGCGGAAGGCAGGAAGGTGGCCGAGCAGGAAGCCAGGCGGGAGAAGGAGCAGCGGGAAGCCTTCTGTCCTACACCGGAGAACCTGCGGGATGAGGGCGTGAGGGCTGTAATCCTGGAGTGCTACGCCTTTTCCACCGAAAACGACTGGTGCTGGGAGCGGGACGGCAAGTGCCTGCTGTACCTGGGTAGGCGGTGCGGGTGGTTCGAGAACGCCGTTTGGCCTATCAGGTTCAAGGTGTGGGAAGAACTGAAGGTCCGGAGGGAGAAGCCCGCAGCAGAAGCGCCCGCCGCGGCCCAAGCGCCGGAAGAGGCCAGAGAAGAAGCCCCGGCGGTAGTGGTGAAAGCCAAGCCGCACACCGAGGCGTGGGAATACGACGGCGATACCTGGGCGCTGTACACGGAGGACCCTGTCAAGGCGGAGGAGGCGAGGCAGGCGGGCCTGCGGGAGATGTGCGCCTACACCCGCAAAGGAGCTACTTTCGCGTGGCAGTTCCTCGGGCCAAAGGAGCTTGTGCGGGAGCTGGCCGGGAAAAAGAAACCGGGTGTCAGCCCGAAAAAGGCGGCCCCCGCAGAGAGGAGGGTCGAAGAGGAAAGGCCCTCGCCACGACCGCTGACCCTCTTCTCGACGTGCGCTGAGTGCGGGGAACCCTTTGCCCCAAAGAGCAACCGCCAGGCGTACTGCGAAGCCTGCGGGGAAAAGGTGAAGCGCCAGCGGGCCGCCGAGAGGAAGGCCAGGGAGAGGGAGAGGCGGAGGGTAGAGAGTAGGGTTAACCCCTAAAATGTCACGCTTTAGACCCATTTACTTCCAGCCTGCAAAGCCAGGACTCATGCGGTTTTGCGGTTTTGTTATTTTATGGCAAAAATTAGGAGAGGTGCATTCAGACTTCACTATGGGTATGTGGCGCAGGTGGTGTTACCGGAAGACGATTGAGAATACGTCCCCGGAAATACCCCCTGCTTCCAGGCTACGTTTTTGGCAGGAAGGAGGTGGAGAAAGTGGCCGGGAAACGTGATGAGATGAGGCTTTCCCTCTCCGAGCAGGAAACCATCATCCGGTGGGATGAGCTGGAAGGGAGGGCAGTGGTGTACACCGCTTCACCGAAGGTCAAGGCCCGCATGGAGAAGATGGGCTTAAAACCCGTGCTGGAGGAAGGCCCCGGCGCCTGGTACGATGTCCCGCGCGGGGCGGTCAGGCTGAAGCTGGGAAACCGCATGGTGAAGATCGCCGGGGAAGGTCCCAAGAAGGGAGCGGAAGAAAAGTCTACCAGGTAGAAACCCGGCCCGAAACCGCCGGGCCTCATGAAAAACCAAACGGCCTGCCCTGGGTACGTTTTCAGGAGACTGTTTAAGAAAGGGTTCAAGGGTCGTATTTGTTTACGCTTCTGGTAAGAATCAAACCCTCGCCACTACACGCTTTTTCTTCACAAGCGAAACCGAAACACGACCATTTCCCTTACCCCGAAAACGCACCCTTCCTACAACTTTGCTTCAGCCAGAACCACCCTGTTTACCGCTTCCACGAAGGCTTCCGGCTCCGCCGGGGACAGGAGATAAAGGTTCCCCCCAGTGGTCTGAACCCGCACCATCCGGTCCCAGCGAGTGGCATAGACTTTCGCCGTGCTGCCGTCGGCCAGGGCAAAGAGACCGGCGTAACCGCAAAGCCCAGCCGCCCACGTCAACCCGGCCCCGGGCTTCACGTCTTTGACTATCTCAACACGCTTAATCTTGCTTTTGGGTATGGCGTATGACGTCACCAGGGCGCGGATGGTTATCCCTTCCGACGAGACCAGATAGCTGCGCGGCGCAAACAAAAACGACAGTACCGCCCACCACACGCCGGTAAACAGATACAAGGTCGTGGTCAACTTTCCCGTCCTGTCGAAAGGCGCGACCTTGAATCTGCTGCGCGTCATAGTGAATCTCTCCGTTCCCCGCTGAAAAGTCGGCACAGCAGATCCCTCGCTTTTGCCACCTTTTCGTCCGGCAGCACTGCGCCACTGGGACGCCGCTCCTTTGCGCACACCCTTTTTCCACTATCTAGCATCCCGGAAGCCGCATGAAATCTGGCCTCCGGGATGCCTTTTTCTGCCAAACATCGGGAGGCGTTTTAAAGCCCCTCCAAGGGGTTTCGGCGCAGGAGTGCTTTCTTGGGTGCTTTCCTGTCCGGCCAGAAAGCCCCACGGGGGCCTCTCAAAAGGCCCCCGCAAGGCTTCCGGCAACCAATGGAGAGCGTTTGGAAAAACTGACCGCCCGACGCCATTTTACCGCGCCCCACGCCCGGAAGCAAGGGGCGGATTTTGTCGAAAAAAGCCGGGCCAGCCGCCCGGCCTTTTTTCTTTTCGGGGAGGTGATCCGCCGTGCTGACCGAGCGCGACCTTGCATCTTTACCCGCCTTCCTGACCGTGGAAGAGGCCGCCAGGGTGCTGCGCCTGAAGCGCACCACCGCCTACGAGTACGTGCGCCAGGGCATCATCCCAAGCGTGCGGTTGGGCAGCTTCATCAGAATACCCAAAGCCAAGATCCTGGAGATGGCGGGCCTGGGCCGGGAGGAGAACGGGGCCGGGGAGTAGAAGTGCTTACCCGGCCCCTCCTTCCTGCAGGCTGGCAGGAAAAAGCAACGGGAGGAGGGAACGGTCCTTGAGAGGGCACATACGCAAGCGCGGGAAGAACTCCTGGACTGTGGTGTTACCGCTGCCCAGGGACCCGGAGACGGGCAAGCCCAGGCAGAAATGGGTGACGGTGCGGGGCAGCAGGAAGGACGCCGAAGCGGTGCTGGCAAAACTCCTGGCCGAGGCCCACGCGGGCGGTCTGGGGACGGCCCCGGCGAAGCTCACCTTGGGAGAGTACCTGGAAAAGTGGTTAGAAGCGGTGAGATTGAGCGTCAGGAAAGAAGGGACCGTCCGTAACTACAGAACATGCGTTAGAATATGGGAGCGCACCGGAATAACCAGCGTACCGCTGGAAAAGCTCAATCCCCTGCTTATTCAAACGGCGCTGGGAGAAATGGTGGCGAGGGGGCTGAAGCCGGGAACGTGCCGCACGGCCTTCAGCGTCCTGCGGGCGGCCCTGCGCCGGGCCGTGGAGTGGGGACTGATAACCGCGAACCCGGCTGAAAAGGTAAAACCCCCTGCGGGCGAAGAAGGCGGGGCCGTAAACGTGTGGGCGGAAGAGGAGGCGGCCGGGTTTCTGGAGGCGGCAAAGAGGTCCAGGTACTATCCCCTCTTTGTGCTGGCCCTGTCTACGGGCCTGCGCCTGGGTGAACTGCTGGGGTTGAAGTGGGAGGACGTGGACCTGGAAGCGGGATGCCTGCAGGTCAAGCGCATCCTGGCAGGGAGGGAGAGCGATGGAACCCCGGTGTTCACCCCTCCGAAAACCGCTTCCAGCAGGCGCAGGGTGCCCCTGGACTCATTCACCGTGGAGGTCCTGCGGAGGCACAAGAAGAGGCAGGCCGAAGCCCGCCTGAAAAAAGGACCCGCCTGGCAGGATCACGGTCTGGTGTTCTGCACCAGCCGCGGCCTGCCCCTGGCGCGACCGAACGTCTGGCTGATCTTTAACCTGCTTGCCCGTCGGGCAGGAGTGCCCGAAATCCGCTTCCACGATCTTCGACACACCCACGCCACCTTCCTGCTCCGCCAGGGGGTCCACCCGAAGGTTGTGGCGGAGCGCCTTGGACACTCAAGCGTGAAGGTCACCCTGGACACCTACTCCCATGTTTTACCGGATACCCAGAGGGAGGCCGTGCGCGCCGTGGAGGAGTTTTTCTCAGCGAAATCGCTTTTTCAAAAGCCCGGACGCTGATATTAGCAACTTATTAGCAAGTAGGGGATCGTGAGTTCGGAAAGCCTTGATTTGCAAGGATTCCCGACCGTTGTAAAGTTTCGCTAAGAAATGTTATAATATGTAATTGATTGCCCGGGAGAGTGTCTATGGCCGGCAAAATTCATTTTTTCTGCCAGGAGTGCGGGCACCGCGCCCCGCGCTGGATGGGCCGTTGCCCGGAGTGCGGTGCCTGGAATACCCTGGTGGAAGAAGTAACCCCGTCCAGGAGAGTTTCCCCTTCAGCCGCTTTTCCTTCCGCGCTGCCCATCACGCAGGTCAGCCTGGATTACGAAGAGCGACTTTCCACCGGCATGGCCGAGCTGGACCGTGTCCTGGGAGGAGGCATCGTCCCTGCTTCGCTGGTGCTCATAGGCGGGGATCCCGGCATAGGGAAGTCTACGTTGCTTTTGCAGGTGGCCAGGAACGTGGCCGAGGGCGGCCGGCCGGTGCTTTACGTGACCGGCGAGGAGTCGGCCCGGCAGGTGAGGATGCGGGCCGCCCGCTTGAAGGCCAGCTCCCCCATGCTCTACCTCCTGCCGGAGACGGACCTGGAGGCGGTGGAGAGGGCCATCCGCTCTTTGAACCCTTCGCTGGTGGTGGTTGACTCCATCCAGACCATGGTCAAGGGAGATCTGAGCTCGGCGCCCGGCAGCGTGGGCCAGGTGAGGGAGTGCGCCGCCTGCCTCATGCGCCTGGCCAAAGCGACGGGAGTGGCCGTTTTCCTCGTGGGGCACGTCACCAAGGAGGGCGTTCTGGCCGGACCGCGGGTTTTGGAGCACATGGTGGACGTGGTTCTTTATTTTGAGGGGGAGAGGCACCAGGCTTACCGCCTCCTGCGGGGCGTGAAAAACCGCTTCGGCTCCACCAACGAGATAGGCGTGTTTGAGATGCGGGAAGAGGGCCTGCATGAAGTGGCCAACCCCTCCTCCCTTTTCATGGTGCGGAGGCCCGGGGGCGCGGTGGCCGGCGCGGTGGTAGTCCCGACGCTGGAAGGGACCAGGCCGCTTCTGGTGGAGATCCAGGCCCTGGTGGCCCCCAGCACTTACGGCCAGCCGCGGCGCATGGCCGCGGGCGTGGACTACAACCGCCTCGTTCTCATCCTGGCCGTGCTGGAGAAAAGGCTGGGGCTGCACTTGGGGAACTACGATGCTTACGTCAGCGCCGTGGGGGGCGTGCGCCTGCAGGAGCCGGCGGTGGACCTGGGCATCGCGGTGGCGCTGGCCTCCAGCTTCCGGGACTGGCCGGTGGACTGCCGCCTGGCGGTGGCCGGGGAGGTGGGGCTGACCGGCGAGCTACGACCGGTGAGCGGCGTGGCAAGGCGCATCCGGGAGGCGGCTCAGCTGGGCTTTACCAGGTGCCTGGTGCCCAGGGCTAACTGCGAGGAGCTGGACGCCGCCCGGCTAGGCTCCATCACCGTTCTGGGCGCGGATACCCTGGCCGAAGCCATAGACCTGGCCTTGGAGTAGTGTGGAGGGGTGAAGCCTTTTGAAGGAAGAGCGTGGGGATGAGTTGCTGCAGGTGCTGCGCACGGTGGCTCCAGGCACCCCGCTGCGGGAGGGCCTGGAAAACATCCTGCGGGCCAAGACCGGGGCGTTAATAGTCATTGGGGATTCTCCCGAGGTTATGGAAATAGCCGAAGGTGGATTTGCCATCAATGCCGAGTTTACCCCCGCCAACCTTTACGAGCTGGCCAAAATGGACGGGGCTATTATTTTAAGCTCCGACGCCAAACGCATATTGGCCGCCAACACCCAGCTGGTGCCTAACCTGAGCATTCCCTCCAACGAGACGGGCATAAGGCACCGCACCGCCGAGCGCGTGGCCAAGCAGACCGGTGCGCTGGTCATTTCCATTTCCCAGCGACGCAACGTAATTACCCTTTACAAGGGAAACTTGAAGTATGTGCTACGTGACGTGGGAGTCGTCCTGGCCAAGGCCAACCAGGCCATTCAGACCCTGGAAAAGTACCGTTCGGTGCTGGACCGGGTGGTTAACGAGCTGAGCGTACTGGAATTTGAAGAAGCGGTAACCCTCTTTGATGTTACCCGCTGCATCCAGAGGGTGGAGATGGTCCTGCGGGTGGTCAGGGAAATAGAGAAGTACATATGCGAGCTGGGCGTGGAGGGCCGGCTGGTCACCATGCAGCTGGAGGAGCTGGTGGCCGGGGTGGAGCATGAGGGGTTGCTGGTCATCCGCGATTATGCCGTGGCGCAGGATAAGCTGCCGTCCAGCATCCTGGCCATGATCGGCAGCTGGCCTGCCGAGGACCTGCTGGACCTCACCTTAATTGCCCGGGCGCTGGGTTATCCGGGCAATGCCAGCGTGCTGGAGCAGGGTGTCTCCCCGCGGGGCTACCGTATCCTGGACAAGATCCCCCGCCTGCCGCTTCCCGTGATCGAGAACATGGTCAAGCAGTTCGGCTCGCTGAAGCGAATCCTGGAGGCCAGCATTGAAGAGCTTGATGCGGTGGAGGGCATCGGAGAGGTGCGGGCCCGCTCCATTAAGGAAGGCCTGGCCAGGTACCGCGAGCAGCTTGTCCAGGAGGGTTATCTCAATAAGAGGGCCTAGAAGCGCCCTTAAGCCAGGTTGTATATGCCCAGGATGCGCATGTATTTTTGCTCTTTTTCCATGATGTCTTTCAGGCTCAGGTTCAACAGGTTACAGAGGGCAGCCAGGTAAAAAAGGGAACGCCCGATGGCGCTTTCCACAACCTCCCGGCAGTCCTCGCAGATTTCGCCTTCCAGATGAGAGCCCAGCAACTGGCGCAGGTCGGCCAGGGTAGCCCCGGGCGGGATTTCCTTCTTGCCGGCGCTGATCTTCAGGCAGCCGCAGCCGGTCACGCTTTTAATCACGGCCCTGTTCAGGCGCGCGGTGGCTTCATGGGTTTTGGCCAGGACTTCCAGCACGCTGCGGTTGAAAAGGAGGGTTTCGGAAACGGTTCGCTGGAAACCATCGTAAACCGCTTCTTTAAACAAGCCGGTACCACTCCTTTTTTGTAAGAGGTGGGTCTTTTTAGCTAATTATACCTACCGGCAACTTGTCCTGTCAAACCGGGCTGGTAATCTGACGGCAAATTTATCGTTGACAGAGGAAAACGGAACGTGCTAAAATACACTTTTGTTGACAGAAGGTGGCCCTTTGTGTTATAATTTAAGCGACCCTTTGTGAACGAGGTTTATTTTATTTTTAAGGGGGTCCGGCGTTGTTTAAAGTTGGCGATAAGGTCGTCTATCCCATGCACGGGGCGGGCATCATCGAGGCCATTGAAGAAAAAGAAGTGCTGGGGGAAAAGAAGCAGTATTATGTTTTGCGCTTTCCCGTGGGGGATATGAAGGTAATGATCCCCATTAACAACTGCCGTGAGATAGGGCTGCGGGAGGTAATCGATCGCGCCAGCGTGCCCAAGGTGCTCAGCGTTTTAAAAGGTAAGAGCACGGCCATGTCTTCCAACTGGAACCGGCGCTACCGCGCCAACCTGGAGAAGATGCGCAGCGGCGACATATACAAGGTGGCCGAGGTGGTGCGCAACCTGACGAAGCGGGAAAAGGAGCGGGGCCTTTCCTCGGGCGAGAAGAGGATGCTGGAAAACGCCCGGCAGATACTCATCAGCGAGCTGGCCCTGGCCACGGAAATGGGCGAGGAAAAAGTTCAGTCACTGGTAGACAGCGCCTTCGCTTGATTTTACACGTCGGTGTGCCTGGCGTGTATTTTTTGTTTTCTGCCGGAAAATGTCCTCCAGTTTTTAGTTGAAGTGGCTACTTGGTGGTACTATAATTATAGTTACCCGGAGTTTACACTTTCCCTGGGGGAAAGGTGGTGAAGAATGATAAGGCGCGTTATTTTTTTTCTGCTGCTGGCCCTTTTTGCCGCCATGGGATTTTATGCCGTTTTCGTGCTCCTGGAAAAAAACCTCCTCGTCCTGCCCGCCGGACTGCCCCAGCTGAAAGTAGGCGTCCTGGCCCTGGGGACCCTCGTGGGGCTGATCCTGGGCCTGCTCCTGGCAACCCCTATTATCCGGGGGGCGCTGTGGGTAACCTCTTTTCTCGAGCAGCGCCTTTTCAAGACGCCCGTCCAGGACCTGCTGGCGGGTTCGGCCGGGTTAATTATGGGACTCATCATTGCTAATTTGCTCGGTTCCGTCTTTTCCGTGCTGGGTTTTCTGGGTAAGATCATCTGGGTGCTCGTCTCGCTGCTGCTGGGCTACCTGGGCATGAGCGTGGCCCTCAAAAAGCGCGAAGAGGTTGTGGGGCTGTTCGGCAGCCTCCCCCGCTTTGGGAAGGACAAGTCCTGGCGGGGAGAAAACCGCCAGTCCAACCTGAAGATCCTGGACACCAGCGTGATCATTGACGGGCGCATTGCCGACCTTGTGGAGAGCGGCTTCATTGAGGGAACCCTGGTGGTGCCGGGTTTTGTGCTGGAGGAGCTGCGCCACATAGCCGACTCGCCGGACGTCTTAAAGCGCAACCGCGGGCGCCGCGGCCTGGACATTTTAAACCAGATGCGCAAGAGCCATCCCTCAAAGGTGCAAATAGTGGACAACGTGAAGGGCTTGGAGAACGCCGGCGAGGTGGACACCAAGCTGGTGAAGATGGCCCAGCGGCTGGGGGCAAAGATCATGACCAACGACTATAACCTGAACAAGGTGGCCGAGCTCCACGGGGTGAAGGTGCTGAACATCAACGAGCTGGCCAACGCCATCAAGCCCGTAGTGCTGCCGGGGGAGGAGATGACCGTGCAGGTGCTGCGGGACGGCAAGGAGGCGGGCCAGGGCGTGGGCTACCTGGACGACGGGACCATGATCGTGGTAGAGGGGGGCAAAAAATACATAGGCCAGACCATCAACGTGCTGGTGACCAGCGTGCTGCAGACCGCCGCCGGGCGCATGATTTTTGCCCGGCCCCGTCAGGAGCAGCGCCATGAAGAGGGGCAGGGAGAGCGTCCTTGGGCAAAGTCGCTGCCGTGATTGTGGCCGCAGGCAGGGCGGCGCGCATGGGCGGGGTAAACAAGCAATTCCTGCCTCTGGGGGGCCTGCCTGTGCTGGCCCGCAGCCTCCTGGCCTTTGAAGCGGCTCCCTCCGTGGAGGAATGCGTGGTGGTGGCCCCGCCCGGGGAAACCGGGCGCGTGGCGGTCCTGGCCCGCGGGGAGTGGGGCTGCCGGAAAGTGGTGGCCGTGGTTCCCGGGGGGGAGAGCAGGCAGGAGTCCGTGCTGGCCGGCCTCCTGGCCCTCTCCCCCCGGACGGGGATGGTGATCGTGCATGACGGGGCCAGGCCGCTCCTGGAGCCGGAGCTCGTGGAGGCGGTGCTGGCAGAGGCAAATCACTGGGGGGCGGCCACCCTTGCCGTGCCGGTGAGGGACACGGTGAAGGAGGCGGACGGCGACGGCTTTGTGGCCCGTACCCTCCCCCGGGAGCGGCTCTGGCTGGCCCAGACCCCCCAGGCCTTCCGCTTTGCGCTGCTCCTGGAGGCGCACCGCCGGGCAAGGGAGCTGGGCCTGGCGGCCACGGACGACGCCGCCCTGGTGGAGGCCCTGGGGCACCCGGTCAGGCTGGTCCGCGGGTCCTACCGCAACCTCAAGATCACCTTCCCGGAAGACTACGAGGCCGCCCTGGCGCTGGTGGGGGGGGTGATGCCCGTGCGCTTTGGCTTTGGCTATGACGTGCACCGGCTGGTGGCAGGCCGGCCCCTGGTCCTGGGCGGCGTGACCGTGCCCTTTCCCCTGGGCCTGGAGGGCCACTCGGATGCCGACGTGCTCCTGCACGCCGTCATGGACGCCCTTCTGGGGGCGGCAGGCCTGGGGGACATTGGCCGCCACTTTCCGGACACCGATCCCCACTATGCCGGTGCGAGCAGCCTTTGGCTGCTGGAGCAGGTGGGGCAGATGCTGTCCCAAAAGGGCTTCCGGGTGCAGAACATCGACGCCACGCTGGTTGCCCAGGCCCCCCGCCTGGCGGGCTACATCCCCGCCATGGAGCACAACATCGCGCGGGCCCTGGGGGTGGATGCCGCGCGGGTCAACGTCAAGGCCACCACCACCGAGGGCCTCGGCTTTGCCGGGAGGGGCGAAGGCATGGCGGCCTACGCCGTGGCGGCGCTGGGCTACCGAGAGGAGGCCAGCTTTAACAGCTCCGCGTAAACCTCTTCTACCTGCCGCCGGGTTTCCTCCATGCTGCCCTCGTTGTATATCACGTAATCGGCCAGCCGCACTTTCTGGTCCAGGGGAGCCTGGGCCCTCATTCTTTTGAGGGCCTCCTCGCTCGTTAGGCCCCGCGAAAGGAGCCTTTTGAGCTGTTCCTCCGGGGAGGCGTAGACCACCACCACCTTGTCCACCCCGCGGGCCGCGCCCGCCTCCAGGAGGAGGGGGATCTCCTTGACGATGATGGCGCGGGGGTCCTTCTGCCTTATTTCCTCCGTAACCTGCCGGTCCATCGCGAATACCCGGGGGTGGACGATCTGGTTTAATTTCTGCAGCTTCTCCGGGTCGTCGAAAACCAGGCGCCCCAGCTTTTGGCGGTTGATGGTCCGGTCGGGGTTTAAAATCCCCGCGCCGAAGCAGTCGACAATCTCCTGCCAGGCCGGCTTGCCGGGTTCTACCGCCTGGCGGGCCAGGGCATCAAAGTCGATGACGTGTGCTCCCAGCTCGCCGAACATGCGCGCCACCGTGCTTTTGCCGGTGGCAATGCCGCCGGTTAGCCCTACAATCACTGTCGCGACACTCCCTTTCACCTCATATTATACCTTACCGGAGACAAAAAATGCCATAAGGGTGCGGCGGAAAGATTGGCCGCCGGTCGGGGGTGAAAAAGCCCCTGGAAAGTTGTCTCTTTGAGCCGGCGGGTGTATAATATGGGACAAGCTTAAGAGCGGCAAAATTCTGGTTTGCGGAGGAGGGCCTTTTTTGTCCGGCGTAAGAGTGCGTTTTGCTCCCAGCCCCACCGGTCCCCTGCACATTGGTGGAGCGCGTTCGGCGCTTTTTAACTGGCTTTTTGCCCGCAAAAACGGCGGGACCTTCATCCTGCGCATTGAGGATACGGACCTTGAGCGCTCCAGCCGGGAGTCCGAAGAAAATATCCTGCGCGCCCTGCGCTGGTTGGGCCTCGACTGGGATGAGGGGGTGGACGTGGGCGGCCCCCACGGGCCCTACCGGCAGACGGAGCGCCTGGAGATATACCGCCGCTACGCCGCGCAGTTGGAACAGGCCGGGCTGGCCTACCCCTGCTACTGTACCGAGGAGGAGCTGGCCAGGGAGAGGGAGGAATTTCTCTCCCGCGGGGAGATGCCCCGCTACGGCGGGCGTTGCCGGCGCCTCTCCCCGGAGGAGAGGCGGCGCCTGGAGGAGGAGGGGCGCCGCCCGGCGCTGCGCTTTGCCGTCACCCCCGGGGAAACCATCCTGGTGCGCGACCTGGTGCGCGGGCCGGTGCCCTTTGATTCCACCGGCATCGGCGATTTCATCATCATGAAGTCGGACGGCATCCCCACGTACAACTTTGCCGTGGTGGTGGACGATTACCTGATGGGGGTTACCCACGTCATCCGGGCGGAGGAGCACCTCTCCAACACCCCCCGCCAGGTGCTCCTGTACAGGGCCCTTGGCTGGCCGGTGCCCGAGTTTGCCCACATCTCGCTGATCCTGGGCGAGGACCGCGCCAAGATGAGCAAGCGGCACGGGGCCACCTCCATCGACCAGTACCGGGAGATGGGCTACCTGCCCGAGGCGGTGGTCAACTTCCTGGCCCTCCTGGGATGGTCGCCCGGCGGGGAGCAGGAGATCTTCACCGTGGAGGAGCTGGTGAGGGAGTTTTCCCTGGAGAGGGTGTCCAAGAGCCCGGCCGTTTTTGACCTAAACAAGCTGAACTGGCTGAATGCCCACTACATCCGCCACAGCCCGCTGGAGCGGGTAACGGAGCTGGCCCTTCCCTTCCTGCAAAGGGCCGGCCTGGTGGCGGGCGAGGTAACCCCCGAGCAGTTCCGCTGGCTTGTGCGGCTGATGGGGGTGGTGCGGGAGTACCTGACCACCCTGGCGGAAGCTGTTGAGCACGCCAGGGTATTCTTTGCGGCGGAAGTGGAGCCGGAAGACGAGGAGGCGCGGGAGGTTCTGGCCTGGGAGGAGGCGGGCAGGGTGCTCGCCGTGCTGGCGGAAAAGGTGAAAGGGGCAGAAAGCCTGGACGATGAGGCCGCCGTGGCCGCCGTGCTTAAAAAGCTGCCCAAGGAGGCGGGTCTGGCTCCCCGCAGGGCCTACCTGCCCGTGCGCGTGGCCCTTACCGGGCGCACCCAGGGCCCGGAACTGCACCTGGTAATTTCCCTTTTGGGCAAGGAAAAGGTTATTTCCCGCCTGCAGAGGGCGCTGGCATGGAGGGAAGGCCATGCTAAAGCAAATTAAACGCGATATCCAGGTCATTTTTGAGCGGGACCCGGCAGCCAAGAGCCTCCTGGAGGTGTTGCTCTGCTACCCCGGCCTGCACGCCATCATCATGCACCGGGTTGCCCACTGGTTTTACCGCCGGCGCCTTTACACGGTGGCTAGGCTGATTTCGCACATCAGCCGCTTTTTGACGCAGATTGAAATCCACCCCGGCGCCAAGATCGGGCAGGGCTTCTTCATCGACCACGGGGCCGGCGTGGTCATCGGGGAAACCACCGAAATTGGCGACAACGTGACCATTTACCAGGGGGTGACCCTGGGGGGCACGGGGAAGGAAAAGGGCAAGCGCCACCCCACCATCGGCAACAACGTGGTCATCAGCGCGGGGGCAAAGGTGCTGGGCGCCATCACCGTCGGGGACAACTCCAAGATCGGCGCCGGCTCGGTGGTGCTCAAGGACGTGCCCCCCAACAGCACGGTGGTGGGCGTGCCGGGGAAGGTGGTCGTGCGGGACGGCAGGCGCGTGGCCCCCGCCAGCGCGCCGGAAATCGACCTGCGGCACGACCTGCTCCCCGACCCGGTGGCGGAAGCCATAAACTCCCTGGTGCAGAAAATAGAAGGACTGGAAAAGCGCCTGGCGGAGCTGGAGGAAAGGGTGGCCGCCGTTGCCCCGGCCCAAAGCGCGCCCGCCGCTCCGGCGGGAGGCGGGAAGTCTCCGGTCCGGGCGGCGGCAGGCCGGGGCGATACCCGGGAGGAAGGTGCGACATGGAAATATACAACACCTTGAGCAAGCGCAAGGAAAAATTCGTGCCCCGCGAGCCGGGGCGCGTCTATATGTACGTTTGCGGGCCCACCACCTACAACTTCATCCACCTCGGCAACGCCCGCCCCATCGTTTTTTTCGATACCGTGCGCCGCTACCTGGAGTACAGGGGCTTCCGCGTAAAATACGTGCAGAACTTTACCGACGTGGACGATAAAATCATCAACCGCGCCCGGGAGGAGGGCTGCGACCCCCTGGCCCTGGCCGAAAAGTACGTAGAGGAATACTTCCGCGACGCCGATGCCTTGCACGTGCGGCGGGCCGACGTTCACCCGCGGGTCACCGCGCACATCCCGGACATCATCGAGCTCATCCGCAGGATCCTGGACAGGGGGGCCGCTTATGTGGTGGAAGGGGACGTTTACTTTGACATCGGCGCCTACCCCGCGTACGGCAAGCTTTCCGGGCGCAGCCTGGAGGAGATGCAGGCCGGCGCGCGGGTGGAGGTAGACCCCCGCAAAAAGCACCCCATGGACTTTGCGTTGTGGAAGGCGGCCAAGCCGGGGGAGCCTTCCTGGGACAGCCCCTGGGGCAGGGGGCGGCCCGGCTGGCACATCGAGTGCTCCGCCATGTCCTTAAAGTACCTGGGGAGCGGCTTTGACATCCACGGCGGGGGCAGCGATTTAATCTTCCCCCACCACGAAAACGAGATTGCCCAGGCCGAGGCGGCCACCGGCGAAACCTTCGTGCGCTACTGGATGCATAACGGCTTCATCACCGTCAACCAGGAAAAAATGTCTAAGTCCCTGGGCAATTTCTTTCTGGTCAGAGAGATCCTGGCCAAGTACCCGCCGGAGGCGGTGCGCTTTTTCCTCCTCTCCACCCACTACCGCAGCCCGCTGGACTTCGACGACGAAAAGATGGACGCCGCCAGGAGGTCTGTAGAGCGCATCAAGAACAGCCTGCGCCTCTTACAGGAGGCGCTGTCCCGCCCCCGGCGGGAAGGTAAGGGCGTTGCCGACGAGGAGTTCCTGGCGGCGCTGGAGAGGTGCCGGCGCGGCTTTGTGGCCGCCATGGACGACGACTTCAATACCGCCCTGGCCATCAGCATGTGGTTCGAGCTGGCCCGCGAGGCAAACACCTACCTGCACGCCGCCGGGGAGCGCTCGGTTTGCCGGGAGGCCCTGGAAAAGGCCCTGGACCTGGCCGCGGAGTTTAACGGCGTGCTGGGCATCTTTGCCGTGGACGAGGCAACCGGGCGGATGCGGCTGGAGGAGCGGCGCGAGGAGGGCGGGGGGCTGGCCGAGGCGCTGCTCGAGCTTTTGCTGGAAGTGCGCCAGGAAGCCCGCGCAAAAAAGGACTGGGCCACCGCCGACCGCATCCGGGACCGCTTGAAGGAGCTGGGCATCATCCTGGAGGACACGCCTGCCGGCCCCCGCTGGCGGCGGGCGTAGCCGGCCGGTCCTGGCGGGAGGAAGTGCGGGGTGGAGGATAAGGAGTATGTTGCCGGGCGCCATGCGGTAAAAGAAGCCCTCTTGAGCAATCGCCCCCTAAACAAACTCCTGGTGGCCGGGGGGATAAAGGGGGCCGGCGTGGCCGAGATCCTGCGGCTGGCCAGGGAAAAGGGCGTGCCGGTGCAGCAGGTGGAGAGGGCGTGGCTGGACGACCTGGTGGGGGGCATCCCCCACCAGGGGGTGGTGGCGCTGGCCGCTCCCAAGGGCTACGCTTCGGTGGAGGAGATCCTCGCGGCTGCCGGCGGCGAGGAGCCCTTCCTCATCCTGCTCCATGAGGTGACCGACCCCCGCAACCTGGGGGCCGTTTTGCGCACGGCAGATGCGGCGGGGGTTCACGGGGTAATCATCCCCCGCCGCCGCTCCTGCGCCCTCACCCCGGCGGTGGCCAAGGCGGCGGCGGGGGCCCTGGAGCATGTGCGGGTGGCCCGCGTGGGCAACATGGCCCGCACCATCGATTACTTGAAGGAGCGGGGTATCTGGGTGGTGGGGGCCGAAAGCACGGCTCCCTGTGTTTACTGGGACGCGCGCCTGACCGGGCCCATTGCCCTGGTCATCGGGGGGGAGGACAGGGGCCTGGGGAAGGTGGTGCGCGAGAGGTGTGACCAGCTGGTCAGCCTGCCCATGCGGGGGCAGGTAACTTCCCTCAACGCCTCGGTGGCGGCGGCCCTGCTGGCCTACGAGGTGCTGCGGCAGAGGAGACAGGCCCATGGAGGAATACCTCATCGTTGACGGCTACAACATCATTCATGCCTGGCCGGAGCTGGAAAGGATCTACCGCACCAGCATGGAGCACGCCCGGGCCCGGCTGGTGGACATACTGGTGAATTATGCCGCCCTGAGCGGCGAGCATGTGGTGGTGGTTTTCGACGCCCACCGCCTGAAGGGCAGGGGCCATGCCGAGGACGCGGGCGGGGTGGAGGTCATCTACACGCCCGGCGGCGTTACCGCCGATGAGGTAATCGAGCAGCTGGCCGGAGAGCTGGCCCGGCGGGGGGTGGTCTACGTGGCCACCGGTGACGGGATGGAGCAGCGGGTCATCCTGGGCCGGGGTGCTTACCGCCTGACGGCCAGGGAGCTGCGGGAAAAGGTGCAGCGGGCCGCCCTGGAGGGGCGCCGCTTTTACACCACCGGCCGCCCGGCCGACGGCTACCTGGAAAACCGCCTGGAAGAGACAATTAAGAATATTTTTGAACGCTGGCGCAAAGATGGTCATTGACGGTTTGTCTGGTGCGGATCTATAATATGAGAGGCTGCATTTAAAAGAGGGGTATTGGTGAGGAGATGCCCTTGCTCCGTTCGCGGAAAAGAAAGGCCGGGAAGCGAGCATAACCGGGCTCTGCAGGCGGGGTAAGGCTCTTCTTTTTTTCTTCTTATGCCATGCGGGGGGGAAAAGTGTGAGCCTGAGCGCCCAGAAGGACTGTGTGCCCTGCTACCACCTGATGGAAGACGAAGAGGTGGTGGAGTACGCTCGGGAGGGTGATGAGGCGGCCCTGGAGTATTTAATCAACAAGTACAAGAATTTCGTGCGGGCCAAGGCACGCTCATACTTCCTCATCGGCGCAGACCGGGAAGACATCATCCAGGAAGGGATGATCGGGCTCTACAAGGCCATACGCGATTTCAGGCTGGACAAGCTCTCCTCCTTCAGGGCCTTTGCCGAGCTGTGCATCACCCGCCAGATCATCACGGCGGTGAAAACGGCCACCCGCCAGAAGCACATACCCCTCAACTCTTACGTTTCCCTCAACAAGCCCATTTACGACGAGGACTCCGACCGCACCCTGATGGACGTCATTTCCGGCGCCAGGATAACCGACCCGGAAGAGCTCATCATCAGCCGGGAGGAGTTTTACGATATAGAGGAAAAGATGGGCGAGATCTTAAGCTCCCTGGAATGGAAGGTGCTCATGTCCTACCTGGAAGGAAAGTCCTACCAGGAAATTGCCGAGGACCTGAAACGCCATGTAAAGTCCATTGACAACGCCCTGCAGAGGGTTAAGCGCAAGCTGGAAAAGTACCTGGAAAGGCGCAATCTGGACAGTTAACCGGCTGACGAGAGAACTCCCCCCATGGGGGAGTAATTTTTGCTTCTTGACTATACCACCCGGGGTATGTTATGGTAGGTTAAAAATTTGCGGGCGGGAGAGGTTGCGTTTTCTATGGTGCTGCTCACGGAAGAGGAAAAGAGGGCGGCCCGCGAGGCGGCCGGGAGCGCCGTGCGGGGGTTTCCCCGGTCGAGGGGCAGCCTCGTGCCCATCCTGCAGAAAATTCAGGAAAAACTGGGCTACGTGCCGCTGGAGGCCATGGAAGAGGTGGCCGGGCAGCTGGGCATACCCCCCGTGGACGTCTACGGGGTGGTTACCTTTTACAACCAGTTCCGCCTCACTCCCCCCGGCAGGCGGCAAATTAAAGTGTGCCTGGGTACGGCCTGCCACATGAAAGGGGGCACCGTCATCCTGGACTGCTGGAAGCGCCGCCTGGGCATTGAGGTGGGGGGAGTTACACCGGACCGGGAGTTCAGCCTGGAAAGAGTGGCCTGCGTGGGGTGCTGCAGCATGGCCCCCGTGACGGTAATTAACGACGAAGTGCACGGCAGGGTTACCCCCACGCGCGTGGACGGCCTGCTCTTTTCTTTCGGCGTGAAGGTTAAAAAAGGGCGGCAGGAGGAAGGCGAGGTCAATTGAGGGACAGTAACTCTCCGCTACAGCAGAAGTTTGCCGCGCTAAAGCGCCGGGCCCGTGAAGCCTGGGAAGCCCTGCGGAAAGGGCCCTTGGTGCTGGTGGGCGCGGCCACCTGCGGGCGGGCGGCAGGAGCGCTGGAAGTGTTAAAGGTGCTGGAAGAGGAAATAAGAAAGCAGGGGCTGGATGCCAGGGTGGTGGAAGTGGGCTGCATGGGCCACTGCTATGCCGAGCCCCTGGTGGTGATTGCCAAGCCCGGCTTCCCGTCAATTTGCTACGGCTACGTGACGGAAGGGATAGCCAGGCGCCTGGTGCAGGATTTCCTGGGCGGGGACGACCCCTGCCTGGAGTTTGCCCTGGCCGCCCTGGAGCCCAACGAACTGGTGCCCGCTTTTAGCGATTTCCCCCGGGGCCAGGTAGAGCGGGCCGTCCTTTTGGAAAAGTGCGGGCTCATCGACCCGCAGGACATCAACCATTACCTGGCCCTGGGCGGCTACGGGGCCCTGGTCAAGGCCCTTTCCCTTTCCCCGGAGGAAGTGGTGGCGGAGATAAAGGCCTCCGGCTTAAGGGGGCGCGGGGGAGCCGGCTTTCCCACCGGCAAAAAGTGGGAAGCGTGCCGGCTGGCGCCCGGTGAAGAGAAGTACGTCATCTGCAACGCCGACGAGGGCGACCCGGGCGCCTTCATGGACCGCACCATCCTGGAGTCGAACCCCCACCAGGTTTTAGAGGGGCTGGCCATTGCCGCCTATGCCGTGGGCGCGCGGCGCGGCTTCTTTTACGTGCGGGCCGAATACCCCCTGGCCGTGGAGAGGGTGAAGGCCGCCGTGCGGGACGCCCGCGCCGCCGGCCTCCTGGGCCCCGACATCCTGGGCAGCGGCTTTGACTTTGAGGTGGAGGTGTTCCAGGGGTCCGGTGCCTTTGTGTGCGGCGAGGAGACGGCCCTCATTGCCTCCATGGAGGGGCGGCCCGGCCTGCCGCGCCACCGCCCGCCTTACCCGGCGGAAAAAGGACTGTGGGGCAGGCCCACGGTCATCAACAACGTAAAAACGCTGGCCTACGTGCCCCTCATCGTGGAGCGGGGCGCCGCCTGGTTCAGGGGCATCGGCACCCCGCAGAGCCCGGGCACGGCCGTTTTTGCCCTGGCGGGCAAGGTAGTCAACACCGGCCTGGTGGAGGTGCCCATGGGCACCACGCTGCGGCAGCTCATCTTTGGGGTGGGCAGCGGCGTTCCCAAGGGCAAGGCCTTTAAGGCCGTGCAAATTGGCGGGCCCTCGGGGGGTTGCCTGCCCGTTTCCTGCCTGGACCTGCCCGTGGACTTTGATTCCCTGGCGCAGGCCGGGGCCATGATGGGCTCCGGGGGCATGGTGGTACTGGACGAGGACGACTGCATGGTGGAAGTGGCCCGCTTCTTCCTGGACTTTACCCAGAAGGAATCCTGCGGCAAGTGCACCATGTGCCGCCTGGGCACCAGGCAGATGCTGGAGATACTAGAGTCAATTACCAGAGGGGAAGGCCGCCCGGAGGACCTGGAGCTGCTTTTGGAGCTGGCCGAGGATGTGCAGGCCGGCTCCCTCTGCGGCTTGGGCAGGACCGCGCCCAACCCCGTGCTCTCCACCTTGCGCTACTTCCGGGAGGAATACGAGGCCCACATTAAAGAGCGGCGCTGCCCGGCCAAGATGTGCCAGGCCCTCATTGCCTACTACATCCTGCCGGAGAAGTGCGAGCGGTCCTGCGACGCCTGCGTGGGCAGCTGCCCGGTAGAGGCTATTTTTACCAATGAGGACCGCCTCAAGGTCATCGACCAGCAGAAGTGCGTGAAGTGCAACAGTTGCATGGAAGCCTGCCCGCCCCAGTACAAGGCGGTAATCAAGCTTTCGCCGCCGGAGCTGGTGCGGGAGCTGGAAAGAAAGGGCGGGGCAAAATAGCGTGCAAAAGATCACCCTTTTCATTGACGATCGCGAGGTTAAGGCGCCGGCGGGCCGCCCCATCCTCTGGCTGGCCCTGGAGAACGGCATTTACATCCCCAACCTCTGCGCCGTGCCCGGGGCAGAAGATCCCCCGGCCGCCTGCCGGCTCTGCTGGGTGGAGGTGGAGGGCTACCCCCGACCGGTGACTGCCTGCACCGAGCCGGCCAGGGACGGCCTGGTGGTCCGCACCAGGAGCCCCCGCGTGGACCGCCTCGTGCGCGCCGCCTTTGAGTTGCTCCTCTCCGCCCACCGCCTGGAGTGCTCCCGGTGCCCAAAGAACCGCGCCTGCACGCTGCAGGAAATAGCCCGCGCGCGGCGCCTTCCCCTGCGCCTGGTGCGCTATAGAAAGCTCGCGCGGGACCTGCCGGTGGACAACAGCAGCCCGGCGGTGCGCTACGACCCCGGGAAGTGCGTGCTCTGCGGGCGCTGCGTGCGCGCCTGCCGCCGGGAGGGGACGGGCATCCTGGGCTTTGCCCGGCGCGGTTACGAGCGGCGCGTGACCACCTTCGGGGAAGTGCCGCTGGCCCGGGCGGGGTGCAGCGGCTGCGGGGCGTGCGCCCTGGCCTGTCCCGTAGGCGCCTTAACTTTAAAAACAAAAAGTGTCTAACTTTGAGACGCCAAGCGGCGGCCAGCCCGTTTTGTCGCATTTTGAGAGGCCAGGTGTGTCTCATTATGATATAATTAACGGAGGGGCTGTGCCGCCTTTGCTTTTCCGAGGCCTTGCGGGATGGCAGGGCGTGGCTATGCCGGTATTTTTAATGACATCTGGTATTACTTTTGCAAGAGGCGTACCCGTAGACACAGGGTAAAGCTACCAGAGCATCTGCGAGGTGAGCATTTATGGCAGGCGCTGCCGCACCAAAAGTGGTCAGGTTAGAGGTGCAGCGGAACTGGTGCAAGGGCTGCGGCATCTGCGTGGCCCTCTGTCCCAAGGAAGTGCTGAAGCTCGACGAGTTCGGGAAGGTGACCGTGGCGGAACCCGCCGCCTGCATAGGCTGCGGTCGCTGCGAGGACCACTGCCCGGATTTTGTCATCTCCGTTGAGGTGGAAGAAAAATGAGCGGTCCGGCAGGCGTTGCCCGCCTGATGCAGGGCAACGAGGCGGTGGTGGAAGGGGCTCTGGCGGCAGGGGTGCGCTTTTTTGCCGGGTACCCCATCACCCCCTCTACGGAAATTGCCGAGCTGATGGCCGAACGTCTTCCCCTGGTGGGGGGTAAGTTCATCCAGATGGAAGACGAGATTGCCAGCATGGCCGCGGTGATCGGCGCCTCCCTGGCGGGGCTGAAGGCCCTCACGGCCACCAGCGGCCCGGGCTTTTCTTTAAAGCAGGAAAACATCGGCTACGCGGCCATGGCCGAAATACCCTGCGTCATTGTCAACGTGCAGCGCTGGGGCCCCAGCACGGGCATCCCCACCGCCCCGGCCCAGGGGGACGTCATGCAGGCCCGCTGGGGCACGCACGGGGATCACCCGGTAATCGCCCTGTGCCCTTCCTCGGTGCGGGAGGCCTTTGATCTCACCGTGCGGGCGGTGAACCTGGCGGAAAAATACCGCGTCCCGGTCATCCTGCTTATGGACGAGGTGGTGGGCCACATGCGCGAGCGGGTGGTCCTCCCGCCCCCGGAGGAAGTGGAGGTTGTCGAGCGCAAGAAGCCCCGCGTGCCTCCGGGAGATTACTACCCCTACCGGCCCGATGAGGACGGCGTGCCGCCCATGGCCAACTTCGGGGACGGCTACCGCTACCACGTGACGGGCCTGGTGCACGACGAAAAGGGGAACCCCACCACCGACCCCAGGGTGGCGGAGGAGCTTCTCTTGCGCCTCCACCGCAAGATATACGATCACCTGGACGACATCCTGAGCGTGGAGCGCTACATGCTGGAGGACGCAGAGGTGGCCGTGGTGGCCTACGGGGCGGTGGCCAGGGCGGCCAGGCGTGCGGTAAAGGAGGCCCGCGCGGCGGGTATTAACGCCGGGCTCCTGCGCCCGGTGACCATCTGGCCCTTCCCGGAAAGGGAGGTGGCGGAGCTGGCGCAGAGGGTTCGCCTCGTGGTGGTGGCGGAGATGAACCTGGGTCAGCTACGGCTGGAGGTGGAGCGGGCGGTCGGGGGCCGCGCCGCCGTAAAAGGAATCCACCGCGTCAGCGGGGAGCTGATCACCGTGGAGGAAATACTGGCCGCCCTGCGGGAGGTGCCGGAACATGCTTAACCAGGTAGTTTCCAGCCTGCGCCAGGAAAGGCTCCCGCACATCTGGTGCCCGGGCTGCGGCAACGGCATTGTGCTCTCGGCCCTGGTGAAGGCCATTCACGAGCTGGGCTGTGACCCGGATAAAACGGTGGTGGTTTCAGGCATCGGCTGCTCCTCGCGGGCGGCAGGTTACCTGGACTTCAACACCCTGCACACCACCCACGGGAGGGCCCTGGCCTTTGCCACGGGCATCAAGCTGGCGCGCCCCGAGCTGACCGTTTTTGTGCTCATGGGCGACGGCGACGCCACGGCCATAGGCGGCAACCACTTCATCCACGCCGCCAGGCGCAACATCGATCTCACGGCGGTCATCTTCAACAACAGCATTTACGGCATGACCGGGGGCCAGTATTCGCCCCTCACCCCGGTGCAAAAGCGAACCACCACGGCGCCTTACGGCCATTTGGAGAGGGCCTTTGACATAGCCGAGCTGGCCAGGGGCGCCGGGGCCACCTACGTGGCGCGGGCCACCACCTACCACGCCGGGCTCTTGAAAAACCTCATTGTGGCCGGGGCGAGGAACAAAGGCTTTAGCGTCATCGAGGCCATTACCGCCTGCCCCACGGCCTACGGGCGCAGGAACAAGCTGGGCAACGGCCTGCAGATGCTCCTCTGGCAGCGGGACCACGCGGTGACCGTAAAGCAGGCCGCCAAAATGAGCCCGGAGGAACTCAGGGACAAGATCGTCATCGGGGAGCTTTACCGGGCCGAGGCGCCGGAATTTACCGCCACGTACGAGGAACTGGTAGCCAGGCTGGCCCAAAAGGAAAAGTAAAGGCGGGGGGTTGCTTGGCGAGATGGCGGCGCAAAAGGCGGTGGACTTAAACGCCGATATAGGGGAAAGCTTTGGCGCGTACACCATTGGCCTGGACGAGGAGCTCATCAAATACATCACCTCGGCCAACATTGCCTGCGGGCTGCATGCCGGCGACCCGCTGGTCATGGAGCGCACGGTGGCCCTGGCGGCGGCGCACGGGGTGGCCGTGGGCGCCCACCCCGGCTATCCCGACCTGCAGGGCTTTGGCCGGCGGGACATGAGCCTTTCTCCCGCGGAAGTAAAGGCGTACGTCATGTACCAGGTGGGCGCGCTAATGGCCTTTGCCAGGGCTGCGGGGGTCAAGCTGACGCACGTTAAACCCCACGGGGCGCTGTACAATACCGCCGCCAGGGACCCGCGCATTGCCGCTGCCGTGGTGGAGGCCGTAAAGGCGGTGGACGAAGGGCTGGTGCTTTTAGCCCTGGCCGGGTCGGAAATGGTCAAGGCGGCGCGGGCGGCGGGCCTGGCGGTGGCCCAGGAGGTTTTTGCCGACCGGGCTTATCATGCCGACGGGACCCTGGTGCCGCGGGGCGTGCCGGGGGCGGTCATTCACGACCCCGAGGTGGCCATACCGCGGGCGGTGCGCATGGTTACAGAGGGAAAGGTGAGGGCCATCACCGGCGAGGAGATTGCCATCGAAGCCGACAGCATTTGCGTGCACGGCGACAATCCCCGGGCCGTGGAATTTGCGCGCCGATTAAAGGAAGCGCTGGTGGCCGCCGGCGTGCTGGTGAGGCCTTTGCGCTGACGGCAGGTGTGCGGGATGAATGATTTGCCCAGGTTCCTCCCCGCCGGGGACCGAGCGCTCCTCGTGGAGTTCGGCAGCGAGATAAACCCGGAGATAAACTACCGCGTGCGCAGCCTGCACTATGCCCTGCGGCAAAACCGCCTGCCGGGGCTGGGGGAATCCGTCCCCACCTACCGCTCCCTTCTTGTTTATTACGACCCCCTGGAGCTTTCCTACGAGCGGCTGGTCGAGCACATCGCGCGCCTCGCGGCAAACCTCGGGCAAATGGAGCTCCCCCGCCCCCTGATATACCTCATCCCCGTAGCCTACGGCGGCGAGTACGGGCCGGACCTGGCGGATGTGGCCGCCCACTGCCGGCTGGCGCCGGAAGAAGTGATCAGGGTCCACTCCTCCGTGGATTACCTCATCTACATGTTGGGCTTTACCCCCGGCTTTGCCTACCTGGGCGGCATGCCCCGGGCCATTGCCGCCCCCCGCCTGGAAAAGCCCCGCAGCCTGGTTCCCGCCGGATCGGTGGGCATTGCCGGCGAGCAGACGGGCATTTACCCCGTGGATAGCCCCGGCGGGTGGAGGATAATCGGCCGCACGCCCTTAAAACTTTACGACCCCCACCGCCAGCCGCCGGTCTTGCTGGCCGCGGGCAACTACGTGCGCTTCGTTCCCGTGGGCCCGCAGGAGTACGCGGAAATAAAGGCGGCGGTGGAAAGAGGGGCTTACGAGGTTAAAACGCTTCCTGCCGCAGGAGAGGAGCGCTAGTATGGCCGCCTTTTTGGTGGAAAAACCCGGAATTCTGACCACCGTGCAGGATGCGGGGCGCCACGGGTACCAGGAGTTCGGGGTGCCCGTGGCCGGGGCGGCAGACGAATTTGCCTTCCAGCTGGCCAACCTGCTGGTCGGCAACCCGCCGGATGAGGCGGCCCTGGAGCTGACCATGGCGGGCCCCGTGCTAAAGATACTGGAGGGCGGGGTGATTGCCGTCACCGGGGCCGACATGGACCCGCGGCTAAACGGCAGGCCGCTGCCCATGTGGGAAGCCGTGCGGGTGGCGCCGGGAGACGTGCTGGCCTTTGGCTGGGCCAGGTGCGGCTGCCGGGCCTACCTGGCCGTGGCCGGGGGCATCGACGTGCCGCCGGTGATGGGCAGCAAGTCCACCTACCTGCGCGGCGCCGTGGGCGGGCTGGAAGGAAGGGCGCTTGGCGAAGGGGATGTGCTGCGTGGCGGAACGCCCCGGGTCCCCCTGGGCGGGCTGGCCGGGCGCAGGATCCCCCCGGAGCACGTGCCGGAGGAATACAGGGTCCCGCGGCCCGGGGCGACGTGGGTGGTGAGGGTGGTCCTGGGCCCCCAGGACGACCACTTCACCGCCAGGGGTATTAAGACCTTCCTGGAAAGCGCTTACCGGGTGACCGCCGAGTGCGACCGCATGGGTTACCGCCTGGAGGGGCCGTCAATTGAGCACTTAAAAGGGCCCGACATTATTTCCGACGGCATTCCCCCGGGAGCCGTGCAGGTTCCCGGGCACGGGCAACCCATCATCATGCTGCAGGACCGCCAGACCACCGGCGGCTACGCCAAGATTGCCACCGTCATTACCTGCGACCTCTGGAAGGTGGCGCAGGCCAGGCCGGGGGAATTTATGCGCTTTGCCGCCGTTTCCCTGGCCGAAGCGCACCGGGCTTATGCCCGCTACCGGGAAAAAATACGTCTTTTATCCCACATGCTTTGCCCGCGGGGGAGCCGCGGGGCCCACTACCGGGTTGCGGTTGGCGGGTGCAGCTTTTGCGCATACGTGGTGCCGGAATAAACGGTAAACTGCGGGTGGGGTCAGATGAACAAATTAGGCCGCATAAAAGAGGACTGCCAGCGGGTGGCCGAGGCCATCGCCGCCGCCCTGGGCGTTGAGGTGGAGGTAATAGACCCCGAGCTAATCAGGGTGGCCGGCACGGGGAAGGTGCGCACCGATGTGGGTACCCGGCTCCTGCGCGGGTTTGTCAACAAGCACGTGCTGACGACCAGCCAGCCCGTCTTCATCCAGGAGGCCGGCTTCCACCCCATCTGCATGTCCTGCCCCTTAACGGGCAAGTGCTTTTACAAGGCCTCCATTGTTTACCCCATTGTGGCCGAGGGAGCAGTTCTCGGGACCATCAGCCTCATTGCCTTTAGCGAGGAGCAAAAGGAAACCCTGTGCAGCCGCACCAGCTCCCTGATGGAGTTTATCGGGCGCATGGCCGACCTCATTGCCGCCAAAGCTCTGGAGGCGGAGGCGGTGGCCGAAAAGATCGTCATGGCCGGGCAGGTCAGCGCCGTTATGGATGCGGTGGACGAAGGGGTTATTGCCGTGGACGCTCAGGGCCTGGTCACCCACTTCAACCTTTCCGCCGAGCGCATGTTTAACATACCCCGGGAAGAAATTCTCCACCGGCCCCTGGAAGAGCACCTGAGCGGCCTGCCCCTTTTAAAGGCCCTGGATAACCCCGGTGGCTTTACCTCGCGGGAATGCTTTGTCCAGGCCAGGGGGCGCCGGCTTCACCTCCTGGTCACCGCCAGGCCCATCCTGGGCAGCGAGGGTAAGCCCGTAGGGGTGGTGGCCTCCTTCCGGGACTTCAAGGAGACCGAGAAGCTGGCCTACCAGTTCATGAGCGCCCAGAAAATTATTACTTTTGATGATATTATCGGGGAAAGCCGCGCCATTAAAGAGCTTAAGGCCCGCGCGGCCAAGATTGCCGCCAGCCACTCCACCGTGCTCATTACCGGGGAGAGCGGTACGGGCAAGGAGATCTTTGCGCGGGCCATCCACGCCGCCAGCCCCAGGAAAAATAAGCCCTTCGTGGCCATCAACTGCGGGGCCATTCCCGAAACCCTGCTGGAGAGCGAGCTTTTCGGTTACGAGGAGGGGGCCTTTACCGGGGCCAGGAAGGGCGGCAAGCCGGGGAAGTTCGAGCTGGCCCACCAGGGCACTATCTTTTTAGACGAGATCGGCAATATGTCCCTGTATCTGCAGGCCAAGCTCCTGCGCGTGCTCCAGGAGCGTCAGGTGGAACGGGTGGGCGGCAACCGGCTGATCCCCGTGGACATCCGCATCATTGCCGCCACCAATAGCAACCTGGAGGAGATGATGCAAAAGGGCCACTTCCGGGACGACCTTTACTACCGGTTAAGCGTGATCCCCCTTTACATCCCTCCCTTGCGGGAGCGCCCGGAGGACATCAGGCTGCTCCTGGAGCACTACCGCCGGCACTACAACCAGCTGCTGGGCAAGAACATCAAGGGATACACGCCGCGGGCCGTGGAAGCCTGCCTGAGCTACAGCTGGCCGGGCAACGTGCGGGAACTGGTTAACGCCGTGGAATACGCCGTGAACCTGGAGGAAGGGGAATACATTGACGTGGATAGCCTGCCCCGCACCGTGGTGGAGGGGGGCCACCGCCCGGCCCTGCCGGATTTTGCCGGCGGTCAGAGGTGGGTTACCCTGGAGCAGCTGGAGAAGGAGGCCATCTTGCGGGCCCTGGATCACTTCGGTTGGACGGAGCAGGGCAAGACCAAGGCCGCCCAGGCCCTGGGCATCAGCCGGGCCACCATTTACCGCAAGATTGCCCGCTACGGGCTCGCGCCGCGGCTGGAATTACCCGGCAGGCAGAAGAGCCTGTCATAAAAAAAGATTCTGTGAAAAAGGATATTGGCCGTTTTGTGGGGAATATAGAAAACCTGTAACAAGGAGGATGGGCACTTGCAGCTAATCCAGTACGGTTTAGGTCCGGTGGGGTGCGCCATTGCGCGAGTGGTCCTGCGGCGCGGCTACAAGTTCCTGGCGGCGGTGGACAGTGACCCCCATAAGGCGGGCCGCGATCTGGGGGAAGTGATAGGCTGGGAGGAAAAGCTCGGCGTCCCCGTGTACGGCAGCTTCCAGGAAGTTCTCCCGGCGGGCGGCGGCGCGGTGGTTACCCACGCCACGGGTTCTTTTCTTCCCGCCGTGGCTCCCCAGTTGCTAGAGTTGCTGGAAGTGGGCTGCACCGTTATTTCCACCTGCGAAGAGCTGAGCTACCCTTACTTGCGCTACCCCCAGGAGGCCGCTGCTCTTGCCGAGGCGGCCAGGCGCGGCGGTGGGAAGGTGCTGGGCACCGGCGTCAACCCCGGCTTCATTATGGATTTCCTGCCTCTGGTCTTAACCCTGTGCGCCCAGGAGGTCAGCGCCCTGGAAGTGCGGAGAAAGGTTGATGTGGCCAGCCGTCGCGGTCCCCTACAGGTTAAAGTGGGCGTGGGGCTCACCCCCGAGCAGTTCGAACAAGGGCGTAGAGAAGGCAAGATCGGCCACGTCGGGCTACCAGAATCCGTGGCCATGCTGGCTGCCGGCCTGGGCTGGTCCCTGGCAAAAATCGAGGAAAGCGTTACCCCTGTAATAGCCGATCGGCCTATCGTAGGGGGCGTGGTAGAGGTTTTACCGGGCCGGGTAGCCGGCCTGCACCAGGTGGCCACGGGGTACCGGGAAGATGGTGAGGCGGCCATCCGCCTGGATCTTACCATGACCCTGGGAGGGGAATCCCTGGACCGCATTACCATTAACGGCACCCCTCCTCTAACCTTTGAGGTTGCCGGAGGAGTCCACGGGGACCTGGCCACGGCGGCCGTTGTGGTCAACTGCATTCCGGCGCTGGCGGAATTGCCGCCAGGACTGTACACCATGCTGGATCTGAACCGAGCGCACTATCGAGCCGTATAGCCGCTAGGGCTTGGGGGTGGTGAGGGTAAGTTTTTATTGCCTCACACTGCCGGCAGTTACCTGAAAAGGCCAAAAGCTTACCGGGAGGGATTTTTGTGGTCACAAAAAGCAGGGGGCTACTTGTCCTTTTACTTGTGGCGCTTTTGGTTTTAGCCGGCTGTGGTGGGAAGGATAAAACTACTTCCCAGGGTCAGCCCGGCGAGCAAAAGCCAGCGGCAAAAAAGTTTATTAACATTGCCACCGGCGGCACGGCAGGTACCTATTACCCCCTGGGCGGGGCGATAGCCGAAATCCTGAACAAGAACGTTAGCGGTGTCAGCGCCAGCGCCCAGAGCACCGGCGCTTCGGTGGCCAACGTCAACATGCTCAAGGACGGCAGCGTGGACCTGGCCTTCGTGCAGAACGATATTGCTTACTACGCTGCCAACGGTACGGAGATGTTCCAGGGCAAAAAGGTGGAGGGCCTAAAGGCGCTGGCTACCCTTTACCCTGAAACGGTGCAGATCGTGACCCTGGAACGAAGCGGCATTAAAAATGTGGGCGACTTGAAGGGCAAGCGGGTGGCGGTAGGTGCTTCCGGCAGCGGCACGGAGGCCAACGCCAGGCAAATACTTGAGGCCCACGGTATAACTTATAACGACATCAAGCCCCTCTATCTTTCCTTTGCGGAAGCTGCCAACGGCCTAAAGGACGGCAGCGTTGACGCCGCCTTTGTGACCGCCGGTTTCCCCACGGCGGCCATCCAGGACATTGCCGCCCAGCACAGGGTGGTTCTCCTGACGCTGAGCGATGAGGTGGTGGAGAAGTTAACAAAGAAATACCCGTTCTACACCAGGATAAACATCCCTGCTGGCACCTACCCCAACCAGGCAAAGGACGTTACAGCAGTGGCCGTGAGGGCCATGCTGGTGGCGACGGACAAAATGGATAGCGATCTAGCCTACAACATCACCAAGGCCATCTTTACCAACCTGGAGCGCCTGCAAAGCGCCCACGCGGTAGGCAAGCAGATCTCCAAAGCTTCCGCCACAGAAGGCTTGTCCATACCGCTGCATCCCGGCGCAGAAAAGTTCTTTAAAGAAAAATAAAAAATAAAAGCGGGCGGTGAGTACACCCAGGCTACCGGGTACCGGCTGTTGTTGCGGTACCCGGTAGCTTTGTGCCCGGCGGTGATTTTTGTGTGCCGCAGAGCGAAGTTCTGCCTGCTGCCGGCCTTGCCCGGCCTCTTAGCCCTTGCTTTTATGATCTCGGCGCCGGTTGTACGCCCGTACCTGGTGGTAAGCTCGGAGAGGGCGGTGGCCCTCTGGCCTTTAAGAGAGGGCGTTGCTTTTTCCCTTTCTTATATTCACTCCGTAAACCGGGCGCCGGTCAGGGAGGATTACCTTTACCGGAATGGAAAAATCTTTCTTGCGGGCCTTACCGTGCAGGATTTCGGGGCAGGTACCCCTTTTCTGTCCGGAGAAGGAAGGTGGGAATATGGTGGGGGCGAAATGAAACTTGTCGGCCTGGAGAGGGAAATGCCTCCCGTTATATACCTGCACGCGTGGCCGGGCAACGGCTACCGCCTCCTGGTGGGAGGGAAGGCCTTTGCCCTCGACTCCCTCGATCGGGAGAGCAGACTTTGGGAGATAAGAACCTACCCGCGGTTGCCTGTAAGATTGCTGGCTGAATATTTAAGGAGGGGGGCAAATGTCCACTACCTTGCGGGAAGGGGATGCAGCCGTTAGCCACGAGGAAATACTCAAGAAGTACGACCGTGAGTCCGATTACCGTGAGCTGGCGGGCATTGCCGGGAAGCTGGTAGCGGCTGTGGCCGTTACCTTTTCCCTTTTTCAGCTGTACACGGCGGCTTTTGGTGTGCTGGATGCCATGCTCCAAAGGTCAATCCACCTGGCCTTTGCCCTTTGCCTCATTTACTTGCTTTACCCGGCTCGTAAATCGTGGTCGCGGCACCGGATCCACCCCCTTGATGCCCTGCTGGCCGTTTTGGGAGCCGCCGTGCCCCTCTACATTGACGTTTTCTATCAGCAACTAATCATGCGGGCAGGAACGGTTACCCCTGTGGATTACGCTGTGGGCCTTTTAGGTATCATTCTGGTTCTGGAAGCTGCGAGGAGAGTGGTGGGATGGCCCATAGTCATTGTGGCCACGCTCTTCATTGCTTACGCGCTGAGCGGGCCTTACGTGCCGGGAACCTTGGCCCACCGGGGAGTCGACTTGCCCCGCCTCGTGCAGCATCAATTTTTTACTACCGAAGGAATATTTGGCATACCCATAGGGGTTTCCTCTACGTTCATCTTTTTATTTATCCTCTTCGGTGCTTTCCTGGAGAGGACGGGACTGGGGCAACTGTTCATTGACCTGGCCAACGCCGTTGCCGGCTGGGCTTCCGGCGGCCCCGCCAAGGTGGCCGTGCTAACTTCGGCGCTAGAAGGGACGGTTTCCGGCAGCTCTGTGGCCAACACTGCCGGTTCCGGAAGCTTCACCATTCCCATGATGAAGCGGCTTGGCTACCGCCCGGAATTTGCCGGGGCGGTGGAGGCCACAGCTTCCACCGGAGGCCAGCTCATGCCTCCCATTATGGGTGCAGCCGCCTTCCTCATGGCCGAATTTATTGGCGTACCGTACCTCAAGATAATCCAGGCGGCAATCATCCCGGCCCTGCTGTACTACTGGGGAGTCTGGTGCCAGGTCCACTTTGAGGCCAAGCGCCAGGGTTTGAGGGGCTTGAGGCGGGACGAGCTGCCCAGGCTTGCCGTGGTTGTAAGGGAAAGGGGCCACCTGTTGATCCCCCTGGTAGCCATAATTTACCTCCTGGTGGAAGGCTTTACGCCCATGAAGGCCGCCCTTTACGCCATTGTGCTGGCCGTAGTAGCCTCTCTTTTGAGAAAAAGCACCCGCATTGGTCTAGTGGAGGTAGTCAGGGCACTGGAGCAGGGTGCCAGGAGCGCCCTGGGAGTAATTGCCGCTACCGCCTGCGCGGGTATCATCGTGGGCGTGGTCACGCAAACGGGCGTAGGCCTAAAGCTCGGCTCCGCGCTGGTGGATCTGGCCGGCGGCAAGCTTTTCCTGACCCTTTTCTTTACCATGATTACCTCCCTTATCCTGGGCATGGGTGTGCCCACCACGGCAAATTACGTCATTACCTCCACTATTTGTGCGCCTGCCTTGCTCATGATGGGAGTGCCGCCGCTGGCCGCGCACATGTTTGCCTTCTATTTTGGTATCATTGCAGACGTGACGCCCCCTGTGGCCCTGGCCGCTTTTGTGGGTGCGGGAATTGCAAGGGCAAACCCTCTGCGGACCGGCGTTGAGGCCTCAAAGCTGGCCATTGCCGCCTACTTGGTGCCGTACGTGTTTGTTTATCATCCCTCTTTGCTCCTTATTAACGCTACCACCCTCGACCTCGTAGAGATCGTGACCACCGCAATTCTGGGGATGACCGGTGTGGCGGCAGCGGTAAACGGTTACTTCATAACCAACCTTACCTTACCCGAGCGGGTATTGTTCTTTGCCGGCGGCATACTTGTGGTTACGCCGGGAGTTGCAACGGACCTTCTGGGCTTTGTGCTACTTTTGGCCGGCCTTCTCATCCAGCGACGGAGGGCGCGGGGAGCGGCCTTTCCCTCTTTCCCGCCCCGCGGGAGCGGCAGATAGCATCGCAGTTTAAGACGGCTTTTTATATCATAATGAGATAAGCGGGCGGGGGGTTTTCTTCCCCGCCCGCATTTTTAGCCGCTTTTTTGCCTCTCGGCGGCCTTTGCGTTCCTGGCATCGTTTTTGCTACACTTAAGGGGCAAAACAACTGGCGGCCCTCCCGGTGTGGGGCAGGTGCCGCGAGGGGAGATGAGGCAGCATGACCGGAACCTGGGAGTTCAGGCTCAGCGGATCGGGCGGCCAAGGGCTTATCCTGGCAGGAGTAATTCTGGCCGACGCAGCCGTGCGGGAGGGGAAGAATGCCGTACAGTCCCAGTCCTACGGCCCGGAGGCGCGGGGCGGAGCCAGCAAGGCCGAGGTGATTATCAGCCTCGATGAAATAGATTACCCCAAGGTCGGCGTGCCGGATGTGGTGCTGGTGATGAGCCAGGAGGCGGCCGACAAGTATGCGCCCGCGGTGAAGAAGAACGGGCTGGTGGTGGTGGACAGCACTTACGTCAAAAGGCTGCCGCCGGTCCCGGGACGGGTTTATTCCTTCCCCATCAGCCGCCTGGCCAAGGAAAGGATGGGGAAGGAGCTGGTGGCCAACGCGCTGGCACTGGGCATTCTGGTGGGCCTGACCGGCGCCGTCTCGCCCCAGGCCGTAAAGGAGGCCCTGCTGGCCAGGGTACCAAAAGGGAGCGAAGCACAAAACCTGCAGGCGCTGGAGCTGGGCCTGGAGTTGGCCGCCGCGCAGGCCATGAAGGCATCCGCCTGATGTTTGGGCCCGCCACCTTTCCACGACAGGGACGGGAGCGTTTTACCCCCGTCCCTGTTTTGCTTCGGCACGTTTCACTTTAGGAGGGCGGATATCCCAAAATGAGAAATCCCGCGCGCCGGCGGGGGTGCGTTTCCCGCCGGGCCCTGCAAATTGCGGGTCCCCTCCCGGGGGCTCCGGCGGCCGGGTTGGTACTAGATTTGCATGGGACAACGGGCAGGGGCGGGTCAACGAAGACCCGCCGGTAAAGGAGGAACCTGCGGTGGGAGAACTGAACAGCTTTAAAATCGCCCAGGAGCAGATAAAGGCAGCCGCGCAGAAGCTGAACATGCCTGCTTCCGTGTACGAGATCCTCAAGCAACCCATGAGGGTACTGACGGTGGCCATCCCGGTGGAAATGGACGACGGGAGCATCAGGGTTTTCACCGGCTACCGCGCCCAGCACAACTACGCCCCGGGGCCCTTGAAGGGCGGGGTGCGCTTCCACCCCGAGGTGACCCTGGAGGAAGTAATGGCCCTTTCCATGTGGATGACCTTTAAGTGCGCCGTGGTGGGGCTTCCCTACGGCGGTGCCAAAGGCGGCATTGCCTGCGATCCCCGGGAGCTTTCCCCCGGCGAGCTGGAGCGCCTGAGCCGCGGTTACATCCAGGCCATTGCGCCGCTGATCGGGCCGGAAAAGGACATTCCCGCCCCCGACGTCTACACCAACGCCCAGATCATGGCCTGGATGATGGATGAGTTCAGCAAGATACGCCAGTACAACGCCTTCGGCGTCATTACCGGTAAGCCCGTAAGCCTGGGCGGTTCCCTGGGCCGCCACGAGGCCACGGCCAGGGGCTGCGCCATAGTGATCAGGGAAATGGCCGGCGTGCTGGGCCTTCCCCTGGAAGGCGCGAGGGTGGCCGTGCAGGGCTTCGGCAACGCCGGCAGCATCGTGGCCCGCCTGCTGCACGAGATGGGCTGCCGCATAGTGGCGGTGGTGGACTCCAAGGGCGGTGCCTTTGACCCGCAGGGGATGGATCCCGCGAAGCTGGCCGCCTTTAAGGCCAGGACGGGCACCGTCAAGGGGTTCCCCGGTTCAAAGAACATCACCTCCCAGGAGCTGCTCACCATGGACTGCGACATCCTGGTGCCGGCGGCCCTGGAAAACCAGATTACCGCCGAGGTGGCCAGGAAGGTCAGGGCGAAAATTGTGGCCGAGGCGGCCAACGGCCCCACCACGCCGGAGGCCGACGGTATCTTACGCCAGAAGAAGGTAATGGTCATTCCCGACATCCTGGCCAGCGCGGGCGGCGTGACCGTCTCTTACTTTGAGTGGGTGCAGAACAACACGGGCTACTACTGGACGGAGGAAGAGGTCAACGGCAACCTGGAGCGCATCATGGTGCGGGCCTTCCGGGAAGTGTACGATATGTACCGGCAGCACAGGGACGTCGACATGCGCGTGGCCGCCTACATGGTGGCCATCAGGCGGGTGGCGGAGGCCATGCAGGTGCGGGGCTGGCTGGGCCAGAAAGCCTGCACCTCGTGGCAGCGGGAGGCCAAGACGGCATAACGGCAATTCCTCCCCGCAGCCGGGGGAGGAGCGCCGCCGGTGCTCCTCCCCCGGCGTTTTTTATCCCCCGGGGATTGCCCTCTCTCGCGCCGCCTTGACTCTTTTGGGCGGTGCGGGATAGAATGGACTAGTGACATCCTCCCCCCAATGAATAGGGGGGCATCCCGTCGTGGGATGGCGGCTGATCAACCGCAGGTTAGCCAGCATTCCCCGGACGACCCGGATCATCACCTTGGCCTTTGGGGGTGCCACGCTCCCCTTTCTCCCAGGGTCATGCCCCGAGAGCATCGAGCGCTTTGGCGGCAATGTTCAATGCCCCAACCCTGTCCGCATCGGACTGGTAGCCGCACCTGATGCACTTGAACCAGGCATGGGTTTTCCGGTTGTAGCGGGAAACATTCCCGCACCGCGGACAGGTCTTGGAAGTCTCCTTGGGGTCGACGTAGATTACAGGCACTCCGGCGAGCGCAGCCTTATACTCGATAAACGAAGCCAGCTCCCGAAAGTTCCAGCCCGACATCATGCGGTTGAACTTCTTGGAGCCTTTGGCCCGTTCCCGGATGCCCAGCAGGTTTTCCAGCGCAATGGCCGCGCTTTTGGCCTTCGCTATTTGGACGATACGCTTGGAAAGGCAGTGGTTGATGTAGCGCATCCACCTGCGCTCGCGGCCGGCTTCCCTCTTCACGCGGGAAAGCCGACCCGCCCGCTGAAGCGCGGACCTTCTTTCAGCCCAGCGCTCTTTCCGCCACCTTATTTGGCGGCCGTCAAAAAACACGTTGTTGGACAAAACGGCCAGCTTGACGATGCCAAAATCGACCCCGATTACGCCGCCCGGCTCGT